>CAJMMD010000005.1 GCA_905214465.1 uncultured bacterium
TGGCTTGATAGCGCTCAAATGGTAGAAGCATCGTCTGTCGTGTTGCGGGATGAGCAGGGGCCCTTGGCCTCTCTGGCCTCCTTTTTGGGCAACATCGACTATCGCCCGTTTTGGGTGTCTATCAAAACGAGCGGCCTTGCCCTGCTGATCTCCTTTGCGCTGGGCCTGTTTGCCGCATGGAAGACCATGGGTACGACGAGCCGCGTGAAGGGCCTACTCGACTCGGTCTTTACCATCCCGATGGTGCTGCCTCCCACGGTGTGTGGCTTTCTGCTCCTCATGCTGTTTGGCCGCTCAACCGGGGTTGGCCAGTGGCTTATTGCACACAGTATCTCGATCGTCTTTACGTGGCCCGCGGCGGTGATATCTGCCGTGGTGGTGTCGTTTCCCCTGGTCTACCGTACGGCACTCGGAGCCTTCGAGAGCCTTGACACGCAGATGCTCGATGCGGCGCGAACCCTGGGATGGTCCGAGCGTCGCATCTTTACCAAGCTTATGATGCCGCTTGGCTGGCCCTCGATTGCCGCCGGCACGGTGCTCGCCTTTGCCCGCGCGATGGGCGAGTTTGGTTGCACGCTGTTCTTTGCAGGCAACTATGCCGGCATTACGCAGACCATTCCCATTGCGATTTACTTTGAGTGGATGGGCGGTAACACGTCGGTGGCCCTCTTTTGGGTCGCCGTCGTGATCGTGTTTAGTTTCCTGGTCATCCTGTTTATCAATATGTACACCGCTCATTCGCAAAAGTATCGCGAGCGGGGCCTTTCCTGTGTGGAGCGCAAGCGGATCAAAGATCTTGCCGGACAGGGCGATTCGCTCGACCCGGCGGGCGGCGATGCCTTGCGTATCGATCGCGAGGCGCTGGCCGAGCTCATGCGCGATGATGCCGCTTTGCAGGGAGGTCGATAGGCCATGTCGCTCGTTCTGGATATCAAAAAGCGCTATCCCGGCTTTACCCTCGACATTCAGCTCGATGCCGGCGAGGAGCGTGTGGCGCTGCTCGGCGCCTCCGGATGCGGCAAGAGCTGCACCTTGCGCTGTATTGCCGGCGTGGAGACGCCCGACGAGGGCAAGATCGTCGTCAACGGCGTAACCTTCTTTGACTCGGTGGCGGGCATCAATCTGTCGCCCCAGGAGCGCAAGTGCGCCCTGATGTTTCAAAACTATCAGCTGTTCCCTAATATGACGGTGGCCGATAACGTGTGCGCCGGCGTTGAGGGTGCAGGCGACGCCGCGGCGCGTAGGCAACTTGCCGAGCGCTACCTGGGTATCTTTGGACTGGCCGATTTTGCCGACCGCTATCCCGCGCGTCTCTCGGGCGGCCAGCAGCAGCGTGTGGCGCTTGCTCGCATGGTGGCGGCACACCCGGGCATTTTTATGTTCGATGAGCCCATGAGTGCGCTCGACGCGTATCTCAAGAGCGCGCTTGAGCAGAACATGCTCGACCTGTTCGACGTCTGTAATCGTACCGTGCTCTACGTGAGCCACGATATTGACGAGGCATGCCGCCTGTGCGAGCGCATTTGCGTGATGCATAACGGACATGTGGAGGAGATCGGCTCCGTCGAGGACGTGGTCCGCCGGCCGCAAACCTTGGCTGCGCTGCGCCTGACGGGCTGCAAGAATACGAGCCGCGCGCGCAAGATCGGGCTTCAGGAAGTTGAGGCCCTGGACTGGGGCATGACCTTCAACGTGGGCCGTGAGGTTCCCGATAACGTGGCGTACCTGGGTATTCGTGCGAGCTACTTTCATGTGGACAACCGTGCCGAGCGGGGTCGCAACAGCTATGACCTGCACGTGGCCCGAGTGAGCGATTCGCGTTTTGAGCGCCTGGTGCTGCTGGACGTGCCGCGTGCCGATGCGCCGACGCGCCTGCAGTGGAAGGTCAACAAAGTGGGCATACCTGTCGACGAGCTGCCGCAAGCAGGCGAGACGCTGCGCATGCATTTTGATGCCAGCAGGATCCATTTGGTTTGTCGTTAATTCGGTGGGCGATGCGGGCGAGGAGGTAGTCCTCGACCGCTTTGTTTCCACTTTACCGCTCGCCGATTTCTATATAACAAAATCTTATCAATCTGATAATTATTTATCAGACAGCGAGGTGTTCGCATCCCGCAGCTGTCGTACGCGTGTCGGCGGTATTCGTCTGGACGACGACCGTTGATATAGTTGACCTCAACTTGTAAAGGAGGGTGCGCACATGCCGCAGACGACATACATTCGCCGCGTTGCCGCGCGTGCCCTATATATCGCTCGGAGCCGCATATGAGCAGGTATGTTCACGGCTCCGGGAGAGACGACGCACAACTAAATAACCGACCGCAAAGCAGGTTCCCTAAAATTCCGGGTTTGAGCACGGCCGGGCAATCGCCGTCCGTCGTGCATCGATACCGCTGTTATCCGTTTTTGGTTCGAGAGGGGAACCGTTATGGCTGAAGAATTTGATTTCCACCCGATGTGGGAGAGCCTCGGCATGAATCTTGCCGACCACGATATGCTGCTGGGCGCCGTGGGCCAGATGTACGGGGACATGTTCCTGTCGCAGAAGAACCGCCCCAAGTCCACGTCCTACTTGGACTTTGTGGCCACCAACATCCATAGCGGCCGCATTAAGGAGATGCTCGACAAAAAGGAGGCTGGCGAGGCCACCAAAATCGTGGGCTCGTTCTGCGTGTACGTGCCCGAGGAGATTGTGCTCGCCTGCGACGGTATTCCCGTGGGCCTGTGCTCGGGTGCCGATTGGGCAACCGATAAGGTCGAGGAGCATCTGCCGCGCAACACCTGCCCGCTTATCAAGAGCTTTGCCGGCTTTAAGCTGGGCGAGGTCTGCCCCTACATTGAGTCGAGTGACTTGGTGGTAGGCGAGAACACCTGCGATGGCAAGAAGAAGGCCTACGAGTTTTTTGCCACGCAAAAGAACATGTACGTCATGGATATTCCCAACGTACACGACGAGTCGACGCTCGTGACCTGGAAGGCCGAGGTCAAGAAGCTCGCCGCCAAGATCGAGGAAGAGTGCGGCGTCACGATTACGCCTGAGCGTCTGAAGGCCGCCATCCACGCCGTCAATGAGAAGCGTCGCGCCCTGCAGCGCCTCGCTGCCACGCGCGCTGCCGACCCTGCGCCCATCAGCGGTCTTGACAGCCTGCTGACCGTTCAGGCCGCCTTTATGGACGACACGCCACGTCTGACCGGAGCCATTAACGATATGGCGGCCGAGTGTGAGCAGCGTGTCGAGGCCGGAGAGGGCGTGGCGCCCAAGGGGACTAAGCGCATCCTGTACACCGGTACGCCCATGGCCGTGCCCAACTGGAAGCTGTTCAACCTCATCGAGAAAGCCGGTGGCATTGTGGTAGGCGAGGAGTCCTGCACGGGCTCGCGCTATTACAAGGACCTGGTCGACGAGTCCGGTGAGACGGTCGACGAGATGCTCGATGCCATCGCCGAGCGCTACTTTAAGATCAACTGCGCCGTCTTTACGCCCAACGACCAGCGTATGAAGGACATTGTCCAGATGGCCAAGGACCTGCATGCCGACGGCATCGTCGACGTGGCCCTGCAGTTCTGCACGCTCTATGAGATGGAGTCCTTCGCCGTGGAGAAGGCCGCCGAGGAGGCGGGCATTCCGTTCATGCACATCACGACCGACTACGCCGGCGAGGACGCAGGCCAATTGCAGACGCGCATCGAAGCTTTCTTGGAAACCATTTAGGGCTATACGTTCCGGCGGCTTCCCCAGGTACCCGATCTTGCCGTTCAAACCGTCGCTTGCGTACCAAAGTGCGCGGAGCTGCTCTTTCACGGCAACCTCGGGCGCCTGGGAAAGCCGTTTCCTTGGTTGGTTAAAAGGTTTAGGAGTTATATGTCGGAAAATATTGAGCAGCCGTTGCCCAGCACGTTTGAGGAGTTCAACGAGCAGCGCAAGGCCGCGTTTATTCGCGTCAAGGATTATAAACAGGCCGGCAATCGCCTGGTCGGCTTTTTGTGCAGCTATACGCCGCTCGAGATTATCGATGCCGCGGGGGCCGCAAGTGTCGCTCTGTGCGGTACGTCCGATGAGGTGATCCCCGAGGCCGAGAAGGTACTGCCCGCGAACCTCTGCCCGCTCATCAAGTCGACCTACGGCTTTGCCTACTCGCAAAAGTGCCCGTTTACGTACTTTAGCGACATGATCATCGGCGAGACCACCTGCGACGGCAAGAAGAAGATGTACGAGCTGCTGGGGGAGCTCAAGCGCACGCACATTCTGCACCTGCCGCAGGGTCGCGATCGCGCCTACGAGCGTGAAAGCTGGTACGAGGAGTGCCGCCTACTCAAGGAGGAGCTCGAGAACTTCTACGGCATCACGATTACCGACGATGACCTGCGCGCCGCCGTCCGTCGTCGCAACCGTTTGCGTGCGGCCCAGCTCGAGATGTTTGCGCTGCAGGCTAACCAGCCGGCGGCCATGAGCGGCGTCGACCTGATGAGCACCATGTTTGCCGGTACGTTCAGCTTTGATATCGAGGCCTATACGGATCAGCTGGAGCAAAAGGTTGCCAAGCTGCGCGAGGCCTACGACGCGGGCGAGCGCCCGGTTGCGGCGGATGCCAAGCGCATTCTGATCACCGGCTGCCCGGTGGGCGGCGTGATCAACAAGATAGGCCGTACTATCGAGTCCAATGGCGGCGTGGTCGTGTGCATGGACGACTGCTCGGGTGAGCGCACGGCGGCCATGATGATCGATCCGGAGGCTCCCGACATCCTGCGTGCCATCGCCGACCGCTACCTGGACATCAACTGCTCGGTCATGACGCCCAACGATGGTCGTATGGAAAACACGCTGGCCATGTGCGAGAAGTATCATGTAGATGGCGTGGTAGAGAGCGTGCTACAGGCCTGCCACACCTTTAACGTGGAGAGTGCGCGCATGCAGGAGGCTGTCGAGGGCGCGGGTATTCCGTATATGAAGATCGAGACCGACTACAGCAACGGTGACATGGGCCAGATCGAGACCCGCATCGCCGCCTTCATCGAAACCCTCTAGCTTCCTCAGGCACCGGATCTTGCCCCTCAAACCGTCGCTTGCGTACCAAAGTACGCCGCGCTCCTCTTTCGGGGCAACCTCCGGCACCTGAGAAACCTAGAGCTAAGGCGCCTGAACGCGCCGCTGTCTTTGATGTTTGGATTAGGAGAGAGCCATGATAGGGATCGGGATCGATATCGGGTCTACGGCGGCTAAGGCTGCTGTGGTCGACGGGGAGGGTTCGGTGGCGTGGACGTGCGTGCAGCCAACCGGGTTCTCCTCGGTCGATGCTTCCGAGCGGCTGCGCGAGGCACTGGCAGCGG
This sequence comes from uncultured bacterium, assembly GCA_905214465.1. Classification (GTDB taxonomy): domain Bacteria; phylum Actinomycetota; class Coriobacteriia; order Coriobacteriales; family Coriobacteriaceae; genus Collinsella. The sequence continues at coordinate 5,329 of CAJMMD010000005.1, forward strand.
CTGGCTATGACGTGGCTGACGACGACGTGCGCGTGATCGCGACCGGCTACGGTCGTGTCGCCGTGCCCTATGCGCACAAGGTCGTGACCGAGATCACCTGCCACGGCACCGGTGCCGTGCGCCTGTTTGGTGATCACGGCACGGTGATCGATGTGGGCGGTCAGGATACCAAGGTCATCCAACTCAAGGGCGGCCGCGTGGCCAAGTTCGCCATGAACGACAAGTGCGCTGCCGGCACGGGGCGCTTTTTGGAGATCATGGCCGATCGCCTGGGCATCTCGCAACAGCAGATGGCAGACCTTGCCCGCACGGGCGAGCCGACCAAGATCAGCAGCATGTGCACGGTGTTTGCCGAAAGTGAGGTTATCGGCCTCATCGGTCGTGGCGAGCCGCGCGAGAACATTGCGCGCGGCGTGATCGAAAGCGTCGTGTCGCGCGTGGCGACTATGGCCGGGCAGGCGGCGGGTGCTCCGTACTACCTGACGGGAGGCCTGTGCGAGAACGCCTACGTTGTGGAGCGGTTGGCCGCGCTGCTGGGGTCGTCGGTGACTACGTCGCCCCAGGCTCGCTTTGCCGGTGCCATCGGCGCGGCGATTCGCGCACAGGCGCTCAATTAATGCATCCGCCTTGGGCTCGCATTCATGCGTATACTGAGAGAAAATGATTGACCGATGAGAGGAGGTATCGATGCCTGACGATCAGATTAAGCTCACGTCTATGACGGCCGCGAGCGGTTGAGCCGCTAAGTTGGCTCCTGGAGCCCTCGCCCAGGTCCTGGGCGACTTGCCCAATGTGCATAACGACAACCTACTCGTGGGGTTCGATACCTCCGACGATGCGAGCGTCTTCCGCGTTGGCGATAACCTGGGTCTCGTGCAGTCCATCGACTTCTTCCCGCCGATGGTCGACGACCCGTTTCTGTTCGGCCAGATTGCCGCGGCAAACTCGCTGTCGGACATCTACGCCATGGGCGGGCGGCCGAGCCATGCCATGAACCTGCTCTGCATACCCAGTTGCCTGGGTGTTGAGGTTGCCGGCCAGATTCTGGCGGGCGGCGCCGACAAGTGCGTCGAGGCGGGCTGCTCTATCGCGGGCGGTCATACCATCAACGACGACGAGCCCAAGTACGGCTTGTCTGTGAGCGGCTTTGTCGCGCTCGACCGCATGCTCGCCAACAGCGGCGCGCGCGCTGGCGATGTCCTGCTGCTGACCAAGGCGATCGGCTCTGGCATCATCACCACGGCCATTAAGGGCGAGCTCATCGAGCAGGACGAGGCCGCAGCCATGTTCGACTCGATGCGCACCCTCAACGAGGCCCCGATTCGTCTGGCCGAGGGCCTCGAGCTTCACGGCTGCACCGATGTCACGGGCTTTGGCCTGATCGGGCACGCGTGCGAGATGGCCGAGGGCTCGGGCGTGCAGATTGAGCTTGTGTCGGGGGCGGTGCCGCTCTTTGACCAGGTGCTCGACATGGCGCGTCTGGGCATTATCCCCGCGGGCTCCTACCGCAACCAGGACTTTTTTGGCCCGCGTGTGGCTGCCGACGAGGACCTGGAGCCGGGCATGCTCGACGCGCTGTACGATCCGCAGACGTCTGGTGGCCTGCTTATCGCGGCGCCCGTGGCGGATGTGGATGAGCTTGCGCGTCGTTTACATGCCGAGGGGCGCGTTGCCGCCACAATCGGTCGCGCGTGCGAGCCGGTGCCGGGCGGTCCTGCTGTTCGCGTTGTGCATTAAGGAAAACCGTTTATGCGACCGCCTGCTGTTCTGGGCGGTCCCTTTTGAAAGGATGTAGCTATGTCTACCAAAATTGAAGTCAATGCCATGGGCGATGCCTGCCCGCTGCCCGTCGTCAAGACGCTTAAGGCGCTCAAACAGTTTGACGGCGAGGGTGCCGTGGTGACCTCGGTCGATAACGAGACCGCCGTCAAGAACATCTCCAAGATGGCGCAGGAGAAGGGCTGCACGGCCTCGGTCGAGAAGGTTTCTGACGCTGAGTGGCACGTGACCGTGGCGACCTCTGGTGCCATTGCCGTGGCCGATCCCGAGCAGGATGGCGCTGCCTTCTGTGGTGCCAGCACCGGCAAGGGCGAGCTCGTCATTTCCGTCTACACCGACTGCATGGGCCGCGGCGACGACGAGCTGGGCCACAAGCTCATGAAGGCCTTCATCTTTGCCGTGACGCAGCAGGAGGAGCTGCCCGCGACCATGCTGTTCTACAACGGCGGAGCCAAGCTCACCGTCGAGGGCTCGCCGGTACTCGACGACCTGAAGGGCCTGGCCGAGCAGGGCGTTGAGATCCTCACCTGTGGCACCTGCCTCGACCACTATGGCATTAAGGACCAGCTTGCCGTGGGCGAGGTCACGAACATGTATGTGATCGTGGAGAAGATGGAGCAGGCCGTGCGCGTCGTGCGCCCGTAGCGTATTGGTTGGAGTTGCCATGAGGGAGAAGCGCCCGGCGCTTGTCATCACGTTTCCCACCACGGCGGCCGCCATGGGCTGCGAGTCCCTGTGCGTTGAGCGTGGCCTTCCCGGGCGAACGATTCCCGTGCCCGGGGAGGTCGCTGCCGGCTGTGGTCTGGCGTGGAAAGCGTTGCCTGCCGATGAGGAGCTGCTGCGCGGCGAACTCGCCGCGGCGGGCGTTCCCACCGAGGGCTATACCGTGATTGATATGTGGGAGGTCGTGCGATGATCTACCTGGATAACGCGGCGACGACCATGCACAAGCCGCAGACGGTCATCGATGCCGTGACGCAGGCGATGTGCTCGCTCGGCAATGCCGGGCGCGGCGCCACGTCGGGTGCCCTCGATGCCGCTCGTACGATTCACGGTTGCCGTGCCAAGCTCGCGCGCTTGCTGGGCTGCCCGCGGGCTGATCATGTGTGCTTTACGTCCAACTCCACCGCGGCGCTCAACACCGCCATCAATGGCGTGGTGCGCCGCGGCGACCGCGTGGTCACGACGGTGCTCGAGCACAACTCCGTGTTGCGTCCGCTCAACCGCCTGGCGGCAGAGCAGGGCGTGACCGTTGAGCATGCGGGCTGCGACGCGAACGGTGCGCTCGACTACGAAGAGCTTGAGCGGCTGGTGACGCCGGGCACACGTGCCGTGGTGGTGGCGCACGCCTCCAATGTGACCGGCAACGCGGTCGACATTGCGCGCGTGGCCGCCATGGCCCATGCGGCCGGTGCGCTCGTGATCGTCGATGCCTCGCAGTCTGCCGGCACGGCGCATATTGATATGCAGGCCATGGGGCTCGACGTGGTGTGCTTTACCGGCCACAAGGGGCTCATGGGTCCGCAGGGGACCGGCGGCCTGGCCGTGGCGGAGGGCATTGACGTGGCCCCCTGGGCCATGGGCGGTACGGGCGTGCACAGCTTTGATCCGCTGCAGCCGCTTGAGTGGCCCACGCGCCTGGAGGCGGGCACGCTCAACGGCCACGGTGTCGCCGGCCTTTCTGTCGGCCTCGACTTTATCGAGGCCCAAGGTGGGGTCGAGGCGATTGCGGCGCATGAGCGAGCACTGGCGGATCGCTTTCTCGCTGGCGTGCGCGAAATCCCGGAGATCAAGCTCTACGGTGCCTTTGACCAGCCCGTGCGCTCGGCGATCGTTTCACTCAACGTGGGCGATATCGATTCGGCCGAGATTTCGGACGCGCTCATGCAAGGGTGGGGGATTGCGACGCGCCCCGGCGCCCACTGCGCTCCGCTCATGCACCGCGCGTTGGGGACCGAGCGCCAGGGTGTCGTTCGCTTCTCGTTTGGGTATTTCAACACGGACGAGGAAGTTGACGCCGCGATTGAAGCTTTGCGCGATTTAGCTTGCTAAAGCGTATATACTTGCGGGATGGGCCTTTTGCCCGTCCCGTTTTTGTTTCGACCCGAAAGGTGGTCCCATGGCCTCATCCGCGCCGCGCGGCCTGCGCTCCGACCATGTCGTTACCGTCGGTATCGCCCTGTTCTCGATGCTCTTTGGCGCCGGCAACCTTATTATTCCGCCGCTGCTGGCGCTGCAGGCAGGTTCTGCCACGCCGGTCGCCATGCTCGGCTTTCTCATTGCCGCCATCGGCCTGCCCGTCATGGGCTTTATCGCCGTGGCACTTGCCGGAACGGCGCGCGAGCTTGCCGGCCGTGTGCATCCCAAGTTCGGCGAGTTCTTTGTCGCGGCGGTGTATCTGGCTATCGGCCCGTGCCTGGCCATTCCGCGCACGAGCTCCACGGCCTTCGAGATGCTGGTGCCGCTGTTGCCCGAGGGCGTCTCGCTCGGCACGGCGCGCCTGGTGTTTGCCGTCGGCTTCTTTGTCGTCGCGTTTGCGCTCACGCTGCGCCCGGGCGTCATCACACGCGTGCTCGGCCGCATTACGGGCCCCGCGCTCATTGCGCTCATCGTGCTGGTCGTTGGTGCTGCCGTGATCTCGCCGCTGGGTCCCGCTGCCGCGCCGCAGGCCCCCTACGATGCTGGCGCTGCCGTGCAGGGCTTTCTGACTGGCTATCAGACCATGGACCTGCTCGCGTCGCTCGCCTTTGGCATCATCATCGCCGAGACCATCCACGAGTTGGGTGTTACCGATGACAAGCGCGTGGCCTTCGAGATTTCGCGTTCCGGTGTGATCGCCGGCGTACTCATGGCCATCATCTACTGCGGCTTGGGCCTTGCCGGTATGCAGCTCGGCACCGTGATGCCCGACGCTACCAACGGCGCCGCCATCCTCGCCCGTTCGGCCTCCATGCATTTTGGGCTTGCCGGCACGGTCGTGGTCTTTGCGATCTTTTTCCTCGCCTGCATGAACGTGTGCATCGGCCTCATCAGCTGCTGCTCGCGTTACTTCTGCGAGACGTATGTGGTCGAAGGGGGAGCGGAGGCCTCTGAGGAGGCCATGCGCCGCCCCTTTGCGGTTCTCGCCTTTGTGTTCGCAGCGTTTTCGTGCGTGCTCTCCAACGTGGGCCTCGACGTGATTCTTATGTTCTCGGTGCCCATGCTCAATGCCTTGTATCCCGTTGCCATTGTGCTGGTGCTTATGGGCCTGGTGCACGGTTTTTGCGACGCGCATCCGCAGGTATGGGTCTGGGTCGGCGGCGTCGTCGCGGTGCAGAGCGTGATCACCTCGGTCCGCGACGCGTTCTTTGCTGGCGCGTGGCTACCGTTCGATGCGCTGCCGCTGGCGGATATCGGTGCCGCGTGGGCGCCGGTCGCCGTGGTGGCGTTTGTGATAGGCCTGCTCCACAGCCGGTTTGTCGCACATTCGAGGAGCTAGAATATCGCCGCTTGCACAGGCGGGAAGTCTCCCCTATAATTTCCTTCGCTTTGGGACACGCAAGGTTTATGCCTTAGCTGCTCAACACCTTCGGGACGTGGCGCAGTTTGGTAGCGCGCCTGCTTTGGGAGCAGGATGTCGCAGGTTCAAATCCTGTCGTCCCGACCATATCTTGCGGGCGTAGTTCAATGGTAGAACCCCAGCCTTCCAAGCTGATGACGCGGGTTCGATTCCCGTCGCCCGCTCCATTAGATAGACGAACGGCTCTGGTTCCTTTTGGGACCAGAGCTGTTTTCATATGCATGCCGGGACCCCACATCCCCTCCTAAGTTGCGGTGAAATACGGACTGTTTTTCGGCTTTTATGGCCCATGTAGTCCGTATTTCACCGCAACTATTAGTAAGGTTGGATTTTGATGCCGTTGGGAGGGTCGTAGCGACCGTCTACCGAGAGTGGAAATATTTTTTGAAGCTCTGACCTGCGGCGTCAAGCTTTTGGTCAGCTTTTGGCAAGGCCTGCGGACGGAAGCATGCGATAGCGTAATGGTATTCTCTCCGCCGTGATGGTTATGGGGTTGGCCATGCTCGATAAAGGCAAACATTTTCCGCAGTCATATGCAAGGATGCTATTCTCGGCCGTTGGAATTCATCAAGATGGACAGCTGCTTATAACAATTGATCCTTGGGATGAACGCCGTGCGCGTGAGCTTATGCAGGAAGAGCTCATGCTTCGTCTTTACAACCACGTGTATGCGGATCCGGTCTATTGGAATAATCTTGGGGTTGAAGATCGCATCTTTCAGCTGGCATCCGCTATTGCGGTCGTTGAACCGGATGCTGTGTTTTGCGGATCGACAGCAGCGCTGCTCTACGGCATCGGCTCGGCGTATACGCTTCTGGAAAAAGTGCAAGTACTGCTGCCACGCTCTACAAGGCGTGATACGTACGAGTTCGTTGAATACAAGCGCTGGCGGGCGGGCGAAGTGTGGCGGCTCGGTCTGTTTACACTGACGGATCCGTGTCGAACGGTTGTTGATATCGCCCGAACGAGCGCCTTTCGCTATGCGCTGGGCTATGTCGATGGCTTGGCCCGTGAGTACGATGTCGAACGCGAAGAGCTGCGAGCATATGCGCAGGCAAATTGTCGAGGGTTACATGGCATCGCGCGTACTTTTGACGTTTTTGAGTATATGGACGGCAGGTCAGACAATGGCGGCGAGTCTGAGGCGAGAGCAGCGATGATTCTCGCTGGCGTTGCCGCGCCCGCGCTTCAAGTTGAGATAACGCGACCGGGAAACGTTGGCTATTATCTAGCAGATTATGGCTGGCAGATGCCAGACGGCTCATGGACGCTGGCAGAGCTGCATGGGCTAGGCAAGTTTGAAGACGAGGCTCAAAATGATCCAGAGCGGGCGGCGGCAAAAACGTATCGAGCGGCCCTCATGCGCGACGCGAACCTTCGCGCCATGGGCCACAACGTCATTCATTTCAAACTCTCGGACACCTACGACGTAGAATCGTTCGGTGCCATGATGCGCGGTTACGGCATTCCGACAACAAAACCCTACGCCGAATCCCGATAGCGAAATCGTTCGCGGTCCACCTTCAATAAGTTGCGGTGAAATACGGACTGTTGAGGCCTTTAAAGGCATAAATCAGTCCGTATTTCACCGCAACTTAGGAGGGGATGGGGTTAGTGGCGACCGTGGTGGCGGAGCTTGTCGATGGTGGAGTCGGTGCTTCGGCTGCGGGCTTCGGCGGCGCGGTCGCGGGCGTCGGCTGCGGTTTGGCGCTTGCGGCGGTAATCGATCATGCCTTGGATGATGGGCTTGCCAAAGCTCACGACATCATCGTTGTAGATGGCGGTTCGGGCTGCGAGGAGGCAGTCGGAAAAGTCCATATGGGTCTTGCCAAAGAGTTTGACGGCAAGGGCGACAACGGTGGGCTCGTCGACCATGACGTCATCGAGCAGCCTTTTCATGGCCGCAGCAATCTCAACGCGGGGAACCTTATAGACGTCGCGCAGCGTGACCACGACGCGCGTGATGATTTCGGGGTAGACACGAGCAGTGCGCGTGGCGATGACCTTGGCGGCGCGCGGTGACAGAACTTCGTCGTCGTCAAGCAGGTAGCGTAGGATGACGGTCTCGTCGATGATGGTGCTACTCATGGATATCTACTTCCTCGGGACCCAAAATCGAATCGTCGCCTTCTGTAGCAAGGTACTCAATCCAGGCATTGCGCTCCTCGGAGCGGCGATTGGGGTCCCCATATGCTTTGAGCGATCCATAGGCGGCGGTGCCGTCCTTGGAGCGCACGGCGACCGGCTGAAAGGGGAGCTTGCGCATCAAAATACTCTGCGCGACAAATAGACGGACAGCCTCGGCGAGCGATGTGCCCATGGCGTCGTAGAGACGCTCGGCATGCTGCTTGTCTTCCTCGCGAATGCGCACCTGCAGGATGGCTCGTTTTTGAGTCGATGACATCACTGGCCTCCCTTAATGAGCGTGCAATTTGAATAGTCAAATACAACATCGGCTAATAATAGCCAATCTTACAACCACTACTTTATTGCACTAGAGTAATTGAGTGTAAACGATATTACAAACGTACTACATCCTTCAGAAACGAGCGTGAAATCTCCCTTGGATGTACGCATGTAATACACTCACCTTTATAGCTTCTAGAGAATAATTCCAACCTGCCAAAACCCCTGCAATACACCCGTATTGCAGGGCCTATGCTCAAGTTTGTCCCCTGCAACTGCGTATATTTAACCTGTATATCGTTGGAGGAATTCTATCGAAGTGCCTGTTTCGCCGCATGCACTCGATACGCCGATGCCGGACCACGGGCGGTCCGGGGCAACGCCGGCAGGGTCTCTCCGGCATGGGATTCAGGAGGGAGTGAACAACATGGGCAATAAACGAGTCGTGGCTGATTCATCACGCTGCATTGGGTGCCAAACCTGTATGGCGGCGTGCATCGAGGCACACGATATTCCCGGCAACATCGCCGCACCTCGCTTGCGCGTAACGCGCACCTACGAGATCTCCGCGCCGGTGGCATGTCACCACTGCGAGGACGCTCCGTGCGCGAAGGCCTGTCCTACGGGCGCCTTGTTCTTTGATCCAAAGAACCATCGTATCGGCGTCAACGAGGACAACTGCATCGGCTGCAAGAGCTGCGTCATGGCCTGCCCCTTTGGCGCCGTGAGCGTGGCGACCACGCAGGTCCCCGTCTTGATGGGCGACGTGCGCGTGGGTTCGCAGACTAAGAGCTTCGTGCTCAAGTGCGACCTGTGCGTGGACCGTCCCGGCGGTCCGGCGTGTGCCGAGGCGTGCCCGACCAAGGGCCTCACCCTGGTAGACGAGGAGCGCCTGGCGGAACTGACCGCCGAGCGTGCCCGCGCCACCATCGAAAACGAGGCGTAAGTGTTGGGGCGACAGGCCCAATGATTGTCAAATAAGTACCGAGTATTCGGTAGCAGAGAAAGGAAGGAGGGTGTCATGGAGAAGCATAAAGTGATCTGCCCGTATTGCGGCGCCGGTTGCCAGTTTAACCTCTTGGTCCAAAACGGCCAGGTCGTGGGTACCGAACCGCTCAACGGCATCACCAACCAGAGCGAGCTGTGCCTTAAGGGCATGAGCGGCTACGACTTCATCAACGACACCAAGATCTTGACTCCTCGCGTACTGCACCCGATGATCCGCCGCACTAAGGGCGCGGATCTTGAGCGCGTAAGCTGGGACGAGGCACTGGATTTCACCGCATCTAAGATGCAGGCCATAATTGACGAATATGGTCCTAACGCTGTCATGACCACCGGCTCTTCGCGAGGCGGCGGCAATGAGGCGAACTACGTCATGCAGAAGTTTACGCGTGCGTGCATCGGCACCCACAGCGTGGACAACTGCGCCCGTACTTGACACGGCCCTACTGTCCTCGGTCTGATGGACACGGTTGGTTCAGGTTGCATGTCATGCTCCATCCCCGGTATGGAGGATGCGGGCTGCATTTTCCTCTTCGGCTATAACCCTGCCGATTCGCACCCCATCGTTGCAAGGCGTATCGTGCGAGCCAAAGAAAAGGGTTGCAAGATCATCGTCGCCGACCCGCGCCATATCGAAACCGCGCGTATCGCCGATCTCTACCTTCCGATCAAGAACGGTTGCAATGTTGCGTTCCTCAACGCCTTTGCCAACTGTCTGGTCAACGATGGCCTCTACGACAAGGAATTCGTCGCCGAGCATACGAACGGCTTTGACGAGTGGTGGGAGACCATCAAGAACTACACTCCCGAATCCGTACAGGACATCACGGGTGTCGAGCCCGCGTTGATCCACCAAGCTGCCGAGATGTACGCCACGGCGAAGCCCTCTGCCATCATTGGCTGGGGCATGGGCGTATGCCAGCAGAAGCAGAACCTGAAGACGGTGCACACCATCGCCTCCATCGCCTGCGTTGCCGGCCAGATCGGCAAACCCAATTCCGGCCTCGCGCCCGTGCGCGGTCAGAATAACGTCCAGGGCTCCTGCGATATGGGCATGCTGCCCAACCTGTACCCTGGCTACCAGAAAGTCACCGACCCGGCGGTGCGTGCCAAGTTTGCCAAGGCTTGGGGCGTACCCGAGGAAAAGCTCCCGCTCGAGGAGGGCTACAAGCTCACCGACCTGGGCCACCTGGTCGACGAGGGCAAGGTGCACTGCTTCTACAACTACGGCGAGGACCCGGTGCAGACCGAGCCCGATTCGGCCGGTATGCGCAAGACGCTCTCCGAGCTGGATCTGTTCATTTGCCAGGACATCTTTATGACGCAGACGACTATGCTCGCCGACGTCATCCTGCCTGCCACCTCTTGGGGCGAGCACGAGGGTGTCTTTACCGCATCCGACCGTAGCTTCCAGCACTTTGACGCGGCCGTTCCGCCCAAGGGCGAGTGCCGCCACGACTGGGAGATTTTCGCGGACCTGTCCACGCGCATGGGCTACCCCATGCACTACGACAACACCGAGCAGATCTGGAACGAGTGCATTAGCCTGTGCCCCAACTTTGTGGGCGCAACCTACGAGAAGATGGCTCCCGAGGGCGGCTACGCCCAGTGGCCCGTCAAGAGCACCGATGTGAATGACCACGGTACGCCCGACATGTTCGCTGGTGGCAAGTTCACCACCAAGGACGGCCGCGCCAACCTGATGGCGCACGACTGGGAGGCGCCCTCCGAGCTTCCCGACGATGAGTACCCGCTCATCCTGTGCACCGTCCGTGAGGTCGGCCACTACAGCTGCCGCTCGATGACTGGCAACTGCAAGACGCTGGCGCTGCTCGCCGACGAGCCCGGCTTTGTCCGCATGAATCCCGCGGACGCCCAGGCGCGTGGTATCAAGAACGGCGACATCGTCTCGATTCACAGCCGCCGCGGCCAGGTATACAGCCGCGCCGACGTGAGCGACCGCATCAACAAGGGCACGGTCTATATGACCTACCAGTGGTGGATCGGTAAGTGCAACGAGCTGACCATGCACAAGGTCGACCCGGTCTCGCATACGCCCGAGGACAAGTTCTCCGCCTGCCAGGTCGACGCCATTGCCGACCAGGTCTGGGCCGAGGGCGAAGTCGAGCGTCAGTACACCGAGCTCAAGCAGGCTCTGGTCGACGCCGCCGCTCCCCAGGACGTTGAGCCCGGTGCCGCCAAGTTCGACGACGAGACGCACGTGAATCAAATCGTGTAGTCCCGTTCTCGTTGGCTTTTTGGGCCGGGCGTCCCGTACGTTCGGGAGCCCGGCCCGTTATTTTGAAAGGAAGTGGGGATGAACCGCTTCATCGACATCAACCCGGAGAGGTGCATCGGCTGCGGAACATGCCAGTCCGCCTGTGCCGACGCCCACCGGATGCAGGGTCTTCAGGATACGCCGCGCCTGGCGCTCGTGAAGACCGGCGGTATTTCGGCCGCCCTTGCCTGCCACCATTGCGAGGGTGCCCCCTGCGCCGAGGTTTGCCCGGTGAATGCCATCGAGCACGATGGCGATCGCATCCACTTCAAGGAGCAGGAGTGCATCGGGTGCAGGCTGTGCGCCATCGCGTGCCCCTTCGGAGCCATCCATCCCGATGGCACGTCTATCGCCGGTGTCGCAGGCATGTGCGACCCGACGCCTTCGTATCCTAAGTCCCTGAGCAGCCTGCTTACGTGGGCTCCTGGCCAGTACACCTGCGCTGTCAAGTGCGACCTGTGCGCCTTCGATCCGGACGGCCCGCATTGTGTGGCGGCGTGCCCCACCAAGGCGCTGACCGTCATGGGCGGCGCGGCCGATCGCGAGCTCGACGAGGCCAAGCGCCTGCGCTCGATCGAAAACGGTCCGGCCGTCGACGTTACCGCTGTGGCCCAGGGCCTGTCCGAGAAAGCAGAAGGGAGCGTAAAAAATGGATAGCATGACGCTGTTTATCGCATCGCTTGCCGTCTCGTGCATCGGTGCGCTCGCCTCGGTTCTGCTGATCAAGGCCGATAATGCCGCCAAGACCGCCGGCTGCCTTATCGGCGCCGTCGCCGCGGTGCTTTCGTTTGTGGCCGGTATCCAGGCCGTGCTGGGCGATGTCACGTCGGTCGACACCATCGTGTTCTTCCCGTTTGCCCATTTCCAGCTGCTGCTCAATCAGCTGTCCGGCCTGTTCGTGGCGCTCATCTCGGTGCTCGCGTTTGCCGGTTCGATCTACGGTCTCAACTACTTTGATGAGTACCCGGGCAAAAAGGGCCGCGCCGGCTTCTTCTTTAACACCTTCGTGGCGTCCATGATGCTCGTCATCACCGCCGACAACGTGTTTTGGTTCCTGGTCGCCTTTGAGCTCATGTCGCTGACCTCTTACTTCTTGGTTGTGATCGAGGAGAACGAGAACTCCATCCATGGCGGTTGGCTCTACTTTGTGATCGCGCACGTGGGCTTTGTGCTCATCATGGCGAGCTTCCTCACCATGACCAACTTCGCCGGCGGCTCGTTTGCCTTTGCGGATTTCCGCGCCACGCAGTTTAGCCCCGCGGTCGCATCCGTGTGCTTCGTGCTCGCCTTCTTTGGCTTTGGTGCCAAGGCCGGTATCATCCCGCTGCACGGCTGGCTGCCCAAGGCACATCCCGAGGCGCCGTCCAACGTGAGTGCCCTCATGTCCGGCGGCATGATCAAGATCGGTATCTTCGGCATCCTCAAGGTGGGCCTCGACCTGCTCTCCGCCTCGGGCGTTCAGGTCTGGTGGGGTCTTATGGTCATGGTCTTCGGTGCGATCTCGTCGGTTCTCGGCGTGGCCTTCGCCCTGCAGGAGCATGACATCAAGCGCCTGCTGGCCTATCACTCCGTCGAGAATATCGGCATCATTCTGCTCGGCGTCGGCGCCTCCATGGCCGCCATGGCGCTCAACTCGGTCGGCATCGCCGTCCTGGCTCTGATGGCCGCCCTCTACCACACGTTTAACCACGCGATGTTTAAGGGCGAGCTGTTCTTGGGCGCCGGTGCGCTGCTGTACTCCACGGGTACGCGCAATATGGAGAAGATGGGCGGCCTGCTCCGCCGTATGCCGGCAACGGCCATCTGCTTCCTTATTGGCGCGCTTGCCATCTCGGCCATCCCGCCCTTCAACGGCTTTGTGTCCGAGTGGTTTACCTACCAGTCGTTGTTTAATGCCGCCATGCAGGGCGACAAGGCCGTCATGATCGTGGCCGTGTTCGCTGCCGTCGCGCTTGCCATTACCGGCGCGCTGGCCGTCACGTGCTTCGTCAAGGCCTATGGCGTCTCCTTTGCCTCCGCGCCCCGCTCCGAGGCCGCGGCCAATGCCAAGGAGGTTCCCGCCCCCATGGTGTTTGCGCAGGGCCTGCTCGCAGCCATCTGCGTCGTGCTGGGCATTGGCGCTCCCGTGATCGCGCCCGTGCTGGTCGATGTCGCCGCGTCCGTGCTGCATCCGTACGGTGGCGTGTTTGCCGCCGAGGGCATGGAGCTCATGAACCAGTACTCCGGCGCTGCCACCTCCACGCCCGCGATCGCTCTTGCGCTCGTGGTGCTTGTCGGCCTTGCCTGCGGTTATCGCAAGCTCAAGACCGTCGGCAAGGTGCAGAAGTCCCAGCCGTGGGCATGCGGCTATGCTCCCAACGAGCATATGCCCGTTGTGGCCACGACCTTTGCCTCAGAGGTGTCCTGGTTTATGCAGCCGCTCTACACGCTGCGCGACCGCTGCACGGCCGTCTGCTGGTCCATCGCGCACTTCTTCCAGAAGCTCACCGGTGTGGCCGAGGCTGTGGAGCCCGTACCCGACAAGGTTCTCGTCGATGCCCCGCATAAGGGTGTCGAGAAGCTTGCCGACCTCGCGACTAAGCTCGAGGGCGGCAACTACAGCATCTATATCTGCTACATCGTCGCGGCACTCGTGGTGTTCCTCGTGCTCGCCGTGCAAATGGGTTAAGGAGGGGAGAGCATGAACAACATCGTACTTGCCGTTCTGCAGGGCGTGGTCGTTATGGCCGTCGCACCGTTCTTCTCCGGTCTCGGCCGCGTGATTCGCGCCAAGATGCACAACCGTCGCGGCCCCAGCATCATGCAGGACTACCGCGACCTGGCCAAGCTCTTTGCGCGCCCCGAGTCCCAGAGCGAGGATGCGAGCTTTGCGCTGCGCATCATGCCGCCGCTGTTCTTCGCCGTCGCCTTTATGCTCGCGATGGGCCTGCCGCTCTTTACGGCGCAAAGCCCCATCCCGGTCTTTGGTGACGCTATCACCATCATGTACAGCCTGGCGCTCGCACGCTTCTTCTTCGCCCTCTGCGGTGTGGATTCGTCCAACGCCTACGCCGGTATCGGTGGCGTTCGCGAGCTGCTCATGAGCGTGCTCATCGAGCCGTCCATGCTGCTTGCGCTGTTTGCCGCCGCCCTGGTGTGCGGTTCCACCGACATCGCCACTATGGGTCAGCACATCATGACGGGTGCCATCGACGCGCCGGTCGCCGTGATCCTCGCCGGCATCGCCTTTGCGATCGCCTGCTACATGGAACTCGGCAAGCTGCCGTTTGACCAGGCCGAGGCCGAGCAGGAGCTTCAGGAAGGTCCGCTCGCCGAGCTTTCCGGCCCGTCGCTCGCCATGGCCAAGCTCGCCATGTCCATGAAGCAGGTCCTGGTCGTCGCCTGGTTCTGCGCGATCTTCGTCCCCTGGGGCGAGCCTGCAACCGTGGGTGCCGCCGCTGTTCTGGGCGCGGTCATCTTCCTTGTTAAGTGCCTGGTCGACTTTGTCGTGTGCGGCGTGATCGAGAACTCCTGCTCGCGTTCGCGCTTTAAGGTACTTGGCAATCAGACCTGGGCCGTCGTGGGCATCGCCGTTCTGGCGTTTGTCTTCGTGGTCGTCGGCGTGTAGGAGAAGGGAGAAACAATGTCATTTGCAGTCAGTCTGTCCCTTCTCGGCTTGGTCGCTATCGCGGCCCCGATGGTGGCCTCGGTGCTCGTCGCCCTGTTCCCCCGTCCGTACGCCAAGTGGTTCAGCGTTTTGGGTGCCGCCGTCTCGACGGCCTGCACCATCGCCCTCGCCGCGAATTTCGCCGGCGCCGGCATGCCCGACACGCAGGTCCCCCTGATCTCGTTTGGGCAGACCCTCGTCATGGGATTCACCTTCGATCGCATGAGCACGCTGCTCGCGCCCGCCTTTGTGGGTATCGGCCTGCTTGTCGTGATCTATTCGATTCCCTATATGAGCGAGAATAACCGTGAGCACCCCGACGCACCGCGTCGTCGCTTCTACGCGTACCTCGCGACCTTCATCGGTGCCATGGCCGGTCTCGTGTACAGCTCGACCCTTTTGGGCCAGCTCGTGTTCTTTGAGATCACGGGTGCGTGCTCTTGGGGCCTCATTAGCTACTACATGTCGCCTACGGCCAAGAAGGCCGGCATGAAGGCCCTGATCATTACGCATATCGGTGCGCTCGGCCTGTATCTGGGCGCCGCCATCGTGTTTGCCCACACCGGCACCTTCGCCATTACCGCGATTGCCGGCCTCGACGCCAAGCTCAAGGCTATCGTCCTTTTGCTCGTGCTGTTTGCGGCCTGGGCCAAGTCCGCACAGGTCCCCATGTACATGTGGCTGCCTTCGGCCATGGAGGCGCCGACGCCTGTTTCGGCCTACCTGCATGGCGCCTCGATGGTTAAGGTCGGCGTGTGCGTGTTCGCGCGTGCGCTCGTCTCTGCCGGCGAGATTCCCGAGATCGTGGGCTGGGTCGCCATTATCGACGCCATGGTCACGATGCTCTTTGGTTTCCTTATGTACCTGCCGCAAAAGAACATGAAGCGTCTGCTGGCTTTCTCCACGATCGCCCAGCTCTCCTATGTGTTCTTTGGTCTGGGCCTTTCGGTCTTTGGCAGCCAGCTGGCCTTTGATGGCGCCGTGTGCCACATCTTTAACCACGCCTTCGCCAAGACCCTGTTCTTCCTGATCGCCGGTTCGTTCTCCTTTACGCTCGGCACGCGTATGCTGCCCAAGCTTCGCGGCATCGTGAAGAAGTACCCGATCTCGGGCGTGGGCTTTGGTGTCGCGGCACTCGCCATTGCCGGCGTGCCGCCCATGAACACGTTCTTCTCGAAGTTCCAGATCATCGCCGGCGGCTTTTCTGTGGGTGCCGGCAACGTCGCGATTCTGGTACTCGTGTGCATCATGGTTGCCGAGACCGTCGCCACCTTTGCCTGGTTCCTTAAGTGGATGGGCTATTGCCTGCCCGGCGAGCCGAGCGAAGAGGTCGCTGCGGGAGCCCCGCTTCCCCGCGCGATGGCGTTCGTGTTCATCGTGCTCATCATCATGGTCATCGTCAGCGGCCCGCTTTCGGCCAGCTGGATCGGTTAGGAGGTAGAACGACATGGGTTATTCGATCGTCAACATCCTTGGCGGCCTTCTGATCGTCACGTCCACCATGGTGGTCGTCTCCAAGAACATCAAACATGCTATCCGCTGGTATGCGGTGCAGTCGCTGGTGCTCGTGGGGCTTCTCGCCACGCTCGGTGTCACCACTGGTGCGCAGGAGCTGCTTATGTGGGCTGGATCTGCCTTTATCACTAAGGTCGTCCTGGTCCCTTACATCCTCAACCGCGCATACAAGAAGATGGGCGAGCCGAGCGACGCATCGCTCAAGGCCGGCCTTAAGCCTGCGTGGGCCATTTGCATCATCGCCGTGGAGGTCGCGATTTGCTTTGCCGTCGTGACGCAGATCAGCCTGCCCACGGCCGAGGTCGCAACGCCTGCGCTCGCTATTAGCTTCGCTCACTTCTTTGTGGGCCTCACCTGCATCATCTCGCAGCGCAACATCATGAAGCAGATCTTTGGATACTGCCTTATGGAAAACGGCAGCCATGTGACGCTCGCGCTTTTGGCCCCCACCGCCCCCGAGATCATCGAGATCGGTATCGCCACCGACGCCATCTTTGCCGTCATCATCATGTCCATCGTCGTGCGTCGCATTTGGGACGACTCCCACTCGCTCGATGCGCGCGATCTGTCCGAGCTGAGGGGGTAGTCCATGGAAACGTTGATTCTCGCCCTGCTCGCGACTCCCTTGGTGTTCTCGCTGGTCATGGCGTTTTTGCCCAAGAATACGTCCTATAACGTGTTTGCCGGTCTCAACCTGGTCTCCGTCGCAGCCGTACTGGTGCTGTCGATTATGACGGCCGGTGACGTCCTTACGAGCGGCGAAACCGCGAGCGCTCTTGGCCTGTGGTTCCACCTCGATTCGCTGGGCGCCATCTTTGTGCTGCTCATCGGCTTTATCGGTTTTCTTACGGGGCTGTTCTCGCTGCCCTATGTAAAGGCCGATATCGAGGAGGGCTCCATGCCCGCCGAGCGCGCCAAGCAGTATTTTGCGCTGTTTAGCCTGTTTGTGTTCACCATGCTGCTCGCGTGCCTGTCCAACAACATGATCCTCACGTGGGCCGCCGTGGAGGCAACCACGCTTTCCACCGTGTTCCTCGTGGGTATCTACAAGAACAAGACGGCCCTCGAGGCTTCTTGGAAGTATGCGATGGTCTGCACCGCCGGCGTGGCCTTTGGCCTGTTCGGTACGCTGCTAATCTACGCCAACGCCGCCGACGTGATTCCCAACGCCCACGAGGCCGCATTCCTGTCGTGCGTGCTGCCGTATGCCGACCAGTTCGACCCGATGCTCATGCGCCTCGCCTTTGCGTTTGTCGTGATTGGCTTTGGCACCAAGGCCGGCCTGTTCCCCATGCACACTTGGCTGCCCGATGCCCACTCCCAGGCCCCGAGCCCTGTCTCGGCCCTGCTCTCGGGCGTGCTGCTTAAGTGCGCCATGCTTGTGATCATGCGCTTTTACGGCTTTACCATCCAGGCCGTGGGCGCCGAGTATCCGCAACTTTTGCTGCTGATCGTCGGCACGCTGTCCATTTTGGTGGCGGCACTCTCGATGTTTCGCCAGGACGACCTCAAGCGCCGCTTTGCGTACTCGTCTGTGGAGAACGTGGGCGTTATCGCCCTGTGCCTGGGTATCGGTGGCCCGCTGGGTGTCGCCGCGGCCCTGCTGCACTGCGTGTTCCACGGCTTTACCAAGACGCTTGCCTTCTGCGTGTCCGGCAACATCCAGCACGCCTTTGGCACGCGTAGCCTGGCCAAGATCCAGGGCGTCGTCGAGGTTGCACCCGCAACCGCCGCGCTCGCCATCCTGGCGCTGCTCGGCCTTGCCGCCTTCCCGCCCTTTGGCATGTTTATCTCCGAGTTCTTGACTTTTGTCGCCGGTGTTACCGCCGGCCCCATGTGGCTGGTCGTCGTGGTCGCCCTCGGTCTTACCGTGGCCATCTCCGCGCTCACCCGTATCGCGCTCAAGTCGGTATTCGGCCATGCGCCCCAGGGCATGGGCAAGCATGAGGCCCCGGCGCTCATGCTTATCCCCGAAATCGTCCTGGCTGTCATGATCTTGTGGTTTGGCATCGCCACCCCGCTGCCTCTCGTGCACGGTGTGGAGACCGCGACCGGCATCGTGCTCGAGCAGAGCACCGAGGAACTTCACGCGACGCCGATGTACCGCGCTGTGTTCGGTACCGAGACCGCTCAGAGCGAGGTGGAGTAACGAATGATTGAAACTGAGAACAAGGTGTATGCCCGTCGCTGCGAGAGCCATGTCGAGGCCCTGCGGCGCGCCGTTCCGGGCTGCATCGAGAAGGTCGAGTGGCAGTGCGAGGACCAGCTGACGATCACCGTCAAGCAGGACAAGCTGCCCGAGGCCGTCCACTACCTGTATTACGAGCGTTACGGCTGGATTCCCGTGATCATCGGCAACGACGAGCGCAGTCTGTGCGGTCGCTACGCCGTGTACTACGTCATCTCCATGGAGGGGGAGGACCCCGGCTGGGTGACCGTGCGCACCGAGGTCGATCCCGCCAAGATGACGTTCCCGTCCGTGACGCCGTTCGTCCCCGCCTGCGTGTGGGGCGAGCGCGAGCTTCGCGACATGTTTGGTCTGATTCCCGAGGGTCTGCCCGATCGTCGCCGCCTGGTGCTGCCCGACGATTGGCCCAGCGGCCTGTATCCGCTGCGCAAGGACTCCATGGACTACCGTTTCCGTCCCGCTCCCGCGAGCGACATGGAAAACTACGAGTTCTTGGCCGATACCAAGGGCAAGGAGACCACGCTCGTCCCCATGGGCCCGCTGCACATTACCTCCGACGAGCCCGGCCACTTCCGCCTGTTCGTTGAAGGCGAGACGATCGTCGACGCCGACTACCGTCTGTTCTACGTGCACCGCGGCATGGAGAAGGTCGCCGAGACGCGCCTGAACTATGACGCCGTGACGTTCCTCGCCGACCGCATCTGCGGCATCTGCGGCTGCGCCCACTCGGTGGCCTATGCCGAGGCCGTCGAGCGCGCCCAGGGCATTCATGTTCCGCCGCGCGCCCAATACATCCGCGCCATCATGCTCGAGGTCGAGCGTCTGCACTCGCATCTGCTCAATATTGGCCTCGCATCGCACTACACGGGCTTCGACTCCGGCTTCCAGCAGTTCTTCCGCGTCCGCGAGAAGTCCATGGACCTGGCCGAGAAGCTCTCCGGTCACCGCAAGACCTACGGTCTCAATGTGATCGGTGGCGTGCGTCGCGATATCCTGGCCGAGCAGAAGCTTTCCACGCTCACGACCATCCACCAGCTGCGCTCCGAGGTCACCGAGCTCGTCGACGTCTTGCTCTCCACGCCCAACTTTATTGAGCGTACGAGTGGCATTGGCATCTTGGACCGCAAGATCGCACGCGATTTCTCGCCGGTCGGCCCGCTCATGCGTGGCTCGGGCTATGCCCGCGACGTGCGTTTTGACCATCCCTTCGACGGCTACGCCGATCCGGACGTCCAAAAGATGCACGCCGCCACGGCCGACACCTGCGATGCCTTCGGCCGTACCGCCGTTCGCATCCAGGAGGTCTACGATTCGATCGACATGATCGAGACCATGCTCGAGAACTGCCCGTCGGGCCCCATCCTCACCACGGATTGGGAGTACACCCCGCACAAGTACGCCATCGGCGCCACCGAGGCGCCGCGCGGCGAGGATGTGCACTGGGCGATGCTCGGCAACAACCAGAAGTGCTACCGCTGGCGCGCCAAGGCCGCCACGTACAGCAACTGGCCGGTCCTGCGCTACATGTTCCGCGGCAACACCGTGGGCGACGCGGCGCTGATCGTCGGTTCGCTCGACCCGTGCTACTCCTGCACCGACCGCGTGACGGTGACCGATGTCGCCGCCAAGCGCGACCACGTGCTCGACAAGGAGCAGTTCGAGAACGTCTGGCGCGACAAGTCGCCGCTTGCGGGCGAGGGCACCATGGCCGCTCCGCTCGATGAGGAGGCGCTCTAATATGCTGAAGCTTTGGAAGGTCAACGCCAAGGCCGGCGACGCGACGGTCAAGTACCCGTTTGCGCCGTTCCCCACCAACAAGGACATGCGCGGCAAGCCCGAGCACAACGCGGAGCTCTGCATCGCCTGCGGTGCCTGCGGCGTGGCGTGCCCGGCCGATGCCATTCGCATGGACACCGACCTTGCGGCCGATACCATCACCTGGTCGATTGACTACGGTCGCTGCATCTTCTGTGGCCGCTGTGAGGAAGCCTGCCCCATGGAGGCCATCAAGCTCACCGAGGAGTTTGAGCTGGCCGTCATGAGCAAGGACGACCTCACCAGCAAGAGCGTCTATACGCTCGAGCATTGCTCGCGTTGCGGTAAGCCGTTTGCCCCGCACAAGGAGATCGACTACGCCAAGCGCCTGCTGCAAAAGGCCGGCGGCATGGAGGCCATCCAGGCTGCCCGTACCGTTGGTATGTGCCAGGAGTGCAAGCGCGAGCTCGACGCCCTGCGCGCCGCCTCGGCCGTAAAGACCGGTAACGCGCGCGGCATGGCTGCCATCGAGACGCTTGCGTCCGGTGAGCCCCAGGGCCCCGGCATGGAGTATCTGGGCGGCCACGGTGTGAATCCGGAGTATATCGACCGCGAGCTCAACCCCGATGCGCCCGAGATTCCCGCCGGTCCTGCGCCGGTCGAGGGCATCATCATGGATTTTGAAACGAAGGAGGAGTAACCATGGCCGAACCCACGCTTTTGCCCGAGCGGCTCCAGTACCGCCCGACCAAGATCGAGCTCGACGAGAGCATCGAGAAGGCCAAGGCGACCCTTCTTAAGAAGATCAAGCGCTCGGTGTACGTCTACCGTGTTGACTGCGGCGGCTGCAACGGCTGCGAGATCGAGATCTTCGGTTCCATCACGCCCGTCTTCGACGTCGAGCGCTTTGGTATCAAGGTCGTGCCCTCGCCCCGTCACGCCGATGTGCTGCTGTACACCGGCGCCGTGACGCGCGCCATGCGCATGCCGGCGCTGCGCGCCTTTGAGGCCGCACCCGATCCCAAGATCGTGGTGTCCTATGGCGCGTGCGGCTGCACCGGCGGCATCTTCTACGACAACTACTGCGTCTGGGGCGGCACGGACAAGATTCTGCCGGTCGATGTCTACATCCCCGGCTGCCCGCCCAGCCCCGCGCAGACCGTCTACGGCTTTGCCATGGCACTTGGCCTGCTGGACCAAAAGCTCCATGCCGAGACCACGGTGGAGGCCGCTGGCGAGCAGGCCGATATCCTGCACCCCGGCGTGCCGTACAAGCTGCGTGTTGCCATCGAGCGCGAAGCTCGCGCCATGAGCGGTTACCGTTATGGCCGCGACCTGGCCAACGAGTTTATGGATACGCTCGAGGGTGCGCCCAAGGGCGATATCCGCGGTGCCATGGCGCTGCTCATCGACAAGCAGGACGATCCGCGCCGCGTCGAGGTGTACTCGGCGCTGCAGGATCTGGTGCTGGCCGGAGGTCGCTAGATGGAACTCACGGACCGCTCTGGTTACTTTGCGGGCCCCGGCATGCTCGGCGGCTCCTTTGGCGATGCCTCGCGCGCAAGCGACGAGGCCGCCGAGGGCGTCGTCGACCCCTCCCTGGGCCATGCGCCCGACCAGGTGGTCTTTTACGAGCTCACGCGTAAGTTTGTGGAGACCGAGGAAGACGTTCCCCAGGAGGCCTGCGACGTGCTGTACTACACGCTCGCCGTGGGCCACCACACCGGCGTGCTCGACTGCTTTGAGCCGCGCCTGTCGGTGCCGGTGAACGTCTTCTATTCGCTCGTCGACGCGCTGCCGGAGGGGGAGGCCAAGACCAAGTTCGAGGCCATCCGCTCCTTTGGTGAGTGCCAGCTCGACAAGGCGGCGGTGCCGTCGCTGCTCGAGGCCTGCGACGCGTTGCTCGACGAGCGCGGTTTTCGCGGGTCGGCTAAGGCCGGCATCTCGGTGTTCGACGATGACTTTGGCCTGCATGCCCAGCAGGTCGCGTTCTTAATGAAGTTTCGCGATCTGGTTGAGCGCGCGCGGGATGTGTCGGGCGTGTATCTGACGGGGAGGTTGCAGTAATGGGTCGCGTTGTGGCTGGACGTGTGAACGGCGCCTCGTTTGCGGGCATCGTGCTCACGGCGGGAAGCGTGCTGCGCGCCGACGATGCCGCCGGCCCCGTGCTCTCCAAAAAGATGGAGGACGCACCCATCGCCGGCTGGTACACCATCGACGGCGGCCAGACGCCCGAGGATGACATCATCGAGGTCAAGCGCGAGCGTCCGCCGCGCCTGGTCTTGGTCGATGCCGCCGACATGGCGCTGCCCGTCGGGTCCATCCGTTTGCTCGACAAGCGCGATGTGGCCCGCAAGTCGATGTTCACCACGCATTCACTCCCTTTGTCGATTCTGATCGAAGAGATTGAGCAATCGTGCGATGATATCGTCTTCGTCGGGATTCAGCCGGGCGACACGGAGTTCTACAACCCCATGTCCCCGGAAGTCTTTGACGCCGTCGACGCCGTGTACGACGCCGTGGCCGCCAACGACTTTTCCCACTTTGTCCGCTTGGGGCAAGAGCAGTAGGAGCACTTGTTCCATTTTGTTAGGAAAGAAGTGATTGACATGGCAGATTCCAAGGTGGAGTACCCCGCTCCCGATTGCCTGGCGCCCGCCGCGATCGAGGCCAAGACCGAGGCCGCCGGCGTGACCAAGGCCAACCTGCCGGTCGCTAAGGCCTTTCTGTTGGCAATGTTCGCCGGTGCGTTCATCGCCTTCGGCGGCCTGTTCTTTACGGTGTTCTTGAGCGATAGCACACTCGGCTGGGGCGCTCAGCGCGTCGTGGGCGGCCTGTGCTTTTGCCTGGGCCTGGTGCTGGTGCTGGTGTGCGGCGCCGAGCTGTTCACCGGCAATTCTCTAATGGTCTGCGCGCTCAAGAGCAAAAAGATCACCCTGGCTCAGATGCTCAAGGCCTGGGTCGTCGTGTGGGTCGGCAATTTTGTCGGCGCTCTGTTCATCGTCTTTTTGGTGTACATGGCCGGCATTTACAAGCTCAACGGCGAGGCGGTCGCCAATTCCATGGTGAGCGTCGCCGCCGGCAAGGTGACGATCGACTGGGTGACGATCTTCTTCCGTGGCATCCTGTGCAACATCTTTGTGTGCCTGGCCGTGTGGATTGGTACCGCCGGCAAGACCGTGGTCGATAAGGTTGTGGGCATTCTGCTGCCGATCGCTGCCTTTGTGTCCTGCGGTTTTGAGCACTGCGTTGCCAATATGTACTTTTTGCCCATGGGTGCCGTGATGCACGCGTGCGGCTATGGTGCCGACGTCGCCGGCGCCGATGCACTCAACGCCGCGGGCATTGCGTTTAACCTGTCCGCTGCCACGCTGGGCAACATCGTGGGCGGCGCGGTTCTGGTCGCGCTCGGCTACTGGTTTATCTACGCCAAGAAGTCCGAGGCGTAAGGTAGCGTCTGTTTGACGTTGGGCCTCCCGCGGGGCGTTGCCGTGCGGGAGGCTTTTTGGGTCTGGGGCTCGTTGCCGGGCTTTTGGCCTGTTGTGTTTGGCTGATGAAAGGGGTAATCGAGATGGCATCTGCTGCGAAGCGTGACGGTCGCGCCGTGGTGACCACATGCGGGGGATGCTATGCCGATTGCGCCTTTGCGGCACGCGTTGAGGACGGTCGCGTGGTGGCCGAGTTGCCAGTGCCGGGGCATCCGTGCGCGGCGCGTGCCCTGTGCGCCCGCGGGCGGCATCGCCTGTCTATGCCGTTTGACGAGCGCGACCGGATTTTGCACCCCATGCGCCGACGAGCTGATGGCTCGGGGTTCGATGCGATTTCGTGGGACGAGGCGTTCGCGCAGATCGCTGCGCGTGTTGGGGGGATTGTTGACGGGTATGGTCCGCGCGCGCTTGGCATGACGCTCGGCGTGCCCTCGTTCGACCGCTACTGGGCGTATCGTTTTATGCATGCGCTGGGCTCGCCCAACGTATACGGTGCCGACGGTGCCTGCGAGGTAAGCCGACTTACCGGTTGGGAGCACAGCCTGGGCTACAGCCCCGCCTCCGACCTGGCGCATACCGATTGCATCATGTACCTGGGGCGTTCCATTGTCGATTCGTCGACGATGGGGGCCGTTGATGCGCTCAATGATGCCCGTCGCCGTGGGGCGAAGATTATCGTGGTCGACCCCCGGCGCAGCGGCTCTGCTGCGCTTGCCGACCGCTGGCTGCGCGTGCGCCCGGGCTGCGACCTGGCCTTGCTGCTGGGCATTGCGCATGTCTTGATTGCCGAGGGCCTGTATGACCACGAGTTCGTGACCCGCTATACCACGGGCTTTGACGAGCTGGCGCAGGCGGCTAGTGCTTGGACGACCGAGTGGGCCGAGTCGATGTGCGACGTGCCGGCCGCAGAGATCGCCGCCACGGCGCGCGATCTAGCTGCCGCCGCGCCCGCTGCCGTGGTGGACGCCGGTTTTCATGGCGGCATTGGCATCGCGTATGCCAACAGCACCCAGACTGCGCGCGCGATTTGTCTGGTCGATGTGCTGCTGGGCTGTATTGGACATGCGGGCGGCGCGCTCAATCCGCCCACGCCGCTTGCGCTGGGCGACTTGGACCCTGCGCGCTTCGCGATGCCGTCGATGCCGCGTGAGCCCAAGTTGGGGTCCGAACGCTATCCGCTGGTCGACCCCGAGCGCGGGCTGTGCACGACCATCGGTCAGTCGATACTGGCCGGCGATTTGCGTGGGCTCATCGTCTATGCCAGTAATCCCGGTGCGGGCTATGGCAATGCGCAGGCTTGGTTGGGCATCTTGCAGCAGCTCGACTTGCTCGTGACCGTTGATATCCGATGGTCCGAGACGGCGCGCGCTTCCGACTTCGTGCTGCCCGATGTGACGTATCTGGAGGCCGACCGTGGCGTGGGAACGGTGACAGGCGCCAACGATGCGCGCGTGTTCTACCGCAATGCCGTGCTGCCTGTGCAGCATGACGACACGAGACCGGGTCGGGAGATCTTTGCCGGGTTGGCAGCGGCCTGCGGCGTGGGCGAGTACTTCGACTTTTCGCCGGACGACCTTGCGGCGGCCCAGGTGGCGTCGTTTGGAATTGACCTCGCTGCGCTTAAGGAGCACGGTTGGGCCGATACGGGCGTGCCGCTGCCGCCGCGCACGGGTGAGCCCGTGATTCCGCTTGTTGGCGGCAAAATTGCGCTGGCAAGCGACGTATGGGAACGAGCCGGTCTGGGTCGTGTGCCCAACTGGATCGCTCCCATGGTGGAGCCTGGCCCGGGGATGTTTCGCCTCATTAGCGGCAACCGTCCCTTTGAGTCGCATACCTCGCGAAGGCTTGCAGCCCAAGGTGCCGCTGAGGCTGGGTCGGACCTGGATGCCGTGCAGATGAATGCCGATGCTGCTGCGCACATGGGCATCGCCGACGGCGAGATCGTCGAACTCGTGAGCGATATGGGCCGCGACCGCGCGCGTGTGGAGACGACGCCGTATCTGCATCCGGCGTGCATCTTCACCTCGGCCGCCCCCGGTGGGCGTTCGTTTGACGCCGATGCCGGTGGCGCTCAAGGCTTGGGCGTGGGCCCGCTCGACCATACGCCGTTGCGTTGGGACCCGTTGACGGGTGCCGCGCTCACCCAGGAAAACGCCGTTCGCGTGGAAAAGATCGCGGCGCGCGGGGATAATGACGAGTAATTGACTCAGCTGATGTATTCGACTGATCCACGTTTCTTTTGAAAGGCCGCACATGAGCGATAGCCAGAACATGTCCGATGAGGTGCGCGCCTGCCTGCGCGCCATTCCTTCCGTCAACGAGCTGCTTGCCGAGTGGCCGGTGGTGAAGGCTGCGGGGGAGACCTGCGACGCGGTGGTGCATGCCGCCGTGACGGCTGAGCTCGACGAGGAGCGCGCCGCGATTCGTGCCGGTGCCGCCCCGCGTTCCAAGCGCGAGCTGGCCTCGGCCATCGAGTGGCGTGCGCATCGCTCCGCACTGCCGAGCCTGCGCCCCGCCGTCAACGCCACGGGTGTGGTCATCCATACCAATCTGGGCCGCGCCCCACTCGCGGAGTCGGCGGCAAAGGTCGTGGCCGAGGTTGCGCGCGGGTATAGCACGCTCGAGTACAGCGTCGACACCTGTTCGCGCGGGTCGCGCAAGGAGCACGCCGCGCAACTGATCCGCTCGCTCACCGGTGCCGAGGACGCGCTGGTCGTTAATAACAACGCCGCCGCTGTGCTGCTGGTGCTGGCGACCCATGCCGCAGGCAGGGAGGTCATCGTCAGCCGCGGCGAGCTTGTCGAGATCGGCGGCAGCTTCCGTATCCCCGATGTTATGGAGGCCTCGGGTGCCAAACTCGTCGAGGTCGGCGCCACCAACCGCACGCATTTGGGCGACTACGAGCGCGCCATCACGTCCGATACGGCGATGATCCTTAAGGTCCATCCTTCCAACTATCGCATCGAGGGTTTTCACGAGGAGGTGGGTTCTCGGGAGCTTGCGGCGCTTGCTCACAAGCATGGCCTGCTGTTCTACGAGGACCAGGGCTCGGGCGCGCTGTTGCCCGACGACATCTTGGTGCGCGGCGGCGAAGAAACCACGCCGGCTTCGGTTTCGGCAGGGCTCGATCTGGTGTCGTGCTCGGGCGATAAGCTGCTCGGTGCCGCACAGGCGGGCATTATCATGGGTCGTCGCGATCTGGTCCAGGCCTGTGGGTCGCATCCGCTTATGCGCGCCCTGCGCCCGGGCAAGTTGGCACTCACGGCGCTCGAGGCCACGCTGCGCATCTACATGGACGGCGACGACGTGGCCCATCGTGATATTCCGGTGCTCAGCATGCTTACGCTGCCGCAGGCCCATTTGGAACGACGTGCCCGCAAGCTGCGCGATCGTATGGTCTCCGGGCTCGATAAGGCCGGTTGCCCGTGCGCCGTTCAGGTGGAGATCGTCGAGGAATCGTCGACGCCCGGTGGCGGCTCGCTGCCTACCGTGGAGCTGCCCACGATGTGCGTTGCCGTGCGTCTTGTTGACGAGCGCCTGACGGTCGATGCGCTCAAGCGCTCTCTTGTCCAGGACTTCGACACGCCGGTCGTCACGCGAACCTCGCACGATCGCATTTTGTTTGACGTCCGTACGCTCGTGGGCGATCGCGATATCGAGACGGCGGCATCGACGCTCGTCGCGTGCGTTGAGAAGGCGATTGTTCGATGAGTGAGGTTCAGGCGCTGGTGGAGTGTCCCGTTATCGTTGGCACGGCGGGCCACGTCGACCACGGTAAGTCGGCACTGATCGAGGCGCTGACCGGCAAGAATCCCGACCGTCTGGAGGTTGAGCGCCGTCGCGGTATGACCGTGGAGCTTGGCTTTGGCGAGCTGGCGCTGCCGAGTGGCAAGATCGTCGGCCTGGTCGACGTGCCGGGCCATGCGCATTACTTGCGTGCCATGGTGCAGGGCGCCACGGGTATCGACGTGGCCGTGCTGGTGGTTTCGGCCGTCGAGGGCGTGATGCCGCAGACCCGCGAGCACGTGCATGTGCTGGAGCTGCTGGGCGTCACACACATGGTGGTCGCGCTGACGATGTGCGACCTGGCTGACGCCGAGATGACCGAGCTTGCCGAGCTCGATGTCGATGATTTTTTGTCGGACACCGTGTTTGCGGGCGTGCCGATCGTGCCCGTGTCGTCCAAGACCGGTGCGGGAATCGATGACCTGCTGGCTGCGCTCGACGAGCAGGTTGCCGCTTGCTGGGGCGCCTGCCGTGCCCGTGCCGAGCTCACCGATGCCGCGCCGCGCCTGCCGATTGACCGCTGCTTTACGATCAAGGGCGTCGGCACCGTCGTGACGGGAACGCTGCACGATGCGCCGGTTGCGGTGGGCGATGAGCTCGTCGCGCTGCCGTCGCGTACGGTCTGTCGCGTGCGCGGGATTCAGGTGCATGGCGATACGCCGCGGGCATTGCCCGGTCAGCGTGTGGCGCTCAACTTGGTGGGCGATGCCGCCGCCGCGCTCGATCGCGGAGAGATGCTCGGCGTGCAGGGTCGCTTTGGCCAGACGATGCGCTTTATGATGGTGTTCACTTACCTGGGCCGCGAGGGTGCCAAGCCGCGCGTGCTCGAGTCGGGCGCGCGCGTGCATGTGATGGCGGGTACGGCCGAGGTTGTCGGTCGCATCATGTTCATGGAGGGCGAGGCCCCCATGGCGGTGGGCGAGACCCGTATTGTTCAGGTGCGCTTGGAAAACTCGCTGCCGCTGCGCGCCGGCGACCATGCCGTGGTGCTGTCCTATTCGCCGGTCATGCTTATTGGTGGAGGGCGCGTGCTGTTGTCGCGATGCCGCCGTTCGCGCGAACTAACTGAGGGGGAACGCGTGCTGTACGCGGCGCTCGAGTCCGGCGATATCGCGGGCGGTGTGGGCGCTTGGCTGGCGCTGCAGACGCTGCCGGTTACGGCGATTGATGTTGCCGAGGCTTTGGATCTTGGTGTCGGCGAGGTCGATGCCGCACTGCGCGGGTTGGTGGCGCAGGGCTCCGTTCGCAAGCTTGCCGTGGGTGATGCGGACCTCTTGGCGGACGCCGTGGTGCTCGACGCCGCGATGGATGCACTGGCGGCGGCCCTGTCAGCCATGCACGCGGCGGCTCCCAAGGAGACAGGCTTTACGCCCGGCGCCGTTGCCCATGCTGCGTGGCCTGCCGCTGATGAAGGCGTTGCCGCGGCCCTGATTTACGAGGGCTGCTCGCGCGGCGTGTGCGCCGCCGAGGGCGCCGAGGTATTCGATCCGCATTCGGCCACCGCGGCGGCACGCGTGGTGCGAGAGGCTTGCGAGCGCATCGTTTCCTTGCTGGACGAAGCTGGCCTCGATGCGCCGACGTTGCCCGAGGTGGGCGAGCAGTTGCAGCTCGATCGCGACACCATGACGCGTGCCCTGCGCGAGCTTTCGCTCAACCGTTCCATCGTGAAGGTCGAGCGCGACGTTGCCCTGTCCGCTGCCGCCGAGGCCCATGCGCGCGAGCTCGTTGCCGTCGCCATTGAGGCAGCCGGTGGCGCTGCCACCACGAGTGTGTTGCGCGAAGCCCTGGGTGTGTCGCGCAAGCGTGCCATCAGCATCTTGGAGCACCTGGATGCCGTGCGCTTTACGGTGCTCGACAAGGAAGCCGGCGGCCTGCGCTCCCTGCGCTAGGTTGGCTGCTCGGTTTGGTAAAATACCGGCGCACATGGGAACGGATGGGCTCCGGTGGGCTCCGCGGTCCTCAAAACCGTTGCGAGGCGTGCAAAACGTCTTGGATGTGTTCGATTCACATACGTTCCCGCCATACGCTACCAGCGCTTTTGTGCTCGCGGTCTTGCTGCGTGCCGCAAAGGCGCTGTTTTGTTTTTGCACGAGCTTTTTGTAGCGCCGCTATTTTGGCGGCTGTATTTAGCTTCGTGCACCGGGTTTCGGGCATGCCGATGGAGGTGTTTTGCCGTATGACTACCGTAAGACGTGCCGATCTTTCTTGTGTCGTCCAGGCGGGCGGGCTGTCCTCGCGCATGGGCTGCGATAAGGCGCGCATGGCGTTTTGCGGCGAGCCGCTCATCGAGCGCGTGCTGGGTCGGCTGGCGCCAGTTGCCGGCGAGTTGGTCGTGACGACTTCGCGTCCCAGCGAGCTGGCCTACCTTGAGAAGCTTATGTTTGATGGCCTGCGCCCCCGCGTAGTCATGGACGTCGACGGTCCCGCCGGCGCCATGCGCGGCATCGCGAGCTCGTTGGCCGCGGCCCGATTGCCGCTCGTGGCTATCGTCGCCTGCGACATGCCGTTTGTCTCGTCGGAACTCATCGACGCGCTTGCCGATCGTGTTGAGGCCGAGGCGCTTGACGTGTGCGTGCCGCGCGAGGAGCGGGGAATTGAGCCGCTTTGCGCCGTCTGGCGCCGTGACGCGTGCGCGCCGGTTGCCCAAGAGCTGCTCGTCTGCGACCGCCAGCGCATTCGCTGCCTGATCAATCGCGTTCAGGCCGGTTATATGGATGAGCCGCAGATCGTTAAGGCCGCGGGCTCCACGCTCTGCTTCGAAAACGTCAATACACCCGAAGAGTTTGCGGCAGGCGAGCTGCTCGCCTAGACGATTGGAGATGCCATGCCTCACGATATCTGCCCCGATACCGGGGAACCTTGCACTTGCGATGGGTCCGAGCCTTGTACTTGCGGATGCGGTGGCTGTGGACATACCGCGGAAGAGGAAGCGGCCGCCGCGGCGTATCGTGAGGCACACCGCGGCGGCCCGTCCGGTGATGCCCCCGACCACGAACGTAAAATCATCGTTTCGTTCGACAGCACCTTCGATGTGATGGAATGCGAGCAGCTGTGCCTTGCCGCCGGTGTGCCCGGGCGCATCATGCCACTGCCCGGCTCCATTACCGCCGGCTGCGGGCTGTGCTGGGCCATGCCGTTCTCGGGCGATGCGCTCGCCGCATTCCGTGCCGCCACCGAAGGCCGCATAACTCCCGCCGACTACCATCAGCTCGTCCTCTAGCCGTCAACACCACCACATTGGGGACAGGCACCTTTGTGGTGGTTTGGAACATGCGGACGAAACAGCTTCGAAACACGCGATTTGTACGTCGGGTGCTCAAAAACGCTTCTACCTGCATCGTAATCAAAACGAAACATCTGCTCGTCGGCTTATGCGAAACTTTGCTGCAACAGTGCGATATTATCCATACTCGATAAAGCTCGCGGCGTATGAGGCGCCGCGAACGACACCTTTCTTTTCCATCAATTGGAGGAAGCATGAGCTACACGCAGAAAGTTCTCGACGAGCTCAAGGCCCGCTATCCCGAGCAGCCTGAGTTCATCCAGGCCGCGACCGAGATCCTCGGCACCATCCAGCCGGCGCTCGACGCCCATCCCGAGTACGAGGAGGCCGCCCTGCTGGAGCGTCTCGTCGAGCCCGAGCGCATCGTCATGTTCCGTGTTCCCTGGGTTGACGACCAGGGCAAGGTCCAGGTCAACCGCGGCTATCGCGTCGAGTTCAACTCTGCCATTGGACCCTACAAGGGCGGTCTGCGCTTTAACCCGACGGTCACCCTGGGCATGCTCAAGTTCTTGGGCCTGGAGCAGATCCTCAAGAACAGCCTGACCACCCTTCCCATGGGCGGCGGCAAGGGCGGTTCCGACTTTGACCCCAAGGGCAAGTCCAACAACGAGATCATGCACTTCTGCCAGTCCTTCATGACCGAGCTCTATCGCCACATTGGCCCCAACACCGACGTTCCCGCCGGCGACCTGGGCGTTGGCGGCCGCGAGGTTGCCTACATGTTCGGTCAGTACAAGCGCCTGACCAACGAGTGGACCGGCGTCCTTACCGGCAAGGGCCTCTCCTTTGGCGGCTCGCTCGCCCGTACCGAGGCCACCGGCTACGGTCTGGTCTACTTTGTGGACGAGTACCTCAAGAGCCGCGGCGACTCCTTCGAGGGCAAGAACGTCGTCGTTCACGGCTCCGGTAACGTCGCTATCTACGCGGTCCAGAAGGTCTCCCAGCTCGGCGGCAAGGTGCTGGCCTGCTCCGACACCCACGGCTGGGTCGAGGATCCCGACGGCATCGACTACACCGTGCTCGAGCATGTCTATAACAAGAAGCGCTCCGGCCACGACAAGGGCGTCACGCTCGCTATGTACGTCGACGAGAAGCCCAACGCCGTGTGGCACGAGGGCGACGGCCGTGGCGTGTGGCAGCTTCCCTGCGACATCGCGCTGCCCTGCGCTCGCGAGAACACGCTGCTGCTCGAGGACGCCCAGGCGCTCGTCGCCAATGGCTGCAAGGTGGTCGGCGAGGGCGCGAACATGCCCACGACCATCGAGGCCACGACCTTCTTCCAGGAGAATGGCGTCGCCTTTATGCCTGGTAAGGCTGCTAACGCCGGCGGCGTGCTCGTGTCCGGCCTGGAGATGAGCCAGAACGCCGAGCACCTGTCTTGGACCTTCGAGGAGGTCGACGGCAAGCTCGAGCAGCTCATGCGCGGCATGTTCCACAACGTGGACGACACCGCCAAGGAGTACGGCGAGGAGGGCAACTTCGTCATGGGCGCCAACATCGCCGGCTTCCTGAAGGTTGCCGACGCCATGCTCGCCCAGGGCGTCTGCTAAATCCAGCTCGACATAGCAACTGATGAGGCTCCCAGCATTTGTGCCGGGAGCCTTTTTCTATGGTGGTGAGGGCCGTGCGCCCTCGTTTGGTACACTAGAGGACACTGGACAAGTGAAGAGATGGGGGAGAACGTGCTCAAGTTCGGTACCTACGTCCGTGTTGGAAACGCGGCCGAAGCCTATGAGCTCTTACAGAAGAACCGCAACAACAAGATTGTGGGCGGCGGCATCTGGATGCGTCTGGGTTCGCGTCGTGTGGCGACGGCGATTGACCTTTCGGCTTGCGGACTCGATCAGATCGAGGAGACCGAGACCGAGTTTCGCATCGGTGCCATGTGCACCCTGCGCCAGCTCGAGCGTCATGCCGGGCTCAACGCGCTTGTCAACAATGTCTTTGAGTTCGCCGTCCACGACATCGTGGGCGTGCAGCTGCGCAATACCGCCACGGTGGGCGGCAGCATCTACGGCCGCTTTGGCTTCTCTGACGTGCTCTCGGCCTTTTTGGCGCTCGATTCGTATGTTGAGCTGACGGGCGCCGGCCGCGTGCCGCTCGCCGAGTTTGTGAACATGGGCTACGTGCGCGACGTGATCGAGCATGTCGTGGTCGTTAAACACGACTACCGCGCAAGCTACGAGGCCGTGCGCAAGGCCGCGACCGACTTCCCCTCCTTAAACGTTACCGCTGCCTGGTGGGACGGATCCTGGCACGTCACCGTGGGCGCCCGCCCGCTGCGCGCAACCTTGCTGCAGGGCGAGGCGTGTGGCCTCACCAGCGAGCGGCCTTCCGAGGACGAGCTGCGCGCCCTGGCCGCGTCCGTACGCGCGCTGAGCTACGGCACCAACTTGTGGGGTTCGGCCGAGTACCGCCGCCGCATCTCGGCCCCGCTGGCGATTCAGGCCGTGCGTCGTGCCGCCGGCATCGAGCTTTCGGCCGCGCTTGCCCGCGAGCTCGAGACCGTGCAAGTGCCTAAGTTTGCCACGGACGAGTATTCCTGCCGCCGCGTGCCCGGCGTCGATTCTAGCGAGGTGCGCTAATGGCTGCCAAACTCATCGATCTTTCCTTTACGCTCAACGGCCGTAAGGTCAAGGTTCAGATTGCCCCCGACACCATGCTCTTTGCACTGTTGCGCGAGCAGGGCTGCTCGTCGGTGCGCTGCGCCTGCGAGACCACCAACTGCGGCCTGTGCACGGTGTGGCTCGACGGCGACCCGGTGCTGAGCTGCTCGGTTCCCGCCGCGCGCATCGAGGGCCGCTCCATCACCACGCTCGAGGGCCTCAAAGCCGAGTCCGAGGCGCTTGCCCGTGCGATGGCTGCCGAAGGCGCCGAGCAGTGCGGTTTTTGCGCCCCCGGCCTCATCATGAACGTGCTGGCGCTTGCCCGCGCCGCCAAGGAGGACCCGAGCCTCGTCGCCACGCGCGAGGAGCTCTCGCGCCAGCTCGCCGGCAACCTCTGCCGTTGTAGCGGCTACGAGAGCCAGCTGCGCGCCATCGTGCGCTTCCTTAACGAGTCTGGCGTGCAGGTGGGCTTTGAGATGCCCGAGCTGCCGGTCAACGACACGAGCTCCGACGGCGTCTCCTACAAGCAGATCACCCATAAGCAGCCCAAGAAGGACTCGAAGGCCCTGCTCGAGGGCCGTCCCGTCTACACGGGCGACCTGGTGCCCGCCGGCGCCCTGATTGTCAAGCTCAAGCGCAGCCCGTACGCCCGCGCTAAGATCCGCTCCATCGATACGTCGCGCGCCCTGAAGGTGCCCGGCGTGGTGGGCGTCTACACCTACGAGGACGTGCCCAAGCGCCGCTTTACCATCGCCGGCCAGAGCTACCCGCAGCCGAGTCCCTACGACCGCCTGATCCTCGAGAACCTGGTGCGCTACCAAAACGAGGAGGTGGCGATCGTCGCCGCCGAGACCGAGGAGGCCGCCGACAAGGCGCTCAAACTCATCAAGGTCGACTACGAGGTGCTCGAGCCGCTGCTCGATTTTACCCAGGCACTCGATAACGACATCGTGGTTCACCCCGAGGGCGACGTGACCTTTATGTTCCCGCAGGGCGGCGATGTTCCGCGCAACCTGGTTTGCAGCGGTACCAGCGATTACGGCGATCTGGACGAGGCCTTCGCCCAGAGCGACATCGTCTTTGAGCGCACCTACACAAGCCAAGCCACGCAGACCGCGCCCATGGAAACCTTCCGCGCCTTCGCGACGACCGACGCGTTCGGGCGCATTTCGGTGACCACCTCGACGCAGGTGCCCTTCCACGTGCGCCGCATGGTCGCGCAGTCGCTCGACATTCCGCAGTCGCAGGTGCAGGTCATTAAGCCGCGCATCGGCGGCGGCTTTGGCTCAAAGCAGACGGGCTGCTGCGAGATCTTCGTGGCGTTTGTGACGCAGCAGACCGGCCGTCCGAGCTACTGCTGCTACACCCGCGAGGAGACCATCACCGCGGGCAACTCGCGCCACCAGATGCAGATGACCGTTAAGCTGGGCGCCATGAACGACGGCACCATCACGGTCATCGACCTGCATACGCTGTCCAACGCCGGCGCGTACGGTGAGCACGCTACCACGACGATCGGTCTCTCAGGCCACAAGAGCCTGCCCATCTACAACCATGTGAAGGCGAGCCGCTTTAGGTGGGATGCCGTCTACACCAACACCAACCGCGGCGGCGCGTATCGCGGCTATGGTGCCACCCAGGGCCAGTTTGCCGTGGAGAGCGCCGTCAACGAGCTCGCCGACATGCTGCACATGGACCCCGCCGACCTGCGCCTTAAGAACATCGTGCGCGAGGGCGAGATCATGCCGCAGTACTACAACGAGAAGCTCAACGCCTGCGCGCTCGACCGCTGTCTGCTGCGCGCGATGGACATGATCGGCTGGCGCGACAAGCCGCTGGCTGTGGACCTGGGCGACCGCGTGCGCGCCCTGGGCTGCGCGCTCACCATGCAGGGCTCGGGCATCTCCAACGTCGACATTGCCGGTATCGACATGCGCCTGGAAGAGGATGGCTTTATTACGATTTCGACCGGCGCCACCGACAACGGCATGGGCGTCGACACGATTCTGGCGCAGATTGCCGCTGAGGAGCTGGGCGTTGAAAGCTCGCTGATCGTGGTGCGCGGCGTGGACACCGACGTGTCTCCGTTCGATGCCGGCTCGTACGCGAGCTCGGGCACGTACGTGACGGGCCTGGCAGCCAAGAACGCCGCGACCGAGCTGCGCGAGAAGATCTGCGCCAAGGCCGCCCAGATGTGGGACGTGGACGCCGCCGATGTGGTGTTCGATGGCCAGTACGTGCGCCTGTCCGACGAGCGTGCCGCACGCGAGCAGAACCGCTACCTCACGCTGCGCGACTTTGCCAACCTGTGCGTCAAGAACATCGCGGGTGGCGACGCGCTCACCTCGCACTCCTCTGCCTGCCTGCCCGTTTCGCCTCCACCGTTTATGGCCGGCATTGCCGAGGTCGAGGTCGACAAGGCCACCGGCAAGGTGACTGTGGTGGACTATGCGGCGGCCGTTGACTGCGGCACCGTGATCAACGAGGCGCTCGCGCGCGTCCAGGCCGAGGGCGGCATTGCCCAGGGCATTGGCCATGCGCTCTACGAGATTGTTGAGCACGACGACCGCGGCCGCCTGCGCACCGGCAACTTTATGAGCTACAAGCTGCCCACGCGCCTGGATATCGGCAGCATTCGCGTAGCCTTTGAGCCGAGCTACGAGCCGACGGGTCCGTTTGGCGCCAAGTCGATCGGCGAGGTCGTCATCAACACGCCGCTCGCCGCCGTGGCCTCGGCCGTGGCGCACGCCACCGGCCACCAGGTGTGCTCGCTGCCCATCACGCCCGAGAAGGCCCTTCTGGGGGAGTAGCGGGTCAGCGAACAAGTCGTAATTGGCGGGGTGGGGCAACTCGCCCCGCCAATTGCACTCGTGGTGAGGTCGTGAGCCTGTAAAAGGTGTGCGTGCGCTTGCCGCTCGTATCTGCTATCATTCCTAATCTGTGCGCTCATGCGGGCGTGGCGGAATTGGTAGACGCGCCAGATTTAGGTTCTGGTGGGATTCCCGTGAAGGTTCGAGTCCTTTCGCCCGCACCATCGCACCTGCGTCGGCTTCGGCCGTCGCGACTCTTTGTTGCATAAAGGTACCAGCACCTCAGATAAGCTGGGCAGTATGAGGAGGAACGTGTTGAACATCACCGCTTCTGACGTCAAGGACGCCAAGCTCACCGCCACGGTCACCATCCCGGCCGCCGACGTCGACGCCGCGATCAAGAAGGCCTACAAGGACACCGCCAAGAAGTACCGCTTCCCGGGCTTCCGTGCCGGTAAGGCTCCCCGTCCGGTCATCGATTCCGCTCTTGGCGCCGAGGCTACCCTCGCTCAGGCCACCAACGACCTGATCGCCGCCAACGAGCCCGCCGTCCTCAACGAGCTGGACATCGTCCCCACCAAGAACGGTGACTACAAGGAGCTCGACCTCGCCAAGGATCACGAGGACTACACCTACACCGTCGAGTTCTCCCTGCGTCCTGCTGCCGAGCTCTCCTCCTTCGACGCCGTCGAGATCGAGATGCCCCCCGCGGAGGTCACCGAGTCCGAGATCAACAACCAGGTCGAGATGCTCCTCAACTACCGTGCCACCTTCGAGGACGTTGAGGGTCGCGCTGTCGAGGCTGACGACTATGTGACCGTCGACCTCAAGGCCGTCGAGAACGCCGACAACTTTGCCGCCGAGGGTCGCATGCTCATCGCCGGTAACGACAGCAACCCCAAGGAGTTCAACGAGGCCCTGATCGGTGCTAACGTTGACGACGTCAAGACCGTCACCTGGACCGACGAGGTCGAGGAGGGCGAGGAGGCCGAGACCCACACCGTCGAGGTCACCGTCAAGGGCATCAAGGTCCGCAACACCCCCGAGCTCACCGACGAGCTTGTCAAGTCCGACTTCGGCTTCGACAGCATCGACGCTATGCGCGACGCCATCAAGATCGAGATCGAGCAGGACAAGGCTTCCCGCCTTCCGGCCGAGAAGGAGAACCGTTGCGTCTCCGCTCTCGCCGAGCGCCTGCAGCTCGACGAGATGGACGCCGACTACGAGCAGTCCGTCTTTGAGGAGCTTGGCCAGAACTTCCTGTCCAACCTCGCTGCCCGCGGCATGACGCTGGACACCTGGCTGCCCGCTTCCGGCCTGACCATGGAGCAGTTCATCGGCGACTTGCACAAGCAGGCCAACGACGTTGCCCGTGAGTCCCTGGCGCTCGACGCTCTCGCCCGTGAGCTCAAGATTGAGGTCACCGAGGACGACATCAACGCCGAGTTCGAGAAGGCTGGCGTCAAGGACGTCGAGGCTTCCAAGGCCGAGTTCATCGCCGATGGCCGCATGCCTGCCGTCCGCGAGTCCATCCGTCGCTCCAAGGCCGTCGATCACCTGGTCGAGAACGCCAAGGTGACTGAGGTCGACGAGACCGCCAAGGACGCCGAGTAATTCTCGCCACCTTGCACGCGAGCGCATGTATGTGCCCGTGATGGGGTAAAGTTATAAGCCGGTTATCCGGTTGCTTCGTACGGTGCCAGCCAATGCATAGCATGCGGGCACCGTACGTTTGTCTAGAACCACTATTGGTCCGTAAGAGAAATGGAGATGCGTATGATCGCTAAGTTCGATTCCGCCCTCGTGCCATACGTTATCGAGCAGACGCCGCGCGGCGAGCGCAGCTACGATATCTATTCGCGCCTGCTCAACGATCGCATCATCTTCTTGGGCGAGGAGATCAACTCCGTCAGCGCCAACCTGGTCGTTGCCCAGCTACTGCATCTTGAGAGCCAGGATGCCGAGAAGGATATCTCGCTCTACATCAATTCGCCCGGTGGCGAGGTCTACTCCGGCCTGGCGATTCTGGACACCATGAACTTCATCAAGCCACAGGTCTCCACCATCTGCGTCGGTATGGCCGCGTCCATGGCCGCCGTGCTGCTTTCGGCCGGCGCCAAGGGCAAGCGCTTCTGCCTGCCGCACTCCAAGGTCATGATTCACCAGCCCAGCGGCGGTGCCCAGGGCCAGCAGACCGAGATCGAGATCGTGGCCGAGGAGATCAAGAAGACCCGCCGCGAGCTCAACCAGATTCTGTCCGATGCCTCGGGCCAGCCGATCGAGAAGGTCCAGGCCGATACCGAGCGCGACAACTACCTGACCGCTGCCGAGGCCCTCGACTACGGCCTGATCGACCGTATCGTCACCTCGCGCGACCTCGCCGCGAAGGACGCCTAGGATGGCCGGTAACATGCAGGACAACTTCGACGAGAACGGCAACCCCATCCGCTGTTCCTTCTGCGGAAAAGAGCAGGGTCAGGTTCGCCGCCTTGTTAAGGGCCCGACCAACATCTTTATCTGTGACGAGTGCGTCGCCGCCTGCTCCGAAATCCTTGAGGAGTCGCTGGCTTCGGACTTTATGGACGCCGCCCGCAACGGCAAGCTGCCGGGCTTCCTCAACGACCACGGCCAGGCTGCGTCCCAGCCTGGCGTTGACCCCGAGGCCGAGGGCTTTGAGCTCGAGGACGACCGTCAGGTCATCACGCACGTGCCGACGCCGCACGAGATCTATGACGAGCTTTCGGCCTATGTTATGGGTCAGGAGGACGCCAAGCGCGCCATGTCGGTGGCCGTGTACAACCACTATCGCCGCGTGATTGAGGGCGGCGCTGCGGTGTCTGCCTTTGATGACGACATGGGCTCGCAGTTCGATGACGATATGGACGAGGTAGAGCTCGCCAAGTCCAACATCCTGCTGCTCGGTCCCACCGGTACCGGCAAGACCCTGCTGGCCCAGACGCTCGCGCGCATTCTTGAGGTGCCGTTTGCTATCGCCGATGCCACCGCGCTCACCGAGGCCGGCTATGTGGGCGAGGACGTGGAGAACATCCTACTCAAGCTCATTAATGCTGCCGATGGCGACATTGAGCGCGCACAGGTTGGCATCATCTACGTGGACGAGATCGACAAGATTGCCCGCAAGGCTGAGAACCTCTCCATTACCCGCGATGTTTCGGGCGAGGGTGTTCAGCAGGCGCTGCTTAAGATTCTTGAGGGCACGGTGGCCAGCGTTCCGCCCACCGGCGGCCGCAAGCATCCCCAGCAGGAGCTGCTGCAGATCGACACGACCAACATCCTGTTTATCTGCGGCGGTGCCTTTGTGGGTCTGGATAAGATCATCGCCGACCGCGTGGGCAACAAGGGCGTGGGCTTTAACTCCGAGATCGCCGGCCCCACCTCGGTCGACGAGAACGACCTGCTGCGCCAGGTACTCCCGCAGGACCTCAATGCATTCGGCATGATCCCCGAGTTCGTGGGACGTACGCCCGTCGTTACCCAGACGCAGGCGCTCGACGAGGACGACCTGGTGTCGATCCTGACCGAGCCAAAGAATGCCGTGGTGCGCCAGTACCGTAAGATGTTCCAGCTCGAGGACGTCGATCTTGAGTTTGAGGACGCGGCCCTGCACGAGATCGCCCGCATGGCGCTTGCCCGCAAGACCGGCGCCCGCGGCCTGCGCTCCATCTGCGAGGACGTGCTGCAGCAGACGATGTTCGACCTCCCCAGCGAGGAAGGCGTCGCCAAGGTCATCGTGACCGAAGCGGCGGTTAAGGGCGAAGAACAGCCCCAACGCATCTACGGCTAAACCAGCCTAAAACGTGTTTGCAAATAGCCTCTGACCACCCGCGGTCGGAGGCTATTTTATATATACGCAATAACCCCAACTACCTGTGTTATTCTGTGTGTTTGTTTAAGCCTCAGCGAAGTCATATCAGACTGAAGTAATCGATACCTAAGGGGAGGAATGTAGGCCCGATTTTCGTAGATTCCGCACGAGCCGAAGAGCACTTAATGTGGTCTTCGTGCGAGCCCGGGACCTGACCGAGCGAAAATCGGGCCTACATTCCTCACCGGCGGGACAGGGAGAGATATATGGAAGAGATGCCCAAGAATTACGATCCGTCGACCAACGAGCCGGCGATCCTGCAGAAGTGGCTCGACGGCGGCTACTACAAGCGCCGCGAGGGCGTGGGCGACTGCACCGTCACCATTCCGCCTCCCAACGTGACCGGCAAGCTCCACATGGGCCACGCTACCGACGACTCCATCCAGGACGCCATCATCCGCATGGCCCGCATGCGCGGCAAGTCCACGCGCTGGGTGCTCGGTACCGACCACGCCGGTATCGCCACGCAGACCAAGGTCGACAAGAAGCTCAAGAGCGAGGGCATCAGCCGTCTGGAGATCGGTCGCGACAAGTTTGTCGACGCTTGCTGGGATTGGACCCACGAGTACGGCGGCATCATCGTCGAGCAGATCAAGCGCATGGGTTGCTCCGTCGACTTCGACAACGAGCGCTTTACCATGGATGAGGATTACGCCCAGGCCGTGCGTAAGGTCTTCTGCGACTGGTACCACGACGGCCTGATCTACCGTGGCAAGCGCATCGTCAACTGGTGTCCCAACTGCACCACCGCTATCTCGGACGACGAGGCTGAGTATAAGGACGAGAAGGGCCATCTGTGGCACCTGCGCTACCCGCTGACCGAGCCGGTCAACGGCCAGGACTACATCGTCGTCGCCACCACGCGCCCCGAGACCATGCTCGGCGACACGGGCGTCGCCGTCTCCCCGAAGGACCCCGAGAAGGCCGCCTTTGTGGGCAAGACCGTCAAGCTCCCCATCGTCGACCGCGAGATCCCCATCTTTGAGGATTGGCATGTCGACGCCAACTTTGGCTCCGGCTTCGTCAAGGTCACCCCGGCCCACGACCCCAACGACTATGCCATGGGTCAGGCCCACGACCTGCCGCAGATCAATATCTTCGACGAGCACGCGGTGGTCGTCGAGGGCTACGGTGAGTTCACCGGTATGACCCGCGAGGAGTGCCGCGAGGCCGTCATCAAGTGGTTCGAGGAGCACGACCTGCTCGATCACGTCGAGGACCTCGATCACTCCGTCATGCACTGCTACCGTTGCGACTCCGCCCTGGAGCCGTGGCTGTCCGAGCAGTGGTTTGTGGCCGTCGACAAGCTCAAGGGGCCGGCGCTCGACGCCGTCAACTCCGGCAAGGTGACCTTCCACCCCGCGCGCTGGACGCAGACCTACACCACTTGGATGGAGAACCTCAAGGACTGGTGCATCAGCCGCCAGCTGTGGTGGGGCCACCGCATCCCCGTGTTCTACTGCGAGGATTGCGGCTGGGAGGACGCCCTCACCGAGGACACCGACGTGTGCCCCAAGTGTGGCGGCCATCACGTGCATCAGGACGAGAACGTGCTGGACACCTGGTTCAGCTCGCAGCTGTGGACTTTCGCCACGCAGGGCTGGCCGCAAAAGCCGGAGCTGCTCGAGGGCCATCACCCCACGACAGCGCTGGTCACCGCGCGCGACATCATCGCGTTGTGGGTCGCCCGCATGGTCATGAGCTCGCTGTACTTCCTGGACGAGGTGCCGTTTAAGGACGTCGTCATCTACCCGACGATTCTTGCCAAGGACGGTAGCCGTATGTCCAAGTCCAAGGGCAACGGCGTTGACCCTATGGACCTCATTGGTATGTACGGTGCCGACGCCATGCGCTACAACCTGCTCACGCTGTGCACCAACAATCAGGACGTCAAGTTCGACGCGAACATCGACAAGAAGACCAAGAAGCTCATCGACAGCCCACGCACCGATCAGGCTAAGTCGTTTGTGACCAAGATCTGGAACGCCAGCCGCTTCCTGCTCATGAATATGGAGGGCTACACGCCCGGCGAGCCCGTCGTTGAGACGCCGGCCGACGCCTGGATGTTCAGCCGCCTGGCCAAGGCCGTCAAGATGGTCACCGAGGGTATTGAGAATTACACCTTTGGCGACATGGCCCGCGGCGTGCAGCAGTTCTTCTGGAACGAGGTTTGCGACTGGTACGTCGAGGTCACCAAGGCCCGTCTGAAGGGCGAGGGCCGTCTGCAGGCGCAGCGCAACCTGATCTTTGTTCTCGACACCTCCATTCGCCTGATGCACCCGCTCATGCCGTTTGTCACCGAGGAGATCTGGGACAACATGCCGGCGAGCGTGCTCGACCTGGACGCCGAGGGCAACATGGACCGCGCCGAGGCGCTCATGATTGCCAAGTGGCCTGAGCCCGCCGACTATGCCAAGTATGTCGACGAGGACGCCGAGCGCGCGTTTGAGCTGTGCCGTGCCGTCGTTTCCGCCGCCCGCGCCACGCGCTCGCGTTATCGCTTGAGCCCCAAGGCCGAGCTCGACGTGGTCGTGCGCGCCGGTGCCGAGGACATCGAGAAGCTCGAGAGCCTGAGTTCGACCATTGAGCCGCTGGCAAACACCGCCTCGCTGGTCATGGGCACCGATGTCGAGAAGCCGGCCGCGAGCATCGCCGTGGTCGACAGCGGCGTCGAGGTCTTTGTGGTGCTCGAGGGCAAGGTTGACCTTTCGGCCGAGAAGGCACGC
This sequence comes from uncultured bacterium, assembly GCA_905214465.1. Classification (GTDB taxonomy): domain Bacteria; phylum Actinomycetota; class Coriobacteriia; order Coriobacteriales; family Coriobacteriaceae; genus Collinsella. Next base: position 48,045 of record CAJMMD010000005.1, read on the forward strand.
CTGGAGAAGGAGATCGCCGCGGCCCAGAAGGAGCTCGCTGGCTGCGAGAAGACGCTGGCCAACGAGGGCTTTGTGGCCAAGGCCGCGCCTGCGGTGGTCCAGAAGAAGAGAGACCGTGCAGCTGAGCTCAAGGAGATCCTGGCGGCGCTGACTGCTCAGGTTGCTGACTTCTCGTAAGCGGTACTGGGGGACGCGGTTTGGGGCATTGCTCGCTACTGCGGACAGTCCTGCTCGCACGAAGGCCACATTAAGTGGCCTTCGGCTCGTGCGGAACTTGTAACGAGCAAAGCCCCAAACCGCTCCCATGGCGGTTACGTGGTTGCTTGCATCTGCCTGTTAGGACCGCTGTGTTGTAGCCTTGATTCTGCTGCAAAGCGGTGTTTGGCTGATATTTTGAATGGGAGGGGCTCGTTGTTGCTTACGGGCCTCTTTTTATGTTGAGGGGACTTTGGGTTATGGCTAAACGTTCGGGGTCGTATTCTGTGCCGTTCTCGTTTGATTTGCTTTCGTTTGATGAGGCTGTTGGGCTGGCTGCTGATACGGGGCGGATTTCTGGGGATGCTGGTCCTCTGCTCGAGACGGTTGTCGATATGCTCGATGAGCTGGAACGTCCGGATGAGTATTTCGATTGCATTCAGGTTGCCGGTACCAATGGCAAGACTTCGACTACGCGTTTTTCGGCTGCCATTCTTCGTGGTGAGGGACTCAAGACCGCGCTGTATACGTCGCCGCAGCTGGTGCGCTATCCCGAGCGCATGGAGGTCGATGGGCACGTCGTGAGCGATGAGGCGTTTGCCCGTGGCGTTTCCGCCGCCGTCGAGGCGGGGCGTCGCATGAATGCTCGTCGTGTGGCGGCGGGGGAGCGCGCCTATACCATCACGCCGTTTGACCTGCTGACGGCTGCCGCGCTTGTCGTGTTTGCCGAGGCCGCGGTGGATGTTGCCGTGCTCGAGGTTGGCATGGGCGGACGTTGGGACGCCACGAGTGCGACCGATCCCGTTGCCGTTGCCATTACGGGCATCGGGCTCGATCACACGCGCATTTTGGGCGATACGCTCGAGGCGATTGCGGGGGAGAAGGCTGCGGTCATCAAGCCCGGACGCCTGGTTGTGCTGGGCGAGGGCACGCACGAGGCGAGCGTTCAGCGCGTGATGGATGCACGTTGTCGCGAGTGCGGCATCGTGCCGCTCGTGGTGAACCATGCCACGACCAAGGTGCCGGCGCATGTGGGCGACACGGTTGAGTTTAGCTGCACCACGCCGCGTGCGGTCTATACGACGAGCATGGTTAAGCCGGCCTATCAGCCGCAGAATGCCGCGTGCGCGATTATGCTGTGCGAGGGGTATTTGGGTCGCGAGCTCGACCACGATGCGCTGGATGCGTCGCTTATGGGTTGCCCCACACCGGGTCGCTTTGATGTGCTGGGGACCGATCCGCTTAAACTAATCGATGCTTGCCATAACCCCCAGAGCTGCGAGAACTTTGTGAGCGCGCTGGACGAGATCGATCCGTGCGTGGAAAATCGTCCCACGTTGCTGTGTGCCGCGCTGGCCGACAAGGACGTGGCGGGTATCGTCGACGTGCTGGTCCCGGCCTTCCCGCGCGTGGTCGTGACGCAGACCGATTCCGATCGCGCCTTGCCGGCAGAGGAACTCGCTGCCCTGATGGACGCCGATAAGCTCGCGGGCGTGTATCCCAGCGTGTCCGAGGCCCTCGCAGCCTTCGATGCCGCGGGCGAGGCTTTCGTTGCCGCCGGCACCATCACCCTGGCCGGCGAAGTAGCCGGCCTGCTCCGCTAACCCATCCCCACATCAGTTGCGGTGAAAACGGACTGTTTTACAAGCAAGAAGCCTCAAACAGTCCGTATATCACCGCAACTCAAAAGCAGTCAATTTGGGACGGGGCTTCTTTGGCTGCCCTGTGCCCCGAGTTGACTCGCTTGCCACGAAATGGGGCTATCTACTACGTTTTGGCGACTACCCTCGACCACACGGAAAATCGTGAAATCAAAACCGCAGGTAGACGACTTGCTGGTTTTCAAAAAAGACCCACATGGTCGACCCATGCGGGTTAAACGTAGTAGATAGCCCGTTTTCGTGGCGCGGCGTTAGCGGAAGGTGCCAAAGGGACTGTCCCTTTGGCACATTGGCTAGTCTAGGCGGACTGGGTTGTGGGGGTAGGCGTTGAGGATCTCGACGCCGGACTCGGTAACTAGGGCCAAGTCCTCGATGCGGACGCCGGTGCGGCCGGGGAGGTAGATGCCCGGTTCGATGGAGAACGTCATGCCCGGCTCCACGAACTGCTCGTTGACGAGCGAGACGTCGCCTGGCTCGTGGTCCTGCAGGCCGATCGAGTGCCCCAGGCGATGCGTAAAGTACTGCCCATAGCCCGCATCCTCAATCACGTCGCGTGCGGCGCGGTCCAGGTCACACATGCGCACGCCCGGTGCGATGAGCGCCTCGGCGGTCTCGTTGGCGCGGCGCACGATATCGTAGATGCGTGCGGTTTCCTCGTCCGGCTCGCCCCAAAAGAACGTGCGCGTCATGTCCGAGCAATAGTTGCAGCGGCGTCCGCCAATGTCGAACAGCACCACGTCGCCGCGCTTGAGCACGGTGTCGTCGGGTTCGTGATGCGGGTCGCCGGCGTTGGCGCCAAAGCTCACGATGGGCGGAAAGCTAAAGCCCTCGCAGCCGTGCTTGCGGTACAGACCGAGCATCTGATCGGCAATTTCGCGCTCCGTCACGCCTTCATGGACGAGCTTGATGGCGTCGGCCATCACGGCGTCGTTGGCGGCCGAGGACGCGCGCATAAGCTCCTGCTCGGTAGCGTCTTTGTAGGTGCGTGCGGCGGTGACGGCAAAGTCACCCAGGAAAAACTCGCTGGCGGCGTGGCGCTCCATGAGCGGCATCAAAAAGCCGGAGCGCATGACGGTGTCGATGCCGAGCGGTTTGGTCGGATCGACCTCGCGAGTGATGGCGTCGGTCACGACGTCGGTATCGGTGTGATAGGCAACGCGGGCATTGTCATACTCTGGCAGCTGGTGCAGGGCGTTGACCAAGATCACTGGCTCGGCATTGCGCACGAGTAGCACGCCGCAAAAACGCTCGAACATATCGGCATAAAAGCCGGTCAGGTAATAGATTGACCACGGGTCGTTTACGAGCAGCTGTGCGCCGGGGTGCTGAGCCCCGAGCGCATCGAACACGCGTGCCACACGCTGGTCATCGACATGTGCCATGAAACATCCTTTCACTATGGTGCCACCATGGTATCCCAAGCCCGGCACATAGGGACGTTCCTTTTATGCCGGCACCTTGGGACACTCCTTGGCATGGCCAGCCTGGCAAGCGTGCAGGCAAAAGCAGCTAAAAGAGCCCGTCCCAAATTTGCTTCTTAGGCTGGGTCGATGTCCATACTGGCGACTAGGTCAATGTTGGTGTCGAGAAGATCTTCCAGCACGACGTCGCCCATGCGGATGGGGGCGTTGACGACTAGGCCTCGGATGAGGTTCATGGCTTGGGCGTGGAGTTCTAGCGGGATGGCTTCGGCCGTGCGGACGGGGAGTAGGGCTTCGTCGCCGCCGGAGACGGCCACGGTCGTTGTGAGCACGCGCATGGGGCAGGTGAGCTCCTGATGTGCGAACGTATCGCCGCGCGGGCAGTTGTTACCGGTTACGGAGCGCACTTCCACCACGGTGCCATTGGCGTCGTGCTCCACCTCTACGGTCAGGAGGCACTCGGATGGGCAGGTGGTGCAGTTGAACTGCAGCGTCTCGGTCACATTCGTACTCATGAGCTATGCCTCCTCAACGGGATCGACGGACAGGACGATTTCGCTGGCACCCAGGTCGAGTGCGCGTTGAATCACCTTAGCCGGCAGCGGGAAGCTTTCCATGACGCTCGGTTTAAACGCGCGGACTTTGCCCGCAAACACTTCTTCGCCGTTGGCCAAGATGCGTACTCGAGCGGTATCGACCGGCCGGCGTACGCGGAAGTTGAGCTTGGTGAGCGCCACAGCCGTAATGCGTCCCGGCAGCGCGTAGCCCGCAATGCCGGCAGGGGAGACCGTGAGCTCGCAGCTCGTGTCCGCGACCGCGTTCGTTTCGGCCCCGCCACCCAGCGCGTACGCCGCCGCGGCTGCACCGGCGCGCTCGGACTCGGTCGTCACGTTGTCGGCCAGGTCGTGCACGTGCAGCACGTTGCCACAGGCAAAGATGCCCGGCACGCCTGTCTGGAGGCTCTGGTCAACTACGGCGCCGCGCGTGCGTGGGTCAAGCTCCACGCCCGCGGCAACCGAAAGCTCGTTCTCGGGAATCAATCCCACCGAAAGCAGCAGTGTGTCACACGGAACAACGCGCTCGGTCCCCGGAATGGGCGCCAGGCGCTCGTCGACCTGGCTTACCTCGACGGCCTCCACGCGGTCGTGCCCGATCACGCGCGTGACCGTGGTGGACAGGTGCAGCGGAATGTCAAAGTCGTCCAGGCAGTTCTTCACATTGCGGCGCAGGCCGTTGGCGTACGGCATGAGCTCGTACACGCCCTCGACCGAAATCCCCTCGAGCGTGCAGCGACGTGCCATGATAAGCCCGATATCGCCCGAACCCAAAATGACGGCGCGCGAGCCGGGTTTGAGGTTTTCGATATTGATGTATCGCTGCGCCAAGCCGGCCGTAAATACGCCGGCGGGACGGCTACCGGGAATCTTGATCTCGCTGCGGGTGCGCTCGCGGCAGCCCATGGCAAGGACGACCGCGCGCCCGGTGAGCTGCAGCATGCCGGCAGGGCTCATGAGCGTGACGGCATGGACCGCAGTGTCTTCCGCAGGCTCGCCTGAATCAATCCCAAGCACCATGCTGTTCAGGAACAGCGCAATGTCGGTTGCGTGCACCTGGTCGATAAAGCGCTGCGCGTACTCAGGACCGGTGAGCTCCTGTTTAAAGTGCGACAGGCCAAAGCCGGGGTGGATGCACTGGCGGAGGATGCCGCCCAGGTGCTGCTCGCGCTCCACGATGGCCACGCGCGCTCCGGCCTTATGCGCGGCCAGCGCGGCCGCCATGCCGGAGGGGCCGCCGCCGATAACGACCACGTCAAAGACTTGCGTTTGTACGGCTTCTACGACGCCGCAATCAATCGTGCTCGATCCGAATTCCGCCATCCTAGCGCACCCCCTTCAGCGGTCCCTCAACCAGCCAAGATCCGGCGTCCTCCAGTAATACCTCGCTGGGGTCGCAGTCCAGCTCTCGGGCAAGGATCGCCACCACACGGCTCTGGCAAAAGCCACTTTGGCACCGACCCATGCCGGCACGGCAGCGGCGCTTAACGCCCTCGACCGAAACTGCGCCCGGGCGACGTCGGATCGCGGTCACAATCTCGGCCTCGGGCACCGTCTCGCAGCGGCAGACAATCTGCCCCCACGCAGGATCGGACTCAATGAGCTCTTCCTTGCGCGCAAGCGGCGCGCGGTCAAAGTCGTCCGGCGCAAGGCGGATCGGGTCCCAATCGGCACGTTCGCGCAGGGTCACGCCCGCATTGCGCAGCACCTGTTCCATGCGTTCGGCAATGGCCGGCGCGCTCGCCACGCCCGGCGACTGAATGCCCGCCGCCTGGAACAGGCCCGGCACCACGGCCGACTGCCCAATAAAAAAGTCGTTCGTACCTTGAATGACCGGGCGCCCGCCGGCGAACGCGCGCACCACGCGGCGCGTGTCCAGGTCGGGCACCAGCTTGCGCGCGCCGGTCAGGAGCGCGTTGACGTCGTCCGCATAGGTCTGCGTGTCGCCCGGTTCGCGCACGGCAGCCGTGGCGGTGATCACGGTGTTGCCATGCACAGTGCCTGTCACGATAACGCCCTTGGACACCGGCGTGGGTACGGGGTAGAGCGGCATGAGCGTGCGCGGCTCCTTATCCAGCACCACGATGTTGCCCTGACGCCAGACCATCTGGAACTCCTCGGCGCCTGCCATATGCGAGATGTCGGCGGCTCCGTTGCCCGCGGCGTTGATCAGGTAGCGGCAGCGCGCGTCTCCGGCGGGCGTCGCCAGCGTAAAGCGCGTGGCTCCGTCATCCGAGCCGGCAACTTCAATTGCCTCCACCGGCGCAGACCGCATAAACGTCACGCCGTTGGCAACTGCGTTCTCCAGCGCGGCGATGGCAACCTCAAACGGGTCGACAAACCCAGTCGATGGGCACCATAACGCGCACGTTGCATTGGCACTGGCGCGCGGCTCTAATATGTGGATGCGGTCGGGTCCGACGATCGACAGCTCGGGCACTCCGTTGGCCAGGCCGTTGCACCGTAGCTGCTCCAGATGCGCGCGGTCCTCGTCGTTAAAGCCCAACACCATCGACCCGGTGCGGCAGAACAGAAAGCCCAGCTCCTGCGCCCACGTACCGTACAACTCGCAGCCACGGGCGTTGACCTGCGCCTTTACGGTGCCCGGTGTCGGATCGTAGCCGGCGTGCACCAGGCCGCCATTGGCCTTCGACGCGCCCAGCGCAATATCGTTAGCCGCCTCGACCACGCAAATGGACAGGTCAAACCGCGCGAGCTGCCGCGCGATGGCGCATCCGGTGATGCCCGCGCCCACAATCGCGATATCAAACGTTTCTGTCACAGTGCCTCCCAGACGAGTTGACAGGCTGTCAATACGACTATCCTACGGTCTGCACACCCCCAGTGCGGCGGCAATGCGGCGAACAGCCCCGCAACACCCGCCAACGGCAGACGAGGGGAGACTCAGTAACGTCGATAACCTCGTCTGCCGCCCCTGGTGTCAGAGTTTTGTCTCGTTCTGTAACATCTGGGACTGTTTTTGCCGAGTAACTGTTACAGATTGAGACATTCGGTTTGAACGGTTTTCTTTGTCTCGATCTGTAACAGTAAGAGGGGTTTTGGGGCCCCAGTTGTTACAGATCGAGATTGAAGTCGGGGAGGGACCCCTGTGTCTCGATCTGTAACACCTAGACCCGGATTCCGCTCCCACTTGTTACAGATTGAGATGTTTGTGTCCGCGCCAGCCCCGTACCCGGCCGTGGTCCCATATAAACAAACCCCGTGGTAAACTTGACTGGACTGTAAATATTCCGAAAGGTACACCTCAATGTCCAAATACATCAACGAGCTCATGTCACCGCAGCTTATGGGCGTCATCTATGCCTTTGTTGGCTTTATCATCGCCCTGTACGTGCTGTCGGTCGTCTATGTGTTCATCGACGCTCGCCGCCGCGGCGCCAGCGCCTACGTGGCATGGGGCATCATCGCCCTCATCCCGTTTGTGGGCCTCATTGCCTACCTGGTCCTGCGCCCGCACTCCTACGCTGCCGACCGCGAGGAGCAGGAGCTGGACATGGCCCTGCGCGAGCGCCAGCTTGCCCAGTACGGCACCTGCCCGCAGTGCGGCGCCCCCATCGAGAAGGACTTTGTCGTCTGTCCCGTGTGCGACACTCAGGTTCGCAACGTGTGCCCCAGCTGCCATCGTCCGCTCGACGCGCACTGGAAGGTCTGCCCTTACTGCCGAACTCGCATCCAGTAACGCATCCATCGCCGGGCCGGCCGCAAGCCACGGGCACCGCGCGCCACGCGCAAGCTCACACACCCCGCCCCCACACGATGAAGCATGCGTAGAAAATCGCCCGCCGTGCCATTAAGGTGCGGCGGGCGCTTGTATACCAAGGCAACCTGCCTATAATGATGCAAGTCAAAAACGCCGAGCGCATCGCACGCACTTGCATCAGACATCCGAGAGGAGAAAACATACCCATGAAGGCACTCTACAATGACGGCTCGGTGGCCGAGCTCCCGCAGGACGAGGTCACGCACGTCATCCGTCACTCCGCCGCGCACATCATGGCGCAGGCCATCAAGCGCCTGTACCCCGAGGCCGACTTTGCCTACGGCCCCGCGACCGACAACGGCTTCTACTACGACGTCGACCTGCCCGAGGGCGTCAAGATCAGCGAGGACGACTTCCCCGCGATCGAGGCCGAGATGAAAAAGATCGTCAAGGAGAACCTTAAGTTCTCCGTGTACGAGAAGCCCCGTGCCGAGGCCATCGCCCTTATGGAGGAGCGCGGCGAGAAGTACAAGGTCGAGCACATCGGCGACCTGGACGACGACGCCCGCATCACCTTCTACCAGCAGGGCGACTACATCGACATGTGCGTCGGCCCCCACATTTGCTACACCAAGGCCCTCAAGGCCTTTAAGCTCACCGGCGTCTCGGGCGCCTACTGGAAGGGCGACAAGGACAACAAGATGCTCACCCGCATCAACGGCGTCGCCTTTGCCACCAAGGAAGAGCTCGACGAGCACATGCACATGCTGGAGGAGGCCAAGAAGCGCGACCACCGCAAGATCGGCCGCGAGATGGACCTCTTTATGATGCGCGACGAGGCCCCCGGCTTCCCGTTCTTCCTGCCCAACGGCATGATCCTTAAGAACACGCTGCTGGACTACTGGCGCGAGATCCACCACAAGGCCGGCTACGTTGAGATTTCCACGCCGCTCATCATGAACAAGCAGCTGTGGAAGACCTCGGGCCACTGGGACCACTACAAGGACAACATGTACTCCACTGTCATCGATGACGAAGAGTATTGCATTAAGCCCATGAACTGCCCGGGCGGCGTGCTGGTGTACGCCTCTAAGCCGCACTCCTATCGCGAGCTGCCCATCCGCGCCGGCGAGATTGGCCTGGTGCACCGTCACGAGCTGCGCGGTGCCCTGCACGGCCTGTTCCGCGTGCGCTGCTTTAACCAGGACGACGCCCACCTGTTTGTGCGTCCCGACCAGCTGACCGACGAGATCGTGGGCGTGGTCAACCTCATCGACTCCGTGTACCAAAAGTTTGGCTTTAAGTATCACGTCGAGCTTTCCACCCGCCCCGAGGACTCCATGGGTTCGGACGAGGACTGGGCGCGCGCCGAGGAAGGCCTGCGCACCGCTCTGGAGAAGCTGGGTATGGACTACGAGGTCAACGAGGGCGACGGCGCCTTCTACGGCCCCAAGATCGACTTCCACCTGGAGGACTCGCTCGGCCGTACCTGGCAGTGCGGTACCGTGCAGCTCGACTTCCAGATGCCGCTCAACTTTGACCTGGAGTACGTGGACGCCGACGGCACCAAGAAGCGCCCCATCATGCTGCACCGCGTGTGCTTTGGCTCCATCGAGCGCTTTATTGGTATTCTGATTGAGCACTTTGCGGGCAAGTTCCCCACCTGGCTGGCTCCCGTGCAGGTCAAGGCACTTCCCGTCTCCGAGAAGAGCCGCGACTACGCGCACGAGGTGTGCGCCAAGCTGGAGGAGGCCGGCATTCGCGTGGTCTGCGACGACCGCGATGAGAAGATTGGCTACAAGATCCGCGAGGCCCGCAGCATCGACCGCGTGCCCTACATGCTCATCCTGGGCGAGAAGGAGGTCGAGGCCGGCAACATCTCCGTCCGCGATCGCTCCAACGAGACCGTTCAGATGAGCGTCGACGAGTTTGTTGCCAAGGTGACCGAGGAGATCAAGACCCGCGCCTAAGGTAAGCTTCACAACAATTTACAAAGGCGACCGTCCACAAAGGGCGGTCGCCTTTTTTCTTACCAAAATAAGAAAAGCCGCTGGTTGAGCGGCTTTTTTTGTTGCACAAAAAGGTACAGGTTTTTGTAGAGGGGTATGGAGATGTACCTACTAGCAGTACATTTTGCGTAATCTGGGCAAACGCTGATTGATTGCTCGTATAATGTCATCTGTCGAAAGATACAAAAACCTGTACTTTTGCGACTGCGCCTAGCTGCGAGCGAGAAGCCTGTTCTAAACGCCCCTGCATTTGCGTGCATCGCAAAGCCAAAAGAGGGGGCGAGAACATGGAACAGACGACACGGCGCCAAGAGCAGCTGCCGGGCGCATTTAATGGCGCCACCACCAACAGCCAGCACGGCCGCGTCCGCTGGTATCTGGTTCACACCCCCCATGGAAAAGAGCGCGAGACCTGTGAAAAGGTCCGCCCCATTATCCCGCACGAGCTGATGCAGGACGCTTTTGTAATGCAAAAGGAGTTCTGGTTTAAGCGGGACGGCGCATGGTCGCTCCAAACCAAACCTATGTACAAGGAATATTTTTTCGTCGCTACGCACGATGCCGCCGCGCTCGATAGGGCTTTGGCCCAGTTGAGCTTTGGCTGTCGCATCGCCGGCAGTAGGGAGCGGGCGTACATGCCCATGCCGGATGACGCGCAGGACTGGTACCGCAGCGTGCTGGACGACGACGGCGTGGTGCGCAACAGCGTCGCCCGCATAGAAGACGGCGTGTTGCACATAGAGCAGGGGCCCTTGGTGGGGCAAGAGGCCCGCGTAAAGAAAATCGACCGTCATAAACGCTGGTGCCTGGTAGACGTGGGCGAGGGTGACTCCGCATTTAGGGAGTTACTTCCGCTCGACGTGCCCAGCAAAACGTAAGGGAGACGTTGTACCAGCAAATCGTTCGTTTTTTGAATTCATGGACGGGGGGGGGGTTCCTGGGGACAGGGACGTAAGTTTTATCGTGACTGCTAATAAAGAAGTGACAGAGAGCAATGCGCCCGTAGGGGCGGCGCTGATTGCTCAGGCCATGGACCGGCGTGAAGGCGCCGGTCGATATAAGGCCATGCAATCCATCATGGACTGGGACAACTCGCGCCTGGCCTACCGTGCCGTCAAGCGCGCCTTCGACATCGTGTTCAGCGGTTGTGTGCTGGCCGTCATCGCCGTACCGAGCCTGATGCTCGCTGCGGTCATACGCCTTGAGAGCGAGGGCAACCCGTTCTACAGCCAGATCCGCGTGGGCCAGACCCACCGCGACGGCAGCCTGTCCACCTTCCGCATGTGGAAGTTCCGCTCCATGTACAAGGATGCCGACGAGCGCCTCGCCGAGCTCAAGGAGCAGAACGAGATCGCCGGTGCCATGTTCAAGATGCGCGAGGACCCCCGCGTCACCAGGATCGGCAGGTTCATCCGCAAGCACTCCATCGACGAGTTCCCGCAGTTCCTAAACGTGTTCCTGGGGCAGATGTCCGTCGTGGGCCCGCGCCCGCCGCTGCCTAACGAGGTGGCCGAGTACACAGAATTCGACCTGCAGCGTCTGGCCGTCAAGCCCGGCATCACCGGCTGGTGGCAGGTGACCGACCGCAATTCAACGGGTTTCGACGGAATGGTCCAGCGCGACCTTGAGTACATAGCCAAGCGCGGCGTCATCACGGATCTCAAGATCGTTCTACTCACTGTCGTCGAGGTAATTACGGGAAGCGGGGCGTGCTAGTGTCAGCCGGCAATCGTTATCCAATTCTGAACACGTATGTAAACGCCATCTCGCTTGACGAGACGGTGGATGAAATCGAGAAGATCATCGCGAGGGGCGTACCGACCCAGCATGTCGTAATCAACGCCTCCAAGGTCAACCTGATGGAGGCGGATCCCGATCTCGCGTCAATCGTCAACGAATGCCCCCTGATCAACGCCGACGGCGCCTCGATCGTCTGGGCGGCGAAAAAGCTGGGGGTTCCTCTCGGGGAACGCGTCACGGGCATCGACCTGTTCCAGAGGCTTGTCGGGCTGGCGTCCGAGAAGGGCTACCGCATCTACCTCTTCGGGGCGAAGGAAGAGGTGGTCACCAAGGTCAAAGCGATTTTCGAGGACAGGTACCCGGGCATCCAGATCGCAGGGTATCGCAACGGCTACTTCACCGAGGCGGACGAGCCCCAGATCGTATCCGATATGGCCGCCTCGGGAGCCGACATGATGTTCGTCGCTTTCTCCTCTCCCAAGAAAGAGTACTGGGTCCACAAGTACATCGACCAGATCGGAATCCCCTTCGTCATGGGCGTCGGCGGCAGCTTCGATGTTGTTGCCGGCGTAACCGACCGAGCTCCGACGTGGATGCAGAAGCGCGGCCTGGAGTGGTTCTACCGCTTCATCCAGGAGCCCGGAAGGCTGTGGAAACGCTACATCATCGGCAACCTAAAATTCGTCGCCCTCACGTATAAATACAAGTTCGCTAAGAAAGGTGAATAGCAATGGTTAACGTTATCGGTCTCGGCTACATCGGCCTGCCCACCGCCCTCATGATGGCATCCCACGGCGTGGAGGTCGTGGGCACGGATTACAACGAGGAGCTCGTCGCCACGCTCAACGCCGGCAAGACTACCTTCAAGGAGGAGGGCCTAGACGAGCTGTTCGCCGACGCCCTGAAGTCCGGAATCAAGTTCTCCACCGACTACCAGGTCTGCGACACCTACATCGTCTCGGTCCCCACTCCCTACGACAAGCTAGACAAGAAGATCGACCCCTGCTACGTCGTGGCGGCCTGCAAGACCGTCCTCGAGGTCGCGCCCGAGGGCGCCGTGCTCGTAGTCGAGTCCACCGTTTCGCCCAACACCATCGACCGCTTCGTTCGCCCGCTACTCATAGAGGCCGGCCGCGAGGACGTCAGGCTCGTCCACGCCCCCGAGCGCATCATCCCGGGCAACATGGTCTACGAGCTGCTGCACAACAACCGCACCATCGGCGCCGACGACCCCGAGGTGGGCGAGGCCGTGGCGAAGGTCTACGCCAGCTTCTGCCAGGGCGAGATCTCCGTCACCGACATCCGCACCGCCGAGATGACCAAGGTCGTCGAGAACACCTTCCGCGCGGTGAACATCGCCTTCTCCAACGAGCTCGCCAAGATCTGCCGCATCGGCGGCATGGACGTCGCCGAGGTCATCCGCATCGCCAACAAGCACCCGCGCGTGAACATCCTCAACCCCGGCCCGGGCGTCGGCGGCCACTGCATCCCGGTCGACCCGTGGTTCCTGGTCGGCGACTACCCCGAGACGGCCAACTTCATCCGCCTCGCCCTGCAGACAAACGCCTCCATGCCCGAGTACGTCATGCACCGGGCCCACGAGGTCATGGTCGAGCGCGGCATCACGGACGCCTCGAAGGTCGGCATCTACGGCCTCACCTACAAGGAGAACGTCGACGACGTCCGCGAGTCCCCGACGCTGCAGATGCTCGAGTCCATGTCCGAGCACCTCTGCGCCGGCTCCGTCAAGGTCTACGACCCGTGGGTCGAGCGCGACGAGGTTCCCGGCCAGGTCCACTCTATGGATGAGTTCCTGGACGGACTGGAGATGGTGATCGTGATGGTCGGCCACTCCCAGGTCACGGACAACCCCGGCATCTTCGGCGAGCGCGTCCTCATCGACCCGCGCAACGTCTGCGGCGACGGAGAGAACGTCTACAAGCTGTAAGACCATGTGACTCTTCAGGAGAAATCGTTTTGAAGAAGGTAATGCTCGTCTTCGGCACCCGCCCGGAGGCAATCAAGATGTGCCCGCTCGTCAACGAGCTCAAGGCGCGTACGGATGAGTTCGAGACCGTCGTGACTGTGACCGGCCAGCACCGCGAGATGCTGGACCAGGTTCTGCGCGTCTTCGATGTGACTCCCGACCACGACCTGGCGATCATGAAGCCGGGCCAGACGCTGTTCGACGTGACGTGCGACGTGCTGCTTAAGCTCAAGGCCGTCCTCGAGGACGAGACGCCCGACGTGGTCCTGGTCCACGGCGACACCACGACCAGCTTCGCCGCAGCGCTCGCGTGTTTCTACCTGCAGATCCCCGTGGGGCATGTGGAGGCCGGCCTGCGCACGCACGACATCTACAGCCCCTGGCCGGAGGAGTTCAACCGCCAGGCGGTCGACATCGTGAGCGAGTACTACTTCGCGCCCACGGAGGCGAGCAAGCAGAACCTGCTCGGCGAGGGCAAGCTCGAGTCCGGGATCTGGGTCACCGGCAACACCGGCATCGACGCACTGCGCACTACCGTGCGCGAGGGCTACTCCCACCCCGAGCTCGATTGGGCTGAGGGCTCCCGCCTCATCCTCATCACGGCGCATCGCCGCGAGAACTTGGGTGAGCCCATGCACCGCATGTTCCGCGCCATCCGCCGCGTGATGGAGGAGCATCCGGACACAAAGGCGATCTACCCCATTCACATGAACCCGCTCGTCCGCAAGGCGGCCCACGAGGAGCTCGACGGTTTCGACCGCCTGCACATCATCGACCCGCTCGAGGTGCTCGACTTCCACAACTTCATGGCCGCGAGCCACCTCATCCTCACCGACTCCGGCGGCATCCAGGAGGAGGCCCCGAGCCTCGGCAAACCGGTGCTCGTCATGCGCGACACCACGGAGCGTCCCGAGGGCGTGGCCGCCGGCACGCTGAAGCTCGTCGGCACCGAGGAGGACGTGATCTACCGCGAGTTCAGCCGCCTGCTCAGCGATCAGGCCGAGTACGAGGTCATGAGTCATGCGTCGAATCCTTACGGTGACGGACATGCGAGTGAGCGAATTGCGGACGTTATTGGAGGTAAATAGTGAAGCTAAAAAAGAGGTTTACTCTTTCTCTTAAAAACAACCTGCGCTTCATTCCTGATGAGGCATATATGCGTCTCTACTTCAAAGCCAAACTTCATTACGAGCCTGATTTCGAGTGTCCTAAGACATTCAATGAGAAGCTGCAGTGGTACAAGCTTAACTACCATAATCCAGTTTTGACTCAGCTCGCAGATAAATATGGCGTGCGCTCTTTCGTCGAACAACGTATTGGGTCCGAGTATCTTGTGCCACTTTTCGGTGTTTTCAATGCAGCTGAAGAGATCGATCTCGATAAATTGCCGGAGAAGTTTGTGCTTAAATGTACTCACGACTCGCAGAGCACATTTGTTTGCACGGATAAGTCGTATTTTGATTTTGTTGAGGCCAAGAAACGTCTGAATGTTGCCTTGCATAGAAACTGGTATTGGCAGGGCAGGGAGTGGGCTTATCTCGGTATCACGCCTCGCATTGTGGCGGAAGCATTTCTTGATGAACCTGGAAGAGCGACTCCGACTGATTACAAATTCTATTGTTTTGACGGTAAGGCAGCTCTTGTTCAGACGGACGCCGATCGTTTCACTAATCATGAAATGCAGTACTTTTCTACTGAATGGGAGCAGCGTGGCGATATCGACCATGAGGTATCTGAGCATGAGCCTACTGTAAAGCCCGAGAACTACGAACTTATGCTTGAGCTTTCCGAGAAACTCTCTGATGGTTTCCCTCACGTGCGGGTTGACTGGTACAACATTAGCGGTAAACCTTACTTTGGCGAGATGACTTTCTATACCGGAGGCGGATACGATCCCTTCTATGCACTAGAGGAGCAACCCGATAGACTTGACCGAGAGCTTGGCGATTTGTTTGTTTTGCCAACTGTTTCCCATTTAGAAAAGTACTGCGATTGGTCTTGCCCTTCTTCTAAAAGATCTTTAGGTGCTGATAATGCCTAAAGTGTTGATGATTGGCCCGAGTCTTGATGCTATGGGTGGCATCTCCACGGTTGAAAACAACATTATGAAGTGGTCGAATCGTAACGAAGGTTCAATAGAATTCATTTCGACAACTGCTGAGGGCGGGAAGTTCAAGAAGCTCTCCATTGCCCTTGTGGCTTATATGAAATATCTCAGTAGGCTCAACGCGTGCGATCTCGTACATGTGCATATGGCGTCTCGTGGCAGCTATCGCCGAAAAAAGATCTTCATGAGGGCGGCCTTCTTTCGAAACAAACCCGTTCTTCTCCATCTGCATGGTAGCGAGTTCGGTGTTTGGTTTGACGAAGAATGTAGCGAGGCTGAGAGACGCGATATCTCGCATTCCTTTGATTGTTGCTCAAAGGTGGTCGTTCTGTCGGAGGAGTGGAAGGAATTCCTTCTAAAAAGGCACATCTGTTCCTTGGATCGTATCGTGGTGGTGCATAACGCCGTTGACGTTCCTGAGGTTAACGCTATTGATTATTCGTGCAATACGGTTTTGTTCATGGGGCGTCTTGATGCGCGCAAGAGTCCGGATTTACTTTTGCGCGCTGCTAAGCGCGTTCTTAAGACTCATCCCGATGCGCGTTTTGTCTTTGGCGGAGACGGGGATGTGCCAGCATATGAACAACTGGCGGATGAACTTGGAATTGGTGACAGGTGCAGCTTTATAGGCTGGGCTAAAGGTGAAAAAAAAGACGAAGCCTTTCGCAACAGTAGCATGTTCTGCCTTCCTTCGAAGAATGAGGGCATGCCTATGAGTGTGCTTGAGGCAATGTCGTACGGACTTGCTACCATTGCGACTCCTGTCGGGGGTATTCCACAAGTCATTACCGACGGCGTAGACGGAATTATGTTTCCAGTTGATGATGTTGATGCGTTGGCCACTAAGCTCGAGAATCTCATGAGCGATATCTCTTACAAGGAAATGATTGGAATTCAGGGACGAGCTCGCATAAAAGATGCCTTTTCCCTTACGGCGTTTATGAACCGGCTTGGCATGGTTTACGAAGATATTTGCCGGTGAGACTCGCTTTCTTGGGCGATATTGGAGACCCGTCAGACTCCGTTTCTTATTTCCAAGTTGCACATTTAGGAGCGTGACGATGGATAAGACTATTCATTACTGCTGGTTCGGAGGCAATCCGCTCTCTGAGACTGCTGTGAGGTCCTTGGCTTCGTGGGAGAAGTTTGCGCCTGGGTTTGAGGTCAAGCAGTGGAATGAGGATAACTTCGACTTCGCATCATGCTCTTGGTCAAGGGGCGCGTATGCGGCGGGCCTCTGGGCATTTGTGTCGGACTACGCTCGCTTTAAGGTCTTGTATGAGTACGGCGGCATCTATATGGATATCGGCAGCGAGCTCATACGAGACATATCGCCTCTCATGGAAAGCATTCCTTTCACTGCAATCGAAGAATCCTCGTTGACTGCCACCACCGGCTTGATTGTTGCTGTTGAGCCTCATGACCCTGTAATTCGCGCATGCGTGGAACGATATGAGTCGATGGAGTTCTCCTGTGATCCTGATTTTCTCGACAAGATCACGGTGAATGAGGTATTCACTGCTGAGCTTCAAAAAATCGGCTTTGAACGCGTGAATAAAGAGCAGCATTTCGGTGGCTGGCTTGCCTTGGACTCCAAAGCGTTCAACCCCGTTTACGGTTTCGGCGGTTATCACATCAAGCGTGAAACCTACAGCATCCATCGCTCTTCGGGAAGCTGGGTTGAGCCCAAATATCGCATCAAGCGGAAGGTTGTGCGTAAGTGTTCCCCTTTCATTGGGCGAAGGCTTTCGCAGATTTTGGGTCGAATTCTCATGGAGCTTAGTGACGGTGGCTTGGTTGTAGGAACTAAGAGAATCTTTGGCGTTGTTCGCGAAAAGATTGCTAGAGGAGAGAGAAGTTAGAGTGGACGTATTCGCTAAAGATACTTATCACTATTTCGGTACGCAAGGCGTAAAGCTCGGCCGGTTATTAGGTGATTTTGGCTACCGCTATGTTTTCTATCTAAGGATGTGTCAGGCAGGGGGTTTGCGAAAACTCCTCTTCACGCTTCCGAGGAAACATCTTTCCAGGAAGTGTGGACTCGAGATTTCGCCATCAACTCAAATTGGTCAAGGCTTCTACATTGGTCACCCTTACGGCATTACTGTAAACGTCGGCGCGAAGTTCGGCCGTAACGTGAACATCCATAAGGGATGCACCATCGGCCAAGAAAACCGTGGCCATAGAAAGGGCGTCCCTACGATTGGTGACCGCGTATATCTCGGTATTAACTCGACGGTTGCAGGTAATGTGACCATTGGAAACGATGTCTTTATTGCCTCCAATACCTTTGTTAACCAGGATATTCCCGATCATTCGATAGTCATTGGCAACCCGTGCAAGATTATCGAAACCGATAACGCTACTGAAGGTTACATCATCAATTTGGTTTAACGAGCTTGCGAATAGTTAGGCGGTAAGATATTGAAACGCATAGGCATCCTCACATTTTCGAATACCGTAAATTATGGTGCTTCGCTACAAGCATGTGCTCTGCGCAGGACCGTGATGTCGTTGGGCTGCGACTGCGAAGTGCTCAATTACAGCAATAAGGAACTCGATGATCGAGAGTTGGGTACGTGCTTCTCGTTCAATCCTTCGGATGCCGTTCGCTATTTCCTTCGCAGGGGTTTTGAGCGCCAGAGGCTTAATTCGTTCAGTCGATTTGCTAAGCGCAATCTAAGCCCTACGGGAAAGCTGGATAAGCAAGCTCTTATTGATAGAGCCAAGAGCCTCGACTGCGTCCTCATTGGCAGCGATCAGGTTTTCAATCCTCGGGTTAATGGGCATGACCCAGTCTTCTTGGGTGAAGGCATCGCTGAAGTTACAAAGGTCGCGTCTTATGCTGCCAGTCTGGGAGATGCGACGGCGGAATCCATTTTGGCATGCGATGAAGGCGCGGCCGACAGGCTGGCAAAGTTCACTGGTCTTTCCGTTAGGGAACCGAGCTCTATGGAGGTCCTTAGCGAGATGGGGCTCGAATCTGTATTTATGCCTGATCCGACCCTGCTTCTTACGGGCGATGACTGGTCGGCGTTAGCCTCAGATGACGGCTTGGATACGATACCTCAATCCTATGTTCTGCTTTATACGCTTAACTCTGAGCAAAAACTCGTGGATCGAGCTAGGAAGATCGCCAGCGAGCTCGGCGTTCCTGTCGTCTGCATTCATTACAACACGAAGAAATTCCCCGGCATGATTAACGTGAGGGGTATCGGTCCGGCTGCTTTCTTGAAGCTTGTTAGTGAGGCGTCGTTTGTTTGCACGGACTCCTTCCACGGCGCCTGCTTCTCCATGAATTTCAATAAGTCGTTTGTCGTTAAAACGTCGGACTCCGCCGTTCAGAGTAACGTCAGGATTACAGACCTGCTCGCACGTTATGGAATTGAGGGTTGTCTGTATCGAGACGAGGTCGTTATTTCGGCTGTTGACTATGGTCATGCAAACCAGACCCTCTCACATGACCGTGATACAGCGCGTGCCTTTATCGCTCGCTGCATTGGATTGTAGGTGTCGTTTCTGGCTTATGTTTGCAAAGAATACTTTTTGGAACTTGGTCTACCAGTTGACCGCTATCGTTGCCGGCTTCCTCGTCCCAAGGGCGATTATTGGCGTATATGGATCCGAGGTTAACGGTCTGGTGACCTCTCTAACTCAGTTTATTGGTTATTTCGCACTTGTCGAAGCTGGTATTTCTGGTGCGGCGACCTTCGCTCTATATAAGCCTATTGCTAAGGGCGACTGGGATGGGATTAACGTCGTGGCTTCGGCCTCGAAGGTCTTTTATCAGAAGTCGGGCATGTTGTTTCTTGTCTTGCTGGTTGGCCTTTCGGTCGTTTATCCCATATTTGTCTCGGTAGGTTCGCTTGCGCCTTGGGAGATCATGGTGCTTACCTTCCTGTTGGGTGCCAAGATCGTCGTGGATTTCTTTTCCCTCGCCAAGTACCAAGTTTTCCTTACCGCCGATCAAAAGAACTGGCTCATTCAACTCGCATCGACGGTCTTCACGCTGGTTAACACGGCCGTCATTTTCTTGTTTGCCTATCTCCATGCTCCTGTTGTCGCTGTCTATGCGTTGGCTCTCTCTGCGGTTTTTGCGCGCAGCCTGATTCTCGCTCTGTATACACGCCGCCATTATCCGAAGCTCAATTGCAAGGTTGATTACGGTGACTATCAGCTACCCCAGAGATGGGATGCGTTGTTTCTCCAAATCTTGGGAGCCGTTCAGTCGGGCGCGCCCGTTATTTTGGCGACCTTCCTCTGTGGGAGCATGAGTGAAGTTAGCGTTCTTGCTGTTTATATGCTCGTATCTACGGGGCTACAGATGATTCCGAATGTCCTTGGTACAGGGCTTCAGGCGCTCTTTGGTCGACAGATTGCTGAGGGAGACTACGAGGGTCTTCGGTCTTCCTATAAGCCATATCGAGCGCTTGTGTACGCAGTCTCCGCTGTGGCATGCGGATGTGCTTTTTCATTGATTATGCCGTTTGTTGATTTGTATGCAGGCGGGTTTCACGATGCAAATTACCACAATGTCCTGCTCGGTTTCCTCGTCGTCCTAAATGTTTTTCTCTATCATGGCAAGTCGTCCCAGGGCCTACTTGTAATTGCTGCTGGCATGTACCGTGAGACTAGGGCGCAGACCTGCTTGCAGGCTGCAATCATTATCGTCTTGGGTATCCCACTCACAATGCGTTTTGGGGTCGTCGGCACAATTGCTGCGTCCTGCGTATCCAATCTATACCGCGTGATTGACCTTTTGCTCTACGAGCCTCGTAAAATCTCGAAGGACTCTCTTTCGAGTTCGTTTTGGTCGTTTGGCGTGTATGTATTACAGACCGTTCTCGTGGCCATGCCTGGCTATCTACTGTCTTGCTTCGCTGGAAGTTGGACAGGATGGATTGCGGTCGCCATCGGTCTTGTCATTTGGGGCGCAGTCGCCGCATGCGCGACGCTCTATTTCTTCGACAGACCTAGCTATAGTTCGATTATTGGTCGTTTTATGAGGATTATATAGGATGAATTATTTCAGCGCGTCTAGGGCCGGTGTTGAGTCTTGCTCTGAGTTAGAGCGACGCTTTTCCCTAAATGATGGGTCCATGGTGTTCATTCCACTGCTCTTTTACGCCTTTTTCTGCCAATCTCTCGCTGCTTCTGCGCTTGCACTCGATGTCTGCCTCCTGCTATCTGCTACGGCGTTTCTCCTGCATTTTGTGACTAACAGAAGATTTGCTTGCAAAAGATTTGGCCTTGAGCTGGCTTGGGCACCTTTCTTTGTGCTGTTCTCTATTCATAGTTTGATATACGGTGTGGCTAATTTAACCCTGCTCGTAGTTTATACGCTTCTATTTCTGTGCATGTATGTTGCGGCAGGCGAGCGATCCTGGGTCACTTCATGCCTTAGGGTTCTTGTCGCCTTTGCAGCATTTCATGCGTTCTGCACCATCGTCTTCTGGCTAGTCCCCGCACTTTATCTGCCAGTTAAATCTGCCTTCTTTTCAGGTAGCTATATGGCTAGGGACTATCGCTCTGGCTTCACGGCGCACTACAGCACTAATTCGATTTATTTGAGTTTGGGTCTCGTCTCTTGGGCCTGTGGTCTTGCTGGTAGCAGGGAAAAGGTTCGGATTAAAGATTTGATGCTGAGCCTGATGCTCTTGCTTGCGCTTTTTCTGACTACTAAGCGGGGTCCTTTGGTTGCATCCGTTGCTGCTATCGTCATCTCGTATCTGTTCGTAAATAGAAAGAAGCTTACCGGGACGATGCTCAAGACCTTGGTTGTTGCTGCAATCGCTGTAATAGCTGTCGGCGTTCTTGCTACGTTTGTTCCCGCTGTTCAGGCGACTCTTGAGAGGTTTATTGAGCTTTCAGATGATGAAACGGGCAATGGTAGAAGCTATTTGTACGATTGCGCTTGGAGTATGTTTTATGCAAAACCCTTACTTGGTTGCGGTTGGGGGACTTATTCCAAGTATGTTGCCACTACCTCCCTTGGTGCAATGTACAGCAATCTTGGCTTTTCGTCGATGAGTGCTCACAACGTATACCTTCAGTTGCTTGCCGAGACGGGTGTGATTGGCCTTGCGGCTTTTGTTGTGCCTGCGTTTCTCTCCATCCTTGCAGCCATGCATCGATCTGAATCTCTTTTAGAGGAAGGTCCTTATGGGGACTCCTTTTGCTTGTGGGCCTGTTTGGGTGTTCAGATTTTCTTTCTAATTTATTGCTTTTCAGGCAACCCTTTATACGATCCGCAGTGCTACATACCGTATTTCATTTCATGTGTGGCGGCGTTTGCTATTTGCGGCTCAGACAAGATGATTCTTAACGATAGGGAGGGATTCCATGGATATCTGCAAAGATAGTCAACGCTGTACCGGGTGCTCTGCGTGTCTGTCTGTGTGTCCTCGATCGGCGATTCAGATTGTAGAAGACTCTCATGGGTTTTACCGTCCGAAGATTGACGAATCAAAATGTGTTGAGTGCGGTTTGTGCCAGAGGGTATGTCCGGCTAATGGTTTGACGAGCGACGATCTGAAGATGAACTCTCATCGGGTATTGGCTTATCAGGCTGACGACGCCGAACGCGCAAAAAGTTCCTCGGGTGCCGCGTTTTGGACCTTGGCTACTTACGTCCTAAATAATGGCGGCGTCGTTTACGGCGCTTGCTTCGATGAAGATTTCCGCGTTGTTCAGCGGCGTTGTGCCTCTGTTGACGACGCGCAATCTTGTCGAGGCTCAAAATACTCACAGGGCTTCGTTGGCTCTTCATATGTCGAAGCATATAACGACTTGAAACAAGGTCTTGACGTGCTCTACAGCGGAACCCCATGCCAAATTGCGGGTCTTAGGAGTTTTCTGTCTAAGAAAAACTATTCCGGACAGTTGGTTACCTGCGATTTAATCTGCCATGGCACACCTAGTAATCGTATGTTCCGCGAATACATTTCCTTTTTGGAAAAAAAGTCCGGAAAGAAGGTCATCAAATATTTTCATCGCCCCAAGGACAGAGGTTGGGGAGTCCATGTCGAGAAGGCTCTCTTGGACGACGGCACTGCTCTCTATGACACGATTGAATCTAATACTTGGCGAGATGTGTTCTATAGCAATAACGCTTTTAATTCCAGCTGTTATAACTGCGCCTATACCGACGTCAACAGGGTTTCCGACTTTACTCTTGCTGATTTTCTTGGCGTCGATCGAGTTCGCAAAGGTTTTAATGATCATAAGGGACTTTCTGTTGTTATGGTTAATAGTGAGCTAGCCGAGCGTATTGTCGCATCTGGTGTATTTGAGCCCGGCGTAACAGATATATCTCTTGAAGAGGTGCTGCCCGGTAATCCGATGCTGGAGAGGTCGTCCTCTCCGCAGGGTAACGTTGATGGTTTCTGGAAGGCTTATGAGCATAAGGGGTTCGAGGGCACTGCTCGGTTTGTTGGCGCCTACGGCTTCGTGAAATCTCTCAAGACTCTTGTGAAACAGCTTATTAAAAGGAAATAGTTACTAGGGGCGTTTCTCTTGAATTTAATGGACTTTGTTGAGCATGTGGCGACCTGGATTTATGTCCGGGGTAAGTTGGCGTTTCTTGCAGGGAGATTCCCTGGCCAGATAACCATGACGAAGGCTTTCAGGCGACCGTTTTATTGTCGCGTATCGGATAAAGGCGTTATTAGCGTCGGTGAACGAACGTCTTTCAATTACGGTTGCGTCCTGATTGCTCATGAACGAATTGAGATTGGTAGAGGCTGCCTATTTGGTCCAAACGTCCATGTGTATGACTTCGACCACGGTATGTCGCAGGATGGGATCATGTATCGGGACCAGCCGACTACGACAGCGCCCGTGCATATTGGCGACAACGTCTGGCTTGGCGCGAATGTCGTGGTGCTTAAAGGCGTAGCCATTGGCGATAATGCGGTCATCGCTGCGAATAGCGTTGTTTCTAAAGATGTACCCGCGAATATGCTATTTCACGAAAAACGGGATCTAGTTTACAGAGAGCTTCGATAGGTTGCTGGATTGGCTTTCAATTCACGATGTACGCTGATCCGATAAGCAGTATTGATAATGGCTTAATTGGATTAAAGCGTGCTTGCATTAGGGGTATCGGCTTGGGTCGATACCCCTTTTAACCGGTTTGAAACCGCATCACTGGTAACGTCAAGTTTTTTGGAAATTGACAACCACATGACGGAGCACGGTCCGCGCTCTGTCATGTGGTCTCTGGCGGCTAAGCAGCGAATCACAGACGAATGGGATACGTGCCGAATTTGCGAACATCGTAACGGTCGACGAGGAACTGCTGTGCAAGGAAATGAAGACTCCTCCGAGGAAGACCATCGAGGAGGCGCCCAGCGCGCTGCTCGATGAGGAAGCTAATGGGGGATGGTGCTGTCGGTTGCGCTGGTCGCGCTGACGGGGGCGGCGTTGTTGTCTCTTTTGACATCTACTGCGGAATCACTTGAGTCGGTGGTGTTTGAGCTTGTGGTCCCTTCGGCCTTGTCAGTATCGCTTATTGCTGTCTTAGTTTGTGCCTGTTGCGCGGCTGTTGCTTGAGGCCGCATGGCTTCTGCGATGACCGCCATGGGTATTGGTGCGCTTGCCATGGACATGCGCGCGATTGCACATGGTGGGCGATGGGGGGCGTAGCGGAGCCTCTCTGGGAGCAGGCGATAGGGTCCAAAAGAAGCACCGGGCTAGCATGCCGCGCATATTTTGTTGGGGTTTTCGGAAACACCAGTAAACATCAGCGAGCTTTCTGTGTTAGCGATGGAATAATTTAGCCAAATATAGTCGGCCGAGATTGACCAATCCCGGCCGACCCATTTTAGCCAGCACGCCCGCATCTATGACTTTCCTATCGCATTCCTACATTCCCTCGGGCTGGATCCCCCTCACCTTCACCGCCTGGGGGACGGCATCCACCGAGCAGGTGTCGAGCCCCTGCCGCGGTTCAGCTGCTGCTCGACGTCATCTCGACCTTCGACTCGGCAGATAGATAGTCTTTGTTTCCAGCGGTCTTCCGGTCTATTTGATTCATCGCATACGCAACAATCCCATTCTGAATTCCCGAGATGCTCGGCGGGAAAGACTGATTATCGGCATCAATGGAAAATCTTTCTTCCCTGGTATCCAGTTGCTGCTGAATGCGGTCGGCATACTTCTCCGCCCATTCATCGGCCTTGTCATTTCGCACAAAGTAATTGTTGGATAGGTCTGTCGAGCGGTAGGCGTAGCCGTCCTTCTGGTAGTTAGCCGTGTGATCGGAGTGGGCGATTGCCATGAGCTCGTCGGTCAGGCCAAAGTACAGATGGCGCTGGTCCAGGTCTCCGTACCAGTTGTCGCTGGTGTCGTCCCAGGTTAGGTCCATCTGGCACCATTTGCCGTCGATCTTTACGGCGTTCCAGGTGTGGCCGTTGCCGGTGATGCGGCCGTTGGCGATGCCCGCGGCGTCAAGGAGCTTGGAGTAGATGCGCTGGTAGCTCTCGCAGGTGCCCTGGTGGCGCGTGAGGCCGCTTTCGGCCGAGCACCAGTTGAGGCTGTGGTCGTACTCCAGCTGGTCGAGCGTCCAGTCGTGGAGCCAAAGCGCCATGTCGTATTCCGAGCCGTTTGTCTCTTGCCTGCACTGAGCCACGGCGTTGTTGACGATCTGCGTGACGCTTGGGCGGGCGGCGTCGTTTGCGGTCACCTCCGCCGTGGCGCGCAGGTAGTAGATCCCCTTGTCGTTTTGGGGGTCGTTTCTGTCGTTGTCCATAAAGTAGAAGTAGATGCGGTACGTGCCCGATGCCGTGAAGTCAAAGGTAAAGTCGTGGCCGGCGGTGCCCAGGCTGTAGTAGCTGGCCCATGCCGGGCGCGACGGGTCGCAGACGCTCTCCTGGCTGCCGCCGTCCCAATAGGTGGGCACGTCCATGCGCGCCTTGGCCTGGGACGAGCCGTTGGCCTGGGTTACGTGGAAGATCGTCGCGGTGCCCGCGGGGGCGTCGTTCCACGAGACGGTGAAGGTGACGCCGTTTTGGGTTGCGGTGGCGGAGTGGGCGTAGGTGGTTTCTGCTGCGGTGGAGATTGCCTCGGGCGTGGGGGTGGCTTGGGCGCGGAGGGATGGGGTGGGGGTGCCGGTTGCGGTGGGGGTACCGTCAGCGTCTTCCCTGTTGACGGCGCTGGTGCCGATGGATGTTGCGGTGCTGTCTTCTACGGTATCTGCTGTCGCATTTGTGTTGCTGTCGTCTGCAGCTTTGGCTGTGTCGCTGTTCGTGGCGTCGGCTTGCGCCTGCTGCTCGTGGCGGCGTCGGCTTGCGTCTGCTCGGCGGTTTCTTGAGGCTGAATCGCCTCCGCAATGGCTGCCATGGGCATCGTCGCGCCGACCATGGACGTGCACGCGATCGCGCAGAGCAGGTAGTAAAGGGGTCGTTTCATAGCGGAGCCTCTCGGTGAGCAGCCAATAGGGTCCGAAGGCAGCTCCAGGCCAGCACTCCGCACATATTTTGTTGGGGTTTATTTTACGGGAACCCCAGTCAACATCAGGGAACTTTCTGGGGAATGTTGGGGAGGGGGAGGAGTTGGTCCTCTGCCTCGCTGTGCGCTGATGTCTTCGCCCTCGGCGATGCGCCCGTCGGCGAGGAGTGCGAAGCGGCCATGCTGAACAATGCCACTCCACCTGTCTGTGCATCCAAACTTCTAGATTATGCATATCGGGATTTTCACGGTGTTGTCGGCGATTTTGTCTCGCGGACCGTGTGCATGCATTAGATGAGGAGGCGCTTGTATCCGTAGAGACGCATCGGCATTTTCGATGCGACCGCCGTCAAGACAATTGGGTGTGCATCAAGGCGCTGTTAACTGCATGAGCCGATTTCTTATAACCTGTTTAAGCAAAGCAAGAATGGGGAATAAAGCTTGGTGCCCATCGCGAACTGGCGATGGGGTACGCTACTGCCGTCAATATCGCAAACGACGAAATTCCGACGTTCGCAACATTGACACCAGCGTTGCCTGCTGCTAGCTGGATAAGAGCCTCGATGGTCATAAGTACCAATTCCTCGCTTTCGTCTAGTATCGCATAGGCAAGCATTGTTTTAGGTGGCCGCGAAAGCGTTGGTTGCACTTGCTGCGCCTTTGATTAGCCTGTCCGGGGAGGGTTAGCCGCCGCTTGTTGATCCGGACAGGTTGATTTATTTGGGGGTATTTTGGTCGAGTTCGATATCACTCGTATTCCTCGATATAGTTCCAAAAGTTCATATGCCCATTTCGATCATAGGGTCTCTTTTGCCGAAGTTCAGGCCAAGATTTTAGATTCAGAGTACGTTTCCAATCACGCGTTCTACCCTTTAATTTCCAACGAGATCATTACTGTTCGGTATCGTGGAGGCAAGCGAAGCTGCAAGGTTCGTAATATCGCTTATGCCTCGCATTTCGATCACCGCGTCTTCCAGTACTACTCTTATCTGTGGTCGGACTTATATAACAAGAAGGCTATTGCCGAAGAGTTTGATGAGGTTGCCGTAGCGTACCGCTCTTCGCTTTCATCAGACGGCGCCGTAACTGCTGGTAGCAATATTTCCTCAGCTAAAAAGGTTTTCGATTATATACGCGAGCAAGATTCGGCTTTTGTGCTTACGGGTGATTTCGAGAGCTTCTTCGACAACTTAAATCATGCTCATCTAATGACGTCGTTGCGTTCGTTGTTTCCCAGTGGACGCTTACCGGACGATCACTATCAAGTCATTAAAAATATTCTCCGCTATTCGTGCTGGCCTATTGCTGATTTGGCTACTCGACATGAATTGCCGTGGCCGGCAATCGATCCTACTCCGGAGAAAATGATCAGCGATGCAGCTATCGAGCTTCGGTCCAAGTCTATTCGCGAACTTAATAAGCTGGATGTTATCTTGCCAAAGGCGGAGTTTCTTGCAAACAAAAGTAAGGTCATCACCAGACCGTGGAAGCGAACGGGTATTGGGCTGGGAATTCCTCAGGGTCTTGCCGCAAGCGGAGTGCTCGCTAACATCTATATGGCCAATATCGACATGAAAGTCAGGCTTGCCGTTGAACAGGTTGGCGGCTTGTATCTTCGTTATTGCGATGACTTTATTATTGCCGTTCCAAAATCTGGCTTTGATGCACTTGTAGAGGCCATCAATCTAATGGCCGATGTTGATTCCGTTAAACTGCAGCCTGAGAAAACCAAGTCGTTCCGGGTTGATGGCGACGGAGTTGCTCAGCTTGATTTTGAAAGCGTTTGCGCGGGTGAGGTTCTTTCGTATTCCGGTGCACATCCGGCGCAGAAAGTCAGTTTCCTGGGGTTTGACTTTGACGGGCGCATTGTAAGACTTCGACAGTCTACGGTTGGAAAGTACCACAAACGTCTCCGTGAGGCGGCCACTGCGATTGCGCGTTCTAATGAGGGAGAGGGGAGACACGCATCAAAAAAGCGCGTCTCCGCCCTGTATCAACATTATTCACCACTCGGTATTAAGGGAAGAAGGCTATGCCCCTCGGGTGATGCTGACCCTTCTGCATTTTCTCGCTATGGGAACTTTCTTTCCTACGTAGCGAGAGCCCAAAAGGCGTTTCCAAATGATCCGATTGCCCCCGACGAGGCTAAGATTTATAGGAAGATTAAACGCTTGAGTGCTCGGTAAACGATGGCTTTAGCGCTGGATTATTCATAGCCATAAATACTAAATCGATATCGGCCAATTCCGATCACTAGGTAACAATTGATGTGCCTTCACGCGGTCGCGGAACGATGCCTCTGAAACTCGAGCCGAACATCAGAATGATATGACAAGAACGGTAGTGTCGCGAAAGTTGGTGTAATGGACTCCTTGGCCCCTGTGTCCAGGATCCGGAATCTATCGATATCCTAGGCCGACTCCACTCTGTCGGCAAGCTCAAGGCTGGATTCGACCATCTTCCCGGCAGTCTTTTCCAGCTCGGCCCAGTCATGACAGCACGATGCTCCCCTTCGCAGCGCCGCGTCGTGCAACTCGGCCATCTTCCTCTCCGAGAAGTAGCGCGAGGTTGCCATGGAAACGGCCAGGATAACCCCGAAAGCGGCCTGAACGCGCCATGGTGCGCGTATTCTAGGCGAAGGCACGGACCCTTCCGAGCCAGGACGGGCCGCTCGCTCGGCCAACTTTGGCGTACCCTGCTGGAACGGCTTCCGTCAACATCCGTAAAACTACCGCAAAGAGGAGGCCACAGTGATAGATAAGAGGCTTATTGAAGCCGTTCCCGGAGCCGAGAGACTTAAATCCGCAATGATTACCCCAGAATTGTTTGTTAAGGACCTCATGCAAGACTATTCTGGGCGTCCGTTATATACATACGAGGAATGGACGCGCGAGCACATCAACCACTCTAACGCTTTCAAGGAACTGACCAGAGGTGCGGAGTTTCATGCGCCCGTATCCGAGGCAAATGGGGAGTGTGATGCGGTATCAGACGCGTATCAGTTAGATTTCAAGCTCATCTTCGGAAAATCCATGATGCGCGCCGTAAGTCTCACTTCGTCAAGGCGAGTTTCAGACCGCGGAATAACTTTAGAACAACTTTGCAGAAGTCATGTAAAAGAACAGAGAGGCTTACGCCTGCATGCAATTCTCAGGGATTACAGCCTCGCCAAGCTTGACGAGCTTCTAAAAACTGAGAGTAATAAACAATTGAGCGAAGAAGACCGTGAGGCCCGAGGACTTCTTCGCTCAATCAGTCATTCGAAAAACTTGCTGCTAATTTATCCTTGCCGCTTTGAAGGCATCGACAGACTGCCTGAACTTGAGGAAACCGCCAACGCCGCACTTTACTATGACTTCCGGAACGTGCTCGACGTCCGACGGATACACCATCCCGGCAAGGACACCTTCCTTTCATATTTTTGCGACGACCGCATGGTTGTCACAAGAGCGAGCGGGCACGGCCTATCCAAGTTCGACGATATCATGGTCGCAAAAAGCAGAACATACATGGATATTATGCGTATGCGTGATCCCGGAGAGTATCAAAGGCTGCTGAAACTTGTTTAACCGACCGCAAGGGCTAGTTTTGTGGACATCAACCCAAGATGGGACCTGCCAAGAGGACCGGACGCCGCTGCGTTCGGACTCGTTTTTCTGCATTCAAAAGCAACGCTGAGCTCGACCTCACGGCTTGCGCCTGCTGCTCGGCGGCCTTCTGAGGCTGAACCCCCTCTGCAATGGCTGCCATAGGCATCGTCGCGTTGACCATGGACGTGCACGCGGTCGCACAGAGCGGGTGGTAAAGGGGGCGTTTCATAGCGGAGCCTCTCGGTGTGCAGCCAATAGGGTCCGAAGGCAGTTTCAGGCCGGCACTCCGCACATTTTTTGTTGGGGTTTTACGGGAACCCCAGTCAACATCAGCGACCTTTCTGGGGTATGTTGGTTGATCCGGGGTGCGCAAAACAACAGTTTCAAATATTGTTGCTTCCTGTTCAATTCTGTCTATCTACAATTAATCGCAAGCGTATGACCTGAGGAGATTGTTTACAGGTGGAATCGGTCACTATTCATTGGATTGTCTTTTATGTCTTTATCGGTTTGTCGAGCGTTCAGCTTGTCCGCTTTGCTGGGCCCTTGGCGATCGGAGGGCAATACACCGTCGAAGAACTGTATCCCTCCGATGAGTCGGGCAGGCTGAACGTTGCCTACCGAATTCTCGCTCCAACAATTTGTTGCCAGCTCCCGGTGTTTATTATGGCTGCGATTTGCGATGCGTTTTCAGTTCCAGGTCCTTCGCTGCGATACATGCCTACCCTTTTCTATTGGTTGTTTCTTGGGGTAATCAAGCATGCAAGGGGTAAATTGCGGTACCGGACTCTTCCTTTCTCATTCGAGGCGTTCATGTCTCTTTTGCTGTCCGTCGCATTCGATCACTTTGTTATCGATGGCTATCTCGGAGGCCAGGGGCTAGATGTGCTTGATACTTCGAGTATTGCCTTTGAGTTTGAGCTGGCATTATTTGGTGTTGTGACCTTTTGGATTTCAACCTTTTTTAAGCGTTATCAAATTAAGTTTAGCCGTGTGTACTCAAATGCCGCTCCATCATATGTCGTTCCTTCGGACTCCGTATTTGGTTACTCTTCAATCGATACGGGTGAGGCCAGGCTCTTCTCATACGAGCGCGAATATGGCGATC
Organism: uncultured bacterium; assembly: GCA_905214465.1. Taxonomy (GTDB): domain Bacteria; phylum Actinomycetota; class Coriobacteriia; order Coriobacteriales; family Coriobacteriaceae; genus Collinsella. The sequence goes on from CAJMMD010000005.1 coordinate 78,587, forward strand.
TCTTACCTCAGCGATTTTCAAGTGATCTTCTGTTGAGAAGTGTTTTCTTTGCAATTATGGCGATTGAGGACGGGAATCGGCCCGAGTTTATCCGAACGATCGAGCGCATGGCAGCTCATTTCCATTTGGCAAAAACCACTGGAATAATGCAGCAGACGAGCGATGCTCCTTTGTCTGATATGGATAGCGTTAAACTCGCAATTCCCTATATTGAGCGCATGTGGGACCAGTTTCTTGTTGAATTCGCCCGTTCTGCCGAAGGGGCAGGGGGAGACGCCCTACGAATCTTCAAGTGTTACTACACCTACGATTACTGTATGTTGTCGCGGACTATCCGCAATCATTTTGCGCCGTTTTACGGGGACTATTGTGGAACGAGATTACTTAATGCTAATCGCGTATTTTGCGATGTTCTTGAATTTGAGGAAAGGCAGCGCTACGGATTGCTTCCAAAGACGGTTTCTGCGACTGGATCGATATGCGCCACTGAGCTTGGATGGCTTTCTGGGGAGTACTGTTATTGGGCCGATTACAATACGGTTGTATCCTGCCTGAATGAAAATGATGGCAATGGCGTTAAACTGGTCAGCAAAAATGATGTGAATAAAACCCAGATAACCGAGACGACCTTAAGGCTTAAGGAGCAAGGTGTTTCCGTTCTTGAGGCCAAGTATGTGCCCGGCGCTTCGGCGACCATCGTGTGCATCGGCGATTCCTCGAAGATTTCGAGTACTGTCGGTAGTGACTGGATGGTTGTTAGCTAGGTGAATCATCTTTGCCTTTCCGCATATTGATTGCGCATTCTCGTGCACGGACGCGAAAATGCTTCGCATTAGTTTCAACGCGAAGAGTATTTGCTACATGATTAACTTTTTTGGATGCGCAATTACTGCGCATCTAGGTTAACATCCAGTTAGTGATGCAGTTGTCGTGGGCTCTACGTGAGGCGATGACAAAGGAGGGTCGTTGTTTGGTTGTTATCGGCAACGGCCCTTTGATTTTAGGAGTTACTTTGGCGATGGAATTTTAGACTTTCGCTCAACTTATCGAACTCCTAGAGAGTCATGGCGTTCTAACTGATGCCGCTGCGCTAGATTGCCTGAGGCGCGAAATGAATATTTGCTCGTCGGAACACTGCTGAATATTGGGTCACCTGTGCGGTTCGAATTTTCAATTGTCGAGCAGCTTTGTCTCCGATGAAGTCTTGCAATTCTAGTAAAATCCAAACATATGTTCTATACTTATGGAAGTAGCTTGTTTGGAGGCGCTAGATGGAAGTCGGAAGAGATGACATTGTAGAAAGCGTTGTACGTTTGATAAATGGGGTGGGGCGTAGCCCATATTTATTCGTCGGCTCGGGCTTTTCCCGTAGATACATGGGTACCGACGATTGGGTTGGTTTGTTAAGGCACCTCTGTTCCCGTCTTTCCGATGATCCCTTTCGGCTTGACTCGTACCTGGCACGTTGTCCAGATGAGTCTGACAATAGCGCATTGCCCTCTGCCGCGACGATGCTTGATAAGGATATGCGCATAGCTGTTCTTGAGGACCCTCGCTTCGCTTCTTTTAGAAACGATCATGTAGAGGACATTCGTCAGCGTAAATCTATTTTAAAGATCATGGCGGCCGAGAGGTTATCCTCGTTCAAACCTGAATATATGACGCATGAGCTTGATATCTTGAGAGAGGTTGGCAGGCGGCGTATCTCTGGAGTTATAACAACCAACTATGACTGTCTCCTGGAGTCGCTATTTCCCGAGTTTAAAGTTTTTGTTGGCCAAGACGATCTCGTCTTTCACAGAACTTTTGAAATGGGTGAAATCTATAAGATCCACGGTTCTATGGATAATCCTGAATCTATGGTTCTTGAGGAGGCAGATTACGCAAAACTCGCCGAAACACAGGATTACTTGGCTGCCAAGTTGTTAACTATTTTTATGGAATACCCAATTATTTTTATCGGTTATTCCCTTAACGACCCCGATATCCAAGCTATCCTCATGTCGATTTCGCGCTGCCTCGGTTCTAACAATCTTGCGTTGCTTAGAAAGCGCTTTATCTTCCTTACTAGGGGAGAAAACGCAACCTCAACTCATTCGTTTACCTTTCCAGGTATTGGCGAGATAAGCATGACCGAGATTAGGACGAACGATTTTGGTGCAGTGTATGAAGCAATTGGACAATCCAAATGCTCCTTCTCGCCCAGGATCATTCGTGAGCTTCGCAGGAGCATCTACGCCTTGGCTGATGAGGGCGATCCGAATGACTCTCTGGTAGTTGAAGCGAGTTTTAGCGACCTCGAGAGACTTCCGGAGGGACAGCATCTTGTGCTGGGTATCGGTGTTGCGAATGCTTCTTTAGGGCACGGGCATATGGTCAAAGCCGAACTTCTATATCGTGATGTTGTGTTTGATGACGAACATGTTGCTCCTAAGCTTGCCGTCGAGGAATACCTTCCTTCGCTGCTTGCTTCTAACTCGGGTGGTTTGCCCATGTATAAGTATTTAAGCGCGTATTCAGGGGAAGTTCTTAATCCAAGGATGCTAAAGGAAATAGATGAGAAGAAGGATTTAGATGCTTTTCTAAACAACAGCCTACGAAAGGCAAAAGGTAGCTATCATCATTCGGGAATTAGACACTCGGTTCAGTCTGTTATAGCTAACGAAGGCTTTGAGGAAGCATTTAAAAAGCTTGTGCTACTTGAAGAAGATGAGATCGATCTAAATAAGTTGCTTGAATATCTGAGGGCGCTCATCATGGACGATCGCAAGATAATCCACGGTAATAGCGAGCTGAAACGGCTTATTAGAATGTATGATTTCCTTAAGTACAAGAAGGCCTTCGACATATCGGCTACTAGTGAGTAATCCCACCTAGCGTCTATGAAGAAGGCCATCTTTGTAAACTATGGCATCTGAGCGTATAGTGCGAACACCACGTGCAAATGCATACTTAATATAACGCTTTCTGCTTGAAATCACAATGGTGTCTGTTTCGACCCGCCAATCAAGGGAAGATAGTGTAGAGTATCTTCCTGCAATACAAAAGCTCTTTGGGAGCTTTAAGGGTGACGCTTTCAAATTGAGAGTGTTGCCCTTTTTTCATGTATGCAATGTGTGACGTACTAGCCAAGCACCATCCCGGCAATGGAATGATCGAGCATGGGCGGCTTCTACTGGTTGACGTGATCGTGGTCAAACAAGTGATATCGATTAGAATTAAATCAATTGCGCTGGAAGCCTTCGGGCGACACCTGAAGAGGGTTGATGCGTCGGTCCTCTTTTTTTGTTTGGATGTAAGATTCGGCCAGGCAAAACAAGGATCTCATTTGGGGAGAACAAATATCCGGCGGTTTTCCGCTTCGGGACGCGCGGTTTAAGGGTGCTTTTCGGAAGTGCGGGGAAAAAATCGGAAACCTCCGAGCATAAACCGAATTTCGGCAACAAAACCGCAGGTCGCGGAAGGCTAAAACAGGGGTCTGGTCTGTCGATCTCGGTTTTTCACCGCACTTCCGGAAACGCCCGACGGAAGCATTCGGCAAATTTTGGAACCCTCGAGCACATCGTCCTTTTCATGAAAAGAACCCGCAGGTAGAAGCGTTGCCACTATCCAGTGTGGTTGACGTGTCTAGAATATGCCGCACACTTCCGGATTTTGCATAAGCTCGACTGGTTTGTTTATCGATTGGGGCAGAGGAATCTTGTCTGGACCTCGTTATATGTATTTAAATGGATGAACTTAACCTATAAGTTAAGTTCATCTAGAAATGGGAGGTGCCCTTTGGCAGAAGGATATGATCTTGTCGAATATAGAGACCTCAAGGGTCGACCGTTTTGGGAATTGACGGCTTCTCCCGACAACTCTCAATTCCAGAAAATGTTGTCAGACCCTAAGCGGAAATTAACCGCTCGAACAATGATCGGCCAGAATAGCACGTCAACTTCTGGAATCTGAGCCTTGACTTTTATACTTGGCTTTCGAAACGGAGAACACAATGAATAAAGTAGATTTATCTGATTTTTACGCCGATACAGAAACCAGCGAAACACGCGCTTATGAACACGCGCTAGATATCGAGTTTATTGTTCATCGCGAGATGAAGCGTCTGGGTTTAAGCAAAAGCGATTTGGCAAAGCGTATGGGCGTGAGCCTTCAGTCGCTTTCGAAGCTGTTGAATTCTCAGCCCAATATGACGCTGAAGACGATCGCTAGGTTCGAGCTTGCTTTGGGTATCAATATCGTTCCTAAGGTTACCGTTAGCTATTCTAAAGAGCTACCGTTTCTTTCATCCAACAATTTCGTGCGAGAGCAATGGTCTTTTAGGAACGAGCGTCCGTCCTCGCATGTGAATCTCGAGATGATTTCCGGAGGTTTGGCAGCATGAGTGGGGATTTTATTGCTCCGATTCAAGTCGTTCATTTGTTCGTCGTTGACTCCGATTTCCATATCGAGGATTCGCCCTCGGATAACATGGAATTAAAAGTTGACGTTAGCTACCAAGATGTCCATCTTTCGAAAAAAGGTAATGATGCACGCGCAAGTCTAAAGATGTGCGTAATTGGCAGCCTCCTTGACAGAGACGAAGGTGCACAGGAGAAGATGCACGCTGGCGTTACAGTATCCATCTCGGTTTCAGCGCAAATGCCAATGAACTCTCCCGATGACGAGGCGCGTCACTACCTTCTTTCAAATGCTATTTCGATGGCATATGCCCATGCAAAGAGCTATTTGATGGTTGTTACTGGACTTTCACCCATGGGAGCGCTTACATTGCCTGCCATTCTCCCTGCAGAGCTGTCAGCAGATTGCGATGTGCCTTTTCAGAGCGAATAGCATTTCCTCGATGAATCTAAGTCGAATGAGTTGCCGCTCTCACATCCTCTAAAAAGTTCTTAAAACAGCCTTAAAGGCGCCTTGGCTCGCTTTTACAGCGTACAATACGCATGTTTGACTATGGCAAAAGTAGATTTTTGGGGAGGGGGAACGCCGTGGAAGTGCTGGTTGTTGGCAACACCGCATATGTTGACGATGACTTTTGCTCCAAGGCGTTCCCCGGCGACCATGTGTAGGTCGTAGCCGCGCAGGACGCGCGCCGCGATGAGTCGTCGCCCCATGCTTCGTGGAAAGAGCTCCTCCAGCACCTGGACCAGGCCTACGAGTTTGAGCGCGTGGTCTACCTTTCTACCTACCTCACCCCGCATACCGTGACTTTTGGCGACATTGGGCTGCTGCGCTCGGTGTTTCGTGCCTGTATGGGACGCAATGTGCAGCTGCTGTTTATTGCGGGGCCCGCGGGTGCAGAGGGCACCACTGGCGGATGTGACGACGACGCCACGGCCGCCAGTGGGGCCCAGACGGGCAAGGGCATTATCGCCCGCGCTGCCAACGACCTGTGCCGTTACTATGCATCGCGCGACGGCATCCAAGCCAAAGTCCTGCGCGTGCCGTATCTGTATACCGCATCGCCGGCATTAACCGACCCATTTTTGATGCCGTTGTTCGAGGCATGCTCGGGCGGGTCGGTCGCGCTTCAGGGTGCGGCAGATGCGCCGTTTCCCCTGCTGTGTGCCGAGGAACTCGCGGTGTTGGTGCATCGTATCTTTGACAGCTGGGATGCCAACTTTGAGATGCTCGACGTTGCAGACGCTTTTGGCCACCCGAGGCCTATGGCGTGACCGTTGACGCTCCGGGTGCGAGCGTGACCTATCACACGCTCAGCATCTAGGCGTTTCGTCGCCTATCGGCGCTATACTGCAGCCGTTGCCCACGATGCGGGGAACACCCGCATCGTGGGTTTTTTGCTTATGAAGGGACGGTGCCGCGTGGACGTACAGCAGCTAGAAGAGGCCTGGGCTGCAAGGGCCGGCGCGCGTGAGGCGCGTCTTGCTGCAGCGCCGCATGTGCCGGCGGCGCTGTCTCTGTTGGGGATTGTACGTCCCGGCGATCGCCTGGTTGCGTTTGCCGATGACTTTGCCGATGCGTTTGCGCGCGGCTTTGAGTGCTGCGACGTGGCTATGGTGGAGGAGCCGTCGGTTGCGGCGTTTACTGCTGCGTCCGAGGGCTTTGATGCTTCGTTTGAGGTCGAGGGGCTGCACCTGTGGTGGTTCGTCAACTCTATTGGCGGGTTTGGATTGCGCGTGCCCGATCTGCGTACGCTGGGTCGGGCGGCGCGTGAGGCCCATGCGCTGCTGGTTGTGGACAACACCGTGGCATGCGTCTTTGGCTGCGATCCGTTGCGGCTGGGCGCTGCGCTGTCGCTCGAGGCGCTCGATCGCGTATGCGCCGGTAAGGCTCCGCGCAAGCTGGTTGCCGCTTCGGTGGCGCGCTCGCAGCTCAAGCGCCATCGCGTGGATGCCGCGGCTGAATGCGTGCACGCGTTGTTTGCGGGCTGCGGTGCGTCGGCGCTCGACCTTTCTACCGAGGAGGCCGACGTGCTGGAGTGTGGGCTGGACTCGCTCGATGCCCGCATGCAGGCACATTTCGACCGCGCACGTGCGCTGGCCGAGTACTTGGCTGTCAATGAGATGGTGCACGCCGTGCGCTATCCCGGACTGAGCTCGCATCCCGACCATGCGGTTGCAACTGGAATCCTCGAGCACGGCTTTGGTCCGGCAGTTGAGTTTGACCTTATCGAGCGCAGTGCGGGCGATTTGTTCGATGCTTTGCCGGGGGAGTTTCGTACATCGCCGGCCGGCGGCGCAACGACGCGCCTTTCGGCTCCACGCGGCAAGCAGGGGTGCACCATCCGCCTCTTCGTCGGCACCGACAACCCCCTGATCGTGGCCGCCACCCTAGACAACGCCCTCCGCAAGTAGCTAATCGGGGTCTGTGCCACGAAAACGGCCTATTTACTACGTTTAAGCCGTAGGGGTCGACCATACCCGCTTATTTTGAAAATCGCCAAGCTGTCTACCAGCGGTTTTATTTTCATAATGCCCGGTATGGTCTAGGGTATTCAACTAAACGTAGTAGATGGGCCCATTTTGTGGCGCGAGCCTCAATCCGAGGGCGCGCTGGACAACAATTCAGTCCCAAAAGGACTATCCTGCGTTGATGCTGGCGATGAGGTCGTTGGCCTTTGCGGCAATTACTTGGTTGATGTCGGCCTGCAGCTCCTCGTACACCGCTATGGCTCGCTCGCCGGAGGGCGTGAGCGTGGATCCGCGGGCGCCGTCGCGCTCGATGAGTTTGCATCCCAGCTGCCCTTCGGCCTCGTTCACGATGCGCCAGGCCTTAGAATACGCCATGCCCATGCTTTTGGCGGCGCGGTTGAGTGAGTGCTCCCGGGCAATACCCTGCAGCAGCAAGACGCAGCCATGGCCGAACACGCCCGGCAAATCCTTGTCGCACGCTTGAATGACCAACTTTGCCGTCGTCTTGTACTTCATACGCTCCACGTCTCCCCGCTAAAGTGTTTGCTGGGCAAACGCAAAGCCTGCGTCAAACCCTCGTGTGCTCTTTCTAAACCATGCATTGTAGCAGTCAAAGTGCGTTAAGATACTTCCCCAGTATTGGGCGCCCAAGGTTGGGCTGGGTCCTACGAGGCCTGCAGCCGACCGGTCGCATGGAAAAAGGAGAAACATGGCTACGTTCTTTCCCGGTGAGTCCCACACGTTTTCGGAGTATCTGCTGGTCCCTGGTTACTCGTCCTCGCAGTGCATCCCCAACAACGTCTCTCTTAAGACGCCGCTAACCCGCTTCAAGCGCGGTGAGAAGCCGGCAATCACCCTGAACATCCCCATGGTTTCCGCCATCATGCAGTCCGTCTCGGGCGTCGACATGGGTGTCGCGCTCGCTACCGAGGGTGGCCTGTCCTTCATTTACGGTTCTCAGACCCCCGAGTCCGAGGCTGCTATGGTCAAGGCCGTTAAGGATCACAAGGCCGGCTTTGTTCAGTCCGATTCCACGCTGACCCCCGACATGACCATGGAGCAGGTCATCGAGCTCAAGGAGAAGACCGGCCACTCCACCATGCCGGTCACCGACGACGGCACTCCCAAGGGCAAGCTCCTGGGTATCGTCACCAGCCGTGACTATCGCCCCAGCCGCGATGACCACCAGAAGAAGGTTTCCGAGTTCATGACCCCGCGTGAGCAGCTCATCGTGGGCGACAAGAACATCAGCCTCAAGGTTGCCAACGACGTCATCTGGGATAACAAGCTCAACGCCCTGCCCATCGTCGACGACTACGATCACCTGATGGGCATCGTTTTCCGCAAGGACTACGACAGCCACAAGACTAACCCCAACGAGCTGCTCGACGGCGATAAGCGCTACATGGTCGGCGCCGGCATCAACACCCGCGACTATGCCGAGCGCGTGCCGCTGCTTATCGAGGCCGGTGCCGACGTCCTGTGCATTGACTCTTCCGAGGGCTTCAGCGAGTGGCAGAAGCGCACCATCGAGTGGATCCGCGCTAACTACGGCGAGGACGTCAAGGTCGGTGCCGGTAACGTCGTCGACGCCGAGGGCTTCCGCTTTTTGGCCGACTGCGGTGCCGACTTCATCAAGGTCGGTATCGGCGGCGGCTCCATCTGCATTACCCGCGAGACCAAGGGTATCGGCCGTGGTCAGGCCACCGCGCTGATCGATGTCTGCCGCGCTCGCGACGAGTACTACGAGGAGACCGGCGTCTACGTGCCCGTGTGCTCCGACGGCGGTATCGTCTACGACTACCACATGACGCTCGCCCTTGCCATGGGCGCCGACTTTATGATGCTGGGCCGCTACTTCGCCCGCTTTGACGAGAGCCCGACCGAGCGCGTCAACGTCAACGGCCAGTACATGAAGGAGTACTGGGGCGAGGGTTCTGCGCGTGCCCGCAACTGGCAGCGCTACGACCTGGGCGGCGCCGCGAAGCTCAGCTTCGTCGAGGGCGTCGACTCCTACGTTCCCTACGCCGGCTCCCTCAAGGACGGCGTGGGCGGCACGCTCTACAAGGTCAAGTCCACGATGTGCAACTGCGGCGCCCTCTCGATCCCCGAGCTCCAGGAAAAGGCACGCCTGACCCTGGTCTCCTCGACCTCGATCGTCGAAGGCGGAGCCCACGACGTCGTAGTCAAGGACTCCCAACAGAGCGTAACGTATCGATAAGATAAGACCTGCACATAAAGGTTGAGCCTCAACCACGTTATTTAGATAAAGCGAGATGCCTGCAAGTCGCAGACATCTCGCTTGTTGTATTTGCTATCATCATGCGAGTTAACCTTAGGGTCGGTCGGCTTAGCTTTGTTCGCTACAAGTTCCGCACGCAAAGAAGAGCACTTAATGCGCTCTTCGTCTTGCGCAGGACTGTCCGCAGTAGCGAATAAAGCTAAGCCGTCCGACCCCAGCAAGATTAAAGGAGCTGATATGTGCGATTGCACAGATCATAAGGATGAGATCCCTGCTTACGACGCGCAGGCCATTGAGTCCAAGTGGATGAAGGCCTGGGAGGACTCCAACCTCTTTGCCGTCGACACCGACGCCAGCAAGCCCAAGAAGTACGTGCTCGAAATGTTCCCGTATCCGTCGGGCGACCTGCACATGGGCCACGCGCGCAACTACACCATCGGCGATGCCATGGCCCGTCAGGCCCGCATGCGCGGCTTTGACGTGCTGCACCCCATCGGCTTTGACGCCTTTGGCCTGCCCGCTGAGAACGCTGCCATCAAGCACAACACGCAGGCTGCCGCCTGGACGTATAAGAACATGGACCAGGCGCTCGCCACGATGAGGCGCATGGGCTTCTCCTACGACCTGGATCGCACCGTTAAGACCTGCAGCCCCGACTACTATCGCTGGGGCCAGTGGATCTTTGAGAAGATGTGGGAAAAGGGCCTGGTCTATCGTAAGAAGAATCCGGTTAACTGGTGCCCCACCTGCAAGACCGTTTTGGCTAACGAGCAGGTGACCGAGGGCAAGTGCTGGCGTTGCGGCACCGAGCCCGAGAAGCGCGACCTTGAGCAGTGGTACTACAAGATCACCGAGTACTCCCAGGAGCTGCTCGACGACCTGGAGAAGCTCCCCGGCTGGCCCGAGCGCGTCAAGCAGATGCAGGCCAACTGGATCGGTCGCTCTGAGGGCGCCGAGGTCGACTTTACCCTGTGCGATGCCGATGGCGAGCCCATCGAGGGCGACGAGGGCAAGATCACCGTCTTCACCACGCGCGCCGACACGCTCTTTGGCGTCTCCTTCTTTGTCCTGGCTCCCGAGTACGCCCGTCTGCACGAGCTCGTCGAGGGCACGGAGTACGAGGCGGCCGTCACCAAGATCGTTGAGGACTCCAAGCACATTTCTGCCGTCGAGCGTGCCCAGGGCACTCTCGAGAAGCACGGTGCCTTTACCGGCCGCTACGTGGTGAACCCCGTTAACGGCGAAAAGGTCCCCGTGTGGGTTGCCGACTACGTCGTGGCTGACTACGGCACCGGCGCCGTCATGGCCGTTCCCTGCGGCGACCAGCGCGACTTTGAGTTTGCCCGCAAGTATGATCTGCCGATCGTGCCGATCATCTTGGACGACGATGATCGCGCTGCCGTCGAGGCCAGCGGCGAGACCATCGATACCTTCCATGCCGAGACCGTCGACTGGGATTGCGCCCACGCTGCCGAGGGCACGCTCGTCCAGTCCGGCAAGTACACCGGCATGCGCGGCGGTAAGCACTCCGAGGGCGAGGCTGCGATCGTGGCCGACCTCGAGGCCATGGGCTGCGGTCGTCGCAAGGTCGAGTTCCGCCTGCGCGACTGGCTCATCAGCCGCCAGCGTTATTGGGGCAACCCCATCCCGGCCATTCACTGCGAGCACTGCGGTATTGTGCCCGTGCCCGAGGATCAGCTGCCGGTGACGCTGCCCGAGAACCTGGACCTGGGCGCCGGCGAGACGCTTGCCGAGTGCAAGGACTTCTACGAGACCACCTGCCCGGTCTGCGGCCGCCCGGCCAAGCGCGAGACCGATACCATGGACACCTTTACCTGCTCCAGCTGGTATTACCTGCGCTATACCGACCCGCACAACACCGAGCTGCCCTTCTCCCGCGAAGCCGCCGACCGTTGGATGCCCGTCGATAACTACATCGGCGGCATCGAGCACGCCATTTTGCACCTGCTCTACAGCCGCTTCTTTACCAAGGCGCTGCGCGACCTGGGCCTGCTGAGTGTGGACGAGCCCTTCACCAACCTGCTGTGCCAGGGCATGGTTAAGGACGAGAACGGCGACACCATGTCCAAGTCCAAGGGCAACGTCGTGCCCCCGAGCTCGGTCATCGAGCCCTACGGCGCCGACACCATGCGTCTGGCGATCCTGTTTATCGCCCCGCCCGAGAAGGACTTCGACTGGGATCCCAAGGCCGTTGAGGGCGCCAACCGCTTCATTAAGCGCGCCTGGCGTATCGTTTGGCAGCTCGTCCAGTCCGGCGACGCCAACGTGGCCTTCGACAAGTCCGCGCTCGACGAGACCGCGATGAAGCTCTATCGCGAGCGTCACCGCACTATCGCCAAGTGCACCGAGGACTTTGACCGAGGCCAGTTCAACACCGCCATCTCGGCCGTCATGGAACTCGTCAATGCCGCGAGTGCTTACCTCAATGCTACTGAGGGCGCTTCCCGTGACAAGGCGATGTGCTACGGCGTGGCTAAGGATATCGTGAGCGTCCTTGCCCCCATCTGCCCGTTCTGGGCCGACGAGCTGTGGCATGAGGCGCTCGGCTGCGAGGGCAATGCCTACACCGCCGCCTGGCCCGAGTTCGACTTGGCCGAGTCCATCGAGGACACGGTGCAGATCGTCGTACAGGTGCTCGGCAAGGTCCGCGGCCGCATCGACGTCGCCCGCGACGCCTCCAACGAGGAGATGCAGGCTGCCGCTGAGGAAGCCGTCGCCAAGTGGCTCGAGGGCAAGACGGTCGTCAAGGCCATCTGCGTACCCGGCAAGCTGGTCAACCTGGTGGTCAAGTAAGCTCTGCGCGTAAAGCTGACATGCAATAAACGAGGGGCGGTCCGGTTGGGTCGTCCCTCGTTTTGTTTTGTCTGCTCGCGGCGCCCGCGGTCAATTGTTCTATTCTTGTGGAGATGCTGTGGGCGCGCTGACCTGCGAGTTTCTGTTGTGCTTGCGCGTTTCCGCAGCTATTGGTATAGTTTGCTTGCAAATGAAGTTGTAATTGAAAGAAGTGGGGTTTCGGCCCCGCTTCTTTTTTGTATGGATGGAGGTGCCGCAATGGTCAAGACCAAGACCGAGCAGGCGATCATCGACGCGCTCGAGGCCGTTGCTCCCCAGCACGATGTCGACATTGTCGACGTTGAGCTCGTGGGTGCCACCAAGGCCCCCTGCGTGCGTGTGCGTATCGAGGGTGCCGAGGGCCAGAGCCTGTCGCTCAATGACGTCACGGCCAACACCAAATGGGTCGGCGATGTGATTGAGGAGCTCGACCCCATCTCTTCGAGCTATACGCTCGAGGTGTCGAGCCCGGGTATGGCGCGCCCGCTGCGCCGCCCGCGTGACTTTGCCCGCTTTGTGGGCGAGAACTGCGAGCTCACCTCCACCGCCACCGAGGGCCGTCGCAAGTACGCCGGCAAGATTGCCGCCGCCACCGAGACGAACGTGACCCTCGAGCTCGAGGACGGCGAGTCCGTTACCCTCGAATTCTGCGATGTTAAAAAGTGCAAGTTGAAGCCCACCTACGACTTCAAGCCCGCGAAGGAAGGAAAGTAAGATGGCAGCATCCGACATGATGTCCGCCCTGATGGAGCTTTGCCAGGAGAAGCACATCGACCAGCTCTACCTGATCGACCGCCTGGAGCAGTCGCTCGCCAAGAGCTATGCCGAGATCCTGCATCTTGAGTGGGGCGCTAAGGTGACCATCGACCGCACCACCGGCAAGATCTACGTCTACCGCCTGGAGCCGATCGACGATTCCATGGACGAGGAGGGCAACTTCACCGAGTTCGAGGAGATCGACGTCACCCCCAAGAACACGAGCCGCATCGCTGCCCAGCACGCCAAGGCCGAGATCAACGCCATCGTGCGTAACTCCGCCCGCGAGCAGATCTACGAGGAGTTCTCCGGCCGCATCGGTGACCTCATCAGCGGTACCGTGCTGCAGTCCACGCCCGACTTCACGATCGTCAAGATTCGCGAAGGCGTCGAGGCCGAGCTGCCGCACTTCGATCAGCGTCGTTACGAGAACGAGCGCAACGAGCGTCCGATGGGCGAGCGCTACCTGCACAATCAGCACATCAAGGCCGTGATCATCGACGTTCGCGACCCCAACTCCAACCTGCAGCCGGTTCGTGGCGAGCACAGCCGTCCGCCGATTGTCATCTCCCGTACCCACCCCGAGCTCATGCGTCGTCTGTTTGAGCAGGAGGTGCCCGAGATCTATGAGGGCACCGTCCAGATCAAGTCAATCGCCCGCGAGCCCGGCCAGCGTTCCAAGGTTGCCGTCCACTCGCTCGACGACCGTCTGGATCCCGTGGGTGCCTGCGTCGGCCCCAAGGGCAGCCGTGTTCGCGCTGTCGTGGGCGAGCTCCGTGGCGAGCGCGTCGACGTCATCCTGTGGGATGCCGATCCTGCCGTCTACGTCGCCAACGCCCTGTCGCCCGCTAAGGTCACCCGCGTCCTCATCGACGAGGAGAAGGCCTACGCCGGCGTCATCGTCCCCGACGACCAGCTGTCCCTCGCCATCGGCAAGGAAGGCCAGAACGCCCGCCTCGCTGCGCGCCTGACCGGCTGGCACATCGACATCAAGTCCGAGACGCTTGCCGCCGACATCCTCAAGAACGTTCCCGTTCACGAGGAGCCCGCCGCCGACCTGATCGGTGACGAGGAGGACGAGGATGTCCGCCGCTGCGAGTATGTGTCCGAGGACGGCATCCAGTGCCGCAACCAGGCTCGTCCCGGCTCCCGTTTCTGCGGTGTCCACGACACCGACGCCTTCGATGATGCGGAGGACCTGATCTAGCGCGCGGTCGCGCCGGGCGGGCCCCGGCGCGTCTCCCACGCTCGTTCAGTCTCTAGGCACCCAAGGTGCCAGAAAGGGTAGGTGAAGTCATATGGCAAAAGTCCGTGTGTCCACCTTGGCCAAAGAGTTCGGCATGACCTCCAAGGAACTGATGGGTCATCTCGCCGATATGAAGATTCCCGCTAAGTCCGCTTCCTCCACCTTGGAGGACGCCTATGTCGCCATGGTCCGCAAGCAGCTCGCCTCGGTGATCGAGGCCCGCGCTCAGGAAGTCGAGGCCGCCAAGCAGGCCGAGGAGCAGGCGGCTGCCGCCGAGGAAGCCGCACGCGCTGCCGAGGCCGAGCGCGAGCGCATCGCCGCCGAGAAGGCCCGCGAGGAGGAGCGCCGCCAGTTTGCCGCAGCCCAGGCTGCCGAGGAGGCTGCCCGCGCCGAGGCCGAGGCCAAGAAGAAGGCCGAGCAGGAGCGCCTTGCCCGCGAGAAGGAGGAGGCTGCCCGCGAGGCCCAGCGCCGCGCCGTTCCCGCTTCCGACTCCGGTTCGCGCTTCCGTTCGCTGCTCGACCAGATCGCCGCACAGGAGACCGTGCTCAAGGAGAAGAAGGACGCCGAGGACAAGGCCAAGGCCGAGCGCGCCGCCGAGCGCGGTAACCGTCGTGGCGGCAACAACGACCGCCGCGGTGGCCGTCGCAACGATCGTAACGCCTCCGACAGCAACTCCGAGCGCAACGCCTCCGAGAGCCGTCCGCACAGCCATCGCACCAACGCCAGCAACAACGTCGCTGCTGGCATGGACTTCCCCAACCCTGATAAGCAGGGCAAGGGCAAGAAGCGCAAGGGCGGTCACAACAACGAAGAGGACCACTACAGCCGTATGGCTCGCGAGGCCGAGGAGTACAGCCGCGAGAAGGTGCTCGAGGAGGCCCGTGCCGCCGTCGAGGAGGCCTCTCGCGAGTCCACCGGTCGCCGCAAGAAGCGCAAGGAGAAGCGCGAGCGCGAGGCTGCCAAGGCTCAGGAGGAGCGCAAGATAGAGGAGGCGCTGGCCCAGGGCGTGAACCCCGAGGAGCTCGACGCCATCAAGGTCTCCCAGGGCGTTACCGTCCAGGAACTCGCCGAGGCACTTGACGTTCCGGCCAACGACATCATCAAGCGCCTGTTCCTGTTGGGCACGCCGCTCACCATGACACAGTCCATGTCTGACGACCTCGTCGAGCTCGTTGCCGACGACCTGGGCCGCCAGATCAAGATCATCACCCCCGAAGAGGAGAACACCTTCTCGTTCTACGACGATCCCGCCGACCTTAAGCCGCGTGCCCCGGTCGTCACCGTCATGGGCCACGTCGACCACGGCAAGACTTCGCTGCTCGACGCCATCCGTCACACCGGCGTCGCTGCCGGCGAGGCAGGCGGCATTACCCAGGCAATCGGTGCTTCGCAGGTTATGATCAACGACCGCAAGATCACCTTCATCGATACCCCGGGCCATGCCACCTTTACGGCCATGCGTGCCCGCGGCGCCAAGGTGACCGACATCGTCATTCTGATCGTGGCTGCCGACGACGGCGTCATGCCCCAGACCATCGAGTCGATCAACCACGCCAAGGCCGCCGGTGTTCCCATTGTCGTCGCCGTCAACAAGATCGATAAGCCGGGTGCCAACCCCGACCGCGTGCGCCAGGAGCTCACCGAGTACGGCATCATCCCCGAGGAGTGGGGCGGACAGAACATGTTCGTCAATATCTCGGCCAAGCAGAAGATCGGTATCGACGACCTGCTCGAGACCGTCCTACTCCAGGCCGACGTGCTCGAGCTCAAGGCCAACCCCGATACGTTCGCTTCGGGCAACGTCCTCGAGGCTAAGCTCGACAAGGGCCGCGGCTCGGTTGCCACGGTGCTCGTGACCCGCGGTACTCTGCACGTGGGCGATACGCTGGTCGCCGGCCTTACCTACGGCCGCGTCCGCGCCATGCTCGACCCCAAGGGCAACGCCGTCACCGAGGCCGGTCCCTCCGACGCCGTCGAGATCCTGGGCCTGCAGTCCGTCCCCAACGCCGGCGATGAGTTCCGCGTGTTCGAGGACGAGCGCGAGGCTCGCGCCCTGGCCGACGAGCGTTCGCTCAAGGCCCGCATCGAGGAGCAGAGCCGCGTGAAGCATGTGACGCTCGAGAACCTCTTTGAGACCATCGCCGACGCCGAGGTCAAGGAACTCAACCTGATCATCAAGGCCGACGTCCAGGGTTCTATCGAGGCCCTTCAGGACTCCCTCGACAAGATGGACCAGTCCGAGGTGCGCATCAACACGATCCACTCCGCCGTTGGCGCCATCAACGAGACCGACGTCGTTCTGGCCGACGCCTCCAACGCCATCATCATCGGCTTTGGCGTCCGTCCCGACGGCAAGGCCCGCTCCGCCGCCGAGCGCGAGGGCGTCGAGATCCGTTGCTACGACGTCATCTACAAGTGCCTCGAGGACCTCGACGCAGCCCGTATCGGCATGCTCAAGCCCACCGAGGTCGAGGTTTCCACGGGCACCGCGACCGTTCTGGACACCTTCAAGGTGCCCAAGGTCGGTATCGCCGCCGGTGTCCGCGTCGAAGAGGGCGAGATCGCCGCGACCGATTCCGTGCGCCTGGTGCGCGACGGTATCGTGGTCTTCAACGGTAAAATCGCCTCGATGCGCCACTACAAGGACGAGGCCAAGAGCCTTAAGAGCGGCTCCGAGGGCGGTATTGGCCTGGAGAACTTCCAGGACATCAAGCCTGGCGACACCATTGAGGGCTACCGCATCGATCAGGTTGCCCGTACCGAGTAGGGGGTAGCGCTATGAAGCAAACGCAGGCAACCCGCCGTTTGGGCGAGCAGCTTCGCGAGAAGCTCGGTTATATCCTGCTCTTTGAGGTTTCCGATCCGCGTCTCGACCTGGTCACCCTGACCGCGGTCGAGGTCGCGGTGGACCGTTCGTTCGCGCGCGTGTACGTGTCGTGCGACGCGAGCCGCTACGACGAGGTCATGGAGGCGCTCGCCAGCGCCAAGGGCCGCATCCGTAGCCTGTTGGCCCGCTCGCTCGATTGGCGCGTCACGCCCGAGCTCGATTTTCGCATCGATCGCTCGACCGATGAGGCCGAGCGCATCACGCGTGCGCTGGAAAACGTTCCCGCCACGCTTGCGATCGAAAAGGACGAGGACGGCTATCCAATTGCGGATGCCGCCCAGGAGGCAGCTTTAGATGAGTAATTCCGCCGACCTCGCATCGTGCGAGTCTGCAGATATTCAGCGACGCATCCTCGAGCTCATCGAGGATGCGTCCTCCATTGCGATTTCGGGACATACGTCTCCCGATGGCGACGCCCTGGGCTCCGTGCTGGGTCTGGGCCTCTCGCTTAGGAAGTTTTTTCCCAACAAGGACATTGCCCTGCTGCTGGCAGACGATGACCCGGTTCCGCGCATCTACCGCTTTATGGAGGGTGCCGACCGTCTGGTGCCGGCATCTGCGTATACTGGCAATCCGGACCTGTTCATTTCGGTGGACGTGCCGGTCGTCGAGCGTCTGAACAACTCCGCCGAGGTGCTCCGCCGCTCGTCGCATGTGGTGTGCTTCGATCACCATCCGGCGCGCGAGGAATTTGCCGAGCTGAGCCTGAGGTGCGTCGACGCCGCGGCCTGCGCCATGATCATCGACCGCTTCTTGGACAATTGCGGCATTGTCGCACGTGATGGCGTTGCGACCTGCCTGCTGTGTGGCTTGGTTACCGATACCGGCCGTTTTCAGTACCAAAACGCCGATGCCGCCGCGTTCCATGCAGCCTCGCGTCTGGTTGCCCACGGTGCCGATCCGGCGCGTGTGGCACTCGAGGTTTACCAGAGCATGCGCGTTGAGTTTTTGCACCTCAAGTCCATCGTTATGGGCCGCATTAAGACGGTGGCCCACGGGCGCGTCGCGTATAGCTACGCGTACCAGAGTGATCTTGAGGCCTGCGGTGTCACCTCGGATGAGTGCGACGGTCTGGTTGACGTGGTGCGCTCGGTGATGGGCGTGGAGGTCTGCTTGTTCCTGAAGGGCATTGAGGGCGATACCAAGGTGCGCGGCAACCTGCGCTCCAAGGGTGACCTCAACGTGTCCGAGATCGCTGCTGCCTTTGGCGGAGGCGGACATCCCGCTGCCGCCGGTTTTTCCAACAACGGAACGATTCTCGAGACGCTCACCGTGGCACTTCCCATGCTGGCCGAACTGGTAGGGGAGGATCGCACTTCGGTGACCATCGAGCTTTAACTTTTTGGATGGTACATGGCTCGTCGTACACCTTCTCAACTGAATATGCTGCTCGCCGTCGATAAGCCGGTGGGCTGCACGTCCCACGATGTGGTTTCGCAATGCCGGCGCGCCCTCCATGAGCGGCGCGTCGGCCATGCCGGCACGCTCGACCCCATGGCATCGGGTGTCATGGTGGTGGGTGTGGGCCAGGCCACCCGTCTGCTGGGCATGCTAACCCTCGATACCAAAAGCTATGTCGCCGACATTTCGTTTGGCGCCGAGACCAATACCGATGATGCGGAGGGCGAGGCGGTCCGCACGGTGGCTGTTGCCAACGAGCTCCGCGATCCTGCCTATGCCCGTGAGCGCTTGGCCGCTATGCTGGGTCCGCAGATGCAGGTGCCGCCGGCGTTTTCGGCTATCTCGGTCAATGGCGTTCGCGCCTACAAGTCTGCTCGCGAGGGCAATGCGGTGGACCTACCTCCGCGCCCCGTCGAGGTCTATGCCGCCGGCCTGATCGCCGTGGGAGGCGAAGGTGATACGTGTGTGTGGACCGTGGCGTTCTCGGTGAGCAAGGGCACCTATATCCGTGCGCTCGCTCGCGACTTGGGCCGCGCCTGCGAGAGCGCCGCGCACATTTCCGCGCTGCGCCGCACGGCCTCCGGTGTTGTTTCCATTGGCGCCTGTCATGCGGTCGAGGAGCTTTCTCCCGAGTCCGCGCCTGGCTTTGCCCTGGATCCCATTGCGGCCCTGGGCGCCACGCGTGTTGACTTGCCGGGCAATCTTGCCGAAGACCTGCTCTGCGGCCGACGCATTCCCGTTGAGCGTGCGCTTGCCGATTTCGATGCTTCGAAAGCGCCGTTTGCGCTGGTGCTCGATGGGGGACTCAAGGCGCTCGCCCGCATCGAAAGTGGCCGCTTTGTCATGGAGCACGTGTTTCCGCAGGCAATCGGCGGTGTTCGATGATGTTGTCCGCTCGCGAGCTCGCGCGTATCTTTTTTGAAGGCGAGTCGGACGAGGCTCGCATCGTCACTGCCGATGCGTTTGATGAGTGCGAGCACTTGGGTGCTGCCTCGATCGCCATTGGCGTGTTCGATGGCGTTCACCGTGGACACCGGGAACTCATCGAAGCGCTTGTCCGTGATGCCCGTGCCCATGGCTGCAAGGCGGTCGTGGTCACTTTCGATCCCGATCCGGACGTTGTGGTGAGTCCTTCGCCCGCTCAAAAATTGATGACGACGGCCGACCGTCTACATGCCTTGGCTCAGACCGGGGTCGATGCGGTGGTGGCCGTTCCCTTTACGCCTGAGGTTGCGGCACTCGACCATGTTGCTTTTCTCTCGCTGGTGTCGCGTCTGGTCGATATTCGTTCGATTCGCGTTGGCAGCGACTTTAGGCTGGGTCGTGGCGGTGCTTCTGGTGTTGACGAGATGCGCACCTGGGGTGCCGAGCGCGGCGTTGACGTATACGGGCACGACCTGCTTTGCGAGGGCGGTGAGGCCATTTGCGCCACCCGCATTCGTCATGAGCTGGGACAGGGCCATGTGGAGCTTGCTGCTGAGTTGCTCGGCCGCCCGTATATGCTGCGTGGCGGTGTTATTCGTGGCCGTCACGAGGGTTCTGACATGGGCTTTCCCACGGCTAACCTGCAGGTTCCCGACGGCATTCAGGTGCCTGCCGATGGCGTGTATGAGGGCCTGGTGCTCGTTGATGACACCGTATGGCCTGCTGCCGTTAACGTCGGCCTGCCGCCGACGTATGCCGACGATGCCGCTTCATCGCATCTCGAGGCTAACTTAATTGGTTATACGGGCGACCTGTACGGCGCTTCCGTTTCGCTGGCGTTTACGCGCTGGCTGCGTCCCTCGCGTGTGTTCGATTCGCTGGATGAGTTGATTGCGACCGTCGAGGGTAATATCGAGGACATTCGTCACAACTTGGGTGAGCAGGGGGTGGGCATCCGTGATTAGCGATGAGGAAAAAGACCAGGTACGCGCTGCGTCCGACCTAGTTGCCATCGTGCAGGAAACGGTTGAGCTCAAGCCCCGCGGCCATGAGTTTTGGGGCTGCTGCCCCTTTCATGGCGAAAAGACTCCGTCCTTCCACATTATTCCCGCCACGCAGGTGTGGCATTGCTTTGGCTGCGGCGAGGGTGGCGACGTCTTCACCTATATCATGAAGCGCGAGAACCTGAGCTTTCCCGAGTCAATCCGTTATTTGGCCGATCGTGCAGGTATTGAGCTGCACGACACCGGAGATCGCCGCGAGCGCGGTACCAAGCGTGCCCGCATCTACGATCTGTGTGCCGAGACCGCCCAGTTCTACCACACCATGCTTATGCGCGGTAAGGATGGCCGTCCACGTGAGTACTTTGCCAGCCGCGGCATGGGTGGCGACGTCTGCCGCCGCTACTGCCTGGGCTTTGCGCCGGGTCGTAATATGCTGGTGGCTCATCTGTCGCAGGCGGGCTTTACTCCGCAGGAGATGATCGACGCCAACGTTGCCGTGAGTCGAGGGCGCGGGCAGCTTGCCGACCGCTTCTACGACCGCGTGATGTTCCCCATCTTTGACGAGCAGGGTCACAACATCGCCTTTGGCGGTCGCATCATGGGTGACGGCCAACCCAAGTACCTCAACACCGCCGAGACGAGCGTGTTTCATAAAAAGCGAAACCTCTACGGCTTTAATTGGGCCAAGGAGTTTATCGTCGCGCAGGATACCGCCATCGTGGTAGAGGGCTATACCGACTGCATCGCCTGTTGGGAGGCGGGGATTAAAAACGTTGTCGCTACGCTGGGCACCGCGCTCACGGAGCATCACGTCAAGACGCTCACCCGCTTTGCCAAGCGCATCGTGTATATGTTTGACGGCGATGCCGCGGGCCAGAAGGCCGCCCGTCGCGCGATTCAGTTTATCGAGCAGGATTCGATGGACCTGCGCTGCGTGGTGCTGCCTGACGGCAACGATCCCATGGAGTTCATCACGGCCCACGGCGGAGAGGAGCTGCAGAAACGCATTGACGCCGCCGAGCCGCTCATGGACTTTGTCTACCGTTCGCTGCAGGAGTCGAGTGACATCACCACGCCGGGCGGTCGTGCCAAGGCGCTGGAAGATGCGCTGACGCTTATCTATCCGCTGCGCGATAGCTATATGATCGACACATACTTTATCCAGATTGCCGATCTGCTGGGCTTGGATCTGGAGACGGTTCGCGCGAGTTCGGGTCGCGTGTTTCGCGATGTCGCCAAGCGCGAAGATGCGGAACGACGTCGTGAGCAGAACTATGAACGCCAGCGGGCGCAAGCCGAGCGCTCTGGTAGCGCGGGCGGTCGGACGTCTGGTTCGCAGGGGGCATCTCGCGGTGCTTGGGCATCGGGCGCGACGCCGCCGGTGTCCGCGCCGGTCGAGGAGGAGCCGTACGACCATGTCCCGCTCGATGCCTACGGCGCCGCGCCCGTGGAGCTCGTCGACGATCTGCCGCCGATCGATGTGCCTGATGATATGGGTGCTGTGCCTGTGACTGATGGTTCGGGCGCTCCGGCTGCGGCGGCGCCGATGGTTCTTACTGATCTTGAGCGCAAGTCCTTGGCAGGGGAGCGCGAGCTGTTGACGATGCTCACGAGCTACCCCGACCTGTTCCGCACGTATGCCGACCGCATCTGCTCTATCGAGTGGGTTGACCCACGTCACGAGTCCATCGCATGGGCCGTTCTGGCAACGCCGCCGGGAACCGATCCTGCAGCCTGCATGGATGCGGCGCGCTCGGTGTGTCCCGAGGCGGCAACGCTTGTGAGTGCCGGGCGCATCTCGGCGACGAGCAAGCACCCCACCGAGACGAACATCGTGTTTATGCTTGATACGCTCGAGCTCTACACCATCAAGCGCCGCATGCGTGCCGCACAGGCCAAGCTGCGCCAGGACCGTTCGCTCGATGATGAAGCCCGTCGCGCGCTGACCGTGCAGGCCGCGCAGGATTCGCAGCGTCAACGCGAGCTGCAAAAGTCGATCGGCGGCGTGGCGGACCCGTTCCGTTTGATCGGTCTGGAGGCCGCAGGCACCGAACAGGCCTAGATGTTGTGGTCAACCAGCGTATTCTCGCCTATATCCAGTCCTCTTTTTGGGTATAGACGTCTATGTGTGTGCTAAAGTATTGAGTCCTGTGGACTATGAAGGGAGAATCTGTGCCAAAAAAGACTGAGAGCACGGGTACTGGGCTGGAATCCTACGTTGCAAAGCTCATGGGCAACGGCTCAAACAGGACTTCGGTAACCGAGGACGAGATTCAGGTCGCCCTGAAGGATATCGATGTTTCTGACGAGCAGCTCACCGCGGTGTATTCCGCGCTGCGCAACAGCGGCATCCAGATTATCTCCGCGAGCGGTAACGACGACGCCCCCATGGACGTCGACGATGACGATAACGATACCGATACCGATACCGACGATTTCGATGACGACGACGAGCACGATTCCGGCTCGCTCGACGATCACGAGCTCAAGATGGCCCGTCAGGCCGATGCCGAGATGGGTTCTTCCAAGAGCAAGAAGAAGCGCACCGTGCGCACGTCCCGTTCACGCTCCCGCGTGCGTGGCATCGATGCCTCCACGGTGATGCTGACCGGCGATCCGGTTCGTATGTACCTCAAAGAGATCGGCAAGGTCGACCTGCTGACCGCCTCCGAAGAGGTCGATCTGGCCATGAAGATCGAGGCCGGTCTTGAGGCCACCGAGAAACTCGAGGCCGCCGATGCCGGTGAGCTCGAGCTCACGCGTGCCGAGATGCGTCGTCTTACGCGCATTGAGAACGTCGGCCTCGAAGCTAAGCAGGCACTCATCAGCGCAAACCTGCGTCTGGTCGTCTCCATCGCCAAGCGTTATGTCGGCCGCGGCATGCTGTTCCTTGACCTGATCCAGGAGGGTAACCTCGGTCTGATTCGCGCCGTCGAGAAGTTCGACTACCAGAAGGGCTTCAAGTTCTCCACGTACGCCACGTGGTGGATCCGTCAGGCCATTACGCGCGCTATCGCCGACCAGGCCCGTACCATCCGTATTCCCGTGCATATGGTCGAGACTATCAACAAGCTCGTCCGCGTGCAGCGCCAGCTCCTTCAGGACCTGGGTCGCGACCCGACCCCCGAGGAGATCGGTGCCGAGATGGACATGAGCGCCGACCGCGTCCGCGAGATCCAGAAGATCTCGCAGGAGCCCGTGTCGCTTGAGACCCCCATCGGCGAGGAAGAGGATTCCCAGCTGGGCGACTTTATCGAGGACTCCCAGGCTATCGTTCCGCCCGATGCCGCCAGCTTCTCCATGCTGCAGGAGCAGCTCACTCAGGTGCTCGACTCGCTTGCCGATCGTGAGCGCAAGGTTATCGAGCTGCGCTTTGGCCTTGTCGACGGGCATCCCCGCACGCTCGAGGAAGTCGGCCGCGAGTTTGGCGTCACGCGCGAGCGTATCCGCCAGATCGAGTCCAAGACCTTGGCCAAGCTCCGCCACCCGAGTCGCAGCAGCAAGCTCAAAGACTATATCGAAAGCTAGTCAAGCAAGAAGCGCCCTCAAGCACATCCGCTTGGGGGCGCTTTCATGTGGTCATTGGGGACGTCCTCAATGACTAGGTGGTTGATTTCCGGTCTCAACCGAACACATTGAGCTGACGGCACGCTCCCGCAGTTAACCGAACGCCCCCGCGGCCCCTCTCGGGCCCCGGGGGCGCCATTTTCCCAGTTGAAGGAATGGTGGAGATGTGTTTCGATGGGTCCGGTGGCCATGCTCCGCCCGCCGCCCGGCACCTCTTCCCAGACTCAGCCGGACGGTCGGTCCGTCTATTCCGTTTTTCCTTCTAG
>CAJMMD010000006.1 GCA_905214465.1 uncultured bacterium
AAGGCCCGCATGCGTTCGCGCGGCGGCTCGCAGTACGGCAAGCAGGGCGCCGGCAAGGGCGGCTCGGGCGAGCGCGGCAATATCGCGCGTCGTCGCCTGCCGCTCATCGAAGAGGGCGGCCTCACCTTTGCCGTCAACTTTGACGACTACCTGGACGTCGGCATCTTCTTGGACCACCGCGTCACCCGCAACCTGGTGCGCGAGCACGCCAAGCAGGCGCGCCGCTTCCTCAACCTGTTCGCCTACACCGGCACCGCCACCTGCTACGCGGCCGATGGCGGCGTCGAGGAGACCGTGACGGTCGACCTCTCCAACACCTATCTGGACTGGGCCGAGCGCAACATGCGCCAGAACGGCTTTGTGGGGCCTCAGCATCATTTTGTGCGCGACGACGTGCTCGCCTGGATTCGCGACCAGCGCCAGACGCGCAACCGCTGGGACCTGATCTTTGTCGACCCGCCCACGTTTTCGAACTCGTCCAAGATGGGCCGCCGCACCTGGGATGTTCAGCGCGACCATGTTGAGCTTTTGGCCGGCGTATCGCGCCTGCTCGCGCAGGGCGGCCATGCCATCTTTAGCTGCAACCTGCGCGGCTTCCGCCCCGAAACGCGCAAGCTCGCGCGCGTGGGCGTGGTGCTGGAGGACATTACGGCGCAGACCATCCCCGAGGACTTCGCGCGCAACCAGAAGGTGCACCACTGCTACATCGTGCGCCGCCTGCCCATCGAGGACGCCATGGCCGAGGTCGGCTTTAGCGCCGAGGAAATTGCCGAGCGCGTCGAGGAACTACGCAACCCCGAGGCCCGCAAGCCTCGCGCAGCAGCACCCGCGCACGCGCAGGCCGGCGACCGAGGGCCGCGCGGCGACGGCAAACCCTCCCCCGCCGGCAAGCCCAAAAAGAAGAAGTTCTACGCCAGCAAGCCCAAGGGCAAATAACAAAGTTGCGGTGGAATACGGACTGTTTTGCCTGGAATTAGGCAAATTTAGACCGTATTTCACCGCAACTCATATTGGGATGGTGGTTGGCGATCTAGCCTTGGGTAACTAAGCGGTAGCCAATGCCTACGTGCGTCTGGATATAGCGCGGATGCGCGGGGTCGGACTCGATCTTCTTACGCAACGTGCCCATAAAGACACGCAGGCTCGCCAGGTCGCTCTTAGTTGCCGTGCCCCAAATCTCGTGCAGGATATATTGGTGCGTCAGCACCTTGTCGGCGTTGTGCGCCAGCAGGCACAAGAGCTTGTACTCGATCGGCGTCAGGTGCAGCTCCTCGCCGTCCATCGTGGCGATACCGGCATCAAAATCGATATGCAGCTCACCGGTATCGAACGAGCCCTCGGAGGCAACGCCGCCCGTCTGCGCATACGAAAGGCGTCTGAGCGTCGTGCGGATGCGCGCGAGCAGCTCCTCGACCGAAAACGGCTTGGTCAGATAGTCGTCGGCGCCGGCATCGAGCGCACGGATCTTGTCCGCATCCTCGCTGCGCGCCGAGACCACGATAATCGGCATGCCCGACCACGCGCGCACCGACTCCACCACCTTGACGCCGTCCATATCGGGCAGGCCCAGGTCGAGCAGCACAATGCTCGGCGCCTGCGACGAGGCGGCGGCGATGGCGGCATGGGCGGTCTCCACGGCCATATGGCGCAAGCCGTGCGCCTCGAGCGCGGCGACGATAAGGTTGCGGACGGCGGGGTCGTCCTCAACAACCAAGATGAGCGGTTTTACGGCAGAGTTCGGCACAGCGCTACTCCTTATCAAACGAAACGTCGGCGGCGGGAAGCTCAATCGTAAAGACCGAGCCGTGCGGGGCCGCCGCGGCAACCCCTATGCTACCGCCATGTGCCAGCGCAATGGAGCGGCAAAGCGAAAGCCCCAGACCCACGCTGCGCTGGCTATCGGCCAGACCATGGTTGGCGGTGTAGAACGACTCAAAGATGCGCTCGCGGTCCTCGGGCGCAATGCCCGGACCATCATCGGCCACCGAGCACGCCACGCGTCCATCGTCGACGCTAATCGAAATCATGATATGCGAGCCCGCGGGCGTATAGGTGATGGCGTTGTTCACCAGATTGACCACCAGCTGCACCATCAGGCGTGCATCGACGTTGACGAGCGCCGGCTCATCGCACGCCACCACCTTAAGGTCGTGCTCGCGCACGGCAGGGTTCACGTGGCGCAGCGCCTCCTCGACGATATCGTCCATGAGCTCGAGCGTAGTCGACAGACGCATGCCGCCGCCCTCGAGCTTGGTGATGGCGAGCAGATTCTCGACGGTGGCGTTGAGCCACAGCGCATCCGAGCGAATGGATAGAAGCAGGCCGCGGCGCGTCTGGGCATCGAGCACGGCGGTGCCGGTCGAGCCCTGGTCGAGCAGCACGTCGGCATTACCCGAAATACTGGTAAGCGGTGTGCGTAGATCGTGCGAGATGGAGCGCAGCAGGTTGGCGCGCAGCTGTTCGTTTTTGGCGAGCACCGCCGCCTCCTCGCGGGCCTCCATGGCGCGGGCGCGGTCGAGCGCCAGCTCGCCTTCGCTCACGATGGCATCGGCAAGCGTCCGCTCCTCATGCGTCAGCACGTCGGGCTCGGCAACGATAGCCAGCACGCCCACCACCGAGGCGGGGTCGCCCGAACGGACGAAGCCGTCGCCCGTGCGAACCGTCAGGTAGATGCCATAAAACGCCGAGCCGCCATAGGTGGCATCGAGCGGCGTTCCCACATAGGCGGACGCCGAGAGCCGCGGCGGCATCTGCGGCGCCAGTTCATGCACCGGCGCGGCATCGCCCACGGCCGTGTATGTCGCACGCGGCAGCAGGTCATCGCCCTCGGCGTCGGCGCTGTACCACACGACCGGACAGCCCGAAAGACGCGCCAGCTGCGTTGCCATGGCATGGACAATCTGCTGCTGATCGGCGCACCGCTGCAGCATGCGGTTGGTCTCGAGCACCATATGCGTGCGGCGGTCGCTGGCGGCAGCCTGTGCCAAGGCACGGCGCAGGGCCAACGCAATCGAGCTCGACACAAGCGAGACCACGAACATGATGAAGAACATGCCGGGATAGACGCGGTCGATAAACGACAGCGAGTAGCGCGGGCCGACAAACAAGAAGTTGTAGAGTGCCACAGCAGCAGCCGAGCTCAGCAAGCAATACAGGCGACTCCAGGTAAAGAATGCGCACAGCTGAACGGCGAACACATAGACGATCATGATGCTCGGCGCGAGACCCGGATGGTCGAGCAGCGCGCCCACAATCGTCGCCGCGACCAGCAGTCCCACCGATACGCAGGCGTCATACAGAGGAGTGCGGCGCGTCAGCGTTGTGCGCCGCCACCAAAAGCTATCGGCAATATCGCCGTCCGTACGGACGTCCATCAGCCCCCGCCCCTCTCAAAAACAAAAACCACCACAAAGGGACAGGCACCTTTGTGGTGGTTTCCCTTGTGGTGGTTCCAAGTGTATAGCCTTTGCAACCGGCGGTCGCTAGACAAACAGCACGTGCGCGAGCAGCGCGCAAACGCACGCCGCGACAAGCAGCGTCACCACGATCGAGATCACGCGGTCGGCCATGTCCATGTTGGCACGGTTCGTCAAAAACCGATCTTCGGCGGCGTCAGCGCGTGCCTCACGTACCAGCTCGGCAATCACCTCGCGGCCATCAAGCATCTTTGCATCCATGTTTGCCTCCCCGGTCTCAATCTTGTCCATCGAAAACCAACTCCGTGCAACCTGTCGGCGCCTACGGCCGCTCGTTGGGGGCCAGGCGTTGCATCTTGTTCACGGCCTTGAACTTGGTGAACAGCGGCACGTACTCAAAGCTCACGTTGGAGTTCTCCAGGCCGTACCAGCGTGCAGGCGTGCCGGCGGCGCGGCGGATGATGTACTTGAGCGTGATAGCCGTACGCTCGCTCGGCTCCACATCGCTTTCGGGCGCCAGAAGCTTACGGATCAGAACGAACTTGAACGTACCGATGTTACCCGGATCCTTGTAGACCGAGTAGTCATGCGTCTGCGCCGGCAGCTCGCCGGTGGCAGCCAGGTCCTGAACGACCTGGCGCAGGTAGGCATTGACGCGCTGGTTGATCTTGTAGCCCAGGTACAGATGCACGCGGAACACGTAGTCGGTGCCGAACGTCTCGACCGAATAGGCAAAGGTGTGCGGTTCATCCATGGTCTCGACATTCACAAACCACCAGGCGCGGGCGCGCTTGGGATGCTTGTCCAGAATCGAGTAGACGATGTCGCGGTCGATGTAGTCGGTATGGGTGTCCTTGGTCAGGTACACGACGTTGTCGCTCAGGCGCTCGTAGCGATCGTCGTCGCGCAGGCGCTTGAGCTGCGGCAGGTAGCTGCGCAGCGGCAGCAGCGTAAACTGGCGCTGCTCAACAGCCGTACCGTTGTACCAGCACACCATGATACCCATGATGAGCGCGGCCATGAGGATGGTGAAATAGCCGCCGTGGAAGAACTTGGTGAGCGAGCTCACGAAGAAGAAGCCTTCGAGCAAAAGGAAGAAGGCCGCGAAGATCCACGGCGCGACCTTGAGCTTGCGCTCCTCGTGCAGGTAGAAGAAGAGCAGCAGCGTGGTGCACATCATAGTCAGCGTAATGGCAAGGCCGTAGGCGGCTTCCATATGCGCCGAGTTCTGGAACAGCAGCACCACAATGACGCAGCCCACGAGCATGACGTTGTTGACCATGGGGATGTAGAGCTGGCCCTTGGTCTCGGCAGGGTAGAAGACCTGCATGTGCGGCATGAGGTCCAGACGGCTGGCCTCGGACACCAGCGAGAATGCGCCGGTGATGAGCGCCTGCGAGGCAATGATGGCCGCAACGGTGGAAAGGCCGACGGCAAACGGGCGCAGGCCCGGGGCGAGCATCTGGTAGAACGGGTTGAGATCGGCAATGCCCATGAGCTCGGGGTTGGCAGCGTTGTTCATAAGCCAAGCGCCCTGGCCCATATAGGAAAGCAGCAGGCAGCACTTAACGAACGGCCAGGTAGCGTAGATGTTGCCGCGGCCGACGTGGCCCATGTCGGAGTAGAGCGCCTCGGCACCGGTGGTGGCGAGGAAGCAGCTGCCCAGAATCATGATGCCCGCATGGTTGTTGGGGCTCAGCAAAAAGGCGATGCCGCGCACCGGGTTGAGGCACAGCAGCACGGCGGGGTGCTGGAGGACAAAGAACAGACCCGTACCGCCCAAGAACAGGAACCACAGCGTCATGATGGGGCCAAAGGCGTGACCGATCTTGGCCGTACCGATGCGCTGCACCAAGAAGAGCACGATGATGATGGCGAGCGTAATGGCAACGACGCGGCCCTGATCATCGCCCAGCACGGCATGGACCGCCGGGATAGTGCGCAGGCCCTCGATGGCCGTGGTAACGGTAACGGCCGGCGTCAGGATGCCGTCGGCGAGCAGCGCGGCGCCACCCAGCATGGCGGGGATGATAAGCCACTTACCGCAGCGCTTGACCAGGCTGTACAGGGCAAAGATGCCGCCCTCACCATGGTTATCGGCGCGCAGCGAGATGAGCACATACTTGATGGTGGTCAGCAGCGTGACCGTCCACACGACAAGGGAGAGCGCGCCGAGCACGAACTCCTCCGTGACGCTTCCGATGCCGCCGTTGCCGGCAACGAGCGCCTTGGTTACATACATGGGGCTGGTGCCGATATCGCCGTACACCACGCCCAGCGTGACGAGCATCGCCGAGATGCTCACAGGAATCGCAGCGTGCGAGGCTGCCTCCTTGGCCTTTTGTTCCATAAGCCGGTTTCCTCCCAACTTTAATGTTCGAAGGAATTATAGGTAATCGGCCCATGTTTGAATGGCACTGTTTTCCCAGCTAAATAAACATTTATACGGCCTTTAGGCCACCTCGGCGATATGGAATGTGACAAAGGGACTGTCCCTTTGTCACATCACCGCATTCGTTACTTGCCGAGCCAGTTTTTGAACCACCACTCCATGGAACGGCTCATCTCGGCCATAAAGGGGCTCGTGTGCTTGCGGGTGTAGATATCCACCACGCGCTCGCCTACCTCGCGGGCATGCGGACGGAACATCGCGTCCATCTCGGCCACCTGCGCGTCCATGGTCGTGGCGCCGGCGCGGCAGTAGCGCTCCTCGTGCACCAGGTTCACCACGGGGTGCGCGATTGCCGGGCGCTCCTTACGGGGCGTGCCGATGATGAGCATCGACAGCGGCATGGTATAGGGCGGCAGATCGAGCAGCTCGGCGACTTCCTCGGCATTCTCGACGATATCACCGATGTAGCAGCTCCCCAGCCCCAGGGCCTCGGCGGCAACCACGGCGTTTTGCGCGGCGATCACGGCATCCTGGGCCGCGATCGCAAAGTCGCCCAAACCCGGCGCGCGGCGGGGCGCCTTGCCCGTGCGCTCGACAAACTCGGGCTCAAAGCAGCCCACGTGCTCAAACAGATCGATCCACTTGGCATAATCGACCACAAATATAAGTGCCCAGGGCGCCTTGGCGATCATGGGCTGGTGATCGCACAGGTCGGCCAGACGATCCAGCGTAGCCTGCTCGCGAATGCTCACGATGGAATACATCATCATGGCGCCTGCCGACGGCGCACGACTCGCCGCATGCAAAATCGCCGCCCGCTGCTCGTCGGTCACCGCCACGGGGCGGTCGTCGTCATCACGCGCGAAGGCACGCGTGGAGGAACGGTGCTCCAACGTGTCCAGCACCGCGTTGCCCGTGGTCTCGACCGGATAGCCGTACGTATCGACCGCCGCTCCATCGCCGCCCATGTCCGCCTTGCAAACCTGCTCGCTCATCGCCCTACCCTCGCCATTTCTTTAAGAAGCCTTTACGTTTCCGTGTAATTCCCGTCCATTATCGCGCAGGTCGCCGCTACATTGCGCAACACCGCCACGCACGCGCGTTATTATGGCTGGTTGTTGTGCGCAGTCACCAAATGCAGCGCATATCTTGGTAACAATCGGGTAAACCCCCGCTTTCGTAGGTTTTAGTTTGTGAGGAGTCTCAGCATGTTCGCTGCCGCCATCTCGCTCGTCGGTCTTGCGGCGACCGTCTACCTTGTCTTGCGCGAGGCCAAGGCCATTCGCGCTCAGTCGGGCACCGTCGCCAAAAGTGCTCTTGGGTGGAGCGTCGCCTTCGGCCTGTTCCAGGTCTTTTTGACTATTTGGGGCGCCGTGGGCCTCGTCGCTCAAAACGAGCCGCTCGCCTTTGTGATGCTCATCCTGACCAACGCCATTCTCACCGGATGCGCTTGGGCCAGCATCGCCCGCGACCGCATCGCCCCGCGCGTCTTTGCGTTCGCCGCGCCCGACGCCCCCGCCCCCACTGGCAAGCTCGCCCGCCTGCGCGGCGCCTTTGTGGGCAAACCGCTCGTCGCCGCCGTCCTGTGCCTGCTGCTCGCCGGCGTCTTTGCGCTGCTGGGCATGGAAGTCTCGTCCAACCACGACTTTACCTGGGTCTATCCCCTGTGCATCCTGCTCGAATGGGCCATTATCACCGTGCTCATGACCGGCTTGTTCTTCCTATTCCAGCGCCACGGCGCAGCTCCCGCGGTCCTGGCCTTTGCCCTCTTTGTCCTGGGCATCGCCGAGTTCTTCGTCATCACGTTTAAATCCATGCCCATCCAGCCGGGCGACCTTTCGGCCATCTCCACCGCCGCCGCAGTCGCCGGCACCGGCTACACCTTCTCCATCTCGCTGTTCTGCGTGCTATCCATGGGCTTTACCGCCATCGCCATGCTGCTGTGCGAGTACGCCGACCTGGTCGCGCCGCACCGTCAGAAGGGCGCCGCCAACGCCAAGCGCATGCTGCTCACCAACCTGCTCGTGGCGGTGCTGTGCCTGGGCGGCGTGACCGCGCACGTCACGCTTATCGACTACTACAACACCCTCGGCATCACCGTCTACACCTGGCGCCCACTCGAGAGCTACTGGCGCGAGGGCTACCTGCCTGCCTTTATTAGCGCGGCACAGTCCATCAAGCCGCCCAAACCCGCCGACTACTCCGTCGACGACGCCAAGGCCACGCTCAAAAAGTACGCCAAGGCCTACGACAAGTCCGACGCCGCCAAGAGCGACGAGCGCGCCGCCGCAAAGGAGCAGTTCGACAGCGAGAAGCCCACGGTCATCGCCATCATGAACGAGACGTTCTCGGATCTGTCGATCTACCAGAACATGCGCGCCGGCTACGAGGGTCCGCAGTACTTTAAGAGCCTGTCCAACTGCCTCAGCCGCGGCAAGCTCTATGTGAGCGCCTACGGCGGCGGTACCGCCAATACCGAGTTTGAGTTTATGACCGGCAACTCCATGGCCAACCTGGGCTCGGGCGTGTACCCCTACACCATCTACAACATGGAAACGACTGGGAACCTGGCAGAGCAGTTCAAGTCGCTCGGATATTCCACCACGGCCATGCACCCCAACCACGCGACCAACTGGAACCGCGAGAACGTCTACAAGGACTTTGGTTTTGACCAGTTCCTGTCCATCAACGATTTCCAGGGCGCCGATACCCTGCGCGGCATGGTGACCGACCAGGCTACCTACGACAAGATTCTTGAGCTGCTCGACCAGAACGCCGATCCGCAGTTTATCTTCGACGTGACCATGCAGAACCACTCGGGCTACGACACGGGCCTGTTGCCGGTCGACAAGCAGATGCACCTGAACATCGACACGACCGACCTGGACGCCAAGACCGTCGAGGACGGCACGCTCTCCGATGTCGACGAGTATGTCTCGTGCATCGAGCAGTCCGATCAGGCGCTTCGCTACTTCCTCAACGCCCTGAGCAAGCTCGACCGTAAGGTGGTCGTGGTGTTCTGGGGCGACCACCAGCCGTTCTTCCCGTCCAAGTTCAACGACAAGTGGTTTACCGGCGAGGACGACGCCACCCACCAGGAGCGCTTGTGGCAGACCGACTACATCATTTGGGCTAACTACGACGTTGCCGGTTGTGACCAGACGAGCGAGGTCGACGACCTGTCCACCAACTACCTGTCCACGCAGCTTATGCAGCTGATCGGCGCCCCGCTGACCGACTACCAGAAGGCGCACATGACGCTGCGCGAGTCGCTGCCCGCCATCAACTCGGTCGGCTACGAGGACGCCAGCCTGCGCTGGGCGCTCTCCTCCAACGTCACCGGCGACGACGCTGCCGCCGCTGCCGCCACCAAGGCGCGCGAGGATTACGCCAAGATGCAGTATTACGAGATGTTCCGCGACGGCAAGAACGTGTATACCGAGCACTTCCAGACCGAGGCCAACGAGACCGACCCCAACCTGGCGCCGGGTACTACTAAGATCAAGTAGCGACTAGCTGCGAGTTCATAACAGAAACGTCTGTCCGGGCGGAGGCATATAAGGTTCCCTGCTCGGACAGTCCTGCGCAAGACGGGGGCCACATTAAGTGGCCCCCTTTGCGTGCGGAACTCGCGATGAACCTTATATGCCTCCGCCCGGACAGACGCCTTATTGTTGGAGCGCGGCTTGTCATGGGGGTATCCGCTGAACATATATAAGTTGAAGGCCACATTAAGTGGCCTTCTTTGTATTCGGAAAGTGTGTCCCGGAATCTGCCTTCGGAATGGGACGCAGTTTCCGCTTGAGGGCCTGTTGGGAAAGCGCATCCCACTTCAAGAGTAAATTCCGGGTCGCACTTTCCGCTAAGGCTCTCAACCGGAAAGTGCATCCCATTCCAAGCCTTAATTCCGGGACATAGTTTCCGGACAAGACATCAACCGGAAAGTGGGGACCACTCTGAGCGCCGATTCTGGGACACACTTTCCGAAACACCGCCCATCCGGAAAGCCCGTCCCGCTCTGAATACATCCGGGCATGGAATATCCGCTTATTAGGCCTTCCGTCAATAAAGGGGCGCCCTCCCGAGCGGCGGGCTCGAAGTTCATCGCGAGTTCCGCACGCAAAGAAGGCCACTTAATGTGGCCTTCGTCTTGCGCAGGACTGTAGAGCAGGGAACTTCGTGCCCGCCGCCCGGGAGGGCGTTGCGTTTAGAAGATGAACCTAGCGCTTATCCCTCCGGGACAAAAGAAGTGCGGCTATAAATGCGATGATTGCAAGTGTCAGCAACACCAAAAGCAACGTGAGCGTGTTGTCGCCTGTTGCCACCAGACCAAGCAAACCGAGCTTCTTGCTGTCAGCAGACTGCATGGGGATCTTCTCGCCATCGTCCTCGGCGGTGATTTCCCAGCGAATGGTCTTGTTTGCGTCGGCAACCTCGTTGCCCACCGATGTCGGAACGTTTAGCTGCAAATTAAGCACCGTGCTGCCATCGCTCGTAAACGTGGCGATTTGCGTGGGATAAGCGAACACGCTGCCCGGTGTTCCTGTCTGGAGCCAACCTGCAGAGCCATCGCCCGCCGACGCCGTTAGAGTAATGGGCGACAGCAGGCGTGCCGTCTCGTGATCGACAACGGCACGCACAAACACGCGCACCTGGGACTTTACGCCCGTGGCACGAATCTCTATCTGCTGATCACGCACATCGCCAGGCATCAGATCTTTAAAGGCCAAAAACAGATCGGGCTCCCCCGAGGAGTCCGTCGCCCCCGAGACCGTCAGCTGACGCGCATTTCCGTCATAGGCAATCGCGGGAGTATCGGCAAACGCACGGGCGGGAACAGCGAGCGCGACCACGCAGAAAATGGCCGCGACCATGCAACGCAAGGAGCGTGCAACACCTTTACGAATCGGGAACGCCATACTTACGCACCTCCATGCGGCGGCACCAGCACGTCATTCTCGACCGAGCAACCCCATGCGTCGTGCACGGCCTCATCGGGCGTCGCCTGGACCGCCTGAGTGGAGATATCCACGACAAGATTGCGACCTTCGGTTGCCTTGAGCTCGGTAACCCTATTAATGAGCACGCCGGTTTCCGCGCCGGGAGCGACGGGCGACGTCCAGTAATAGAACCCGTCGCTCGCCTTAACCCAGTTATAAGCCGAGTTCGCGCCCGAGGCATCAGCCACGCTCCACGCAATCTCGTAATCCGCCTCACCCTTCGGCTCCTCCTTCGGCTCATCCCACAGGCGTGCGCCATCCTGGTCCTGCCAGTAGATATCCACTGCAGCACGAATATAGGCGGGCGCAGTACCCGTGTTCTTCGCCTTGACATCGCTTTTCACTTTGCCGTTGAGCGTTTCCTGAACCGATGGCGTCACCGACCCGATGCCGAACTGGTTGACCAGCACGCCCGTAACCGAAAGCCAGGCCAACGTGCCTGCCGTACCGGCCAGGAGGATAACCCCCACCAGCAAGGCGATGATGCGCTTGCGCTTGGACATGCTAATCCTCCTTCTTTGCTACGTTGCCGTTGCTCCAAACGTTATGGGCACGATCGCTGCCGTCGATCCATTTGTCGTTCACACGCGTGTTCGTGCAGGTGAACGTGGCGTCGTTCGCGCTCGAAGCAGCGGAGATAGTCGCCTGCGCCTTATCGCCCGGCTGCTTGCCAGGGACGCCGATTTGGTTGCTGTAGCGCCATGCCCACGCTGAGTCCTCCTCGACGGTGTAGATACCCGCCGGGACCGCAAGCTCGATAGCGCCAGAGTACCAGGCGGAACCGTCCTTCAGCTGCGCATCCGATGACACCGTTACCTCAACCGTGCGCTCCTCCAAGGCGTTGCCGTCCATGCCGGCCCGGGAAACCTTGAAGCGGAACGTCTTGCCCTTCGCCCAGCTATCCTGGGTTTGCTTGACGATCTTGAGCGTATGCGTAGCGGCGAAATCGAACACCGCATTGCCATCGCTCTGAGTGCCGTCGCCCGTGAGCTTGTAGTCCAAACGATTCGTCAGCTCAAACGAGCCCTCGCCTGAACCCGAACTGTAAAGCGAGACATACTTCCCGTTGACAGGCGCAGGAGTCTGGCCAGGAAGACCATAGCCCACGCGGTCAACGTGCACCGTCAGTTGCGTGCCCATGAAGGGCTTTGCAAAGCAAGCCTTGAACGGCGCCTTATCGCTCTTGTCATCTATCGTGTTCGCGGCATTGGGATCAAGCAACCACTTGAGCTGCCCGGTCACATTCTTAGGGCTCGCATCGTCCGATGTGTCGTTAGCGACGACCTTATACGTCACCGGATACAAATCCATGTTGGCTGTAACCGGTTTACCCTTGAAGTCGCTCCACGCCACAGCTTTGTCGCCATTAACCCACTGCCACTCCAAGAACAACTCCTTCAAGCTGCTATCCGCTCGCTCGCCCAGGAATGCGACGATTGCGGAGTAGGCTTCGGGATCGTAGGCCACTTCCTTTGGCTCCATGACGGGTTCACCCTTGTCGTCATAGACCGGGTTGCCGTTCTCGTCCATCTTGGGCACCTTAACTGTCTGAACAAAGCCGGCATTGCCATCCTGGCCACGCAGAACACTCGTATCGTTCGGGTCTACCGTAGCGGTGTAGATGACGTTGCCTTCGGTGTCGTGATAGCGCACTTTAAGCGGCGTCTTCTTGTACACCGCAGTGTAGGTCACGCTCTCAAAGGGCTCGCTGCCCTCGAGGGGATACTTCTCATCGTCAGTCATCAGGGTGTACTGCCCGTCATTGACATAATCGCGCGACCAGCCGACAAAGTCGTACTTGGTGCCGTCAGTGCCCTCAACCTCCTCGGCGGCCTTGACCTCAAGAGAAATCTGGTCGCCGGAATCAGTGCGGCCGAGACTACGGACAAGATCGGGATTCGCAAGTTTAGAGTCAATGTTCGATTGAACGGTAACCAGGCTGGGACGGTAGACCGGGTACAGCTCCATGGGGGCCTTGACCACGGTAGAAGCACTCACCATACGGATGCCCTCTGACCAAGCGACATAGCCCTTGCCAGGTGCCGGCTCGGCTTCCGTCCAGCCCACGAAGACGTTGAACTTGCCTGTATCCGCATCGATAGTGCTGACGTCATAAGTAGGCTTCGGGATGCCGCCATTAAGGTTGCCGAGCATATCGTCTTGCTGAGCAACTTTGCCGTCCACATCCGTGGCATTGAGGTGGTACACAACCGCCAACGGCGAATAGTACGCCACGAATGTATAGGCTCCGCCAGGTTCCACCGGATAAGAGCAAGTACCATGCTCCACATCGTAGGGAAGCGTCTTGATCTCGCCGTTCGGAAGCTCGATCTCAACCTTCTGCAACTTATACAGCTCACCGCCTGCTTTATAAACCGGCGTCGTAACGTCAGGGGTCACCGTTGCCGTAGCAGGATTGGTGTCCGCGTTGATAACGGGAGCGATGTTGTAGCTAGGCACATTGACCTTGTCCGTACCCTCAAAACCTGCGCGATGCAGGTTGGTGGTGTAGCTGACGTCGTACTTTGCGTAGACGGGATAGGCATCCTGCCACTGGGTGACCTTGGACTCGTCGGTCGCCAGATACGGCTCTGCCTTATCCGGATCACTCGTCACATAGGAGTCGCCGGCGACGTCATAGATATACTTCCAGACGTCAGAATCCTTCTGAACCTCGGCGGTCGAAATCCAGCCCAGGAACTTATAGCCAGGCACGGCCATGTCGGCATCGGTCGGAGAGGCTTCGAGTGTCAGACTGGGATTGACGTCACCATCCTTTCCGTCGTAGGGCCTTGTATTAACCGTCCTATCCTTATAGAGATGCGGATAGCAATACAGGAACGTCGGATCTTTACCTTCCGCCGTTTTCTGCTGAAGCAAGTTGCTTTCATAGCGTCGAGTAGCAGCCTGCTTTACGTTGCCATCCTTGTCATAGAAGTTGACGTCCGTGGTCACCATGGCGCGGACATAATATTGCTCTGTCGTTAAAACAGCACTCGAAAAAGGATTCTCTATATACGTCCAAGAACCGTCGTCGGGTCTTTCGAGCGTCCAAAAACTGAAGTGGTACCTATCATGTGCGGGGGAAAATTGAACTTTAATACTTGACGCTTTCCACTCATCACTCAGTTTACCGGCTCCTGGAAAATCAGTGTCGGCAATCATATCCTTGATAGTATTTGCGCCAGTGTCGTTACGCACATTATGCGAGTAGGCGTTAATAGGCGCAACGATTCGCGTCGCATCAGAGAGAACCGTAGTGCACTTATCCGCTGGATTCTTATCATCGTGTAACACGTGAGCGGAATCATCCGTACCAGCACCCCAATGGACAATGTTTTCACGAACATATGTCGCGCCAACGTTTTCCTCAAAGGGCGACTTGTACTTATTCCAAACCGAGCAGAGGAGCTTGCTGTCCGTTAGACCGCTATTTGTGAATGCCCGGATGTAGTAATCCACGCGGTACTCAAAGCGTGCGGTATAGGTATGCGGAACGGTCAGGTCCACATTGCCGGGAAGCTTGTAGCTCGGATCGCGGCTCACGCGAACATCAACCGGGGATCCATCGGCAGCCTGCTTGTTTTCATACCAACCCAGGAAACGATAGCCGTCGGGCAGCTGGCCCTCCTCGGATATAGCTTTACCGGATACGTCGAGCACCTGTACGGTATACGCGCTTGTGCCATCTTCTGCAGTCTCAACCTTAACGTCAGTTTTGCCCACACCGTCGCGCCGAGTCTGATCGTCGGTTGCATCCTGCTCATTGCCCTCAAACACCGTCATGATGTTCGACACATAGTCGGTGTACACCGGATAAAAATCGGTAGGGCCAAGCACAGTGATCTCGGTGCCGGCAGGATAGAACGCACCGGCGTTTTTTAACTCGGCAAGCTCAGGCGAGGTGATGGCCGCGTAACCGCCATGCATCCCGGCCTCGCCACTCGGCTGCGTCGTCCAACCGATAAAGGTGGCGCTGGCAGAAAGAGTGCCGCGGTCCGCAGGGGCAGCCGGCGTTAAACCGACGCCATAGCGGTACCAGTCCGTCGACTTGTCGTGCTCCTCGCCGCTCTGCCACGCGAGCGTCTCGCCCTTGACGTTATAGAACAGTACCTGCGCCTCGTACGAAGCAATAAACAGGTCGTTGCCCTTAAAGGCCTCGGCCCCCTTCGCGTTATCGGCGGTATAGCTCGACGTTATCTCGTGCGCTTCGTTCTTCTGGACCTGCTTGCCAGCCTTAACGGCATCGGCATCGGTCTTGCCGTTAAACCAGGCGTTATCGACATCGATACGGTTCACATTGACTCCGGGCTCACGGAACCAGCCCATAAAGCGGTAGCCGCCGTTGGCCTCGGTCAAACCCTCTGGCTTTGCGGAGGTATCCTGCTTAAACGTTACCGATGTATCGCCCTGGGCCAGGCCTTGGGCCGTTCCCGCCAGCACGGCGCTCACGGCAAAGGCGTACGGATCCGAGGTCGCCTGGTCTTTGCCAAGTTTGGTCTTCTCGATTGTCGCGGTGCCCGCACCGGGAAAATCGATCGTCGCCTTAACGCTTTGGCCATGCACGGGAATTTTCAGCTTGTAATCCATCGCCCACTCATTGGGGTGCGGGGCACCCAGGGCCTTGTCGTTAGCGGTCGAGCGCATGGTGCCGGCACAGAAGTCGTAGTCGTGCTCTTCCCACAGCTCGCGCGTGGTGTAGCGTTCGTCATCCCACGGACCATAGCCATCGCCCTTGATGATGCCGTCGCCGCCAAACGAGGGGATTTTCTTTTTGGCAGGGTTGCCCTGGCTGCTGCCGTTTAGGCTCACGCTCGGCTTAAAGTAGCATTCGGTAACCGTGGCGTCACCCTTGTTGGCGCGCGCAGCAATACCGCCCAGGTTCACATCGTTTTGAATGATGGGGATCACGGCGATGGGATTATACTGACGCGAGCTCAAGTCACCCGCAAAATGGCTTCGGACGAGCTCGTTGCCCTTTTCGGTTAGAATACGACCCGCCAAGCCACCCGTCCACGCGCGCGTCACGGCGACGACGCCCACGTACGACGCGGCATAGCTGTAGCACTGCGCCGTCGAGAAGCAGTCGATAATCTTGGCGTCACCCGCCATACAGCCCACAAAACCCGAGGCATACACGTTGTTGCCGCCCAGGGCGCCAATGGCCACGTCGTACTTATTGGTGACGTCGGTCATGCCCTTCTCGGCAATCGAGCCGTCGTCCTTACGCGTCGGCGTCACGCGGCAGTACTCGATAGTCGAGTTCTTAACGTAGCCGGCAAACGCCGCCATATACAGACCCTCACCGCCGAGCGCCTGCACGCCCGAGGTCGTATTGTTGACGGCACGGCCGCCACGGACCTCGCAGTTGTAGAGGGTGCAGCCGTCGAGCTCGCCGACGATGAGACCGCCCTCAAAGCCTGCGTTGGTAATGAGGTTGAGAGCATTGTTGGCGCAGGTCACGTGCAGCGTGCTCTCCATGACCATAACGTTTTCGAAGCGCGTATTGACGGCCTTGCCCACGATAATGCCACCGCGGAAGTCCGCCCACACGTTGGCGTCCTTGACCAGGAAGTTTTTGATGGTGGCACCGTTGGTCTCGGCAAAAAATCCCGTATCGCGCTCGGGGTCAAAAGCGTCTTTATCGTAGTTCAGGCCCTCAACGGTGTGGTTTTGACCATCGAACACGCCCTTAAACGGATGCTCCTTGTTGCCAAACGACAGATGCTTAACGGTGTGCGAGACAATGGTCTTCATGTCGTCATCATTAAGCACGATATCGTTATCGAGATAAACGTGCCAGCCGGACGTATCGCGCTCGCGCGACAGCGCCACGTACGCCAAAAAGTCAGCCTCGTTTTTGATGTGGAATTCGGTTTTGGCCTCGGGCACATCCTCGGCATGCACCGCCGTCGGCAGCGCCATAACGCAGCAAAGGGCAATCGCCGCGACGGCAACTAGCCTGCTAAGCACGCCCCGGTTCATGTTCTTGATCTTCATAGGCTAGTTCGCCTCCGGCCAACCCACGACGTCGAGAACGTCGAGGACGGTATCGCTTTCCTGCTGGTTTTTGGCCTGCACGGCCTGCACATCGATATCGAGCCTGAAGGAGCCGCCGCGCGCGGCATCGTGGTAGTCGTCCACAAAGCGCAGCGAGTCCATGAGGCTTTCCGTCATGGCGCCGGGGTCGAGCACGCCGCCACGCCCATCCAATCCGCGGTAGTAGTACCACCCATCGCCGCCATCGATCCACGGGGACCCCTCGCCCGCGTCCACATGAAACGCAACGTTGCCCGAGGCATCCGCGCACGAGCCGTCGGGTGCCACTGACTTCATGCGCAGGCGCGCGCGAACGTACTCAGGCTGCGAGCCGACGTTCTCCACGCGCACAATGCGGCTGATGTCAGAACCCCCGGCTTTGGTGTCGGGATAGTCCCCGTGCTCGTTGGGCTCAAACGGAATCTCCTCGCCCTGCTCGTTGAGGGTGTATTCGCAGACTCGTACCTTCACGCTGCCAAACGATAGAACGTTGTTCGCCGGAACCATATCAACGGTAAAAGCCAGCGTGCCGCACAGGCACGCCAGGGCCAACAGCGCCATCGCGGCAAGCGCCAAGGTGCGTTTCTGATTGTCGGAAAGATTATTGAGCATTACGTTCGCCAGTCGTCGATAAAAAGGGGGACCGAGATCCCGACCCGAGTATAGGGGTGGGAGCGGGCCGGGATCTCAGTGGAGGGGGTTGGATTACTACAGGCCCTTAGCCCAATCCTTGGCAGCAACCTCAGCAGACGCAGCCGAGCCCTCAGTGGTGCTGTCTGCAGCGTAAACGAAGCAGTTGACCGTCATCTTGGCATCCTTGGCGAAATCCTTTTGCTCGGTCTCCTTGGGCGTAGTCACATTGCTGAACAGCTCACCGGTCCACTTGTCCTCGGTCTTGCTGGCAATAAGCGGAGTTGCCTCGGTCCCATCGCCAACATAAACGAAAAGGCCACCGAGATAATGAGTCGGCTCTCCCTCAACGGTGGTCGCTTCAACGGCCTTCCAGCCAGAGTTAATGGTGAAGTAAGTCTTCCTGGAATTAGGAGTCCCAGCAGACGCCGTCTCGTTCTTCACGAAAACGTACACATAAGCGTTTTCGGATCCCTTGCCAATACCGACATTAGGATTCTTAGGAACAGACACGCCAGGGGCGAGCTTGGAGTTCGCAACCCAGTTAGTCTCGGTCAGGTTGCCGTTGACCTTAGTGTTATCATCCGGAAGCGGCTGACTCGGATGATCGGGATCGGTAGTGGGCTTGTTAATGCCCGCAGTAGTGAAGTTGTTGGGCAGGCTCGACTGCGCCGTCAGCCATGCATACGTTCCCACGCCGGCAGCCAATACCAGCAGCAACAGGGCGGCAATGATGCCGTAGCGCTTTTTCTTCTTGTTTTCCATCGTTCTCTTCCTTTCGAGAATCGTTTTCCCCGGCAACGGCCCCTACCGCCGCCGACGCTTTTCCCTGCCGCTATGAACGCCGCTCCCTCGCATGCGCGCGGGCATGCTTGCCCGCAGGCTCGTCGGGAACCACCCGATCGAGCACAATCGACGCCGCGACCAGCAGCGCCAGAACGGCCACCACAACAAGCAAACCGGGCATCGTCGTGCAATATGCGTTAACGAAGCCCAGGTAAGGGACACAAAAAGAAACGACACCGATCACGCGTGAAAAAGGCGTCTGCTCGGCGTCGTGCATGATGGTTCCATCTGCATTTTTGTTTGCGATTCCCTGCGTGCTAATCGTCTGCGCCACAGGGTCGATCTCGTACACCTGATGCGTCACCACGGCACCGTCCGATCGGTAAAAGGTTGCATTGTCGCCCACGGCAATATCCGCTGGCTCAACTTGGCGAACAAACACCATGGAGCCAACGGGAAGCTCGGGTTCCATAGAGCCAGAAAGAACAGCAAAGGGCGTGTATCCA
Source organism: uncultured bacterium (assembly GCA_905214465.1). GTDB lineage: Bacteria > Actinomycetota > Coriobacteriia > Coriobacteriales > Coriobacteriaceae > Collinsella. The sequence continues at coordinate 18,770 of CAJMMD010000006.1, forward strand.
AATGCGCGAGGCACAAAAGAAACAACGGCAAGGGCTATGACAAGCGCGAACGCCAAGCTACTCAAAAGTGCAATAAATCGTTTGAGTCTACGCGCAGCCAAAGTGATAATTCATCCCCCTTGAGGCCCTATTCGACCCATCCAAAGGTCAGCAAGTTTCAACAGGAACCGCAAGGCGCTTGAAAAGTGAGTTCGAAATAAGCCAATTTGGAATCTTTTCCTAATAAAAACATAGCGATGTGCTACACATTTTTCAATGTTTTGTCGTTAAATGCTACTTATTTTGGCGTAAGTGGTCATTTATCCCCAAATTGGTCTGTTTTATCCAATATCTGTGACTAACCCCCTATGCAATTCGTCCATAGAGGGTTAAATATTTTGAAAAACCAAGATATCGTACCCCCCCCCCACATTAAAAATAAACTGCTGGAAGTACCGTTTATTTTTAACCCTCTTTTTGCAGCTTTATGACAGCCCCATCTAATTCGCAGCCCATAACCCTCTGAAAACCGTGTCCCAAAATTCGCTTGCGAAACGGGATGCGGTTTCCGCTTGTGGCCCCGTTGGGAAGCCACATCCCACTTCGGCCGTAAATTCCGGGTCGCGCTTTCCGCCAGACCCCTCAACCGGAAACCACATCCCATTCCAGAGGCAAATTCCGGGACTCAGCTTCCGCAACCCCGTGTTAAGAAAAAAGCCTCGAGAACTTCGAGGCTTTCACATTTGTATTGTTTTGCACGAAGGACCGCGAACGGCGAAGCTACTCGCCCAGCACGGCCTTCTTTGCAGCTGCAGCCATGTTGTCCAAATCCTCCTTGGTGGGGTGATCCTTCGCGGCAACCCAGTTGTCGAGCAGCATCTTAAATCGGGCGTTTTCGGGATCTTGCTCGAGCATGGCCTCGTAGCGCTGCTTAACCGCGGGACCCATCTTGCCCTGGCACATCGCCCAGCCCGCAAGCTCGGCATCCTCGGCCAGATTGGAAGTTACGCGGTCGACAATCTGCTGGTAATAGCTCTGGTCGGCCCCAAAGCCGCAGGTGCCAAACAGGAACACGCGCTTGCCGTGCAAGGCGGAGAGCAACGCCGCCACCGAGGGCGTGCAGGCACCCTTGTCGCACCAAAAACCGACAAGCACCGTATCGGCAGCGCAGGCACCCTCTGCCTCGTGCGCGACCTGCTCCGGATCTGCATCATCGCTCAGCGCGGCGGCATGGATAAACTCGACGCCTGCAGCCTGCAGGGCGCGCTTGATCGCCCCCGAAACCATCCTGGTATTACCGCTCTTGCTGTTAACCACCATAGAGCATGTCATAGTCACGTTGCCTCGTTTCCCCCGAAACTCGAGCCATTAATGCAATTTGTTAAAAGCATATCTTAGTACTAACGACGCAGATGTAAACCATCTGCCGCTAATCGGCAGCCCCTACTGGGCAAACTGGCTGCGGTAGAGCTCGGCGTAGAAGCCGCCTGCCGCTAGCAACTCGTCGTGCGTGCCGCGCTCGATAATCTGGCCGTCGCGCATAACCAGAATGCAGTCGGCATTGCGGATCGTCGACAGGCGGTGCGCCACCACAAAGCTCGTGCGGCCAGCCATGAGCTCGTCGAATGCCGCCTGCACCTGCAGCTCAGTACGCGTATCGATGCTCGACGTTGCCTCGTCCAGCAGCAGAATCGCCGGATCGGTGAGTATGACGCGCGCGATGCACAGCAGCTGTTTTTGACCCTGGCTAAACGTGCCGCCGCCCTCGCCGATCATCGTATCGTAGCCTCCTGGTAGCTGCACGATAAACTTATGCGCATGAGCGCGCTTGGCGGCCTCGACAATCTGCTCGCGCGTGGCATCGGGGCAACCGTAGGCAATGTTTTCGGCCACCGTGCCCTCAAACAGCCAGGTGTCCTGCAGCACCATGCCAAAGGCGCGGCGCAGGCTCGCACGCGTGTAGTCACGCGAGGAGCGACCATCGACCGCGATGCGCCCAGCATCGATATCGTAAAAGCGTAGCAGCAGGTTGATGAGCGTCGTCTTGCCACAGCCCGTGGGACCGACGAGGGCAATGCGCATACCGGGCTTGGCGTCGATGCGGATATCCTGCAACAGTCTGCGGTCGGGCATATAGCTAAAGTCCACATGCTCAAACGAAACCTCGCCCTTCGGGGCGGCGAGTTCAATGGCATCCACAGCGTCGGGCTCCTGTTCGCACGCATCGAGCAACGCGAACATGCGGCGCGCCGAGGCGTACGCGGTCTGGATCTGCGTGATGACGTTCGTGACCTCGTTGAACGGCTTAGTGTACTGGTTGGCGTAGGACAGGAAGATCTGCACGCCGCCCACCGTGAGCGTCGCGGGCACGCCTGTAATCACGCCCGCGCAGCCGATCACGGCGACCACGGCGTAGATGATGTTATTGATAAAGCGCGTTCCGGGGTTGGAAAGCGAACCCATAAACTGCGCGCGCTCGCCCGCCGTATAGAGCTCGGCGTTGAGGACATCGAAGCGCTGTTGAGCGTGCGGGCCGTAGGCGAAGGCGTCCACGAGCTTTTGCTCACCAACATACTCCTCGATATGACCGCCGAGTTGGCCCTGGATGCACTGTTGAGCAGTGAAGCTCTTATTGGAAAGCTTGGCGATGGCACCGGCCGCAAAGATGGAAAGCGGCGTGACGAGCACCACCACAAGCGTCATGGTCAGGTTGATGGAGAGCATAAACGCGAGCGTGCCCACGATGGTGATGACGCCGGTAAAGAGCTGCGTAAAGCCCTGCAACAGGCCGTCGCCCACCTGGTCGACATCGTTGACCACGCGGCTCATGAGGTCGCCGTGGGCATGACTGTCGATAAAGCTGAGCGGCATGCGGCTGAGCTTGTCGCTTGCCTCCACGCGCATGTCGCGCACCGTCTCGTAGGACAGACGGTTGACGCAGTAGCCCTGCAGCCACTGGAAGACCGCGGCTCCCACCACGACGAGCGCGAGTTTGGTAACGAGCGGCAGCAGCGCGTCGAAGTCCACCTGCCCGGCGGCAACGATGAAGTCGATGCCCTCGCCGATGAGGATGGGCGTATAGAGTTGCAAGATCACCGAGATGGCGGCGCTCACAAACGACGCCGCAAACGAGACGCGGTGCGGACGGACGTAGCCCAGCAGGCGGCGGGTCACCGCGCCCACGGGGTAGCGCTCGGGGTCGCCGGGCTGACGCGGGCCGTCACCCAAGTCGTTGAGGCTATCGTTGCCGGACACGTTGGCCGTCATCGTGGCGACCGAACCGGAAGAAGCATACGGGTTCATCTAGCAGCCCTCCTTTGCGCAAGTGGATGCCGGGGCAGCCGGGGCGGATGCGGGACTTGAAACGGACGCGGGCACCGCACTCCCCTGCTGGCCCTCGAGCTCCTCGCGACGAAGCTGCGACTGGCAAATCTCGCGATAGAGCTGGCAGCTTGCGTACAGCTCGTCGTGCGTACCCAGGCCCGCGACCGAGCCGTGGTCGAGCACGCAGATCATGTCGGCATCGCGCACGGTCGAGACGCGCTGGCTCACGATCACCGTGGTCAACGGGATCCCGCCCGCGGCGGCACCGCGTACGCTGCGCTCGCGGATGGCGTGGCGAAGCGCCGCGTCGGTCTTAAAGTCGAGCGCCGAGGCGGAGTCATCCATAATCAGAATCTGCGGCGAGCCCACCAGGGCACGCGCAATGGTCAGGCGCTGGCGCTGACCGCCGCTGAAGTTCTTGCCTTCCGCCTCGACCGGGGCGTCGAGCCCCTGCGGCTTGTTGCGCACGAACTCGCTCGCTTGCGCCATATCGAGCGCCGCCCAGAGTTCCTCGTCGGTCGCCGACTCATCACGCCAGGTCAGGTTGCTGCGGATGGTGCCGCTCACGAGCGACGCGCGCTGCGGGACGGTCGCAACCACGTGGCGCAGCTGATCGAGCGGCCAGGCTCGCACATCGGCACCCATTACGCTCACGCTGCCGGCGCCCGTGTCGTACAGGCGCGGTATAAGCGAGACGAGCGTCGACTTACCGCTACCCGTGCCGCCGATAACGCCGAGCGTTTTGCCCAGCGGCAGCTCCAGGGTCACGTCATTGACGGCGTTGGCGGCGCCCGCGCCAAAGGAGAAACTCGCATGGCTCAAGCTCAGCGCGGGGACTGGAGCAGCGTTTCCCATCGTGCTCGGCTCGGGCAGCGCAACCGGTTGGTTGCCCTCGTCGGTAATATTCGGCTCGCAATTGAGCACCTCGTTGAGACGCGACGCACTGGCGCTCGCCTTGGTAAAGACCACGACCAGGTTGGCGACATACACGATGGAGGTCAGGGTCTGCGTCATGTAGTTGACAAACGCCATGACCTGGCCCTGCGTGAGCTCGCCCACGTTGACCTGGACGCCACCCACCCACAGGATGGCGCACACGCCCAGGTTCATCACCAAAAACGTGACGGGGTTGAGAATCGACGAGAGCTTGCCCACCGCGATTGCGACCCGTGCCTGGTCATCGGCCGCCTGGGCAAAACGCCCACGTTCGTGACCCTCGCGCACAAACGCCCGGACCACGCGAGCGCCCGAAAGTCCCTCGCGGCAAATAAGCGCGATGCGATCGAGCTTTGCCTGCAGCTGTTTGTAGTACGGGATGCAGCGCGCCATGACAAACCAAAACACCAGGCCGATGGCGGGCGTGCAAATCAAAAAGATCATGCCGAGCCTAAGGTCGATGGCAAGGGCCGCGACCATGGAGCCCACCGCCAGGAAAGGCCAGCGGATGAGCATACGTACGCCCAGCGCCACGGCAAGCTGCACCTGGTTGACGTCGTTGGTGATGCGCGTGATGAGCGACGGCGTGCCGAAGCGGTCGAGTTCGGCATAGCTCAGCTTGTTGATGTGCTGGTAGAGCGCACCACGGATATCGGTACCCATGCCCTGCGAGGTGAGCGCGGCCATCTTTTGGCAGACAAGCGTAAACGAGATGCCGATCACGGCCATGGCGCCAAGCACCATACCGTAGTGGACGACGGCGTTCACGTCGTGTGCGCCGATACCCTTATCAATCATCTGGGCAATCACCAGCGGCGTCAGCAGGTCAAAGATCACTTCGATCAGCTTGCACGCAGGACCAATCACCATATAGCGGCGAAACTTACCGCCAAAACGCCTGAGCAGCTCAATCATGTATAGGCGCTCCCTATCATCATCCACATTCAATTCGAACCATGATAGTACCGCCACCCCAAAAGAAGCGTAAACAACTCGTCATTTCTAACGGGATTCAGTTTTCAGAGGGGTATACGCGCACACCCGATCAATGGCGGGCAAACTGCCTGATATACTTACATTAGTGCTACCAAGTTAGTCGCCGACCCTTGAAATGAGGTGCCGAGATGAACGACATTCTCGCAAGAAGAGCAAGACGAGCAACCTTGGGCATCGCCCTTTCCGCGGCACTCGCCGCGGGAATCGCCCCCGCAACGGCGATAGCGGCGGAAACCAGTTCCCCCATCAATGCAGTTGCCTTGCATACGGAAGATGCGACCGCCGCAAAAGAAAAAGCGTATGCAGCCATGCAGGAAGCGCTCAAAACCCTCGAGGCCGCAAAAGACGCCGCAAGTCCCGAGAAACTTGCGGAAATCGATGATGACATTGCCGCTTTTCAAGAGATCTACGACATGGTGGTGACGGAAGCCGTCAAACGGAGGGAACCCCTTCCCGCCATGCAAGCGAACGTCGATGCAGCCCAAGCCAAATACGATGAGGCCCACAACCGGACAAGCGGCCTTCAGGCGGAATTAAATAAGGCAATCGACGACGGAGCTTCTAACGAAACTATTAAGCAGTTGCGAAGTGAGATCATGTCGGCAGAAAGGCGAGAAAAATCTTGTGAAGATGATCTTCACCACTGCCAACGCCGGCTCGAAAGCCAGGAAAGACAGGTTCAGTATTTCGAAAGTGAGGCAGAGGAAGCCAAAGCCCACATCGACGAGGACATAGCCAAGCGAAATGCGCTCCTCGGCGATTTGGAAAAGGCGCAAGCGGCCTATGACGACGCCTGCAAGGCATACGAAGAGGCGAAAGCCGCGGCAGACAAGGCCACCTCACCCGAAATAACGAAACCCGCCGAGACGACAAAACCCTCCAGCTCAGCGCAGCCGGCCGAAACGGCACAGCCCGCCAGCTCGCCCGCGACCGGCAAATACGCTCCATCGAGCTCCACCAAGTAAGCAAATACGACCACTGGCAAGCTCGCGAACACGGGAGACTCAGCGCCGAGCGCAATCGCACTCGCAGGAATCGCCGCCGCAGGCCTCGGAATAACCGCCGCGGGCGTACGCCGTATCAAGAACTCAAGGTAGCTGCCAGCGGTTATTGTCTTCGCCAATCCACAAGCCCAGAAACAAAACGAGGCCCGTTTCCCCAACCCAGGGAAACGAGCCTCTTTACTTGTAAAAACAAATGGTAATGCCGCTGTCTCTTGAAGCGCATCGCCACCGCGCTCCAAACAACGCCAACGAGCAGCATTCCTTAAGGGATAGATTTAATTAGGCTAACGCGCCTTTACGGGTGATTTTTGGACGATGCGGTCCCGGTGCCGGCGGGCTGTTTGGTAGTCGAGCGATCCCGCAGGCAAAGCCGAGGACCAGCGAGACACCAACCAGCCCGCCGGCACCGGGACCGCATCGCGGCACCAAAAAAGCGCCCGTGCGCTCGATGGATTCGGATGCCCGACAGAGGCTCCTTATGGCTGCTTCCTTCCGGACCTGACCAGATTCGGAACATGTCGTCATCCGAACCCATCGAACGCGCTAGGCGCTCGGTATATCTTACCTGCTCCCGTCCAGCAGGGCAAGTGGGGCGAACCCATCGGATGGATTCGCCCCACTCGTGCACATCGCTAGCGGCGCTTGCGGTACAGGACCGCGCCACCCGCGACGGCCAGCGCGCCGATGCCGGCCATGGCGCCGAGCGCCTCAACCGGCAGGCTGCGGTCGCCGGTGTCGGGCATACCGCCCTTGGAGCCGTCGCCGCCGGAGCCTCCGCCGGAGCCGTTATCGGAACCGCCGCCCGAGCCGCCGCCCGGCGTGCCGGGGTTCTCGGGGTTCTCGGGGGTGCCGGGCTCCTCGACGTAGCTGTTGGTGAAGACCGGCGGCATGTTGGCGTCGCCCTCGTAGGAGACCTTCGCCGACAGGTAGCCCGTCTTGGTGCCGCCTGCTGCCTCGTCGCTCACCGTGACGACGATCTTGTGCACCGCCTTGTCGTAGGTCACATGCGCCTGGCCGTCGTCGACCTCGCTCACCGTGAAGGTGTAGGTGCCGGCCCGCTTGAAGGTCAGCGCATCGAACACGACGCTGCCGTCGGCGGTATTCTTGGCGGTCGACATGACCTTGCCGTCCCGGCCCTTGAGCTCAAAGCCAAACTGGCCCGCCTTGAGCTCGGCGCCCTTGAGCACCTTGGCGGCGCCCAGCCTGAGGGTGACAGGTGCGGCCTCGTAGCCGTTGGTGAACGTCACCGAGTCGTCGCCCGTGGGATTGCCCTCGGCATCCATGAGCTCGTGCTTGACGGCGAGCGTGCCGTTTTTGGCATCGGTGACCGTCGTGCGCACGCGGTACGTCGTCTTGTCGTACGTCACGCCGCCCGCCGTGCCGGCGACCTCGCGCAGCTCGTAGCCGTGCGTGCCGGGCGCGGTGTAGGTGACGGGGCTGAGCGCGACCGTGCCGTCGGCGGCGTTCTTGCCCGTCGCCACGACGCTCTCGCTGCCGTCAGCGGCAATCTCGACCAGCTGGAACTCAAACTCGCCCTCGGCCAAATCACGGCCCTCGAGCTTCTTGCTCACTTTGATCTGGTCGGTGACGGAGCTCGGCGTCGGGTTCACGCCGTAGGTGTTGGTGAACTCGAACGCGCCCCTGCCCTCGGGCGTGCCCTCTGCGGGCAGGACCTTCGCGACAAGCGTGCCCGCGGCGGTGTCCTCGACCACCCTGACCATGAAGGTCCTGGTTGCCGTCGCGTCATTGACCACGCCGTCGACCGAACCGGACTCGCTCACCCGGTAGGTGAACGTCTTGGTGCGCAGGCCGCCGCCGTCGATCTCGACGTCATCGAGGTCGCTCGGCTGCTTAAACGTGACGTGGCCCAGCGCGACGTTACCGGCGGCGTCGTTGGCCGCCTCGGTCACCGTCTTGCCGGAGGCGTCGATCGGCGCGGGCGCGCCGTCCAGCGGCTCAATCTTAAAGGTGTACTTGCCCGCAATGTCGGCCTGCGTGAGGCCGAGTCCGGCTTGGCTAAGCGCCAGCGTCTTGGTGCCCGCGAGATCGACCCTCGCCTCGCCGGCGCTATAGGCATTCACAAACGACAGCGTGCTGTCGGAGCCCTCGGGGTAGGTCACGGCCACATCCAGCCCGCCCTTGCCGTTATCGGTCACCTTGACCGTGATGCCGAAGCTCGACGTGGCCGCCGTCACGCCCGCAGGCAGCCGGTCCGTACCGTCCTCGGAAACGGTATAGGGAATGACCCAGGAGCCGTCGGCGGCCTTGGTGGCGGTACCGTCTCCCGCCATCCGCTCGAGCGCGTCAGTAGTGTAGGCAATAGGCGAGAACGCAAGTCCCGCGGCCTCGCCGTCGCCGGAGGCCTGGTTGGTCGCGGTCGCGACCACGTTGCCCCGGGCATCGCGGACGGAGAACGAGAACTCGCCCGCCGCCGCGGCGCGACCCGTCAGCGTCTTGGTGGCGTTGATAGCCGCGCCGCCCTCGCCGCCGAGCATTCCGGTGGCCTCGTAGGAGTTCTCGAACGCGACTGTCACGAACGCAGGCGTCGCCGTGGCGTCATCCGCCGTGGAGACCTCGCTGCGGGCGACCTCGACGCCGTCCTTGGCAACTGTGGTCGTGACCGTGAGCTTGCCCGTCGCGGCGTCGTAGCCGGGCGCGATGGTCACCGTGCGCGGCGCGGTGTCGTTGGTGTAGCCCTCGCCGCCGAGCTTGGTCTCGGTAACGGTGAAGCTGTAGGTCTTGCCCGCATCGGCGTCGGTGAACTTCACGTCGCCGCCCGCGGTCCCGCCGATGAGGTCGACCAGGTCGGCCGCACCGTCATCGGCAGCGGCCACGGCGTAGGCGTCCTTGCCGGTCTTGAGGCCGAGCTTGGCGGCCGTCTCGGCGTCCGCGGTCACGGTGAAGGCGAACTGCCCCGCCTCCATGGCGCGGCCGGAGAGCGTCTTGGACAGGCGCACACCCGCGCGGACCGAGTAGTCGAGCTCGGTCGTGTAGGTGTTGACGAAGTCGCCGCCGCTCGCCTGCGCGATTGCGGGCGACGTGGCCGTGAGGTTGCCGGAGCCGTCGTCGGTCACGGTCACCGTCATCGTGGCGGCGTGGCCGTCGTAGGCCACACCGGCGATGGCGGAGCCGTCATCGGGCCTGACCTCGCGCACCGTGTAGGTGAAGGTCTTGGCGCGCACGCGCTTGCCGCCGACCTCGGCGAACCCGGCGTCCTTGATGTCGTCGAGCGTGTAGCGGATGGGGCCGAAGTCGAAGGCGACCCTATCGCCCGCCTTGGTGCCGGCGGCGGCCGTCACGCTGACGGTCTTGGAGCCGTCGGCAGAGCCCTCGGGCATGGGGGCGCCGTCCTCGCCCGCGAGCGCGAACTGGAAGCTGTCGCCCTCCGCCCAGTCGCGTCCCTTGAGTGTCTTGGTGAAGAGTCCCGCGGTGGAGACGTCCCTGCCCTCGGTGGCCGTTCCGTACGTGTTGGTGAACGCGACGGTCGCGCCGTCCTCGGTCACGGCACCCTCGGCCTTGGAGCCGTCAGCCCCGTTAACAGCAGTCGTGTAGCCCTCGGCGGCATCCTCGGTCACGGTGTAGCGCGCGCCCACGGGCAGGCCGTCGATGGCCTTCTCCCCGCCGTCCTTAAGCGTGAAGGTCGTCTTGCCGTCCGTGAACGTCACGGCGTGCTCGCCCTTGCCGAAGATGCCAGAGACGGGCTCGCCGTCCCCGTCGGTCAGCGCGACCGTAAAGCCGAACTCGCGTTGGCTGTCGCCGCCGACGACCGTCTTCTTGACGGTGAGGCTGCCCTCGCGGGACACGCTGTTGTGGGTCGTGTTGGTCTGGGATTCGTTCTCCCCCACCTTGACCGTGGCGGTGTTGGAGATGTCGTCGACCACGGCGGCTTCGGCGGAGACCTTCACGTCAAAGCTGAGCGTGCCCGTGGCGCCCGCAGCCTGCTCGCCGAGCGACCAGGTAAGGGTGCGCGTCGCAGCGTCGTAGGCGGCACCGTCGGCAGAACCCTCAACATAGTTAACGCCCTTGGGCAGGACATCGGTCACCGTCACGTCGGCCGCCTGCGCGGCGCCCCTGTCGTCGACGCTGTTATTGGCCCAGCCGATGGTATAGGTGAGGATATCGCCCACGCCCACCGGCTTGCCATCCACATCGACCTTGGCGCCCGAGGCGTTCGCCTTGGTGACGGTCTTGGTGTTGTCGTGCGGCGTGAAGGTGTTGGTGAAGGTCTTCTTGCCCCGCTCGTTGGAGATCTCGGCCTTAAGGCCGGCACCGGTCTGAGTCACCGCGATGTCGAAGGTGTAGGCATGCGCGTCGTCCTCAATCAGGACATCGCCGCTTGCTTTCTCGGTCACGGTCGCGTGGTAGGTGCCCGGATTGGTGAAGCTGAGCTCCCCAAAGGAAACCTTGCCGTCCTTGTCATTCTTCGCCTCGATTGGGTAGCCCTCGAGGACATTGCCCGCACCGTCGGCGAGGGAGAGCTCAAAGGCGAACTCCCCCTCCTGGAGGCCGGGCTTGCGGCCGCCCGCGAGCACCTTGGTGAGCTCGGGGACGGACACCGTGGCGGGGGCGGGGTCGAAGGTGTTGGTGAAGGCGGCGGAGGCGACCTGATCGGCCGAGATGGAGCCATCGGCCCTGGATCCCTCGGCTCCGTTCACCGCGGCTTTGTAGCCATCGGCGGCACGTTCGGTCACCGTGTAGGCGGTTCCCGCGGGCAGCCCCGTGATCCTCGCCGTCTGGCCATCTTTGAGCTTGAGGGTCGCCTTGCCGTCCTCGAACGTCGCGTCACCGTAGGTGCCGGACACTTTGTTGCGGCCTGCGGCATCGGTGGCCTCAACCACAAACTTAAATATCTTGTCCGCGTCGACCGCCAGGCCCTCGCGCGCCACGACGGTCTTGGAGACGTCGAGCTCGCCCGTCTTCACAGTGTTGGTCACGGTGAAGCCGCGCTCGGCGTCGCCGGTGACCTTCGAGCTGTAGCCCTCGACGGGCACCTCGGCCACGGCGTAGTCGATCACGGAGCCGGACTTGGAGTACTTGGGCAGGCCCTCGAAGGAGTGCTTCCAGCTATTGGACTTCGACAGCTCGGCCGACTCGCCGGTGTCCTTCCCGTCGGCGAGCAGGCGCACGGTGGCCTTCTCGGCCGCCGGGCCGACCCACTTCTTCTCGACGGGCACCGAGACCTTGGCCGTGGAGGTGTTGGTCACGGTGAAGCCGCGCTCGGCGTCGCCGGTGACCGCGGAGTCATAGCCCTCGACGGGGTCCTCGGACACGGTGTAGTGCGCGCCCGCGGGCAGGTTGGAGAAGACGCCCTTCCAGTCGTTGGACTCGCTCAGGGTGATCGAATCGATGACGGTATCGCCGTTCTTGAGATTTACTTTGACCTTATTAGGATGGGGAATCCTGGGGTTCTCCCAGACCTTTTTGATGGGAATGTCGATGTTCTCGGACTTGCCGATGATGACACCGCCGTTGGCGCCGATGCCGCCTCCCCGCTCGGCCGTATTGCCAGAGATCGTCAGCGACGTCTGACCGCGGCCGAGGTTATACACATCCTCGCTCATCACAGATTTAAGCGCGACGTTCGGCGTGGCGTCGGTAAAGGACAGGGGCTCGCCGTTGCCACCGTCGGGAGAGAATCGCGGGATTTCGGTGTTTGTTTCCGCATAAGTGCCTTCGGGGTTAAACAGCCCACCGTCTCTGTACCAGCTGACCTTTCCGCCGCCCGGAGCGCGGTTGGCCAAGGTCAGTTTGTATTTGGCGTCTTTGAAGCCGGTGAAGACGAGGTCGTCTCCCGCCTCATCGGCCGAGTTCCTGGCGATCAGGCCACCGTTCTGGACGTAGACCTTGGCATCTCCGGTCGGGCAGAACCACATGCCGCCGCCCTGCTTTTTCGCATGGTTATCAACAACGAGAGCGTTTTCGATATGGAGCGTGCTATAGACGAGATACTCGTTGCCTTCGCTATATACGCCGCCACCCATATTCCGAGCAGTATTGTCCTTGATCGCGCCCGCACTGAGCTTGACGTCATCTGAATAGGTATAGATGCCTCCGCCGGCGGAAGCGGAGTTACCCGATACGGAGCCACCTTTCATAGTGAAAGCGGTACGGTCCCTACCACCCTGCTGCAGGCCGCGATCGACCACGCACACTCCGCCGCCTTTGCCATCAGAATACGCAATATTGTCCTCGATCTTGCCGCCCTTGAGGGTAAACTCGGCATTCCCTTCGACGTGCACTGCGCCGGAGGGAGTTCGATTCCCAAGCTTATAGCCTCTGTTGCGCACAAGCTGACCACCGGTCATCTCAAAGGAGGCTCTCTGGTTACGAGCCTCGCTGTACATGACCACCGCGCCGCCCTGATAGCCGGCGTTATCCTCGATACTGCCGTTACTCATCTCAAGGTGGGCATCGCCCATCAGCATGATGCCGGTAGACGAAAGGTAGTTACCATCGCCGTCCGTGGAGAAAGACACGTGATTCTTACGAATAACGCCGCCCTTCATGACAACATGGGCGCCGTCCTTCGCGTGGACAGCGCCGCAATACGCGTCCTTAAGTTCGCACTGCTCGATAACGCCGCCCGTCATGGTAAGCGAAGCCTTGTCTCCCGACACGTCGATGACACCCGTATTGACGGTGTTCGCAGCGCCGTCGCACACAACGGCCTCGTCAGAGAGCACAACCGCTCCCCTGCTAGAAATAATGGCGCCCTTGTTGTAGCGACCACTCAGGGACACTTTCCCCGACAGCTCGAGGGATGCCCCCTCGGCAACATTGACCAGTACGGAGAAGCCGCTTTTCTTTGCCAAGATGGTATAGGGCTCATCCGACGTGATCTTAATCATCTTCCTGGCAGGAATCGTGAGCGTGGAGCCGAGCTTCACGTGCTTTTCCAGCTTGATGACGGTCTCCTTGCCATTGGGGGCCTCGCTGACCAGCTCCTGAAGGGTCTTGGTGCTGTCATTGCTCACGGTATCGCCGACGCCGTCATCGATGGACTCGCGCGTGTAGACGATATCGACGCCAGAGGACGGGAGGTTCTCCGAGTCGGTGATGTCGTCCCTGCTGTTTTCGATCGTGATCTTTTGAACCGTGCTGCCGTCAAACATGTCCAGGGGTATTTTGGTGAGGCCGCGCCCGATCGTCACATCCTTCACGCCATCTACGCCCGAGAAGGCTGCCGTGCCAACGGAAGTCACGGAATCTGGAATGGAAAGCTGCTCCGGCAACGTACCGCTAAAAAAGGCGTAGTTGCCAATTTTCTCGAGCGTCTCGGGGAACTGGACGGCAACATTGCTCCAGATAAAGGCCCAGTCGCCAATGCTCTTCAGGCTGTCGCAGAGCCCCGCGATCTTAACTGGCGTGTAGCAAAACGCATAGCCCGGAATGTTCTGAAGCGAGGACAGATCCACGGACGCCTGCAGATTTTTGCACTCGTAAAAAGCCCCCCAGCCCATCTTTGTCACCTTGCTTAGATTGGGCACACTCACCAGGCTGGCACACCCCTGGAAAGCAGAGGATCCGATGCTCGTCAATGTGCCCGGGAAATCAATTCCGGTTAAACTCGAGCAATTCCGAAACGCCCCATCCCCGATGGACTCGATTTCGCTCAGCGCGGTGACGGACGTGAGAGAGGTGCATCCGTCAAACATGTGCGAGGGGATCTTGGTAACCGAAGCGGGCAACGACACGCTTGTCAGAGACGTGCAGTCTTCGAACACGCCCGTTATGGTGTCGGAGAAGGCGACATCTTTTGGAAACTCGATGCTTGTGAGGGCCGTAGCCCCCTCGAAGGCGCCCGAGCCCGAAATCATTTTGAGGGTGGAGGGGAGATTGATCTCCGAAAGGCTGCTGCAGCCATTGACCATCATGTTGGCGCTAATCTCCTCGACGCCCTCATCAAAATAGAGCTTTTCGAGCGAGCCAGCGTTTTGCAGCGAGCAACCGAAGTTCTTGATGGAGCCAGGGATATGGAGCTCCTTGACCTTTACGAACTTCCGGAAATACCATCCGCGCACGTTTTCGAGCGTGTCGGGAAGCGTCAGCTGCTCAACATTCTCGGCCACGATACCAGACGAGAAATAAAGTTTGGTGACTTTGTAGGTCTGGCCACCATGCTCGATGGAGCTGGGCACACTCACCACGGTCACACTGTCGTCGGCAACAATACATGTGATTTCCGCCGTGCCCTTATCCGTGGTCTCGCACGAATAGGTCACGCCGTCCTGGGTGATCTCAAACTCCTCCGCAGTATACGCAGCCCGCGATTCCGTGGCCGCATATGCGACACCGGCCGTCGCGCCAACGGATAAACATCCGAAGCCGAGAACCAGCGCAAGACAGAGAGCGACGACTCTCTGCCCCCCCCCGCCGAAAACTTTCCTCTCCAATTCCCTTCTCCCCCTCTGGTGTCGCCTTCTCTTCCCAAGAGCGATCTATTGATTAGGACAGTTTAAAGACAACATTATGCCCAAAGAGATCCATCATGGAGATAATCCACGTCTTCGCCCGAAATGATAATTAATTGGCAGGATTAATTGGCGAACAACTGAACGAAGAGCAATCTACTAATGGCACATCAATGGCGGCGTCAACACCTGAAGTGCATAGCCTCCGATCCCTAGACAGCACCATCGAGCGCCACAAGGCGCAGGATTGAATTGTTCAGATTCACATGCCTTTACGGGTGTTTTTCTAGCCCCAAAAAGACTGATCTGGTGCTGTGCCACGGAAAGGGCCCATCTACTACGTTTAGGCCGCGGGGTCAACCATAGCCGACTTTTTCGAAAATCGGCAAGCTTTCTACCTGCGGTTTTAATTTCACAAATTCCGGGATGGTCGAGGGTGTTCCGCTAAACGTAGTAGATTACCGCATTTCATGGCAGACGGTCCGACCCAAAGCACAAGGCGACCAGCCTCGGATGGCCATTCACGAAGTTGCGGTGGAATACGGACTGAATTGGCGCCTTAAAGGCAAAAACACTCCGTATTTCACCGCAAGTTATTGGGGAGGGATTGGTTTTAGAGGCGACCGAGGTCGTAGGATCGAGCGACCGCCTCGCCGGCGCAGATGAGGTTAGTTGTGGCTTCTTGCGGGTCGAGTGCCTGCTCCAGGTCCATGGGCTTGCGACAGATCGGCAGTACAAGGTCGATGCCCTGCCCATACACCGCATCCAGGTTGTCAGCGCGACCGCCCACGACGGCGACCACCGGCTTGCCATAGCGCTTGGCACGGCGGGCCACACCCACCGGCGCTTTGCCGGCGGCGGATTGCTCGTCCATATTGCCCTCGCCCGTTATGACCAGATCGACATCCCGCACGCGCTCGTCAAACCCAATCAGATCAAGCACCGTCTCCACGCCCGAATGTAGCTCTGCACCGAGCGCTAGCAGCGCGGCGCCCAGACCGCCAGCGGCACCGGCGCCGGGCACGCCGAGCACCGAGCCAAACGTCCGCGCACCCTCGGGCACGCGCAGTAACCCCTGAGCCCGTGCCTCGGCAATCGCCGTATCGAGCAGGCGACCGTAACCGACCATCCAGTCGTCGTACCCGCCCAGCGCTTCGACATCGTCTGTCGGCAGGCCCTTTTGCCCGCCAAACACCGCAAGCGCCCCGCGACGCCCCACGAGCGGATTCTCGACATCGGAAAGCACCACGACACGCGCGCCATTCAGTGCCCGAAGCGCCGGTGCCAAATCGATACTCGCCACGTGTTCAAGGCCCGTGAGCCCCAGCGCGATATTGCAGCCACGGTCATCGACAAGACGCGCGCCCAGCGCTTGCAGCATGCCGGCGCCACCGTCGTTGGTGGCGCTGCCGCCCAGTCCCATATATAGGGTCCTCGCCCCCGCGCGAACCGCACGAAGCATCAGCTCGCCCACGCCATAGGTCGTAGCGGCCAACGCCGCCGACTCCGTGCACGGCGAGCACCCGATGCCCGCGGCTTCGGCCATCTCAATGACAGCCGACTCGTGCTCGCCGTCCACCAGCATCCGGGCAGCCACGCACTTGCCCAAGGGACCTGCCACCTCGCAGGTCACAATCTCACCGCCGCACGCGGCAACGGCATCGAGCGTTCCCTCACCGCCATCCGCCAGCGGCAGCGCGCTTACTTGGGCATCGGGCCACACGCGGCGCACGCCTTCGGCAACGACCTCCTCTGCCTGCGCACTCGAAACGCTGCCCTTAAAGGAATCAATCGCCAGCAGCACACGGCGAGGCCGGCGCTGCACGGGACCAAAGTCGAGCGTCTCGCCGGCAAGATCCTCGCCGTCAGCAAGGGCCTCGGCGTGGGCAACATGCGCCTCAAGGTTTGCACCGCAGCCGCAACCGACGCCATCCGCACCGCGCAAACCGGCAAAATAGTTGCTCAGCACCGCGCGACACTCATCCGCCAACACGCCGGCGGTCACATGAAACCGATGGTTTAGGCGCGAATCGGCATTGAGATCGTACAACGAGCCCAACGCACCCGCCTTGGCGTCGCTCGCGCCATACACGCAGCGCCCCACGCGCGCATTGACCATAAGCCCCGCACACATGCAGCAGGGTTCCAACGTCACATAGACCGTACAGTCGGAAAGGCGCCAGCGGCCAAGCGCCTGGGCAGCGGCGCACAGGGCCGCGAACTCTGCATGCGCCGAAGGGTCCTGGTCGAGCTCGCGCCGATTGTGCGCCCTCGCGACGATCTCGCCGTCGCGCACCACTACGGCTCCGATGGGCACCTCGCCCACCGCCGCGGCGGCTCGCGCCTCCGCCAACGCCTCGCGCATGAACTTCTCGTCGATTTCGGTGATCGTCATCGTTCGCCTTCCCTGTTGCAAATTCAAAACGATGCTATCATTACGACTCACGGAGAGATGGCAGAGCGGTTGAATGCGGCGGTCTTGAAAACCGTTGAGCGCGAGAGCGTTCCGGGGGTTCGAATCCCCCTCTCTCCGCCACTTTTAATGATGCACCGGTGTCATGGTCCGCTCAAACAGCGCATCGACCACGTCGGCCATCTCAGGTCGACGCTCAAGATCGTGGCCCGATTCCCACCATATCGTGAAAAGTCGAATAATACCGCCGGCGACAAACTCAGACGTCGTCTCGAGTGACACGGGGGCCAGGGCATCCTCGGCAAGCACGTTCATCACACGCTCGCGGATGGAGCGGGCAATGCGGTCGCAAATAACGTTTGTCAGCATGCCCGACATGCTGCTTGCCAAAATGTTATCCATGAGCTGCTCGTGCGCCAGAATCAAATCCATGGCATCGTCCAAAATCGCGTGCCGAAGCGCGCGCACGTCCTCGGCAGACACTGCGCCGGCCTCATCGGGCTGTTTTTGCGGCAAGCCCGACATGAGCTCATCGATATAAAAGGCAAAGTAATCGTTCTTGTCGCGAAAGTGCTTGTAGAACGTCGTGCGGCGAATCATGGCGCGGTCGCACAGCATGGCAACCGTCAGGTCCTCAAAACGATGCTCCTCGAGAAGCTCGGTGAAAGCATCGAACAGGGCACGATAGGTTTTCTTGATGCGAAGGTCCATCCGTATCGCCATCCTCAGGGCAAAGACAGTACTCGTCAATCTGTCGCATATCTTACACCTGTACCTCGCGCGTTTTACCCCGGTGCCGACCCCGCCGAAAACATAACGCTTACCGGAAAGTTCGGCACGGCAAAACGTTGCGGGTATACTAGTAGCGTTATACCAACGGCAGCTGGCGCATGCCGCCGCGGCCATTCGAAACGGAGACATCATGATTACCGTCATCATCGGCATCGTTGTTGTCATTGTGATTGTCTGCGCCATCGCCGGCATTTACAACAACATGGTCACCAAGCGTAACCGCATCGATAACGCCTGGCAGAACATCGATACGCAGCTGCAGCGCCGCAACGACCTGATCCCCAACCTGGTCGAGACCGTCAAGGGCTACGCCAAGCACGAGCAAGAGACGCTCTCCGCCGTGATCAGCGCGCGTAACACCGCCGTCAAGGCCACCACGCCCGAGGCCAAGATGGAGGCCGACAACGTGCTGACCGGTGCGCTACGCCAGCTCTTCGCCGTAGCCGAGGCCTATCCCGACCTTAAGGCAAACACCAACTTTACGCAGCTGCAGGCGTCGCTCGAGGATACCGAGAACAAGATTAGCTATGCACGCCAGAGCTACAACGACTGCGTGCTCAGCTACAACAACGCCATTCAGACGTTCCCGGCTGTCATCTTTGCCGGCATCTTCCAGTTTAAGGAGCGCCAGGGCTTCGAGGCCGCCGAAGCAGCCCGCCAGGCCCCGACCGTCAAGTTCTAGTAGTTTGGCAGCGCATCCTTAATCGGCCAAATGCATAAACCGCCCCGTCGAATGCATACTTCGACGGGGCGGTTTCCTTTTTCGCGAAGCTCCCCCTCTAAGCGCCGTGCATTTTTAGGAGTATTCAACATAACCAAGGGCTTCGGGCGCCGCGATAAATGCCAAAGAGCGCAAATATCCCTGCAAATCAAACGCTGTCAGCCCATAACCCCGCCCATCATTCGTAGAAAACATCGAGAAATCCCGATTTTTTGCCCGAGGTCGGTATGCAGGGGCCTTCGATTGCAGAATACTCGCAAAAATGCACGTCGCCATCACCCCCACATGGCGCGAACCAAAACAAAAGCGCGGCCTTCCTTTCCGGCGCACTCCGCAGGACGAAAGAACCTCCGCCGCACGAAGTGCGCTGCGGAGGTTCTTGCATGTCCGAGGACGCGCCGGAAAGGAAGGTTGCCCTCGGGCCGAACAGCTATGGCAGCTTACGCGACGGTGTAAACCCAGTCGTGCTTATCCTCGACAGCACCAGATTGGATGCCGGTCAGGGTCTCGCGGAGCTTCTTCATCACGGGGCCAATCTCGGTGTAGCCAGCCGGGAAGGTCACGGTCTCATCGGCACCATAGACCTTGTTGTCGATCTCGCCCACCGGGGAAATGACGGCAGCGGTGCCGCACAGGCCGCACTCCACAAAGGTGCCGGCCTTGACCTCGGCCCACTCGACGGGGCGCTGGTCGACGGTTATGCCCAGGTCCTGAGCAACCTGAACGAGCGAACGACGGGTGATGGAGGGCAAGATGGAGTCGGTGTGCGACTGCGGAACGACGAGCGTGCCGTCCTCCTTCACGAACAGAACGTTCGCGCCGCCGGTCTCCTCGACATAGGTGCGGGACTCAGAGTCGAGATACAGGTTCTCGGCATAGCCCTCGCGATGGGCCTCCATCGTGGGCTTGAGGGACATGGCGTAGTTCAGGCCAGCCTTGATGTTGCCGGTGCCGTGCGGTGCGGCGCGGTCGTACTCGGAAACGCGCAGCTTGACGGGCTTGAGGCCACCCTTAAAGTACGGACCGACCGGGGTCACGAGAATGCGGAACGTGTACTCAGGAGCGGGAGCCACGCCGATCACGTCACCAGAGCCGATCATAAACGGACGCACGTACAGGGTTGCACCGGAGCCGAAGGGCGGAACCCAGGCGGCGTTGGCAGAAACGACCTGCTTGACGGCCTCGACAAACTTGTCCTTGGGGAACGGGGGCATCTCGAGGCGCTGGGCAGAGTTATACATACGCTCAGCGTTCATGTCGGGACGGAAGCAGACGATGCTGCCGTCCTCGGCGGTGTAGGCCTTCAGGCCCTCAAAGACCTCCTGGCAGTAATGGAAGATGCCGCCGCACTCGGAAACATGCAGGGTGTGGTCGGTGGTCAGGCCGCCCTCGTCCCACTCGCCATCCTTCCAATGAGCCTCGTAGCTGTAATCGGTTTTCATGTAGCCAAAGCCGAGGCTACCCCAATCGATATCCTTCTTCTCGACAGTCATATGTCGCTCCTTACATACACAGTTGCATACTCGCGAACCCGCACGCAAAGACCGAAGCCGACCGCGTCGCAATGTCGCACGCCCGGAGCGTAGAGCCGGACGGGACACGCGAACGGCATCAAAGCCGATGGCACGTCGATTCGCATGCACGAGATTGTACTCCCCGTACGCGTCTGATAAAACGCTTTTCTTTAACTAAGTAAAGTATTTTCATTTGACCGAAGCAGAAAGGCCCGCCACCGTAAGCGGTGACGGGCCTCAACGGCACGGTTTGCGCGCTGGCTCGAGCTACGCGTTCTTTTTGCCCAGCTTAGCCTTAACCAGACCGACCACAGTCGGGATGATCGACACGGCGACGATGCCGATAATCAGCAGCTCAAAGTGCTCCTGCACAAAGGGAATGCCGCCAAAGAAGTAGCCCAGCAGCGTAAAGACCGTCGACCAGGTAATGCCGCCCAGCACGTTAAAGATGACAAAGTTGCGCCAGTGCATGCCGCCCATGCCGGCGATAAAGGGCACAAAGGTGCGGATAAACGGGAAGAAGCGGCCCAGGAAGATGGCTAGGTGACCCCACTTGTCCAAGAAATCCTCGGACTTTTTGATGCGCTCGGGCGTCATGGCCTTCACCTTGCCCGAAGCAATGATCTTTTTGCCAAAGAAATGACCGATCATAAAGTTGCACTGATCGCCCAAGATGGCAGCGGCCCATGCGGTGGCCAGAAGCGCCACGATGTTAAAGCCGCCGTTGTGGGCAAAGAAGCCCGAGGCGAACAGCAGCGAATCGCCGGGAAGGAACGGGAAGAACACTACGCCCGTCTCGATAAAGATGATCAGGAACACGCAGCCGTAGGCCATAAGCGGGCCGGCGGCAATCCAACTGGCGATCGCGGTGCGCGGGTCTTTGAGCAACTCGGCGATAAAATTAATGAAACCCATGAAGTAAAACCTCTCAGTTGTGGGCGCGGATACGTCCAAGTTGACCAGTATACGGTTGCGGCGCCCCCTCGTGCGCAACCCCACAAAAGCATGACTCCATTACCAGCAAGTATGCATAACTGACACCTGTCACGTAAGCCGTGAAAGATTGCTCTTCCTAATCCCTAGCGAATCGCTATACTTTATTGAATCGCATTGCCATGGCGCTAAGGGAGGGCGGTCAGTGAGCTTTATCAATACCATTCGCGAGGACATCAAGACCGTCCAAGCGCAGGACCCCGCCGCGCAAAACGGTCTGGTCATTTTCCTTTCGTACCCCGGCCTGCACGCCAAGTGGAATCATGTGCCCGAGCACTGGCTGTGGGAACACGGTCATCGATCGCTCGCCCGCGTGCTCTCGCAAATCACCCGCCACATCACCGGCGTCGAGATTCACCCTGCCGCACAGATCGGCAAGCACTTCTTTATCGACCATGCCATGGGCGTCGTCATCGGCGAGACCACCATTGTGGGCGACAACTGCGTGCTCTATCAGGGCGTCACGCTCGGCGGCACCGGCAACGAGACCGGCAAACGCCACCCAACGCTCGGCAACAACGTCACCGTGGGCACAGGCGCCAAGGTGCTCGGCAACATTCGCATTGGCAACAACGTCAAAATCGGCGGCAACTCGGTCGTCGTCAAAGACGTGCCCGACAACTGCACCGTCGTGGGCGTGCCCGGGCGCATCATCAAGCGCAACGGCTGCCGCGTGTTCGAGGAGAGCTTCGACGCCAAGCAGCATCGCGAGTACATGCCCGACGATGCCGCCGAGCAGAGCGCCCTCAACCGCCAGGGCATCAACGAAAACGCCCGTCGCGTCAAGGAACTCGAGCGAGAGGTGGCCGAGCTCAAAGCCCTCGTCGCCAAGCTCGTGGACGAGCGCTAGGGCCGTGGGCAGCCGCCACAGCATGAACGCCAACACAAAAGGCGCGCCAGGGAATCCGCCCCCGGCGCACCTTCTTTTCGATGCGACATGCGGGACTGCCCCTTTGTCACCTTATGCGAATTGGCTCAGGTAGAGGTCGGCGTAAGCGCCCTCGGCAGCCAGCAGCTCCTTGTGCGTACCCTGCTCGATGATATTGCCGTGATCCATGACCAAGATCAGATCGGCATCGACGATCGTCGACAGGCGGTGCGCGATCACAAAGCTGGTGCGCCCGCGCATGAGCGCGTCCATGGCGCGGCCGATGGCAAGCTCGGTGCGCGTATCCACGCTTGAGGTCGCCTCATCCAGAATGAGAATCGCCGGGTTGTTGAGCAGCACGCGCGCAATGGTCAGCAGCTGACGCTGGCCCTGGCTGATGCTTTCGGCATCATTGGCCACGCGCGTGTCGTAGCCCTGCGGCATGGTGCGCACAAAGAAGTCGACCTGCGCGGCGCGGGCGGCAGCCACGATCTCGTCGCGCGTTGCCTCGGGGCAGCCGTAGGCGATGTTTTCGGCAATCGTGCCGTCGAACAGCCAGGCGTCCTGCAGCACCATGCCAAACTGCTGCCGTAGCTCGCCGCGATCCATGAGGCGCGTATCCACACCGTCGAGCGTAATGCGGCCGCCGTCAATCTCGTAGAAGCGCATGAGTAGGTTGATGAGCGTCGTCTTGCCTGCGCCCGTGGTTCCCACCACGGCGATCTTCTGGCCCGGCTCGGCAGCAAACGACACGTCGCGCATAAGCGGCTTGTCGGGCGAATAGCCAAAGCGCACATGCTCAAAAGCGACGCGGCCCTCAACGCGACCCGGCAGCTTGGCGGCCTCGCCCGGCTGCGGATCGGCCTCCATCTCGGGCTCATCGAGCAGGTCGAACACGCGCTCCGCACTCGCCAGCGCGCTCTGCAGCGAGTTGAAGGTAAACGAGAGCTGCGTCATGGGCTCGGACGCCTCGTAGATAAACTGGAAGAACGCCTGGAACACGCCGACGGTCATCTGACCGGCCACCAGCATGTTGCAGCCCACAAGCGCGATCACGATCTGCGCCAGACGACCGATAAAGCGAACCGCGGGGCCCACAGCGTTAATCATAAAGTCGGCCTTGGCGCTCACACGCGCCAGCTCGCCCGAGGCCTCGTGTACCTCGGCAGAACTCTGGCGCTCGCGGTTGAACGCGCGAATCACCAGACGGCCCGAGTAGCCCTCCTCGACCGCGCTCGTAATCTTGGACACCCATTCTTGGCGTTCGCCCGTCACGTCATGCGTGCGGCGCGAAACCACCTTGGTCACCAGCAGCGATACCACCGTAAAGCCCAAAAAGACCAACGTGAGCTTAACGCTATAGACAAACATCATGCTCACGGCGCCCACTACCGTACCGATCGACACCAGCAGCTGCAGCAATCCGCGCTGCATGCTCTCGGACATCTTGTCCAAGTCGTTGGTCGCGCGGCTGACCACCTCACCGGGGCGATGTGCGTCAAAGTAGGCGAGCGGCAGGCGGCTGAGCTTTTGCGCAATGCGGTTGCGTAGGCGCAGATTGAGTCGCTCGGCCACGCTCGACATCAAAAAGCTCTGCAACGCATAGAAGGAGGCGGCTGCCGTCCAAATCATAAAGTAGACGAAAATGGTTTTGCCGCAATGTTCCCAGGTAATGCTGAAGGTAGTGTCGTTGGCAAACGCCACCTGCATATGACCCCACAGCTCATCGATCACGCGAGCGCTGTACGCCGGTGCGGCGGTGTTGAAGATGACGTAGAACACGATGCTCGCGAACACAATATAGAAGCGCCAATGGTCGCCGGCGGCTTCGCTCCACAAGCGGCGCACCGTCGCCCAGGTATCCCGGGGCGTCTCGTCCTCGTCTTCGTCGTCCACGTCGCGCATGCGCTCCGCTTCGGCGCGGGCGCGCTCGTCCTCGGCGCGCTCGTTTTCCTCGTAGAGCGCCTGGCAGCGGGCCTCGCGCTCGGCCGCCTTGATGGCGTCATCCAGCTCGAGCACCGCGGCAGCCTGGTCGACCGTTTTCTCAGCGGCGTCCGAATCGTTCGAATCGATTGCGTCGCCGCGCTTCTTGAGCTCCTCGGTCATGCTACTCACCTCCCTTCATCTGCGACTCCGCGATAGCGCGGTACACCTCGCAAGTTTCCATAAGCTCGTCATGCGCGCCCAGGCCCACGACCTCGCCGTCCTTGAGCACCACGATCTGGTCGGCATGCAAGATCGTCGAGATGCGCTGCGCGATGATGAGCACCGCAGCGTCGCGCGTCTCCTCCTGCAGCGCATGGCGCAGCGCCGCATCGGTCTTAAAGTCCAAGGCCGAAAAACTGTCATCGAAGATATACAGATCGGCATGCTTCATGAGGGCGCGGGCAATGGCCAGGCGCTGGCGCTGACCGCCCGAAAAGTTCGTGCCACCCTGCGCCACCGGGGTATCGAGCCCCTGCGGCTGATCGAGCACAAAGGTGCTCTGGGCAACCTGGAGCGCGTGGAGCATATCGGCCTCGGTCGCGTCTTCGTTGCCAAAGCGCAAATTGCTTGCCACGGTGCCCGAGAACAGCCATGCCTTCTGCGGGACGTAGGCAATGCGCCCGCGAATCTCGTCTTGCGAAAGCTCGCACAGGTCGACGCCGTCCAGGCGAATGGCACCCTTGGTGGCATCGTGAAAACGCAGCAGAAGCTTTGCCACCGTCGACTTGCCCGAGCCCGTCGAGCCCACAATCGCGGTCGTCTGACCGCGACGACAGGCAAAGCTCAGGTCGCACAGGGTGTCCTCATCGGCATCGTCAAAACGAAACGACATGTGATCGAACTCAGCGACCGCATCCGCATCGCCCCCGGAGGCAGGCGCCCCGTCACCCAGCGTACGCTCGCCGTCCACGATGCTCGGCTCAATCTCCAACACCTGCTGCGCACGGTTCAGGCACGCCGCGGCGCGCGGCAGCGTCAGCACTACCATCTGCGCCATCATCACAAAGAACAGGATCAGGAGCGCATATTCCAGCACCGCGGAGATGCTCGCAATCTGCATTGCATGGGCGCCAACGCGGTTGCCGCCCACCCACAGCACCGCCACCTCGGCAATGTTCATCAAAAAGAAGGTAGAGCTATCAAGGCCCACAAACAGGTGGTTGACCTTAATGGCGTTGTCCGCGTAATCGCTAAACACCTCGTCCAGGCGCTGCTCCTCGTGAAGCTCTTTATTAAAAGCGCGGATGACGCGAACGCCCACGATGTTCTCGCGCAGCACCACGTTCATGCGGTCGATAAAGCTCTGCAGGCGCATAAAAATTGGCGCGGCGTTAGCCACGGTAAAGACTGCCGCCACCAGCACGATCGCAACCACCACGCCCAGCAGCGTACCCATGGCGGGATCGATGAGCCACGCAAAAATGATGCCCGCGACGGCCAAGAACGGCACCGGCAGCACCAGCTGGATCGTCTGCAGGATGGCCTGCTGAACCACATTGATGTCGTTGAGCGAGCGCGTGATCATCGAACCCGTGCCAAAGCGCTCAAAGTCACTGGCAGACAGCTCGAGCGACTTGTCGTAGACGGCATTGCGGATATCGCAGGCCACGTTGGCGGCCAGGCGCGCCGAAAGATAGCAGCCCAACACCGCGCCGCCGCTGGCCATGCCGGTCGCGATAAGCATGTAGAGACCGTTGCGCAAAATGTAGTCGACATCGCCCGTGGTGATGCCGGTGTTGACCATGTTCGCCAACATCGTGGGTACCAGCAGTGTGCCAACGTTGTCGATTAGCAGCACCAACAACGTCACCGCGACAAGCCTGCGATACGGCTTCATAAACCTCATTAAGAGTCGCACGACTCCCCCTCACCTTGATTCTCGGCCTGGCTCTCGGCAGCGATATGCTGTTTAAAGGCATCGCACTCATCGCCGAGCGCATGGGAAAATTTTCCGATTAGGCGCATGATTTCGCGTTGCTCGCACGGCTCAAGCGTGCCAAAGGCTCGCTGCTCGGCCTTGAGTGCCGGCAGCGCATAACGCTCGGCAAACCGCATGCCCGCTTCGGTCAAACGCACAACCTTGTTCTTACGGCTGCCCTCGGCAAACTCCAACGTTGCAAAGTCCCGCGCCGTCAAGGTTTTAATGGCCGAGTTGATGGTCTGCTTGCTGTAGAACCATTCGCTCGTCAGGCGGCTTACGGCAATACTGCCGCCCGCCGTGCTGGTATCGACGAGCATCCAGTAAGCGCAGTCCGAAAGACCGCAGGCGCGCGAGAACTCCGAATAGATATGGTCGAGTCCATTGAGCAACCGGTCGAAGTCGACCAGCGTAACCGCACTATTCATCTATCCCACCATTCGATTGTCCGAGTTTTGACCAATTTACATCTCTACATTAGTCCGAGTTTTGACTATCGTCAATAAGCTCGTTATATATGGTCAGCTCTACATAGGCATGTCGACAAAAAAGACCGCCGGCGCGGGGGCGGCGCCGGCGGTTGCGAGAGAATATCGATTGTTGGCTGTTACGCAGCGACGGCCTCGTAGACTGTGGCGCCCGAGAAGCTGTCGTGCAGGCTCTTGCCACAGATCCACGGCAGTTCGACGACCTCGCAGACCGTGTTGACCAGCTCGGAGCAGTCGGTAAAGTGGCCCTTATCGTTGAGGGCCTCGCAATCCTGAACACGCCAATAGCCATCGGTGTGCGTGATGTAGTACTCGTGATCGTTGATCGACACGAAAGCGCGCGTCTTGGAACGCAGCAGCTTCAGAAATCCTTCGAAGTCGGTCTCGACGACATCTCCAGCCTGGAACATGATGTTACCTCCTGGCCCGGCGCCACCATGGCGCGCTGATAAACGTTGGTACTCCTTTAGTAAAACCTTTATCAGAGCTTATGCGCGCATCATTTAGGCAAGTGGTAAAAAACCGCAGGGTAGACGGGATAAAACGTTTAATCATCCCACCGGTTTGTCACATTCTGGCTGAAGTTTTATGCAAACCAACTTTTCCACTTGGTAGCTTGCATTGTTTGAGGCCGACGGCGCGATTACGGTTTTGGTTCGGCGGGTAAGAACGAGGCATCTAAACCAACGTCAGGAGGACACATGGAGACCATCGAAGCGCTCATCCATCGCCGCAGCTGCCGTAACTACAGCGATCGCCCCGTCGAGGCAGAAAAGCTCGCACGCATTATCGAGGCAGGCCAGTACGCGCCCAGCGGCATGGGACGTCAGCCGGTCACGTTCGTCGCCGTTACCGACCCCGCAACCGTCGAGCGCCTCTCGCAGCTCAACGCCCAAGTTATGGGCAGCGAGGGAGATCCCTTCTACGGCGCCAAAACCGTTGTGGTGGTGCTCGTCGACCGCAGTGTGCCCACACACCTGGAAGACGGCTCGCTCGCCATGGGCAACCTGCTCAACGCAGCCTATGCGCTGGGCGTCGATTCGTGTTGGATCCACCGCGCGCACGAGGTCTTTGACTCACCCGAGGGACTGGAACTGCTGGCCAAGTGGGGTCTACCCACCGACGGAAGTCTGCGCGGTGTGGGCAACTGCATTCTGGGCTACGCCGAGGACGCACTCCCCGGGGCCAAACCCCGCCGCGACAACGTGGTGTATGTTCCGCCGTTCTAACGAACGGCGGACCCGCTCGCAACTTATCTTGCCGATGGAGTTGTCGTCGTTTCGTTCGTGTGAGTCGTTTCGGCTTCGCTGCCTTGTTCGTCCTCGTCCTTTTGCGCATCGGCGATGGTGGAGGCCGCCGCAACGATGCCGCGCTGGGGCGCGACGCCCATCTGGGTCTGAGCGCCCTCGACAACTTCTGTGCCTGCATGCGCGAGCTCGGGCGATTTAAACACTGCGTCCAAGTTGGCGCCACCGCCGGCGTAGCCAAGCGCAGCGAGTGCGATGACGATCACCGCAACGACGGCCGCGATCGGCACATAACGATGCCAACCAGCAGGATTGAGCCCACTGCGGCGAGCCGCCCCGCGGCTGATGTAACCAAGCGTGCCGTCGTGCTTGAGCTTTGAGCCCACCACGCGTTTGCGGCCCCACAGCGACGACTCGGCCTGCATGGCCAAGCGAGCGCTTGCCGAAGGATAACCGTATTTAGTGCGCTTGAACGAGCCATCAAACCCCGAGGCGTGTTTGCCCCACGTCACCGATATCGTGCGTCGGTTGACCGGCGCGGCGCTCCGCCTTCTGCGGCTCGGTTTTGAAGTCTCAGCCATATGCCCTCGCACGCCGTAACCAAATCGAAACAATAACGCTTTGGACTGTAGCACACGCGTCGCGCGCGGTCACGGGCGCCTCGCTCAACGGTCATCGTCCTTCAGCAAGCGCCACAGCGTTGTGCGGCTTATGCCCAGCACCTCCGCCGCACGGGTTCGGTTGCCGTGGAGGTGGCCTACAACCAGATGCGCGATATCTCGCTCGGTATCGGCCAGCGGTCGCAGGATATACAGGTCACTTTCGAGCGTCGGGGCGCCAAAGGTTGCGGTCTTAATCACGTCCTCTTGGGCGAGTACTTCCTCCGCCACAGCGCGGTCCACCGTGCCCGCCCCCACCAATATATACAGTCGTTCCGAGACCTCGCGGAGCTGCAGATAATTGCGCGGCCAGCGGTAAGCATCGAGCGTCTTCGTCGCCGCGGCAGACAGCGTGGGCGCTGCTGTCCCAAATGCATCAGCGAGATATTCCAAATAGCACGCGACCTTCGTCGACGCGGCTCCCTGCTCGGCGATTGCCGGCGCCACGCTCACCGCACAGGCGAAGCGCTCGGTCACAAAAGCAGCCTGATCGCTTTCGCTGCCGCCCGGCATGTCATTCGCCGTCAGCACCACATGGCAGCGCGTCGCCAACGCGGTGTCGGCCATCGTGGAGACCAGCTCGCGAAGGCGCTGAGGGCCAACCGCATTCCAGCCCTCAATGCAAAGGGTCAGCCCCGTTTGGAACAGCGGCGATTCGGCGCTTTTGAGCACATGGCGCCAACCGCGCTCGGTGAGCTCATCGAGCGTGACGGAAACAAAGGGCTGATCGGCAAAAGGACCGTCCAGATAGAGGCGCTTGGCGATCTCAACCTGACCCGCTCCCAGCTCACCCTCGAGCATAAGGGGTACACCGCGCGCGTAACTCTCTGCAACCGGCGCAGCCACCGAGGCCGCCCCCTCAACGATGCCGTACGCGCTCGATTCGTAGCGGGCCTCAACTTCGTCGGCGTTGAGCCACTCGATGCCCGCATGCGCCGCGGCACCGCGCACCTCGCGGACCACGACGACCCAAAGGCCCCCGCCCTCTTTGTCGGTGGGGCGAACGGTCAGGCTCAAGCGCGTACCCGCACGCCCCATAACCAGACGCGCGCCATCTCCTATACGGTCGAGGCGTTCGGCAACAAAAGCCGCCACATCCCGCTCAAGCGCCGCGTCATTCATGGTCGAGATCGCGACGTCCCCACGCGCATCGATTGCCAATGCCGAGGCCCCGGCAGCAGCCAGGGCCTCGGTCAAGATGTTCAGCTTGGCATCGCTATCCATGATTTGCCCCTGTCCGCGGCGACATGCAGCCGCCGACGGTCGCACGACCGAGTGTTTCAAAATTGAACGATATTGCCCACCAAACACTATAGGGCAGAAAGCGCCGTCCTGCGAGTATAGGTGTTGCCCCGCATCGCCATCCTGGCGGGGCGATAAGAGCTCTTCGGGACTTATAAACCTGCGGACAAGCCATACCCGCAAGAGCTCCTATCGCTCCACCGTGAGAATGCGCTCACCAGCACGTAGCACGCAAATAAGCTACTTCTCTACCAGATTCCCAGCACGTGCTGCATTCCCAAACTCATGCACGCAATGCCAATCCAGCAGCAAAAGCCCAGCGCGATGGGCTTGCCGCCCTTTTTGACCAGCTCGACGATATCGGTATTAAAACCAATAGCCGCCATGGCCATCACGATAAAGAACTTCGACAGCTCCTTGATGGGCGCCGTAAAGGACGCGGGAAGCTGAAACACCGTAGTGATCACGCTCGCCAGCACAAAGAACAGCACAAACATGGGAAACGCGCGTTTGAGGGAGAACGTGCTTTTGGCGTCGCCGCCGGCCTTGCGCGCCAGATGCATCTGCCAGCAAGCAAGCGCCAGCGTGATGGGAATGATGGCCAGCGTCCTGGTGAGCTTGACCACCGTGGCGCTCTCGAGCACATTGGCGCCGGGATGCATGCTGTCCCAGGCGCTCGCCGCAGCCGTTACGGACGAGGTGTCGTTGATGGCGGTGCCGGCAAACAGGCCAAAGCCCTCGTTGGTCAGCCCGAGCATGCCGCCGAGCGTTGGAAACACGAGCGCCGCGATAACGTTAAACAGGAAGATGACCGAAATGGCCTGGGCAATCTCGCGATCGTCGGCGTCGATGACGGGTGCGGTCGCGGCGATAGCAGAACCGCCGCAAATCGACGAACCCACACCCACAAGCGTCGCGATCTTACCCGGAACGTTCATAACGCGGCAGAGCACAAAGGCGATGACAAGCGAGGTCGAGATTGTCGCCACGATAATCGGTAGCGACTGGGCGCCCTTGGACAGAATCTGGGAGAGGTTCATGCCAAAGCCAAGCAGGATAACCGCGTACTGCAAGACTTTTTTGGACGTATAGGTGACGCCGGCGGCGAGCCGTTCGCGACGATTCTTGGGAAAGACGAGCGCCAGGACCATGCCAAAGAGGATGGCAAATACCGGACCGCCGACCACCTCAATTTGTTTGCCGAGCAACGTCGCGGGAATGGCGATGATCAGGCAGAACAAAACGCCTTTCCAGCGCTCGCGTACGATATTTGCCAGTTGCATATGGGATTCCTTCTTTCTATTTCACGTTTTCGACGGCTTATGATACGGCAACATTGAGCGCAGCCTTGCGCAAACACAGACTAAGATGCCGCAATAGTTCTCAGGCAACAGCCGAATTACCCACCGTGGAGAGCTGATTCGCGGCATAATTAACAACTGACATATGAGTTTGATAGAACAGTTGCGAGGCGCTATGGAAGAATCGATGCACGTCGGCGAGCAGGAAACGAGCCTACAGGACCAGTCCTACCACACCATTCGACGCAAAATCGTCTACCTGGACTACAAGCCGGGCGAAAAGCTGGGCGTCAAGCAACTTTGCGACGACCTGGATATGGGGCGTACCCCTGTGCGCGAGGCTTTGGTTCGCTTGGCGCAGGAAGGCCTGGTGCGCACCGTGCCCCAGAGCGGTACCTACGTCTCACCCATCAACCTCACCCTTGCCGAGAGTGCCTGTTACATCCGCGAGCATCTGGAAAAGCAGGTGATTGTGGAGTGCTGTGCGCGCGCCACGTCGGCCGGCATCGAGCAGCTCGACCGCGCCATCGCGCTGCAGGAAAAGGCCATGGCCGAAGAGGATCGCATCGGCTTCTTTTTGAGCGACAACCTCATGCATCACATGATTTTTAGCATCGCATGTCGCAGCACCGTGTGGTCGTGGCTCGAGGAGACCAATGCCGACCTGGAGCGCTTCCGCTGGCTGCGCGCCGCCACGCAGGTTCTCGACAATCAGGACATCGTGAACGAGCACAAGCAGATTCGCCGCGCTATCGCCGGTCGCGACCCCATCGAAGCGAGCTTTTTGGTCAGCAAGCACCTGCACATGATGTTCCGCAACCAGACCGAGGTTCTGGACCAGTTCCCCGAGTACTTCGAGACCAGCAAACTCCGCTAACCTGCCAAAAAGGGACAGGTTCATTTTGGCAGGTTTTATCTGGTCAAATGCAAAAAAGGCTCGGCTCCGTCTTGATGCGGAGCCGAGCCTTAGCCGCTAGAACGGCGGAACCAACTACTCTACCGTGACGCTCTTGGCCAGGTTACGGGGCTGGTCGACGTCGCAGCCGCGCAGGATGGCGACCTCGCGGGCGAGCAGCTGCAGCGGGACGCTCGCCGTGATGGGGCTGAACACGTCGCGGACTGCCGGCACGCGGATGATGCAGTCGGCAATCTTGTTGATCTCCTCGTCGCCCTCGGTGGCAACGACGATGACCTTGGCGCCGCGCGCCTTGCACTCCATAAGGTTCGACACGGTCTTGTCGTAGGTGGCACTCTTGGTGGCCACAGCGATGACAGGGAAGCCCGGGTCGATCAGGGCAATGGGGCCATGCTTCATCTCACCGGCGGCATATGCCTCGGCGTGCAGGTAGCTGACCTCCTTGAGCTTGAGCGCACCCTCGTAGGAAATAGCGGCACCCATGCCACGGCCCACGAACAGCGCCGACTGCGCGTCCTTGCACAGCAGGGCAGCCTCATGAACGGCCTCGGTTTGGGTATCCAAAATCCACTGGATCTGCTCGGCCGTATCGGAAAGCTCGCGAAACAGCATGCGCGCCTGCTTGGTGGTCAAGCGGTACTTGACCTGCGCCAGCAGCAGGGCCAAAAGCGTAAGGCTCACGACCTGGCCGATGAAGCTCTTGGTCGAGGCGACCGCAATCTCCTTGTTTGCCTTGGTGTAGATGACGCCGTCGCTCTCACGCGCCACGGGGCTGCCCACCACGTTGGTGATGCCGAAGACCTTGGCACCCTTGATGCGCGCGTCGCGGATGGCGGCAAGGGTATCGGCCGTCTCGCCCGACTGGGACACGGCAACGACGAGCGTCGTCGGCGTGATGATGGGATTGCGATAACGGAACTCGCTGGCCGCCTCCACCTCGGTGGGGATGCGAGCCCAGCCCTCAATGAGATTCTTGGCGATGAGGCCGGCGTGATAGCTGGTGCCGCAGGCGATCACGTAGACGCGGTCGATGTCGTTGAGCTCCTCGAGCGAAAGGCCCAGCTCGTCGATGTCGAGCTCGCCGGCCGGCGTCATACGACCAACCAGCGTGTCGCGCACGACGCGCGGCTGCTCGTGGATTTCCTTGAGCATAAAGTCGGGATAACCGCCCTTTTCTGCCATGTCCAGGTCCCAGTCAATGTGGGTGACCTTGGGCTCGATAACGTTGCCGGCCTCGTCGGTATACTCGACGCCTGCGGGCGTGAGCTTGGCAAACTGACCGTCCTCGAGCACCACGACATCGCGGGTGGCGTCGATGAGCGCGATGACATCGGAGGCGACATAGGCGCCGGTCTCGCCCGCGCCGACCACGATCGGGGAATCCTTGCGGGCCACGGCGATCACGCCGGGCTCGTCAGCGCACACGGCGGCCAGACCATAGGCACCGACCACGTGGGTGCAAGCCTCGCGCACGGAGGCCATCAGGTCGTGCGTCTCGGCATAAGCCTCTTCGATCAGATGCGCGAAGACCTCGGTGTCGGTCTCGCTCTTAAAGTGGTGGCCGCGGCCCTCCAGCTCTTCGCGCAGCTCGGCGAAGTTCTCGATGATGCCGTTGTGGACGATGGCGATACGACCGTCGCAGCTGGTGTGGGGGTGAGCGTTAACGACGGAGGGCTTGCCGTGGGTGGCCCAACGGGTGTGGCCGATACCGCAGGTAGCGTCGCTGTCAATGTTGGAAAGCTCGCTCTCCAGGCCCGCGACCTTGCCCACGCGGCGGATGACGTCGAGGTGCGCCGCGGCGCCCTCGCCCACCTCGAGCGCGACGCCCGAGGAGTCATAGCCGCGATACTCCATGCGCTTGAGGCCCGTGACCAGGATGTTCTTCGCAATATCAGAGCCGGTGTAGCCGACGATTCCGCACATAAGATAAATCCCTTCGTTCGCGTGACTGCAAGACGTCCACGCACAAGGGGCGCTGAGACGTACAACGTTCGAGTATTGTACTCACGCAAACGCAAGCTGATATACCAGAAGTGGTATCTCAACTTAGATACCACCCGATACACACATGCCCAGCCGGTCCAAACCACCACAATGGGGACAGGCACCTTCGTGGTGGTCGCGCTGGCAACGGCGTTTCCCCAGATAAACCTGCCAAAATAAACCTGTCCCTTTTTGGTAGGTTTGGGATGCTACAATCTGGCTTGTACTTGAAACGCATCAAAGGGGCCGCTATGGCAAAGGTTAAAATCAGCGACGTCGCGCGCGAGGCCGGGGTTTCGCTGGGCACGGTTTCCAACGCGCTCAACCATCCCGAGAAGTTGCGCCCCGAGACCCTCAAGCTCATCAACGAGACCATCAATCGCCTTGGCTACCTGCCCAACCAAAGCGCTCGTCAGCTCGCGGGCGGCGCCACCAAGTCTTTTGGCCTGGTGCTCCCCCGTCTCGATCACGGCTTTTCGCTCCAAATCGCCAGCGGCGCCCACAACGAGGCCCGCAAGCACGGCTACGACCTGCTCATCGCCAACGCCGATAACGACGATATTCTCGAGGACCATTACCTGCGTTACTTTATGGGCACTCAAATGTCCGGCGTCATGGTTCAGCCCATGGCATCCCCCGATTGGCACCCCGCCATGGCCAAGATGCCCGTGCCGATCGTCCACCTGGATATCCACTGTTCCGAGCCCGGTTACTACGTGGCCGCCGACAACGAGGCACAGGGGCGCATTATCGCCGAGCTCGCCATCGCCCGCGGCGCACGCCATATTGTCGTTGTGGGTCGAGCAGCATTCATGCAGCTCACTCTGCGCGTCCTTGGCATCCACAAGGCACTTGCCCTGCATCCCGATATCAAAATCGAGGTCATCGACGCCGGCGAATGGAATACCGCAGCCGACGGCTACAGTATCGGTGCCCAGATTGCCGAGCGCCCTGCTGACGAGCGCCCCGATTTTGTCATCGGTCTGACCGACGTATTAGCCTCGGGCGTTATCTCGGCGCTGGTCGACAAAGGCATCTCCGTCCCCGAGCAGGTCCGCGTGGCCGGCTGCGACGGCAACCCCCTAGCATGGAGCGGGTCGGTTCCCCTTACCACCGTGGCGCCGCCGGGCTACGAAATTGGCCGCAAGGGCGTTCAATTGCTCATGGAGCAAATCGAGGATAAACCTGCCGCCAAGACCAAACGAGTCCGCATCGGCTCCGCCGCGCGTACCGTCACCACGGCCACGGCCACCGAGGACATTAACCGTCAGGAGCTCGTGCGCCCCTTCTTGCTCGAACGTGTGAGCACCCAAAAGGCCGAGCAGCACCCGACGGGCCCATCCGCGGCCCCAATAACCGACATCAACCTGGGCGCCTACCTGTAACAAAAAACGCCGCAACGGGAACAGTCCCGCTGCGGCGTTTTTGCTGGCCCCACGGGCCTTCTCCGTTTAGCCGGACCTGCGGCTACAGATATTTATGGAATGTAATCCATTTTTCATTAACCTTTTTGTTAAAATAGACTCAATTCCATATTTTTAGATATTTCCTATAAGTATTGATTTTGCTCCAGTTTTTTCTCGCCAAGAAAGGGGTTTCATGAATCTGATTGATCGCAAACAGTACCTCGACTGGCTCATTTCGTGGAAAGACTCGCACGTCATCAAGGTCGTTTCGGGCGTGCGAAGGTCCGGCAAATCAAAGCTATTCGAAATCTACCGTAGCTACCTGCGCGATCATGGAATCACAGGCGACCAGGTTATATCCCTCAACTTTGAAGACCTGGAGTTCGAGTCGCTTACGTCGTATAGAGCACTCTACGACTACATTTCCGCCAGACTCGTCCCCGATAAGATGAACTACGTTTTTCTGGACGAGATACAGCACGTCGAGCATTTCGAAAAAGCCGTCGACAGTCTTTTTATCAAGGACAATGTCGACCTCTACATAACCGGTTCCAACGCTTATCTGCTCTCGAGCGAGCTGGCAACTTTGCTCTCCGGCCGCTACGTAGAGCTCAAGATGCTGCCCCTATCCTTTAAAGAGTTTTGCTCGGCAAAAACCAATGACGGAAAGGCTCCCGCGCAGTTGTTTGACGAGTACATCACCCGGGGCTCTTTTCCCTTTATCGCCGAGACGGGTATTCAGGGACCCCAGGCGCGCGATTATCTTATGAGCCTCTACGATACCATCGTCATACGCGACGTTATCGAACGCCTGAAGGTCTCGGACGTCCCGACCCTGCGCGATATCACCAAGTTCCTACTCCATAGCATTGGAAACCGGATCTCGATTAAAAAAATCTCCGACACGCTCTCGTCCAACGGCAACAAAACCGACCAGAAAACCGTAGCCAAGTACCTCAAAGGCTTAACAGACAGCCTTGTGTTGTACTTTGCTCCGCGCTATAACGTGCGCGGTCGGCAGCTTCTTTCAACAAACGGCAAATACTACGCCGTTGACCTTGGACTTAGAGGCGCTCTCGTCAAAACCCAAAGCAGCGATATCGGTCATATCCTCGAAAATGTTGTTTATCTCGAGCTCCTACGCCGTGGATACGACGTCTACGTGGGCGATATCGACGGCGGGGAAATTGATTTTGTTGCCCTAAACTCAGACGAGACAGCCTATTTTCAGGTTTCAGCCACAACGCTCGACGAAACTACCCTCAATCGAGAGTTGGCCCCCTTTAAGAAGGTCCGAGACAACTACCCCAAGACGCTTCTTACGCTCGACACGCTGTTTGCGGACGCGAACTACGAAGGAGTCCGCAAGCGCAACGTGATCGACTGGCTCCTGGAGTAGACCGAGACTGGAGTCACAGCTCGGCCCCTGAACAGCCATAACCACCGCAAAGGGGACCGTCCCCCTTGCGGTGGTTTCTCATTTGAACGCTACAGCGTCGAGTCGTTGCGTGGTTTGGCAAAACCGCGCAACTAAACTGGCGGCAAACGACCTCGACAGGCACTTTCAAAATCTTGGCGACCTTAAGGATCGTGTCAGTCTGGCTGACCAGGCAGGCAGCCATGTGGTGAGTCGGGCCGTCAACGTCCTCGCCCTCGACAACCACAAACTAAAAGTTACCGTCACCGTTCCGCAGGATCGGGTGCGGGATATGGCGACTCACGTGCGAACGCTAGCGCACGGCCTTGACCGCGGCCGGCAGATCGAACAGCGTATCGAGCACAGCCTCGCAGCCATCCACCACGTCCTGCGGCAGCGGCACGATGTCGGGAACGGCAAAGACGTGGCAGCCGGCCGTGATGCCCGAGACGCAGCCGTTGCGGGAATCCTCGACCACGGCGCACTCCTCGGGAGCAAAGCCCGCGCGCTCGCAGGCGAGCAGATACATCTCGGGATCGGGCTTGCCGTGTACGACGTCCTCGCCGCAGGTCACCGTCTCAAACCTATCAAAGAGGCCGACCGTCTTAAGGTTGCGCTCGGCGGTAACATGGCGCGACGACGTCGCGAGGCCCACGTGATAGCCCGCAGCCAGCAGTTCGTCCAGGCACTCGGCGCCGCCGGCCTTAAGCTCCAGGTCGGTCTTGACCATCTCGTCGCGAATCTCCCTGTGACGACGATAGATCGCCTCAGCGGTTTCGCTGCTGTCGTAATGCTCCTCAAGGATGCCCATGACATCGGGCAGCGTACGACCGATAAACTGATGGATCAGCGCATCATCAATCGCGAATCCCAGCTCGGCCGCGCCCGCCTTCCACGCCTTGATACCCAAACGCTCGGTGTCGACCAGCGTTCCGTCCATGTCAAAAATAACGGCCTCGATCATATCGGTCCCCCATCTCTTCGCGCTGCTGTACTCCCGCAACTTTACCGCACCTGTAAACTTGTATATAACGTATATAGCATATTGCACTTTCGTTACATAGATAGAAGTCTTATGACAAGCGGCTCGGTAGGATTATAGTTTTCGACCGAGTACTTAACGGCAAGGATCGATTCATGCTTTCAGACACCACCGCACCTGCAGAGGGGCTTCAGGACAAACTCACAGCGCTCGAGCAGCTGCTTTTGGCATACGGACGCGTCGCCATCGGCTTTTCCGGTGGCGTCGACAGCAGCTTTTTGGCCGCGGTCTGCGCCCGCATCATGCCCGCCAGCACGCTTCTCGTTCACCTCACCACGCCGCTCATCGGCACGCCCGAGCAGGCTTCGTTTGAGCGGGCGGTTGACGGGCAGGCCGATGAGGGGCCGCATTTCAAGCTCCCTGTGCTCAACCTCTCGGTCGATCAGCTGCAGCTCCCCCAGGTAGCCTGCAACGACGCCGACCGCTGCTACCACTGCAAGCGCGCCGGCTTTACCGCCATCGTCAACCACGCCAGGTCGCTGGGTTTTCCCACCGTCATCGACGGCAGCAACGCAAGCGACCGCGGCGACTACCGCCCCGGCATGCGCGCCGCCCAGGAGCTCGGCGTGCGCTCGCCGCTTATGGAGGTCGGCTTTACCAAGGACGAGGAGCGCGAGCTGCTACGCGCCTGGGGATACCCCGTCTGGAACCTGCCGGCAGGAGCCTGCCTGGCCACGCGAGTCCCCACGGGCGAGGAGCTCACGCGCGAGAAGGTCGATGTGATCCGCGCCTGCGAGGACTACCTGCACGACCTTGGCCTGGACCAGGTCCGCGCACGCCTCGTCGGCGGCTGCATGCATATCGAGGCCGCGCCGGCAGACGTCGCCAAGATCGCCGCCCTCGGCAGGACCGCGGTCAACGACGAGGGCAAGGCCCCGCTTCCCGCCGCCATCGAATCTGCCCTGCGTAACCTAGGCTGCGGCCATATCTCCCCCGAGGTCACCCCCTACATCCACGGCAACATGAACCTTTAGGTTACGCCGTTTTACAAACGGCGTAACCGCTCGGCGCTGCGCAGGCCCCAGGCAAGCAGCCACGCCGAAGCCACCGTCATCAACCTCGGCGCATACCTTTAGCGCACGGCCTTGACCGCCGCTTTCAGATCGAACAGCGTATCGAGAACGGCCTCGCAGCCATCCGCCACGTCCTGCGGCAGCGGCACAATATCGGGCACAGCAAAGACATGGCAGCCGGCCGTGATACCCGAGACGCAGCCGTTGCGGGAATCCTCGACCACGGCGCACTCCTCGGGAGCAAAGCCCGCGCGCTCGCAGGCGAGCAGATACATCTCGGGATCGGGCTTGCCGTGTACGACGTCCTCGCCGCAGGTCACCGTCTCAAACCTATCAAAGAGGCCGACCGTCTTAAGGTTGCGCTCGGCAGCGCCCACCTTCCATGCCCTCATGTCCAAACGCTCGGTATCGACCAGCGTTCCGTCCATGTCAAAAATGACAGCCTTGATCATATCGGCCCCCTTCGCCGGCTTGCGTTACCACAACCCTACCCCCACTTTGCAACTTGTATATAACGTATATATCATATCGCGCCAACCTGCTGAAAAGGAACAGGTTTATTTTGGCAGGTTTTATCTTGGGAAACGCAAACAGGGCCGCGACACCTATATGGCGTCGCGGCCCTTTTCCTTGGAGAAGGATCGATTGATTGAACGGGATGACCGTTCTAGTCTTCGAGTCCGCTATTGATGAGCTCCGCAATCTCAACGGGATCGGTGCTCGCGCGCACCTTGTCACGGAAGCCGGCATCCATCAGCATCACGGCAGCCTTGGAGAGCAGACGCAGGTGCGTGGTTCCAGCCTCGCCGGCGGGCACGTACAGCGCAAGCGCAACATCGACGGGCACCCCATCGAAGCTCGGCCATTCAACGGGCTCAGCCAGCTTAAGCACGGCAACGCCCGGCGTATGGATCGCGTCGCTTTTGGCATGCGGAACGGCAAAACCGGCAACAAGGCCAGTCTCGGCCTCGTTTTCACGCGCAATGAAGGCGGCCTCTACGGCAGATGCGTCATCGGCAAAGCCGAGCTCGATGGCCTGCTCGGACAAATAATGCAGGGCGTCCTCGCGCGAGGCGGCGGTATACCCTATCGTCACTTGGTTGGCAGATACAAATCCCATGGAAACCTTCCTTACAACACAGACCTGACCGCAGCTTCGATGCCGTCGGCGTCCAAACCGTACTTGTGCAGCAAATCGACCGCAGGGCCGGACTCACCATACACATCGCGCACGCCGACGCGTCGCATCGGCACCGGATGCTGCTCCGCGAGCACCGAGGCCACAGCCTCGCCAAGACCACCGATAATCGAATGCTCCTCGGCGGTGACCACGCGACCAGTCTTCTTGGCGCTGGCTACAACCAGGCGTTCGTCGAGCGGCTTGATCGTATGCATATTGATGACCTCAGCTTCGATGCCATCGGCAGCGAGCGTCTCGGCAGCCTCAAGCGCCTCGGCGACCATAAGGCCACAAGCGATGATGGTCACATCGGACCCCTCGCGCACGACCACGCCGCGACCAATCTTGAACTCATAGTCCTCGTGATCGTTGATGACCGGTGTTGCCAGACGGCCGAAGCGCATATAGACTGGCCCCTCAAACTCATAGGCGGCGCGCACGCAAGCGTGAGCCTCGATGTCATCGGCGGGAACGACCACCGTCATACCCGGAATCGTGCGCATGAGCGCGATGTCCTCGCAGCACTGATGCGTGGCGCCGTCTTCACCGACCGAGATG
Organism: uncultured bacterium; assembly: GCA_905214465.1. Taxonomy (GTDB): domain Bacteria; phylum Actinomycetota; class Coriobacteriia; order Coriobacteriales; family Coriobacteriaceae; genus Collinsella. Next base: position 59,077 of record CAJMMD010000006.1, read on the forward strand.
CCCGCATGCGTAGCGCCGATTTTGACGTTGAGGTGCGGATAACCGATGGAGTTGCGCACCTGCTCGTACGCGCGGCCGGCGGCGAACATGGCAAAGGTGCTCGCAAAGGCGACGTGGCCCGTGGTCGCGATGCCGGCGGCAAGCCCCATCAAGTTGCTCTCGGCAATGCCGGCATCGTAGAAGCGCTCAGGGTGCGCAGCCTTAAACTTACCGGTCTGCGTGGCGGCGGCCAGGTCGGCATCGAGAACCACAAAGTCATCGTGCTCATTGCCCAGCTCGACAAGTGCCTCGCCATAGCTAACGCGCGTGGCGACTTTCTTGACGTCTGCCATTAGAGCTCCTCCCATGCTGCTGCGAGCTCGGCCATGGCCTGCTCAAACTGTTCATCGTTGGGTGCCTTGCCGTGCCAGCCCACCTGGTTTTCCATAAAGGAAACGCCCTTGCCCTTCACCGTCTCGGCGATAATGGCCACAGGCGAGGCACTCACTTTGCGAGCCTCGGCAAAGGCCGCGGCAATCTGCGCCATGTCGTTACCGTCGGCGAGCTCGATCACGTGCCACTTAAAGGCGCGGAACTTGTCGGCAAGTGGCATAGCCGAGTTAACTTCGTCGATACTGCCGTCAATTTGCAGTCCATTGTGATCGACGATAGCGACGAGGTTATCCAAGTCGTGGTTGCCGGCGAACATGGCCGCCTCCCACACCTGACCCTCCTCGCACTCGCCGTCGCCCAACAGCGTGTAGACGCGGTAGCTGTCACCCCAGTGCTTTGCGGCGAGCGCCATTCCAACCGCAGCGGAGATACCCTGACCGAGCGATCCGGTAGACATGTCGACGCCCGGCGTGTCATTCATATTGGGATGGCCCTGCAGGCGGCTGCCGATATGACGGAGCGTCTCGAGCTCCTCCTTGGGAAAGAACCCGCGTTCGGCGAGCACGGCATAGAGTGCCGGAGCGCAATGTCCCTTGGAGAGCACAAAGCGATCGCGCTCGGCGCGGCTCGGATTCGCCGGGTCGACATCCATTTCCTCAAAGTAGAGGTAGGTCATAATGTCGGCGGCGCCAAGCGATCCGCCCGGATGCCCCGACTTGGCGGCGTGGACGCCCGTGACAATACCGCGGCGAACCTCATTGGCAATCTTGGCCAGTTCCTGATCGGTCATGGAGTTTCCTCTCTTGAGCACGCCGACCCGGCATAACAAATGCTGGGCCGGCAGAACCATCGTTACTGTGCCTCGACGACCTTTTTCCAGTCAGCCTCGAACGAGGCAAGGCCCTGGTCGGTCAGCGGGTGATGCAGGCATTTCTTAAGAGCGGCCATGGGGACAGTCGCGATATCGGCACCGAGCAGCGCCGCCTGGGTCACGTGATTGGGCGTGCGGACAGATGCGGTGATGATCTCGACGGTGTCGTCGACGTTCTTGCCAGTCCAGTCATAGTTCTTGATGCAGGTCACAACGTTGTCGAGCTGCGAGATACCGTCCTCGGCGATGTCGTCGAAGCGTCCCACAAACGGGCTGATGTAGCGGGCACCGGCATTGGCGGCCATGAGGGCCTGCGTCGGCGAGAAGACAAGCGTCATGTTGACGCGCACGCCTGCATCGGCCAGCGCGCGGCAGGCGGCGAGGCCGGCCTCGCACACGGGAAGCTTAACCACGATGTTGGGAGCCAGAGCGGCAAGGCGCTTGCCCTCCTCGATCATGCCCTCGGCAGTGGTCGCGGTGGACTCGGCGGACACGGGCAGGCCCTCGCAAAGCTCGGCGATCTTGAGCATGTGGGGTTCAAAGTCTGCAAGCTTGCCGCCGGTCTTGGCGTACAGGGACGGGTTGGTGGTAACACCGGCCAGGCAGCCCCAGCTCTTGGCCTCGGCGATCTCGTCAAGGTTGGCGGTATCGATAAAGAACTTCATGGTGCAAACTCCTTCTAAGGAATCCAAAACTCAAAAAATAGGACAAAGGGGATGTCCCTTTGTCCTATGTGCCGGGCCCGCAGCTGGGACATGCCCCGGACCCGGCGTCGTGTAGGAAAAGCTACTTAGAGAGCCTTCTCGATGCGGCTCGTGACGCCCTTGAGGTTAAGACCGACGACGTACTGCTTGATCGGGCGCTTGATGTGCTCGATCACAAAGCGCTTGCCGTCGATGTCCTGGGCAGCGAGGTTGCGATAGAGTTTCTCGACCTGCTCCTTGACCTCGGGATCGTTAAAGGCGTAGTGGCCGGAGACATCCAGAATCTTCAGGCTGAGTTCGTCGTCAGCCAGGATGTCGTCAACCTGCAGGTTGACGTCGTCGCCAGTCATCCACTTGCGCCAACGCTCGGTCTTGATAGCCTTGACCAGCAGCGTGTGATACAGGTCGGAGGGATCGTCGCACAGGCCGTTGTCGACCAGAATCTGCTCGGTAGCGCAGAGTTTGAGGTAAGCGCGGGTCTCCTCGGTGCCATACTGCGGAGCAACGTTGGAGGCGGTCACGTGTGCCGGGATATGCTCGAGCAGCGTCGCGTCATCCAGGTAGTCGGCGTTGTGCTCCTTCAGACCCACGCCGTAGCGCTTGGCCATATCGGCAAGCTCGCGAGCGTTCTTGAAGTTGTAGTGACCGACCTGCTCCGTCCAGCGGGTAAGGGTGCCGGTCTGGCCGACGATAAAGGTGGGCATGGGGCAGCCGCGCTTCTCGAGCTCGGGCTGCAGCTGAGAAATGAACTCCTCGTACTTATCGGTAGAGGTCAAGCCGCCATTGGTCTCCTCGGTACCGACCTCATAGGCAACCTCGGGCAGGTTATGCTCGCGACGGTATTGCTCAAGGTAGTCGATAAGATCGATCGTACGGCGAAGCACCACGTCGAGCGGAATAACCTTGCCGATCTGATAGGGGTCCTTGGTGGGATCGACCATCAGCAGGTCAAAGCCCGCCTCCATGTCGGCGACAAAGGACTTGCGGGCGAGCTCCATGGCCTCGTCCTCGGGCAGGTGGGCGTTACGCTCCTCGTCGCGCTGCCACGGACCGCCGTGATCGCGGCACAGGTAGTACGGACCGGTGTAACCCACCTCGTCGGCAACCTTCTTGATGTCGGCGGCAAAGCGCGTCTGGTCCCAACCGTTGACGTAGCCGGCGCCCATCTCGTCCATATCGACCTGGTTGCGGCTAGCGATAAACATGGGCGGGAAATCCTCGTCCTTGGCAAGCTCGAACACGGCCTGAATCAGGTTGGGGCTCATGGGGCCAATGCCGACCATGGTTGCGTGATCGCCGCTATCCTGCAGCTTGAGCATGCCCTGAACGGCCTGGCGGATGGTAAGGTTGGACATTTTGTTCTCCTTCTCCAGAGGATTTTTGACAAAAGTTCCCTGGGACCCAGATGCGGGCCCTATCAGTACGGATGGATTTTGTTGTGTAGGGGCGGTTGTGCGGAGTCAAATCCATCCCTCCGCACAACCGGAGTCCTTAAAGGTTTACTTGGCCTGCTTATCGAGCGTGGGCTTCATGGCAATCAGGATTGCAGCGGCGACCACGGAGCCAATCACGATGTCCAGGCAGAACAGCGCGACGTTGTTGGTGGCAAGGGCGACGATAAAGCCACCGTGCGGGACGTAGCAGTCGATACCCTGGAAGGCGGCGAGCGCCGCACCCACGGCAGAGCCGATGCAGATGCCGGGAAGGGTGTGACCGAGGTCCTTGACCGCGAAGGGGATAGCGCCCTCGGTAATACCGATGCAGCCCATGAACAGTGCGGAGATGCCCATCTGACGGTCGGCGTCATCGAACTTGTTCTTGGCGATGAGCGCAGCAAGGCCGCAAGCAATCGGGGGAATGGCGACGGCGACGCGGAACATACCGTTGGGGCCGTAGATGCCGGAGGCCATGATGGCCATGGTAAAGGTCGAAGCGGTCTTGTTGATGGGGCCACCCATATCGAAGGCGGTCATAACACCAATGACCAGGCCCAGGACGACGGCGGAGCCGCCCTGCAGGCTACCGAGCACGCTGGTGAGCCAATCCATCACAAAGCCAAGCGGCGTGGCCAGGATGTAAATGTATGCCATGCCAAGGACGAGCGAGGTCAGAATCGGGATGATCAGGATCGGCATGATGGTCTGGATGGTGTTGTTGACCTTCCAGGTCTTCATCCAGCGGACAAAGTAACCGCAGATGACAGCCATGATCATGGCACCCAAGAAGCCAGTCGAAACACTGTTGCCGCTCGGGGTGACGACGGCGTTGTTGACCAAGTAGCCCAGGACGAAGCCAGGGGCAAGTGCGGGCTTGCCGGCCATCGAGTAAGCGATGTATGCCGCAAGCACCGGAATCATCATAGAGATGCCGGCCATGCCGATGGTGTTAAGGCTCACCATCAACGGGTTGGTGACCTCCATGCCGCTAGCACCGGCAGTACCGGATGCCAACGAGAAGGCGAGGAACACGCCACCGATAACGACGATGGGGATAAAATAGGAAACGCCGGTATTGAATGCATTGAGCAGCGTCTTGCCAGGATCGGCAAAGATGGACTGCTTGGACGCCGGTGTCGGGGCCTGCGGGGCAGCGGAGACGGCCTTCTTCTCTGCCTTGGCCTCGGCCTTGGGCGCGTCAACGGCGCCACCCGTCGCCTTGATGATCTCGACAGCCTGGTCGATAATCTTTACCGGATCGGCGATTACATCCGAGGTGCCGACCTTGAGGAACTTGCCCTCGGCCATCTTTTGCTCAAAACGGTCCTCGTTCTCGACACCCACGTCGACGGACTCGAGCACCAGGTCGGCGGAATCAACGTCTTCCTGCGTGAGCTCATTCTCGATACCCAGACCACCCTGAGCCTCGACTTTGCACTCGATGCCACGAGCGGAGCATTCATCCTGAATCGCCTTCTGGGCCATATACGTGTGGGCGATACCCACGGTACAGGCGGCAACGCCTACGATCTTCATTACTTCCCTCTTTTCATAGAGTTGCGTGCGCAAGACACCGTTTGCGGAGGCCTCCGGAGCATCCCCTGCCGTTTGGACTTGCTGTCTTTTCGACAAGACCAATATAGGTGCTCGTTTTTCTTAATGCCAGTTTATTTCGGTAAACGCGCAGGTCAGAGCGTTGGTTACGCTATTTAGTTATGCGTTTAACTAAAAATGAATCCTGCGATTTTACCCTCGATTTCAAAAGTCAAGAAGTATTTGATTTTCTCGGTAGACGGCAGATGCGCATGCCGGTCACAAATTTCGACCCCACCCATATACCGCATTTGTTGCATACTCATATGAAAGGAAAAGTCGCTCACCAAAGCGCATCCCTCACCAAGACTCAAAGTCATCATGTTGGAAAATGCTCATCTGTCGGAAGGAGTCGCTGTGGCAAAACAGCGCGTTACGATCGCAGACGTCGCTCGAGAGGCGGGAACCTCGACGGCAAGCGTCTCGTATTACCTCAACGACAAACGAGAAAAGCTTAGCGAGAAGACGCAGGCAAAGATTGCGCGCGTCATCAAGGAACTCGGATACGTTCCCAACGCCCAAGCGCAAACGCTCACCGGCAAGCAAACCCACGTCATCGCCATCATCATCTTGGATAACACCAACAAATGGGCGGGCCTCGTCCTCAACGGCATGGAGCAGGTCATGCTCCCCGCGGGCTACCAGACGGTCGTTTGCACGAGCAACTTTAACCCCGAGACCGAGCTCATGTATGTCGACAAAATGCTCTCACTGGGCGTCGATGGTTTTATCATCCAGCCCACGGCAAATTTCAAGGCAGTCCACGACCGCATCAAGCGCGCCGACAAGCCCGTCGTCTTTTTTGACGCGGCCATCTACAGCCCAGGCACCAGCTGGATCAAAACCAACCTCTACGACGGCGTGTACAATGCCACGCAGGCGCTTCTCGACGCCGGCTACGAAGACTTCTTTTCCATCGCCGCCAACATGACCGAAATGCGCACTCGCATGGAACGTTTTCAGGGATATGCCGAGGCATTGGCCGCGAATGGGCAGCTCTACAAAGCCATCCCCATCGATCACAACAAGCCGTCAATCAACGAGCTCACCGAATACTTTAAATACAAGTTCAACCCCGCCAAGCGCACGCTCATCTTCGTACAAAACCAATGGGCGCTTCCCCGTGTCTACAAGGCCCTCCAACCCATGGCCCATCTACTTCCGCAGCAAATAGGTCTTTTGGGACTCAACTGCGAAGACTGGACCAACCTCACCACGCCGACCGTCTCCACGATCATCGAGCCCGTCGACCAGGAAGGCAGGGAGGCGGCCGAGATGCTGCTCGCCTTGCTTGACGGCAGCAGCCAACCCGGCGAGCAGCGCATTCTCGAGTGCAAGCTCAACTGGCTCGACTCCACCTCGATCTAGCCATACGTCAAATATGAAGCAAATGAACCAGTGGCGTTTGTCCCAAATCTTAAGTATTTGTTCGACAGAACGGCCTCTGCCGGCTCCTGCTAGACTAGTAGATTCCCAACCGTCCATCCAGGAGCCCCCATGTTGCGCAAGTCCGCCTACAAGCAAGCACTTTCCATCGGCACCGCCGTGGTGCTGGGGTTTGCGCTGTTTACGGGATCGCTCGATGGGGCGCCCAAGTTGCTGTCGCCGCAAAGTGATGAGCAGGCGGCGGCTCTGGCCGAGAAGCAAAACGAGAGTCCCAGCCGTACCGACGACGAAGCGGACTTGGTCGCCCGGCTCGAATCGGGAACAGCGAGCTCCGAGGACTCCGGCAATGGCTCCGATTCCGTCGCAACCGACACCGGCGACGACGCTTCCGCGGACAGCGTCGCCACCCCCATCGACGAGGTCGAAAACCCCGACCTCAACCGCGCCCGCGGTGTATATCTCAGCAGCATTCCCGACTACGCCGGCAACCCCTACGTTGCCCTTCGCACCGACAGCACGCACCCGCTCGGTACGCCATCATTCACGCTCGACGAATACGAACGAGCTACCGAAGAGGGCTGCTTTAAGAAGTTCTCCAAGCTCGACAGCTTGGGCCGCACCCGCAAAGCGCTCGCCTGTGCGGGTCCCGAGTCGCTCGGTCAAGGCAAGCGCGGGGATATCTCGCGTATCCACCCCGCCGGATGGCACCAGCAGCGCTACGACTTTATTCCGGGCCAGAGCCTCTACAACCGTTGCCACCTCATCGCCTGGTCGCTCTGCGGCGAAAACGCCAATCGCAAGAATCTCCTCACCGGCACGCGCTATCTCAACGAGACGGGCATGCTGCCGTTTGAAGAGCAGGTCCTCGGCTACATCCACGACACGGGCAACCATGTGCTCTACCGCGTCACTCCCATGTACAACGAAGAGGAACTTCTCTGCCGCGGCGTGCGCCTTGAGGCCCAATCGGTCGAGGATCACGGCAAGACGCTGTGTTTCCACGTGTACTGTTATAACCTGCAACCGCATGTGCAGATCGACTACGCCACCGGCCGCAATCAGGCCTCAGGGGACTAGCCCTACCCACGACAAGAACCGATTTGCAATCCCCTAGGGATCAAAAAGGGCCGCTCCGGATCACCCAGAGCGGCCCTTGCATCGACATGCGTGGCACAGACAAAGCCACACGTTACTTAGCTCGGCCCTCCTCATAGCGCTCGACCAGCTTGGCCTGAACGTCATAAGGCACCTGCTCATAGCCTGCAGGCTTCATGGTGAAGTCGCCCGTGCCGCGCGTGATGGAGCGCAGGCGCGTCGAGTAATCCGTCAGCTCGGCCAGCGGCGCCTGGGCAATGACCACGGTGTCTCCGCGCTCATCGGTCTCCATGCCCGTCACGCGACCGCGCGAGGCCGAGATGTCGCCCATCACGGCGCCGGCGTAGCTCTCGGGGATCGTCACCGTGATTTCCTCGATAGGCTCCAGCACCACTGGATCGGCATCGGCGCATGCCTTGCGCAGGCCGATGCGAGCCGCTGCGCGGAACGCCATCTCGTTGGAGTCGACGCTGTGATACGAACCGTCGTACACAGCCACGCGAATGCCCGTGAGCGGGTAGCCGGCAATAATACCGTCCTTCATGGTCTCCTGGACGCCCTTGTCCACGGCGGGAATCAGCGAGCGCGGAATGCGACCGCCCACGACCTCGTCAACAAACTCATAGCCGTCGCTCGTGCCGTCGGGCCCAATGAGCGGCTCCACGCGCAGCCAGCAGTCGCCGTACTGACCGGCGCCGCCGGTCTGCTTCTTGTGGCGACCCTGGGCGCTCGCCGTGCGGCGGATGGTCTCGCGATACGGAATGCGGATCGGCACGCTCTTGGCGGCGACCTTGGTGCGGTCCTCCAGACGGTTGAGCAGCACCGAAACCTGTGCCTCACCAACGGCAGAGATAATGGTCTGGCCAGTCTCCTCGTCGCGGTCGATGCTCATGGTCGGGTCTGCCTTGCAGGCCTTCTCGATAAACGTGTAGAGCTTCTCTTCGTCGCCGCGATTCTCGGCCTCGATGGCGATGCGGTACTGAGAGTTGGGGAACTTAAACGCCGCAGCCTCGACCTTACCGGTAATGGAGAGCGTATCGCCCGTCTCGGCCGCCAGCTTGGGCGCCACGATGATGTCGCCGGCATAGGCGTGACCGACCTCGGACATGTCGCGACCGCACATCACATACAGGTGAGCCAGACGGTCGCCCTTGCGCGTGCGCGCGTTGATCAGCTCAAGACCCGGCTCAAGCGTACCCGTCAGCACCTTGATAAAGCTGATGCGACCCTGCTGCGGATCGGCCAGCGTCTTAAACACAAACGCCACCGGACGGTCATCGTCACTCGAGATCTTAAGCGAATCGCCGTCGATAAGCGGCATCTCGCCGTAGTCGGTCGGCGCCGGGAAGTACGTGGCAATGTCGTCCATCAGCGAGTTGACGCCCTGCTCCTTAATGCAATCGCCCGCAAAGACCGGCACAAAGATGCGCTCGGCGATCGCCTTCGACAGCAGGCCTTCAAGTTCCTCCTGCGTCAGCGTCTCCTCGCCTTCCAAGTACTTCATCATCAGTTCGTCGTCAGCCTCGGCCACCAGCTCGCACAGATGGTCATGGGCTTCCTCGGCCTGGGCACGATACTCCTCGGGAATCTCCGACTCAACGGCTTCGGTGCCGTTGCAATGGCGCGCCTTCATGCGCACCAGGTCGATGATGCCGTCAAAGTCCTCGCCCTCGCCCCAGGGAAGGGTCACGGCGCCCAAGCGCGTGCCAAAGCGCTCCTGCAGCAGGTCCATCGTGGTCGCAAAGCTGGCCTCGGAGCGCGACAGGCGGTTTACGAACACCGCACGCGCCAGGCGCAGGTCCTCGGCGGCATACCAGAGCTTAACCGTCGTAGGCTGCGGGCCGGACTCGGCGTCGACCACAAACAGAGCCGTCTCGCAGACGCTCATCGCGGCAAAGGCGTCGCCGATAAAATCGGGGTAGCACGGGGCATCGAGCACATTGATGCGCGCGCCCTTCCAGTCGATCGGCGCAATGGTCGTCGAGATGGAAAACGCACGCTTGACCTCTTCGGGGTCATAGTCGAGCGTGGGCTTGGTGCCGTCGTGGCCGCCCAGGCGGGCGGTCTTGCCGGAAAGGTGGAGCATGGCTTCGGCGAGTGAAGTCTTGCCCACCCCGCCTTGGCCTACGAGCACCACGTTCCTTACGTTACCGGTCTTGGGAGCACCCATGATGACCTCCTTGCAGGGCCGCGCGCAATGCGCGGCGCCAACGGGGAGAGTTCGCGGTCGGTGCCATCCCGGGAGCAGCATGGTCGGCAGCCGAGCCGACTCACCCTCCAAATGTCCTATGCCACCACCCTACCCTCACGGGCGGCTGTCCATGCATACCTTTCGGCGCACGTATGAATACAGGCGGCGAGAGGAAGAGACAAGCTTGTGAGGCGATTATTGAACCCCGTCGATGCAAACAAAAGCCGCCACAGACCGTAAGACCTGCGGCGGCTTCGCCTCAATTAATAGTTGAGTAAATACCTGAGCCTATCCCTCGATACGGCTCAAGAACTCACGGGTACGTTGCTCGCGCGGATGATCGATGACCTGATCGGCAGACCCCTCCTCGACAATGCGGCCGCCATCCATAAAGACCACGCGGTCGGCAACATCGCGCGCAAACTGCATTGCGTGGGTCACGATCACCATCGTCATATTCTGCGCGGCAAGGTCTTTAATGACACGCAGCACCTCGGCCGTCAGCTCGGGATCGAGTGCCGAGGTCGGCTCGTCAAAGAACAGGATCTCCGGGTCGAGCGCTAGAGCACGGGCAATACTCACGCGCTGCTGCTGACCGCCCGAAAGCTCACACGGAACCTTGTTCTCGTTGCCCGTAAGCCCCATCTGAGCAATTAATTCATGCGCACGAGCTTCCGCCTGCTCGCGCGGGCGCTTAAGCACGCGGATCGGCGCGTCGATGATGTTTTTCATCACGGTATAGTGCGGAAACAGATTGTAGTTCTGAAACACCAAGCCAAACCGCGAGCGCGCCTGCTTGGGCACATCGCCTTTCGCATATACCGTGCCCGAGCCCGCATCCGTCGCAACGGCAAGGTCGCCAAACGAGAGCGAGCCGCCGTCGAGCGTCTCGAGCAGTGTGGCGCAACGCAGCAGCGTGGACTTGCCGCCACCCGAAGGCCCGATAATCGCCACGACCTCGCCACGCTTCACCTCAAGCGAGATATCCTTGAGCACCTCATTGCCGCCAAACGCCTTGCGCGCGTTCGATATATTCATTACCGAATTAATCATGGTAGTAATCCAATTTTTTCTCGGCGGCGCCCAGCAGCATCTCGACCACAAAGTTAAAGACCCAGTAGATCAGCGCCGCAATCGCAAACGGCACCATGCTCACTTGCGAGGCAACCAGTGCCTTGGCCGTCGAGAACATCTCGCCCACGCCAATGGCAAATGCCAGCGACGTGTCCTTGACCAGCGTAATGATCTCGTTGCCCATCGCCGGCAAGATGCGCTTGGCGACCTGCGGCATCACAATGTACAAAAACGTCTGCAGGCGCGAGTAGCCCAGCACCTCGGCGGCCTCGTATTGACCGCGCGGAATGGACTGCAAGCCCGAGCGATAGATCTCGGCAAAGTAACCGGCGTAGTTGATGATGAACGCCACGACGCACGCCGTCCACTTGGAATCGGGCGTGAGCGAAATGCCAAACACGTAGTACGGGGCAAAGTAGATGGCAAACATCTGCAGCATGAGCGGCGTACCGCGCATGACCGAAATGTAGATGCGCGCAATCCAGCGGAGCGGCGCAATTTTGCTCATGCGCATAAACGCCACGGGGATTCCCAGCGGAATCGACCCGAGCAGCGTTAGCACAAACAGCTGCAAGCTGACCAAGAATCCCTGGCCAAGCATTTGCATCATGACCTGAATAGACATTACTTGAGCACCCAATTATCGAAAGACAGACCGTAATCTGCATATTTATCACAGAGGTCCTTGACCGTGCCATCCTCGTAGAGTGCCTTGAGCGACTCGGTCACGGCATCGGCGGACTTGGTGTCGCCCTTCTTGAAGCCAACGGCGTAATGCTCGCTGGACAGCGGCTTGTCGAGCTGCGTATAGGCATCGGGCTTGGCGGCAAGCTGATACTGAGCGATCGAGAGGTCACAGGCAACGGCATCGACTGCGCCACTCTCGAGCTGCATAAACGCCGTGTTGTACTCACCGATGGTATCGAGCGTGGCAAACGTCGCGGCCAGATCCTTCTGGTCGCCCTCGAGCACATCCTGTGCGGCGGAATCAGTCTGGGTAATCACGGTCTTGCCGGCAAGATCGTCCCAGCTCTTGATACCCGCGTCCTTCTTGACCACGAGCACCTGCTCATTGAGCATGTAAGGCTCGGAAAACGTGTAGTCGTCCTCGCGACCCTCCATGGTAAAGCCATTCCAGATGCAGTTGATGGCGCCGGAGTTGAGCAGCGTGTCCTTGGCATCCCAATCGATGGCCTCGTAATCGACATCCCAGCCCTGCTTATCGGCAACGGCCTTAGCCAGATCGAGGTCAAACCCGGTGTACTCGCCATCGTCGCCTACAAAGCCGTACGGAGGGTAGGACTTGTCAAAGCCCACCACGAGCTTCTTGGACTCCGCAGCGCCCTTCACATCCTTGGCCGCGGCAGAGCCAGCAGCGGAGCCCTTGCCGGCACCACCGCCGCAGCCTACCAGGCCGAGGCCAAGCACCGTGGCAAGCGAACCGGCTAGACCGACAAATTGACGACGAGACATATCGGTATTCATGGTATTCCCCCTTGATGGCACTTTAGTTAGGTAAAGTGAGTCATGTAACGTTCAGAATCATACACTTTAGTGAGATGGAGTACAAGGGAGGGCTTGCCCGCCGGGTGCCGGGGCAGGGGTTAAGTTTGCTGCTCTACAGTCCTGCTCACGACGGAGAGCACATTAAGTGCTCTCCTGTTCGTGCGGAACTCGCGACAAACTTAACCCCTGCCCCGGCACCCGGCGGGCAAACGTCGTTGGGCTTATCACTAACACGAATAAACCGCTTGCATATCGTCTGCTGGCTTGGAACGGTACAATACTTGCAGCTTAAATTCATGAATTAGTGGAGTTATTGATGGCAGAATCTCGTGCGGAGCGTAAGGCTCGTCGTGCTTTGATCGAGGCGGCTGAGGGGTCGGAGGAGAAAAAATCTTCTAAGAAATCCAAGCCATCTCAGCATGCGAAGGGTAAGTCGGCCAAAGGCAAGGTTAAGACCAAGCGTTCTGGCTCTCGTCACGGCGGGGATAAAGCGTCTCACGTTCGTTCCAAGGACTCACGCAAGGATTCGGCTCAGCCTGCGCGAAAGATCGTGGATCCCAAGTCGCCTTGTTCCATCATGCGGGCTTGTGGTGGATGCACGGCGCTCAATCGTCCTTATAAGAAGCAGCTGGCGGCCAAGCAGGCTGCTATGGAAGAGCTGTTTGCTGAGCTCTGCGAGCGCGAGGGTATTGCCGTTGATCCCATTCGCGGTATGGGTGTTACCCTGGGCGACCCGGGTAAGTATCCTGCGCCGCGTGGCTTTCGTCATAAGGCTGCCACTCCCTTTGCTCCCGGTAAGGAGGGCGCTGTCCGTTGCGGTTTCTTTGAGCGTGGCACGCACAAGATCGTTGCCGTACCCGAGTGTCCTGTCGAGGCGCCAGGTGCCCGTCAGATTCTCAACGGTATCGCGCGCGAAGCTGAGCGGCTGCATATTCCCGCCTTTAATGAGGACAAGCATCTTGGTTTGCTTCGCTATGCCGTCGTCCGCTGCGGTTGGCGTACCGACCAGGTCATGGTTACGCTCGTGACCGCCCAGCGTGACTTACCGCATGCACAGGAGTTCTTTGAGGCCGTCGCGGCACTCGATCCGCATATCGTCACCGTTGCCCAAAATATCAATGGCCGTCCCGGTAACGCCATCTTGGGTGAGGAGACTCGTATCGTCTCTGGCGCCGAGTGCATGCGCGACCAGCTGCTCGGCTGCGAGTTCGATATCTCCCCTACCGCGTTCTACCAGACCAACCCGCAGCAGACCGAGCTGCTCTACCAGCTCGCCATCGAAGGCATGGACCTGCGCCAGGGCGACGTGCTTATGGATGCCTACTGCGGCAGCGGCACCATCGGCCTTTGCGCCGCGAAGGATGCCCAGGACAGGGGCGTCGGCATTATGCTGCTCGGCGTGGAGCGCAACCCGGCGGGCATTGCCGACGCACGTCGCAATGCCGAGCTCAACGGCCTCACCCGCAGCGCTTGGTTTATGACCGACGATGCCACCGACTACATCCTAGATGCCGCCGATAACAACGAGCGCGTTGACGTCCTCTCCATCGACCCGCCGCGCGCCGGCTCCACGCCCGAGTTCCTCGAGGCCGCCTGCGCACTTAAGCCGCGCCGCATCACCTATATCAGCTGCAATCCCGCCACCCAAGAGCGCGACCTGCACCAGCTCCTCGACGGCGGCTACCGACTGCTCAAGATCACGCCAGTCGACATGTTCCCCCATACCGACCACACCGAAACCGTAGCGATCCTCGAGCGCCGCTAATCCACCCCGGTAGATTTTTGGGACATGCCTTAAAATCTACCGGCACAAGAAAGGGGGCGGCCCGTCTGGACCGCCCCCTCTCGTTGGGTATATGAGCCCGTTACATGCTCTTGCGCAGGTCACACACGCCGGCTGCCGCCATCTCGCGAAGCAGCGTCTCGCGGTCGCGTGTCACGATCAAATCCAGCGGGAAATGAATCTCGTCGAGCATCTTGCGGGCATGGTCGAGCTTGCCAATTGCCATGCCAATGTGCGCATCAGTCGACACGCCAATGCCCACGCCCAGCTCGGCGCAGCGCTCGGCGATCTTGCGGCACACGTCCCAATGCTCAGCATCGTTGCCATGCTCAAGGCTGTGGTTGTTGATCTCGATTATCTTGTGCTTGGCCTTGGCCGCCAGCAGCACCTCATCGATATCGAACAGCACGCCCGAACGACCCGTATGCCCAAGCATAAACACCTTGGGGTGCTCCAGGGCATTGATGTACATCTCGGTTGTCTGGGCGAGCGTCGCGCCTTCGGCAAACTGCGGGTTATGCACGCTTGCCACCAAATAATCCAAATTACGCGTCACCAAATCGAACAGCGAATGCTCACGACTATACGAATCGCCGGCGATATCGAGCGAAACGGGAATGTCCTCGCCAAACAAGCTGCCGTCCAGCGAAACGATATCGGCCTCGGCGCCGCGAAGCACCAGCACGCCGCTCCAAATGCGCGGCCAGATATCCTGGTTAATAAAGAATTGGAAACTGCGCAGGTCATTGGGACAAGGCGTAACCATCGAGCTTAAATGATCGGCTGAACCGAGCACCTGAAGGCCGCGCTCTGCCGCCCAATAGATGTTCTCCTCGATGGTTGAGTACGCATGCGCAGAGAACATCGTATGAGTATGAATATCACAAGAAAGAAGGTAGGGCATCGGGTCTCCTTGTCCAGTATGGCCGTCGCGTATATTCATTGTACGCATAGCTTTCGGCAGTCGTAAAACTGCTTCATCCCAATCACACAACGGCATAAACAACGGGGTCTGGCTTAGCACCAAACCCCGTTTCACGTAAAACATTGCAAGCAGAGCGCTTTACTTTCGACGATATTCGTCGGCCAGTTGCTTCCAGGCAGACAACGAATTGACGATGGTCTCGTAGCTCACACAGTAGCCAAGGCGGAACCAGCTCGGCATGCCAAAGCTATCCGAAGGCACCGCGAGCAGCTCATACTTCTTCGCGCGCTCGCAGAAAGCGTTCGCATCGGGCTCCAGCGCCTTCACCCACAGGTAGAATGCACCGTCCGGCTCAACATAGGTGTAGCCGTACTCCGCCAGCGCATCGGTAAGCGCCGTGCGGTTGCGTGCATAGGCCTCAACGTCACTCGGCTCATCGATGCAATCGATAATCACGCGCTGGAAGAGCGCCGGAGCGCACACGAAGCCCAGCGTACGGGCGGCACCGGCAACGGCGGGCATTAGACGAGCTGCCTGAGGATTCGTATTGGGAACCAGGATCCACCCGACGCGCTCGCCCGGTAGCGAAAGCGACTTGGAATACGAGTAGCACACGATGGTGTGCTCGTAGATCGAAGGTACCCAAGGCACCTCGGCGCCATAGACAATCTCGCGATACGGCTCATCCGAGATAAGCATAATCGGATTCTCGGAATCGCGCTGAGCGTTGGCCTCGCGCAGAACATTGGCCAGTCGCGTCAGCGTGTCGCGTGTATATACGGCACCGGTCGGGTTGTTGGGTGAGTCGATAATGACGGCAGCGGTCTTATCGGTAATCGCCTTGAGCACGTTATCCACGCTCAGCTGGAACGTATCTTCATCGGCGAGCGCCTCGACGCACGTGCAACCAGCTTTCTCGATCCACACGCGATACTCCGGGAAGTACGGAGCGATAACGATGACCTCGTCGCCCGGATTGGTAATCGCGTTGAGCGTGCAGGTGAGCGAAGCCGCCGCACCCACCGTCATAAAGACGTCCTTGCCCTCATAGCTCGTGCCAAAACGGCGGTTGAGCGACTCGGCCACGGCGGTACGGCACTGCGGCAGACCCGGTGCAGGCGTGTATCCATGCAGCTGGTCGCTCGGCAGCTCCAATGCCTTCTTAATGGACTCAGCCACAGCAGCGGGCGCCGGAACACTCGGGTTGCCCAACGAAAAATCGAATACGTTCTCCGCACCGATCTGCGCCTTGCGTTCAAGGCCATAGCTAAAGATCTCACGGATGATGGAGCTTTCCGCACCGCGAGCATACATAGTTTCGTTGATCATCTGTTCCCCTTTCACATAGGCGCTATTGTACGCTTTAGCCAACTAGAGCGCCACAATGTTGATTGGGGACAGACTTAAATGCGTGAAAACGCTCATTTAAGTCTGTCCCCAATCAACATATCGCTCAAAAGAAAAAGCCTCCGCAGGTTTCCCCGCGGAGGCTTTCGCCACAAAGACTATTTGTCGGTGTCGGCATCGACATCGACATCGACGACGGCATGGTCATCGTCAGCATCATCGGATGCGGCTTCGGCATCCTCCTGCATGGCCGCCTGCGCAAAGGCCGCGGCATCAGCCGCCAGCTCCTCCTCGCTCATGCGAGGCGCGCGCTTCTTGGTCGGCATGCCGGCCGCCTTGGCATTGCGCTCCTCCTTGGCCGCCAGAATATCGCCCTCGCGCTCAAGGTACGCATCCCACTCGTTGTCGAGCAGGGCGTTCACGGCGTCGCCTTCGACGGTCTCGCGCTCAAGCAGCACCTTCGCCATCAGATCGAGCTGATCGCGACGGGCGTCCAGGATCTCGACCGCACGACGATGGGCTTCGCGCATGATGCGCTGAACCTCGATATCGATGCGGCGTGCCGTCTCCTCGGAGTAATCCTGGTGATCGGCATAATCGCGACCAAGGAACACCTGATGCTGCGCCTCGCCAAACACTTGCGTACCCAGCTCCTCGCTCATGCCCAGACGCGTAACCATCTCGCGCGCCATCTTGGTCGCACGCTCTAGGTCGTTGCTCGCGCCCGACGTGATGTCATCGCACATGAGCTCCTCGGCAACGCGACCGCCCAAGAACACGGCGAGCTCGTCGAGCATCTCGTTCTTGGTCTTGAGGAAGTGGTCCTCCTGCGGAAGCTGCAGCGTGTAGCCCAGAGCCTGACCGCGGCTGACGATCGAGATCTTGTGGACCGGATCGGAGTGCTCCAGGATGTGGCCCACCAGGGCATGACCGCTCTCGTGGTAGGCAATCGTGGTGCGCTCGGCCTCGGTCATCACGCGACCCTTACGTTGCGGTCCGGCAATCACGCGCTCCATCGACTCCTCGACCTCGTCCATCGAGATCACGGAACGATGACGGCGAGCGGCCAACAGTGCAGACTCGTTGAGCAGATTTGCCAGATCGGCGCCGGTAAAGCCAACGGTCATCTGGGCGAGCTTCTCAAACTTAACGTCCTCGTCCATCGGCTTGTTCTCGGCATGCACGCGCAAGATCTGCTCGCGGCCCTTCACATCCGGACGGTCGACCGTAACCTGACGGTCAAAACGGCCGGGACGCAGCAATGCCGGATCCAGGATGTCAGGACGGTTGGTCGCAGCGATCAGGATGACCGACTCGCTTTCCTCAAAGCCGTCCATCTCGACCAGCAGCTGGTTGAGCGTCTGCTCGCGCTCGTCGTGACCGCCGCCCAAGCCAGCTCCGCGCTGACGTCCCACGGCATCGATCTCATCGATGAAGATGATCGACGGGGCCTGGGACTTGGCCTCCTTAAAGAGGTCACGCACGCGGCTGGCACCGACGCCCACGAACATCTCCACAAAGTCAGAGCCCGAGATGCTAAAGAACGGCACGCCCGCCTCGCCGGCAACGGCCTTGGCCAGCAGCGTCTTACCGGTACCCGGAGGGCCCACCAGCAACACGCCGCGGGGAATCTTGGCGCCCAGCTTGCGATAGCGATCCGGGTCGCTCAAGAAGTCACGAATCTCTTCGAGCTCCTCGACCGCCTCATCCACGCCAGCGACATCCTCAAACTTGACCTTGGGGCGTGTGGCCTCGTTGGTCTTGGCGTTGGTCTTGCCAAACTGCATGTTCCTGTTGTTGGCGCCCATCATCTGGCGCATAAAGTAGAACATGATGGCGATAAGGGCGACCGTCGGAAGCACACTCATCGCCAAGTCGCCCCAAAAATCGGGATCGTTGGTGTTGACGATGTACTTGGTATCGGGGTGCTCCGCCATGAGCTCGGCAAGCGAATCGGAGCCGACATAGGTCGAGGAGAAGCTCTTGAGCTCGCTCGTATCGCCCTTGTCCTTCTTCGTCTTCCAGTAATGACCCGTCACGCTTCCGTCTTGAACCGTATAGGTCAGATCTTCGACGCGATCCTGCTTGATGGCGCTGACCATCTCGCTCGTCGCGAGCTTAACGGTATTGTTGGAGCTGGCAAAGCCGGAGCCCATATTAAAGAAGGCATAGCCCAGAAGCGCGCAAGCCAAAAGAAAATACAGCCAGCCCGTACGCGTGGGCTTCTTGCCTCCGGGCATCCCCGGGATCTTTGGGTCCCGGGGAGTCTGGGAATTGTTGTCGTTACGGTCGTCGGGCATCTTACGAATAAACCTCCGGTTTCAAAATGCCCAGATACGGAAGGTTGCGATAGCGCTCGGCATAGTCGAGGCCGTAGCCCACCACAAAGGCATCGGGGCAATGGGTTCCAACATACTTGGGCGTGATGGCCGAGACGCGGTCCTCAACGTCCTTCCACAGGAAGGCGGCGACCTCCAGAGAAGCGGGCTTGCGGCTCTCGAGGTTCTTCATCAGATACTTGAGCGTCAGGCCCGAGTCCAGAATGTCCTCGACGATCAGCACGTCGCGACCGCGGATGTCGATATCCAGGTCCTTAATGATACGCACGATACCCGAGGACTTCACACCGTCGCCGTAGCTCGAAACAGCCATGAAATCGATGTTGGTCGGCAGCTCGATCTTACGCATCAGGTCGCCCATAAAGACCACGGCGCCGCGCAGGACCGCAATCAGCACCAGATCCTTACCCGCGTAGTCGCGAGTAATCTGCTCGCCTAGGCGAGAGACGATACCGTCGATATCCTCCTGCGTGAACAGAACCTTCTCGATATCCGGATGTTGAGAAGCCATGACAACCCTTTCTTGTGCTTATCGCCCACACACCGCCGTATGGACGCGAACTACACATTCTAGCAGCGCACGGGGTAAATTTACCAGCCCGTGCGCCATCAGCGCGGGAATACCGTCAACGTCGCACAGAATAGCAGGCGTGGGACGCTATTCCGCATCGACCACGCGGAGCAGATATGCCACGCGCGTTGCGGCCGTGCACTTAAAACGCTCGTCCGCGCGAACTCCGGCGACCCACACCACGGCACCCCCCGGCGCCGTCCTCACCATGGGCACGCCGGCGCGCTCGGAAACGGGAATGCGAGCCTCACCTAGCAAGTCGGATACTTTCTTGCTTCGACCACTCATCCCTAACGGGCACATCACGTCTCCCGGTGCGGGACCGTCCACCCACAGGCGCGCCAATCGCGCCTCGGCAGGGATCTCGCCACGCGAGCCCGCCAGGATCCGCTCACTATCGCTGTCGGCAAAACCCAGGGCAGCCGCGTCTACCAAAGCGGTCACTTCCCCGGCAGCCGCAAGCTCACGGGCGCGGTGCACGATATCGCATCCCGGCTCAACGGCCATCGGTTCTGTGACCAGCATACGTCCCCCGCCCAACGGCAAACGACCGGGTACGGTAACCCAGTCCGCGACCAGGCCCTCGCGAGCCGCCGGCGCCTTAAACGCCAGCATGCCAAACTCAATGCGTGCGTCAATCCCCGCCGGAAGCGTGACCGAGCCGGCGCCCTCGGCAACGCAGGAAAGGACTCGCTCCACATGTCGCATCTCTGGACGAGCGTCCGGATCGATGCGCTTAATCGCCAGTCGCACGATGCGCCGCGCGATTACCACCTCGGCCGCAGCAAGGCGCCTGGCATCGAGCACCAGCGCGCCCGCCGCCTCCTTACGCAGGCAGCTTCGAAACGCCTGTGCCGAAAGCTGAGACAAAAACGCGTCCTCATCGCCTAAGATCTCGCAGGCGGCGCCAATCGTTTTGCAGACGCTCTCGTTGCGCTGCGCCACCACCGGCATCACTCGATGGCGCACGTAGTTTCGCAGATACGAGATATCCTCATTGCTCTCGTCTTCACGCCACGGCTGACCATGTACCTGTAGATAGCCCACGAGCTCGCCATGAGTTAGGTCGAGCAAGGGACGCACCACGATATTCCTCCGGCGAGGAATGCTCGATAGGCCAGCGGGCCCCGAACCCTTAATCGCGTTCATCAAAAACGTTTCCGCGCGATCCGAAGACGTGTGCGCGGTGCAGATACGAGCCGCCGTTCGCGGTGCGCCCGATTCGGCACAAAGTTCGCGAACATATCTCCGTGCCGCGGCATAGCGCACCTCGCGAGCCGCAGCCTCGATATTGCCCGATTCGTCATCAAAATAGGCATGCTCAACACACAGCGGCAAGCCGTATTGCGCGCACAGGTCACGTACAAAGGCCTCGTCGCCATCGGATGCCTCCCCGCGCAGATGATGGTTTACATGCAGCACGTGCAATCGCTCGCGCGCAATGGGAGCGACGCCGCGCCCGTCCTGGATATCCAGCTTTGATGTGCAAGCCATAAGGAGCAGCGCCGTCGAGTCCGCACCGCCTGATACCATGAGCACTACGGGGGCAGCGGCCTGCCGCGTTGCCAGGACGCTCTTATCCGTCCTCGGCGCGGCATGATGTCCATAGTGCTGAGATACCGTTGGCATTCGCTTCCTCCTCTATTCGTCCGCACTCATTGTATCCTTTGGAATCTTATGTCTCGCCTGCACCTTCATATCCTCGGCAGCGGCTCAAAAGGCAACTGCGCACTCGTCGAGGGGCCTCAGGGGCTCATCATGATCGACAACGGCCTGTCCCGCCGCGAGACACTTAAACGCATGGCGGAGCTTGGCCTCTCGGCAGACGACGTCGCCGCTCTTGTAATCACCCATGAGCATGGTGACCATATCAAGGGGCTCGATGTATGGTGCAAGCACTGGCATGGTCCCCTCTTTGCCAGCAGGGATACCCTTTCATGCAAAGAAAACCTCGCGCACCTGCCCGTAGAGGAATTTGACCCCGGCGACACGCTCCCCATTGCCGGCATCCACGTGCAAACCTACTCAACATCGCACGATGTCATCAATCCTGTCGGCTATCGATTTAATGCTCTCGATGATTCCATTGGGTTTGCCACCGACACCGGAGAGTTATCGAGCAAGGCCATAGGCATCCTCAAAGACTGTCGAGTTCTCGCGCTCGAAAGTAACCACGATGTAACTATGTTGCGCGAAGGAGCGTACCCCCGCTTTCTTCAGGAGCGCATCCTGTCCACAAAGGGGCACCTCTCCAACAACCAGGCCGCCGAAGCCGCGCGCGAACTTGTTACCGATCGCACCGAACAACTCATCGCCATGCACATCAGCCAGGACAATAATCGTCCAAGCCTTACCGTCAAAAGCTATGCCAACGCGCTTGATGCAAGTCTCGATGATGAACTCGGCAGTTCTGCCACCCGTCTTCAAGGGCCGCGGAAGCTCTCGATACGCCCTGCAAGCCAGTATCAACCGACAACAATTCAATAGCCCCTCAAGACAATCAGAACCACCCTTAAAAAGGGTGGTTTGCTCTTAGGGTATAACCCACGGGCCC
>CAJMMD010000007.1 GCA_905214465.1 uncultured bacterium
CCGCACGTTCCCGCCGCTCGAAGAGCCCGTCGTGAAGCGCGTCATCCACACCACTGCCGACTTCTCGTACGCCGATTCCCTCGTGTTCACCCATGACGCCGCGCACTGTGCGCTCGACGCACTGCGCGCAGGGGCCACGGTGCTCACCGACACGAACATGGCGCTCGCAGGCATAAGCAAGCCCGCGCTCGCGAAGCTCGGCTGCAAGGCCATGTGCTACATGGCCGACCCTGATGTCGCCGCGGCTGCGCGCGCCGCGGGCACGACTCGCGCCGTTGCGAGCATGGACAAAGCTTGCCGCATCGATGGTCCGCTCATCGTGGCCGTCGGCAACGCTCCCACAGCACTTCTGCGCCTCGCCGAGCTCATGGACGCGGGGAAGATCGCGCCCGCGCTCGTCGTTGGGGTGCCAGTCGGGTTTGTGAACGTGGTCGAGGCGAAAGAGGAGCTACTCGCGCGACGCGTGCCGGCCATCGTCGCGAGGGGTCGCAAGGGTGGCTCGACCGTGGCGGCCGCCATTATGAACGCGCTGCTCTACCAGATCACGCGCACAGGTGGCGCGAAGTGACGGCGCCCGCATCCGTGCCGGCGCTGCGCATCTTCGCCGGCACCACCGAGGGCCGCCTTCTGTGCGAATGGGCGAGCTGGGCGGGCATCCCCGCCCGTGCCTACGCGGCAACCGAGTACGGAGGCGAGCTTTTGGGTGAGCTTCCGGGCATCGAGGTGCATGCGAGCAGGCTCGACGAGGCCGACATGGAGCGCGAGCTTTCCGGCGCGCGCATCGTCGTCGACGCCACGCACCCCTTCGCTACGCTCGCAAGCGGCAACATCCGGGCCGCTTCGCTCGCCGTGGGTACACGATGCCTGCGCCTTGCGCGCCCGGCCGAGGCGCTGCCCAAAGGCGTCGTGTCGGTCGCGTCGATCGCCTGCGCGGCGCGCTTTCTCTCCGAGAACCCGGGTCGCGCGCTTCTCACGACGGGGAGCAAGGAGCTTGCTCCCTACACGCGCGTCGCCGATTTCGCGGAGCGCTTCTTCGTGCGTGTGCTCCCGCTGCCCGGTGCTATAACGAAGTGCATCGACGCGGGGTTTTCGCCGTCGCACGTCATCGGCATGCAGGGGCCCTTCACCCGCGAGCTTAACGAGGCGATTCTTCGGCAGGTGGGCGCCCAGTGGCTTGTGACCAAGGACTCGGGAACCGTAGGCGGCACGGCCGAGAAGCTCGCCGCCGCGCGCGACGTGGGAGCGCGCTGCATCGTGGTCACTCGTCCCGCCGAGGGAAGCGGGGCCCTTTCGCTTCGGGAAGTGGAAGACGCGCTCTTACGGGAGTTCGCGCGCTAGGCGCTCGCCGCGCCTGCGCGCCCACCCGCCCGCGAGGAGGAGCGCCCCGAGCAAGCTCGACCCGTACAAGCCCGTCATCCACCAATAGCTCGAGGACGACGCCTGGAACTGGCGCAAACAGCCCTTCAATAAGTTGCGGTGAAATAGTGTCTGTTTTTGCTGCTAGATAGCATATTCAGTCCCTAAATCACCGCAACTTGTCGGTGGTGGCTTACTGGTAGCGTAGGCACTCCACCGGGTCGAGCTTTGCCGCGCGTCGAGCGGGGTAGAAGCCAAAGATTACGCCGATGCCGACGGAGACGGCGAAGGCCAGCAGCACCGTGGCGATTGAAAAACTCGGTGTGATTTGCCCGCTGGCACCGAGCTCGCCAAGAATCCCGGATCCGGAGGCAAACATCGCGAGGCCCCAGGCCAGCAGATAGCCTATCAGGACACCCAGCAGGCCACCGGTGACGCACAGCGCCGAGGACTCGGCCAAAAACTGCGCGGTGATATCGCGACGACTGGCGCCCAGAGCGCGACGGATGCCGATCTCGCGGATGCGCTCAGTCACGTTGGTGAGCATCATGTTCATAATGCCGATACCGCCGACAAGCAGCGAGATACTGGCGACAGCACCCATGATGAGCGAGAAGGCGCCCATAAAGGAGTTGAGTGCATCGATGGCGCTTTTCATGGAGGTCGCCGATACACTGTCGTACTCATCCTCCTCCTCGATGCCCTTTATCGCGCGCACCTTGGACTCGATGGTCTTGCAGAGCTCATCCATGTCCGTGCCCTCGGCGGCAAGTGCCGTCACGCTGGGGAATGAAGGATTCTCGTCGCCAAATAGGCCGGAGATGGTTTCGCGTGGCATATACAAAGTGAGCGAGCCCATGGAGTCGCTGCCGCCATCAATCACGCCTACAATCTGCACCTCGCCGTTGGACACTTTGATGGTTTTTCCCAGCGCATCCTGTTCGTTGCCGTAAAGCTGATCGGCGCCGCCGCGGCTGATGAGCGCCACGCGCGAGCCTGCCTTTGACTCGACATCGGTGTAGGTGCGCCCCGCAACGAGCTTACTGGCACCCACGGCGTCGAGCATGTCGCTATCGACACCCTGTGCCATGACGGTATAGCTTTTATCGCCGGTCTTATACTCGGTATACGCGCTGTCGACAATGCCGATCTGCTCTATCTGCGGCACCAGTTTTTGAAGCTTCTCGATGTCCGACTCGGTGAGTTCTTGCGACGAATAGATTTGCACCATGCGCGCCGCATTGAGGCCCAGACTGTTGACCAGGCTGTATTGGATGCCGCCGATGAGTGAAGTCATGGCGATAACCGAGGCGATGCCGATGACAATGCCCAGGATGGTGAGCGGGCTGCGCCCCTTGTTGGCCTCGAGCGAGTGAAGTGCTTCCTGGATGAGATCGCGGGCGCTCATGCCACCACTCCTTTCGGCGGGTTGGCGGAGGCGGAAATCATGGGCAGGCTATCTACGGCGCTGCGCAGGGTCCGCGGTGTATGTGGAATATACGCGCCGTCGTGTATACGACCGTCGCGGATGGTCATGGCACGGTCGGCCTCGGCGGCAATGCCGGGGTCGTGTGTGATAAGCACGATGGTTTTGCCACGCTCCTGGAGCTTATGGAAGGTCTCCATCACAAGCGCTCCGGTTGCGGAGTCCAGGTTTCCCGTCGGCTCGTCAGCCAAAATGATGGGCGGATCGTTGACGAGGGCGCGTGCGATGGCGACACGCTGCATCTGGCCGCCCGAGAGCTCGGATATGCGGTGGTCCCAATGGTCGACGGGCAGCGTGACGGCCTGCAGCGCGTGCACGGCGCGCATTTCGCGCCGGCTACGGGGTACGTTGGTGTAGGCCAGCGGCAGCATGACGTTTTCGATAACCGACAGGCGCGGCAGCAGGTTGAAGCTCTGAAAGACAAAGCCAATGCTCAGGGCGCGAACTTCGGTGAGCTCGTCATCGTCAAGCTCGGCCACGTTGAGCCCTTGCAGGTAGTAGTCGCCCGCCGTCGGCTTATCCAGGCAGCCTAGGATGTTCATGAGCGTCGACTTGCCCGAGCCCGAGGGGCCGGTAATGGCGACGAACTCGCCGGGATCTACCGCTAGGCTCACGTTGTGCAAGATGTGGGCGCAACCCGCTTCGCTCTCAAAAATGCGGTGCACGTTGCGGATGTCGATGACGGGACGCATTACATACCCTCGTCGGCAGACATACTGTCCGAATCCGCGCTGTAGCCGCCGTCAGCCGTTGCGCCCGCTCCGGTGTCCATGACGAGGGTGTCACCGTCGCGCAGTTTGGTTGTGGGCACGCCAGGATTGATTTCGTTGCCCTGGTCGTCGCGCTTGACCTGCGTCTTACCGACTACAGCCTCGTTGTCGTTTTGCGTCACGACGGTCACCTTCACGCGGCGCGTCTTCTTGCCTTCCGAATCGGTGGCCAGATTGACGTAATAGTGCTCGCCATCTTCGGTCATCAGCGCCATGGTCGGCACCATAACCACGTCGTCGAGCTTCTCGGTCACTACCGAGACCTCGGCAGTCATACCCGGCTTAAGGCGACTGTCGGGTGCTTCGATGAGGATGTCGACGTTAAAGGTCACGCTGCCGCCGCTACCGGAGCCGGAGTCAGAGTTTGCCACCGAGGCGATAGCCGTGACGGTGCCCTGGCTCACGATATCGGGAAACGCGGGATAGGTCACGTTGGCGCTTTGGCCCACGGCAATTTTGGCGATATCCTTTTCGCCCACCTGAACCGTCACCTTCATCTTGGACAGGTCGGCGATTTGCATGCACTGCTTGCCGCCGCTCGTGTCGCTTTCACCCATGATCATGCCGCCTGTTACCGTAGCGCCCACCTTGGCGTTGAGCTCCACGATGCTGCCCGAGCTGGGGGCCTTTACGGTGCGCTCGGCCGCCTTTGCAGTTGCCTGCTCCAGCGCTGCCTGGGTCGAGGCGAGGTTGCGCTGGGCGGTCGAGACGGCATTTGCGTTGGCGTTTGCGTCCGATGGACCGGTCGATCCGTCACTGTCCGTTGTCGGTGCGGCCTGTGCGGCCGCGAGTGCCACCTTTGCATTGTTCAGGTCTTCCTGGGCGGCCGCGACCGCGCGCTGCGCCTCGGAAACAGCGCTATCGAGCGCGTCGTTCTTAATGGTCATGAGTACGTCGCCCTCGTTGACGCTCTGTCCGGCCTGCACGTTGATCTTTTCAACCGTACCGTCGACAGAAGGGGAGACGACCGATGCCGAGATGGGCTTAAGCTGCCCCTTGGCTTCGACTGTGGTGGTAAACGTGCCTTCGGTGACCATGTCGGTCACCGGTCCGTTGGTGCCTGCGGGTTGCGCGTTGATGACCAGCGTTGCGATGATGGCAATGAGCGCGATGGCAACAACGACACCGACGGCGATACCGCGTCGGATGAGCTTTTTGCGCCGACGCTCGGCACGCTTTGCCTTGAGCTTTGCATAGGCTTCTTCATCGGAGATATCGGTCGAATCGTCGAGACTCGTTTGGGGCTGCTTGGTGTCTGCAGCGCTGATAATCGGCAGGGTCTCGGTGGCATCTTGGGGCATGCGATCGGAATCGTCAGGACCCGGATTGATCGTGGGGACCTTGGACATAGCGTCTCCTTTATCGAT
This sequence comes from uncultured bacterium, assembly GCA_905214465.1. Lineage (GTDB taxonomy): Bacteria > Actinomycetota > Coriobacteriia > Coriobacteriales > Coriobacteriaceae > Collinsella. The sequence continues at coordinate 4,980 of CAJMMD010000007.1, forward strand.
ATGGCTCCGATAAGTATATACGCCCGTCGCGATAGGCGGGCGTATAGAAGTTGCGGATGACGGTACTGTAAGTTTTGTCGCCGTGCTGTTTACTTGTTGTAGACGTTAGCTGCGTTACGAGTGCACGACCACGCAGAGGCCGACTTTGATGCGCTCGTGGAGCGACTTGGCATCGGCCAGACGCAGGTTGATACAACCGTGGCTACCGCACCACTTGTACGATTCGGCGTTATCGAAACTCGAATCGTTTTGCCAGGTGGCGTCGTGGAATCCGACCATATTGCCCTCGAACGGCATCCAGTAGCTTACCGGGCTCTCGTATTTGGGCTTGCCGGTCTCGGGGTCCTTGGCACCGATGAGTTTGCTGGCGCCATTGTTGCTGTTGATCTGCCATACGCCCTCGGGGGTGGCGTCTTCGCCCGGTTTGCCAGAAATAAAGTTGGCCTCCCACACGATGTTGCCGCTCTCGTCGTAGTAGCGCGCATGCTGCTCGGACAGGTCGACGTCGATATAGGCCTTCCAGTCGGGCTCGCCCTTGGCGGTAAATGTGTCGGCCTTCTGGGAGTACTTGATCTCGATTTCGCCGGTCTGCTTGTTGTTGATGGCGTCCTCGACCTGCTTGGCGAGCGAGCTGCTGTCGATGGACCAACCAAAGTCGCCGCCTTCGACGGCGCACTGCTTGCCATCGGCGCGCGTCCACCAGCGAGTGGAGCCCACGGTATTAAAGCCGTTAGCGAGCTCGGCTGCCCAGCTGCTGATTTGCGACGTATCGAGCGTGGGGTTGGCAGGATCGGCAAAGCTGATCCACTGCAACACGGAGCTGCCATCAACCTTTCCGGCATCCTCGCCGTTGAGCTTGAGGGTCACGTTGACGCCCAAGAAGTTGTTGGCGGCATCGCATGCGGCCTGAATCTGATCATCGGTCAGCGTTCCATTGAGCGGCTCATAGGCATCGTTGCCGAGCTTGGAAAGATCTACGGTCTCGGCCAGCGAGGCAAGCTCGAGCTCGGCATACTTAATGACATGCTCGCGGTTGAGTTTTTCGTTGGAGCGCGCCTTCTCGACGGTAAACTTGCCGGCCTGCTCGTCATAGGAGCTATTGGCCTCGAACGTGCCCGAACGGCCCTCGTTAAACTCATCGATGGCGGTGCCCAGATCCTTCTCAAACTGCTTTTGGTCAAACGTATCGGAGAGCATGGACAGGTCGACGTCTTGATCAAGATCTACTTCGTTGGAGGTAGCGGTTATTTTGGTCTTGCCGCTTAAGGATTCTACAAGGCGGACCGGCCATACAAAGGCTTCGTTGTGGTTGATGATCTCTTTTGCGGCAGCTTCGCCGTCGACGATGGGCTCATCGGACTCGGGCTGATAGGTCCAGCTAAAGTCATCGCCCGCCACGGTGAGCTTATAGTGCTTCCACGCCGAGTTGACCTTGGTGGCGGCAGACGAAGCGTTGGAGAACGAGACGTCGATGCCGGCGATGGTGGTGTTGGGGTAGGCTACCTGCGAAAACGCTACGACGCCTACGATATAGACAATGACGATAAGACCCAGGAGGACAAAGAGCGTCGTCTTTTTGCCCGACTTATTGTTCCCGGTGGGTTTGCGCGCGGGGCCGCGATCGCCTCGACCGTGCGTGGGGGGCTGCTTGGGCGTATTGCCGTTTGCCTGGCGCTGCTGGCGTTGCTGGCGCTGCTGGTTCGGGCGTTGCGAAGCGTTTGCCGCACCACGCTGCTGACCGTGGCTCGGCGCGATAGGACGCGGCGACTGAACGCCGCCGGTGTGCCTGCTCGGCTGCTGCGGATCGGGAATCAGTTGAGTTCGATCGTTTTGCGACATCGTGTGCATATCCTTCGAATTTCGCCTTGCGGCTCATCGTGTTTTTACTGGGCTTGCATTATAGCGATTACCTAGTTGATTGTGGTATGGAAACGGTGGCATTCAAAAGAGGTGGGACATTTGTCCCACCTTCGAGTCGTTCTTTGTCGCTATCCGCACACACCGCATTTTGCACAGGCCGAAAGTGCGGCCGGAGCCTGCGCGATGCCGCCCTTTGCCGTCTCGCGCAGCGTGGCCGGCAACGCGTGTCCCACCGAGAGCATGACGTGTGCCATCTGGTCAAACGGCACCAGGCTCTTAATGCCGGCGAGGGCGAGTTGTGCGGAGCTAAAGGCGGCTGCCACGCCGATGGCGTTGCGGTTTTGGCAGGGCACCTCCACGAGGCCACCGACGGGGTCACAAACGAGGCCCAGCAGATTACTCAGCGCGATGGAACTGGCGTCGAGCGCCTGCTCGGGTGTGCCGCCGAGCATCTGCACCAGCGCGGCGGCGGCCATGGCGGCCGCACTTCCGACCTCGGCCTGACAGCCGCCCTCGGCGCCGGCAACGCAGGCGCTCGTGGTGAGGTTGAGGCCGATGGCGGCGGCGCAATAAAGGGCATCCATGACCTGCTCGTCGTCCAGCTGCAAATGGTCTGCGAGCGCCAGCACGCAGCCGGGCACAACACCCGCGGATCCTGCCGTCGGAGCTGCGACGATCACGCCCATGGTGGCGGAGCGCTCGAGCACGGCCATGGCGCGGGCCACGGCGTCGGTCTGGACGGCGCCCATCAGGCTTATGCTCAGATCGTTTCGGCTTGTGGCATCGACAAGCTTTGCCTCGCCGCCGATGAGGCCGCCGAGCGAGCGCTGTGGATTGGAAATGGGGGCTGTGGTCTCTTCGCGCATGACGTCGAGTACGCGGCGCATGGCGGCGATAGCGTGTGCCTCGCCGGTCAGACGTGCCTCGCGCACGGCCATGACGGCGCCGATGTTGAGCCCCAGTTCCTCGCACGCATCGAGCAGCTGCTCGCCGTCGTCGAAGATTTCCTTTGCCGAGACGCCGGGGGAGAGCGAGGAGGCAGAACCGGGGAGCTCGATAAAGGTCGCGTAATCGACATTGTCGAGTTTGCGGAGCATGGGGACGACGGTGTCGTCGGGGGCGCCGTCGGTCTCAAAGACGGAGTAGGCCTGGCCGCCCACTTCGGTGCGGTAGGTGCGGCAGAAGGCGATGTTCACATGGGCGTAGGCGAGCAGGTTGGTGAGCGCTGCGAGCACGCCGGGGACGTCCTGGTGCGCCACGAAGAGCGTGGAATACATGCCCGAGATGTCGACGCCGACGCCGTTAATGCGGCTGATGCGCATCTTGCCGCCGCCTAAGCTCTCGCCGCGGACCTGCGCCGCGGCGCCCGTGGCGTCGATCATATCGATGTCGACGGTGTTGGGGTGGATGGAGGCGTCGTCGCCCTTGATGTCAAAGTGATATTCGAGGCCCTGCTCACGTGCGAGGTCAAAGGCCTGCTTGATGTTCTCGTCATCGGTGTCGAGGCCCAGAATGCCCGCGACGAGAGCACGGTCGGTGCCGTGGCCGCGGTAGGTGTGGGCGAAGGAGTTCCACAGGCCAAAGGTGACTTTGGTGATGCGGCCTTCCAGCAGGCTGGCGGCAACTTGTGCGCAGCGCAGGGCGCCGGCGGTGTGCGATGAACTGGGGCCGACCATGACGGGGCCCAAGATTTCGAATGCCGAGGTCGTAGCTAGTGTTTGTGGCTTGCCTGCCATATGCGCTCCTGTTCTATCCCGTCGTTCCGAGGGCTTTGGTATTTGGTCGCCTGCTCTACAGTCCTGGCTCGCACGGAGGCCACATTAAGTGGCCTCCGGCTCGTGCGGAACTCGCGATCGACCAAATACCAAAGCCCTCGGAACTTAGGATACATGGTTGGAGTGGCTGGATGTCAAAATTTATCAGCTGGGGACGTGCTGTTCATTGCGCATCGAAATATTCACACCACCGTGTAAATAAAAAGAAGTACCGGTTGGGGCCGGTACTTCTTTTGGTTCTAATGCTTTGCTTTCTGGGCTCTGTGAACCTATTTATAGGCCGCAGGCTGCTTTGAGTTCTTCGACTCGGTCGGTTTTTTCCCAGGTGAAGTCGGCGTCTTCTCGGCCGAAGTGACCGTAGGCTGCCGTCTTTTCGTAGATGGGGCGACGCAGGTCTAGGTCGCGGATGATTGCGCCCGGGCGCAGGTCGAAGGTCTTCTCGACGGCCTCGACGATCTTGTCCTCGGCAACATACGCGGTACCGAAGGTGTCGACCATGATTGAGAGGGGCTTGGAAACGCCGATGGCGTAGGCAAGCTCGACTTCGCAGCGGTCGGCCAGACCGGCGGCGACCACGTTCTTGGCGACCCAGCGCGCGGCATACGCGGCGGAGCGGTCAACCTTGGTGCAGTCCTTGCCGCTAAAGGCGCCGCCGCCGTGACGGCCGTAGCCGCCGTAGGTGTCGACGATGATCTTGCGGCCGGTGAGGCCCGTGTCGCCCATGGGGCCGCCCACGACAAAGCGACCGGTGGGGTTCACGTAGATGTCCGCGTTGTCCCACGGCATGTTCTCGGCGGCCATGACCGGGGTGATGACGTGTTCGATGAGGTCGGCCTTGATCTTGCCCATGTCCTCAATCTCGGCGGCGTGCTGCGTGGAGATGACGATGGTCGTGACCTCCACGGGCTTGCCTTCCTCGTAGCGCACCGTGACCTGGGTCTTGCCGTCGGGGCGCAGGTAGGGCAGGGTTCCGTCATGGCGCACGGCAGCCAGGCGCTCGGCCAGGCGGCTTGCCAGGTAGTGCGGCATGGGCATGAGGGTCTTGGTCTCGTTGGAGGCATAACCGAACATCATGCCCTGGTCGCCGGCGCCGATCAGGTCGATCGGGTCGGTGGTAGCGCCGGTCTGGGTCTCGAAGGACTCGTCAACGCCCTGGGCGATATCGGGCGACTGCTCGTGGATGAGGCTCATAACGCCGCAGGTGTCGCAGTCAAAACCGAACTTGGCGCGGTTGTAGCCAATGCGGCGGATGACGCCGCGGGCGATTTCCTGTACGTCGACGTAGGCCTGGGTGCGAATCTCGCCGGCGACGATGACCGTGCCAGTGGTCACGAGGGTCTCGCAGGCGCAACGGACGTTCTCCACGTTGGCAGGCACGCCGTTGGGGGCGATGTAGCCCTGCTCCTGCAGCTCTATTTCTTTGGCGAGGATTGCGTCGAGGACGGCGTCACTGATCTGATCAGCGATCTTATCGGGATGACCTTCGGTCACCGACTCCGACGTAAAAACAAAGGACCCGTGTTGGGGTGGGATGGAACGAAGTTCTTCTGACATGATTGTCCTTTCAAAAACGTGTCCCGGCGACCGTTACCATTCCGCCGGGCTCTCTATGCAAGGGCACATCATAGCGCGTAAATCAAACATTCACACCCTTTCCGCACCTACTCATTGGGGACAGACTTAAATGACCAGCTTTAATACGACTAGGCTGTCCCCAACGACTGGTCATTTAAGTCTGTCCCCAATGAGTACCCAATGAGTAGGTCGGTGCCCTTTGTGCGGAGGTTGCATTGTTGCTTTATACTGGTGCGGTTAGACATCCATCCTGCAATCGAGGAGATTTCCATGGCATCAGACGTTCGCGTCCGCTTTGCACCCTCACCGACGGGCAAGCTGCACATCGGCGGCGCCCGCACCGCTATCTATAACTGGGCTTTCGCCCGCGCAAACGGCGGCACGTTCATCCTGCGCATCGACGACACCGACCCCACCCGTTCCACCGACGAGAACACGCAGATCATCCTGCGCGCCATGCGTTGGTTGGGCCTGGACTGGGACGAGGGCCCCGAGGTGGGCGGCGACTATGGCCCCTACGCACAGACCGAGCGCCTGGACCTGTACAAGCAGGCCGCCCAGAAGCTCTGGGACGAGGGCAAGGCCTATCCCTGCTTCTGCACCAAGGAGCAGCTCGACGCCGATCGCAAGGCCGCCCAGGAGCGTAAGGACCCCTTCCAGGGCTATCAGCGCCGCTGCCGCGATCTTGATCCCGAGGAGGCACGCCGCCGCATCGAGGCCGGCGAGCCCTACGTCCTGCGCATCAAGGTGCCCGAGGACCGCGGCGACGTCGTTATCCACGACGCCGTCCACGGCGAGGTGACCTTCGATGCCAAGGAACTTGACGACTTTGTCATCTTCCGCTCCGACGGCACGCCCACGTATAACTTCGCGACCGTCGTCGACGACGCCATGATGAAGATTACCCACGTCATCCGCGGCGACGACCATCTGTCCAACACCCCGCGCCAGGTCATGGTCTACGAGGCCCTCGGTGCGCCCGTGCCTACGTTCGCCCACATCTCCATGATCTTGGGTGCCGACGGCAAGAAGCTTTCCAAGCGCCACGGTGCCACCTCGGTGGAGGAGTACCGCGACGCCGGTTACCTGTCCGACGCCTTCGTCAACTATCTGGCGCTGCTCGGCTGGTCGCTCGACGGCGAGACCACGATCATCCCGCGCGATGTCCTGGCCAGCAAGTTCTCGCTCGACCGCATCTCCAAGAACCCGGCTACCTTCGACCCCAAGAAGCTCGACTGGGTAAATGCTGAGTACATCAACGGCATGTCCGACGCTCAGTTTGCCGACGAGATCATGGTTCCCGAGCTGCACGAGGCGGGTCTCATCGAGGGTAATGTCGAGTACGGGGAGGACTGGATTGACGCGCTTGCCGCCATCGTCAAGCCGCGCACCAAGATGCCGGCCGATGCCGTGAACGTCGCCTCTCCCATCTTTGCTACGGCCGAGACGCTCGAGTATGACGAGAAGTCTGTTAACAAGGGCCTGGCCAAGGAAGGCATGGGCGCCATTCTGGATGCCGCCAAGGCCGCGCTCGAGGGCGTGGACGAGTGGACGGCTGCCAACATCGACGCCGCGCTTGAGCCGCTGCCCGAGCAGATGGACCTTAAGAAGCGCGTGGTGTTCCAGGCCGTGCGCGTCGCCGTCTGCGGCAACATGGTGAGCCCCCCGCTGGGCGAGACCATGGCGCTCGTCGGCCGCGACGACTGCCTGGCACGCATCGACCGCGCCCGCACGATGGCGCTATAGTAGACGCGTAAACGCATGTATCCGAGCCCCGTTCCCCCGAGCGGGGCTCTTGTTTCTGTACCGATGAGTGGGTTGCTGGGACAAAATAATCAGTAGTGTTTGTCCCATGTTCGAGTGACGCAACAAGCTCGACACTCGTATCGGCCATGGGACAAACTCTACTGATTATTTTGTCCCACCCCTTTCAGGTCCGTTCGTTAGAGGTGGTGTATGGCTCAACAACTGTCGCTGTTTGGTTCGCCGGAACCGGAGGAAGCTCCGGTGAAGCCCAAGCCTGCGCCCGAGCCCCCTGCCGCCTACACGAGCGTGGTTCTCGATATCCCCACTCGCGCGCTGTCCGAACCGTTTGCTTACGGCATCCCCGAGTCCCTTGCCGACGAGGCCCAGGTCGGATCGACGGTCCTGGTCCACTTTGGCAACCGTGCTGCCGCAGGCTACATCGTCGACATTGCGCCCGAGCTGGGCGACCTGCAAGGCAACAACGCCCTCGATCCTTCGCGCATTAAGCCCGTCGAAGCCATCCTCAGCAAACCGCTCTTTACCGCCGAGGCTGCCCGCATCGCGCACTGGATGAGCCGCGAGTACGTCGCAACGCTTTCCGAGTGCCTGCGCCTGTTTTTGCCTCCGGGCGGTAGCCCGCGCGTGGTCAAGGGCGATGACGGCGCATGGTCGGTTGAGCGTCCCGCCGTCAAGCCAATTCAAAACCGCTGGGTGATGCTTACGCCCGAAGGCTTTGACTACACGCCGCCCAAGTCCGCGGTCCGCCAGCGCCAACTCATCGAGGCGCTCCAGTGCGGACCGGTCACGACTCGCGACCTCAACCTTCTCTATAACAGTATGTCGGCGACCATCAAGTCGCTCGAAAAACGCGGCGTCGTGGTGGTGGAAGAGCGCCGCGCCTGGCGTGGCTGCAGCGAGCAGACCACGCTGTCCTCGGCAAGCGGCAAGGCGCCGGTCTCCCTTACCAACGGCCAGCAACAGGCACTCGCGCAGATTGAGCGCGCCCGTCTGGACGCTCATGGCGACGTGGTGCTGGTCGACGGCGTCACCGGCTCCGGCAAAACCGAGGTTTACCTCTCCGCCATCGAGCGCGTGCTCGCAGCCGGTCGCTCGGCCTGCGTGCTGGTGCCCGAGATTTCGCTGACGGCCCAGACCGTCGGCCGCTTCCGTTCGCGCTTTGGCGAGACGGTCGCCGTGTTCCATTCGCGGCTTTCGGCCGGCGAGCGCCTGGACCAGTGGGATATGGTTGCCAGCGGTGCGGCCCGCGTGGTCGTCGGCGCACGTTCGGCGCTCTTTTGCCCGCTTGGCGACCTGGGCCTCATCATCATTGACGAGGAGCACGAGACCAGCTACAAGCAGGGGTCCAGTCCGCGCTACCATGCGCGCGAGGTGGCAGCTGAGATGGCGCGCCGCTATCGCTGCCCGCTCGTGCTGGGGTCGGCCACGCCTTCTGCCGAGGCCCTCGACCGCTGCCGCCGCGGCATGTATAACGGTGCCACCTGGACGCGTGTCGAGATGCCCGAGCGCCCCGGACACGCCGTGCTGCCTACGGTCCGCATTGCCGACCTGCGTCGCGAGTTCGCACACGGCAGCCGCTCCATGTTCTCAAAACCCTTGATGGAGGGATTGGAGCGTGTGGTCGAGCGCCGCGAGAAGGCCGTGTTGCTGCATAACCGCCGTGGCTTTGCGCCATTCCTGATGTGCCGCGAGTGCGGCTGCGTCCCCACCTGCAACCACTGCTCCACAGCGCTTACGTATCACGAGCGCACACACACGCTGCAGTGTCACACATGCGGTTCGTCTTGGCGCGTGCAGCCGTATCCCGCGCCCACGAGCCGTTGCCCCAAATGTGGCAGTCGCTACCTGGCAAAAATGGGCCTGGGCACGCAGCAGATCGAGGACGCACTGCACCAGTTGCTTCCCGAGGACGTCGCCATTATTCGCATGGATGCCGATTCCACGCGTGGCAAGGATGCGCACAAAAAGCTGCTCGAGCAGTTCGATGCGGCGGATTGCGCCGTGTTGCTGGGTACCCAGATGATCGCTAAAGGTCTCGATTTTCCCGAGGTCACGCTCGTGGGCGTGGTCAATGCCGACTTTGCCCTCAAGATGCCCGATTTTAGAGCAGGGGAGCGCGCTTACGATCTGCTGGAGCAGGTCGCGGGCCGTGCCGGTCGCGGCGATCGTCCCGGCGAGGTCATCATCCAGACCTATCTGCCCGAGGACCCGGTTATTCGCGCCGTCGCTAAGCACGACCGTTCGATCTTTACCGACTACGACCTGGACCAGCGCCGCGAAGCCCTGTATCCACCGTTCGTGCGTCTGGTCAACATTTTGGTGTGGTCGGCGAACCGAGACGACGCGCAGGACTACATTGGGCGCATTGCAAAGCTTCTTAAGCGCCGCTGGCATGCCGCCGCGCCCGATTTTTTGCGGGCGGGGAGTGCCGTGCCGCAGGTGCTAGGCCCGGCTTCGTGTGTAATCGAGAGAGCCAAGGACCGTTACCGCTTCCATCTGCTTGTGAAGTCGCCCGTGGGGTACCATGTCTCTGATGATATCGACGCCTGCCTCAAAGAGGTGGGCTCTGTGCGCGGCGTGAGCGTGAGCGTTGACGTCGACGCCTATGATTTGATGTAACAACCCGAAAGGATGGCCATGGAAGCCAACGGAATCGTACTGTCGCCCGACCCTCGTCTGCGCCAGGAGTGCGCCGTCATCGAGGAGATCACCCCGGCGATCGAGGCGCTTGCCGAGAAGATGAAGAAGATGATGTTCGAGAACGGCGGCTGCGGCCTCGCTGCTCCGCAGATCGGCGAGCTTATTCAGCTCGTCACCATCGACTGCGACTACAGCGACAAGAACGACTACGACCCGTACGTGCTCATCAACCCCGTGATTGTGGAGCAGAGCGACCATATGGTGCCGTTTAGCGAGGGCTGCCTGTCCATCCCTGGCATTAGCTGCGAGATCGAGCGTCCCGACCATGTCGTCGTCGAGGCGTACGACTTGGACGCCAACCTGATTCGCTACGAGGCCTCGGGCGACCTCTTCTGCGTGTGTCTGCAGCACGAGATCGATCACCTGCACGGCAACACCATGTTCGAGCGCCTTAAGCCTATGCAGAGGCTCAAGGCCGTCAAGGAGTACCAGGACGCCCTGGCCCGCGGCGCTCGACCGGGCGAGACTGAGTAGGTCTCACCGTCCCCGGTGCTGAGCGCCCACATATCATCCCGTGCTCAAACATTCTCGCTTCGCTGCGAAACTGCGCGCGGGACGATATGTGGGCGCTCAGCACCGGGGACTGCGTTGTTCTGGCTCGTTTCGCCCGGGTGCCGTTGGGCCAGGGATGGGCGTCTTTGCTGATAGGACTTTGTTGAGAGGGAGCTGCTTTCATGCGGCTCTTTCTTTGTTTTTGGGTATATTTGTTCTTGTTGAATTGTTCTTGCGGCTGGGCGCGCATGCGGCCTGGAACGCTTCTTTTGTAGCCGTCTCGGCTCGTTATTGAGAGGAGACAAACTTATATGCGTATTGTGTTTATGGGTACGCCTGATTTTGCTGTGCCTTCTTTGACTTCGCTTGTTGAGGCTGGGAATGAGATTGCGCTTGTTGTTACTCGTCCTGATGCTGTTCGCGGACGTGGTAAGAAGCTGGAGCCGTCTCCTGTTAAGGCTAAGGCGCTGGAGCTGGGGTTGCCGGTTGTTGAGGCTAATCGTATGACGCCTGAGGTTGTTGAGGTGCTCAAGGCTGCGCAGGCGGATATTTTCTGTGTGGCTGCCTATGGCTGCATTTTGCCCGATGAGGTGCTGCATATGGCGCCGCTTGGTATTGTGAATGTTCATGCGTCCTTGCTGCCTCGTTGGCGTGGGGCTGCTCCTATTCAGCGTGCGATTCTCGCTGGTGATGAGGTTGCTGGCGTTTCAATCATGCGCATCGGGCATGGTGTGGATACTGGTGCTTATTGTGCTCAGGCTTCCACGTCGGTTGCCGGTAAGCATGCTGAGCCGCTGACCATGGAGCTTGGTGAGCTTGGCGGCAAACTGCTTGCCGATACGCTTCCTTCTCTTGCCGATGGCACCGCCGTGTGGACTGAACAGGATGAGGCGCTCGTTACCCATGCTGCCAAGATTTCCAAGCAGGAGATGCGCCTGGATCCGCAGATGGCGGCGCTCGATTGCGTGCGCCACGTGCTGGCTTCGTCCGACACCGCCCCTGCCCGTTGCATCATCGCTGGCAAGACCGTGCGCGTGCTCGATGCTGCGACTGCCGACGTGTCGCTTGCCGCGGGCAACGTTCTCGTTCAGTCCAAGCGCGTCTACCTGGGTCTTTCCGATGGAGCTGTTGAGCTGCTCGAGGTTAAGCCCGACGGCAAGCGTGCTATGGCCGCTTCTGCTTGGGCTGCTGGCCTGCAGGGTGCCGATCTTATCTGGGGTGTTTTGTCATGAGCAAGCTGTCTCCCGCGCGCAAGCTTGCGCTCGATGTGCTGATGGAGGCCGATCGCCGCGGTATGTATGCGCGCGACGTGCTGTCCTCTCGCGCATCGGCCAAGGCTATTGACCAGCGCGATTCCGCTTTTGCCGCCCGCTTGGCGCTGGGTGTTGCCGCCACTCAGGGTATTTTGGACGAGTTGCTCGATCAGTTTCTCGATAAGCCTAAAAAGGTCGCGCCCCGTGTGCGCATGGCACTTCGTATCTCGGCCTTCGAGATGCTCTATTTGCATACTCCGGGTCGCGTTGCGGTGAGTCAGGGCGTTGAACTCGTACGCAGCGGTGCTAAGTCTGCCGCTGGCTTGGCCAATGCTGTGCTGCATAAGGTTGCGGACAACGTCGAGGATTTTGCCGCCGCGGCGGATGCCGATGAGTCCGAACGTCGTCTGCTGCGTCTGTCTCGCCTGATGGGACTGCCGCGCTGGCTGTGCGCTCGCATTATGGCATCGTTCGACACGCCCGAGGGCACGCTCAACTTTGCCGGTAATCTGGCCCCTGCGCCGCTGGCTCTGCATGAGAACGCCTTTGCGATCAAGCCCGATCCGCTTATCTCTCAGCTTGTGGCGCCCGTGTTCCCGGGTTGCCATGCGCCGGTCGATGCTCAGGTTACGGTTGCGTCCGGTGTGTTTGAGCGTGCTGCTGCCGTTGCCTCGGACCTTAACGCCCAGCTCATCGCTACCGCGGCGACGCGTCCCGGGCGTTGCCTGGAGATCGGTGCCGGCCGCGGCACCAAGACCTATGTGATGATGTGCCAGGCCAAGCGTGCCGGGTATGAGCGTCAGCATACCGCGCTCGATCTGCACGATCGCAAGTGCGATCAGAATCTCGCGCGCCTGCATAAGGCTGGTATTACGGGTGTTCGCACGGTTTCGGGCGATGCTTGCGAGCTCGATGCGGTCCTTACGTCGTTTGATGCCATGCTTGGCAAACCTGCCCTGTTCGATACAGTGTTTATCGATGCCCCGTGCTCGGGCACCGGCACCATGCGCCGTCATCCCGAGATTCCGTGGCGCCTTGCCGAAAGCGACGTGACGTGCGAGTTGCCCAAGCTGCAACTGACTATGCTCAAAGAGGCCTCCGCGCGCGTGGCCGTTGGCGGCGAGCTCATCTATGCGACGTGCTCGGTTTTCGACGAGGAGAACACGCAGGTCGTGGAAGCGTTCTTGAGCTCTCCCGAGGGTACCGGTTTTAGCCTGGAGCCGCTCTCCGAGGCGCAGATTCTGCAACTTCCCGAGTTCGATCCGGCCAAGAAGCTCGTCTCCGTACGCCAAAACGACCGAGGCCTCTTCCAAAGCGTGCCGGTAAACGCCGACTCCTACGACGGCCACTTCTGCGCCAGGCTAGTGCGCAACTCATAGAGCTATCCATAGCGCAAAGAAATAGCCCCGCGATCGGTGCTGGTCGCGGGGCTGATTGGTTTCTAGTGGCTGTGTGGGCAGTTGGCGCAGCAGCCACTCGTGGCGCTGGTGCTTGAGCCACCGCTGCGCTGGTCGGTGTTGTAGAAGCCGCTGCCCTCAAACTTGATGCCGCTGGCCGAGAACGTCTTGGCGGCCGGAGCACCGCAGTTGGGGCACACGACCTCGGGGGTCTCGGACATGGGATGCTCAACCTCAAACACGTTGCCGCAGCTCGAGCACTTGTAATCGTAGCGCGCCATAATACTTCCTTTTCAGCACAAAGCGGGCAGATTGCTCTGCCCGCAAAAATTCAAACGTCTGTAACTGTACCCTATATCGGGCGTTTTATCACGCTTCGCCCCAGAATCTATGCGTGTTGCGCAGGAGCTGTGCGGTTTTGCCCTCAGCGGCCGCAACGTCGGCCTCGTCAGCCTGCCAGGTCCAGTTGCCCGTGGCCACGCCCGGTACGTTCATGCGCGTGTCGTCGCCAAGCCCCAGCACGTCCTGCAGCGGCATCATCACCAGGGGAGCGTCGCTTGTCAGCGCGTCGCTCATCAGCTTGGCTGCCACCTCAACACCGCTCGGCTCGTCGCCGCCCGCAAAGGAGCGCGTGCACCAACCGGCGAGCGTCGACGTGTCGTGCGTTGAGGTGTACATAATCTTGCCCGGCGTGGGTTGCACGCCGTTGCGGACGTCGTAATCGCTAAACTCCAGTACGTCCATACCGGGGAAGCCGCAAGTCGAAGCCATGGCGCGAACGTCGGGCGTCAGGTAGCCCAGATCCTCGGCGATAAAGTTGAGCGGCCCCAGCTCGTCATAGGCGGTCTGAAACAGGTCCTTGCCCGGTCCCGCCAGCCAGCGACCTTCGGCGCAAGCCTTGCCAGCGGGGATACTGAAGTAGCTGTGGAAGCCCAAGAAGTGATCCAGACGCACGCGGTCGTAAAGTGAGAACGCACGACGTAGGCGATCCATCCACCAGCTATAGCCGTTCTGCTTCATGTGGTCCCAGCGGAACGTCGGGTTGCCCCACACCTGACCCTCGGGCGCAAAGTTGTCGGGCGGCGCACCGGAGATCTCGATTGCCTTGCCGGTATCGGATAGCCAGAAGTTCTCGGGTTCGCTCCACGCATCTGCCGAATCGTCGGACACGTACATAGGAATATCGCCGATGACCTCGATGCCCTTCTTGTGCGCGTAGTTCATGAGCTCGCACCAGGCTAGGTCAAAGCGGTACTGCATGTACGCCTGAAGCTCGGCCTCGTCGTGGAAGCGCTTGTCGTCAATCAGGTGCTCGTTGTAGCGCGCAACATCTGCCGGCCAATCGTGGCGCGACTCGCCCTCAAAGTATTTCTTGACGGCCATGTAGACGCAGTACTTCTCGAGCCAATCGGCATTGCGATGTTTAAACGCGGTGTACAGCGGATCGGCATCCTCGCCGCCACGGGCCTTCCAAGTTTCAAAGTCGGCCGCCAGCTCCTCGTGGCTTTCGGGCAGCAGGTCGATATTACCTGCAAAGGCCGAAGGACCGGCGTAAGGGGAGCGGAAGAAGTCCGTCGGGTTGACAGGCAGGACCTGCCAGTAGCGCATGCCCATAGCGGCCAGATGGTCGATAAAGCGACGCGTGGGTGCGCCGATCGTACCGGGCTTGCCGTCATCGGTCGGTACCGAGGTGATATGGCACACAACGCCCGCGCCGTAATCGAGCGGCTCCTGCAGGCGCTGCTCGGCATGGTGATAGATGATCGACGAGCCCAGCGGATACAAATCGAGCGTGACCGTGCCGTTGTGGATCTCGCACTCGTGACCGCTGATCACGTCACTCGCGCATTCGTCGAGCGCCGGAATCGTCACGCGGTGCGAATTGCGCAGACTACGGTTAATGATAACCGTCGCGGACTCGCCATCCCTGCCCGTGCGGTTGTATGCCAGCACCTCGTCGTTGAGCGCGAAGGCCTTGATCTCGCCGTCGATCATAAACGGCAGTGCGCGGCGTACGGCGGAGGCGTTTTTGACAATAGCCAGCGTGTCGAAGTCGTGCAGTTGGTCCTTGGTCGGCAGGGTGCGGCGGTTGCCCGGATCGGTTAGACCCTCCAGGCCGTATTCGTCGCCGTAGTAGATCGAAGGCACGCCGGGGAAGGTCATCTGCATGAGCGTGGCGAGCCAAAAACGGCTCTTGGCCAGGCCCATCGAGTTCTCGTCCAGGCGCCATTTGCTGCGCTCGCACTCGGGCAGCTGCGACTCGTCGGGGCCGCCGCCGAGCACCGAGATAATGCGCGGACGGTCGTGGCTCGAAAGCAGATTAAGTGCGCAGGACAGGGCCTCACGGGGATAGTTCTCGCGCAGGGTTTCGATTTCCTCGGCTGCCTGGTAGGCGTTCTTGTAGCCCATCAAAAAGCCGATGACCATGTCGCGGAAGGGGTAATCCATAGCAGAGTCCAACTCGGAGCCCTGTAGGTAGCGACGCAGATGGCCGTAGCTGATCTTGTTGGAGGCGTCTTCCCAGACTTCGCCGAGCAACAGTGCATCAGGCTTCTCGGCAAGTACGGCCTTCTTGATCTCGGCCAGGAAGTCGTCGGAAAGCTCGTCAGCGACGTCCAGGCGCCAGCCATGAGCGCCGGCACGTAGCCATTTACGGATCACGCCGTCCTTGCCCAGAAGCCGCTCGCGTACCAGCTCGGAGCTCTCATTGATGGCGGGCATGTTGCCCACGCCCCACCAGCAGTCGTACGAGCCGTCCTCGTGGAAATAAAACGCATCGCGCCACGGCGAGTCCTCGCTCTGCCACGCGCCCACGCCGGGGTAGTTGCCGTAGCGGTTGAAATAGATGGAGTCGTCACCCGTATGGTTAAAGACGCCGTCCAGGATGATGGAGATGCCCAGCTTCTCGGCTGCCTGGCACAGCTCGGTAAAATCCTGCTCGGTGCCCAGGATTGGGTCGATCTTGGTGTAGTCGGCCGTGTCGTAGCGGTGGTTGCTCGCGGCCTCAAAGATGGGGTTGAGGTAGATGGCCGTAAAGCCCAGCTCGGCGATGCGGGGCAGGTCATTTTGGATACCCTTGAGCGAGCCGCCGTAAAAGTCCCAGGTCTTGATGGATCCGTCCTCGGCACGCTCGTACACGGGCGGCTCGTTCCAGTCCTCGACCATGCGGCGCTGGATTCCGTTGCGTGGCTTTTCGACTTCGGCCAGCGTGCGCTCGCGCCAGTTTTCATCTCGGGCGTAGCGATCGGGGAAGATCTGGTAGACCATGCCACGCTCGTACCACTCGGGACGCACTTCGCGGTGCTTATAGACGGTAATCTGGAAGGACGGAACCTCGGCGTAGTCGTAAGTTACGCCCTCTCCGCCGGTGCGACCCTGCGGTGCGCCCAAGCGGACCTCGGGCTGGCCCTCGATATTGCATATAAAGCTGTACCACACAAGACACGGTTCAGTGCATTTGAGCTCGCCGGTAAAAATGCCATCGCCTTCGTGCTCCATTGGGATCAGGGTCTCGCCGACTTCATCGACCCAGGTGCGCAGCGTAAGCGTTGCCTGGTTGGAATCGGCATCCTCCAAAATCACCGAGAGTGCAACGGAAGTTCCAGTGGCCACAGCGCCAAACGGAGTGCGAAACTGCGGTAGACGGCTGTTGTGTATCAATCTCATAGTACGGTCCAGTTCAATAGAATCATGGCCTGCGGGCCATGGGTTTTACGCCTAAGATGTAAGTATATCTGTAGTACACAGGGTGTATAAACAACATCCGTTTACCATCGGCGAACGGTTGTCCTAGAAAATCGTTTTACCACTACCTACAGAGAAGGGGCGCCCGGTTGGAGCGCCCCTTGCTTAGGGTTTGATGAGGTTTTGGATCGTCTGGATTAGCGGCGCTTGCGGGTGGCCGTTGCCTTGCGGACGGAAGTCTTCTTCGACGGCGCCTTTTTCTCGGTTGCGGCGGCGGGGGAGACCGGGGTCTCCATTGTGGGCTCGGGCTTGGCCTTTACTGCGGGTTTGGCCTCGGCCTTAGCTTCCGCCTTAGGAGCAGCAGCCTTGGTCGTGGTCTTTTTGGCCGTCGTTGCAGTGCGCTTGCGCGTGGTGGTCTTGGCGGTCGGCTTGGCCTCGACAGCTGCCTCGGCCTTGGGCTCGGCGGCTGCCTCCTCGGCCTTGGTCGCAGTAGCATTTGCGGCGGCCTTCGGAGCGGCCTTGGTCGCAGTAGCCTTGACGGCCGTCGACTTCGTTGCCGTGTTCTTCTTGACGGTCGTTGCCTTCTTGGCGGTCGTGGTCGTCTTCTTGGCAGCGGTCTTTGCCGGAGCCTTGGCGGCCGGCTTGGCCTCTGCGACCTCGGCCTTTACCTCGGGAGCAGCCTCGGCCTCGGCGGCTTTCTTGGCAGCGGCGGTGGTGCGCTTGCGCGCGGTCGTTGTCTTGGCAGCGGTGGTCTTGCTCGCGGTCGCGGTCTTGCTCGCAGCGGCTTTCGTGGTCGTGGCCTTCTTCGCCGTCGTCTTACGAGTCGCGGTCTTCTTAGCTGCGGGCTTTACAGCAGGCTTGACCTCGACCTCTGCCTTGGGAGCAACCTCAGCCTTCACCTCAGGCTCGGCCTTTGCGGGCTCAGCCTCAACAGACTTCTCCTCGGCCTTGGGCTCCTCGGCGGCCACCGGCTCAGCAACAGCCTCAGGCTCGTCGACAACAGCCGCTGGCCTCTCAATCTCCGGATGCATAAAGAAGTACAGGTCCAGATACTTGTCGGCCGAGCGCGTCCAGCTAAAGTCCTGGCTCATGGCCTGCGTGACCAGCTGGTTCCAGGCATCGCGGTTGTCCCAGAACAGACGCGCCGCGCGGAACACCGCGTCGCCCATCTCGTCGCCGTTAAAGTTGCTAAACGAGAAGCCCGTACCCTCGCCGGTAAACTCGTTGTACGGGATCACAGTGTCCTTCAGGCCACCGGTCTCGCGCACGATGGGCAAGGTACCGTAGCGCATAGCGATGATCTGCGACAGGCCGCAGGGCTCAAACTTCGAAGGCATCAGGAACATGTCGGCCGCGGCATACATACGCTGCGACAGCGCAGGATCGAACTCGATGCGTGCGGCCATGGTGCCGGGGTACTTGTCCTGGAAGTATCGCAGTCCGTCCTCGTAGTCGCGGTCGCCAGTGCCAAGCACGGCCACCTGCACGCTGCCGGCCAGAATGCGGTCGAGCGCGTACATGACCAGGTCCATGCCCTTTTGGCGCGTCAGGCGCGTGACCATCACCATGAGCGGGCGGTCGTCGCGAACCTCGAGCCCCAGCTCTTCCTGCAGCTTGGCCTTGCACACGGCCTTGCCGGAACGGTCCTCCACGGTGTAGTTGGCGGCAATGCGCTTGTCGGTCGCCGGGTCAAAGCCTGCCACATCAATGCCGTTCAGGATACCCTGCAGCGCGTAGGAACGCTCGCGCAAAACGCCGTCCAGGCCCTCGCCAAATTCGGGCGTCTGGATCTCGTTGGCATAGGTGGGGCTCACCGTAGTGATGGCGTCGGCATAGCGCAGGGCGCCCAGCATGTAGTTGATGCTGCAGGCGTCGCAACGCAGCTGCGAGGCGGCCGCCGGAATATGCGCCACACCTAGGATGTCCTCCATCACGGTGTCGCTAAACTGGCCCTGGAACGCCACATTGTGGATCGAGAACACGGTCTTGACGCGGTCGTACAGCGGCAGGCCCTGGTAGAACTCGCGCAAGAACACGGGCGCCAGTGCGGTCTGCCAGTCATTGCAGTGCAGGATGTCGCACTCAAAGCCGGCCGGCAGGTGCTGCAGGCTCTCGGTGATGGCCTTGGAGAAGAACGCAAAGCGCTCGCCGTCATCAAAGAAGCCGTACGGATAGTCGCGCGCAAAGTAGCGCTCGTTGTCGATGAACATATAGGTGACGCCGTCGTGCTCGAGCTTCTCGAGACCGCAGTACTCGTTGCGCCAGCCCAGGCTCACGTAAAAGTCGGAGAAGTGCTCCATCTGCGCCTTGTACTCGTCCTTGATGGTGGCGTACTTGGGCACCATGACGATGACCTCGGCGCCGGCGCGCACAAGCGCCGCGGGCAGCGAGCCCGCCACGTCGCCCAGGCCACCGGTCTTTACAAACGGTGCGCACTCGGCCGAGGCAAACACGATCTGCATCTTTTTGCTGGAATCTGCCATATTGTCTCCCATGTTGCAATTCGAGAATAGCCGCCTGGCGCTAACCGGGCGGCTATTCTACATGTTACGAGCGATGTTGCGGTGCCAACGTTAACGTACGATGGTGGTGTCGGAAGTTAACGGAGCCTTGCCCAGCACCAGGATGTTCTCGGGCGTGCCGCGAAGCTCGGTGTTGGTGGGGACCACGTTGTTCTTGTCCAGAATGGCGTTCTCAACGCGGGCGCCGCTCTTGATGATGCAGCTCTGGTTGATGATCGAGTTGGTCACCGAAGCTCCTTCCTCGACCACGACGCCGCGTGACAGGATTGAGTTGCGCACGGTGCCCTTGATGATGCAGCCGGCCGAGATGATCGAGTTGCACGCGTGGCTGCCGGTCGCATAGCGCGAAGGCGGCACGTCGTGAGCCTTGGTCAGGATCGGGCGCTCGGGATCGAAGAGCTGGTCGGCAACGGTCTGGTCGAGCAGGTCCATGCTGCGGCGATACAGCGACTTCTCGCTAAACACGCCCACGACCTCGCCCTTGTACTCGTAGCTGCACACGTCGATGTTGCCAAAGTCGCCCTGGAGTGCCTCGAGCAGGTCCAGATAGTCGGCGGCCTGGTAGTGGTCGATGATCTCGAGCAGCGTCTCGCGGTTGACGATGCAGCAGTCCATGGAGGCGTTGTCGCCGTACACGACGCCGGCGCTCACGCCCGTCAGGCGGCCGTTCTCGTTAATCTCGAGCTTGGTCTCGTCATCGACGTTGCGCGTGGCCTTGCAGTACACCACGGTCATCTGGGCGCCAGATTTCTCGTGCGCCTCGATGATGGTGTTGAGGTCCATGTTAAAGATGATGTTGGTGCCCATCATCACGACATAGGGCTTCTCCGAGCGCTGGAACAGCGTCTTGTTGGAGATGATGTCGCGCAGCAGGAAGCGCATGCCGCCCTTGGTGGTGCCATACGCGTTGCCGGGCACCATGAACAGGCCGCCCTTCTTGCGGTCCAGGCCCCAGTCCTTGCCCGAGCCCACGTGGTCGATCAGCGAGCGGTAGTTACCCGGCATGACGACACCGACGGTCTTAATGCCGGCATTCATCATGTTGGACAGCGGAAAGTCGATCAGGCGGTAGCGGCCCAAAAACGGAACGGACGCGATGGGGCGGTCCTTGAGCAGGACGCTGCCGTAGGTCGAAGAGTAGTTAGCGGTGATATAGCCGATGGCCTTGCGATTGATCATCGGATCATTCCCCCTTCCCGATAACGACGTCATTTCCAACGACGGCCGTATCCTTGGTGGTATCGACAGAGCCGAGCTTCACGCCCTCTTCGACCGTGGAGTTCTCGCCCAAAATAGCGCGGCAGATGTGCGCGCCGCTCTTAACGTGCGCACCCGGCAGCAGCACGGAGTCCTCGACCACGGCGCGCTCCTCGATGATGACATCGGTCGAAAGGATCGAGTGGCGAGCGGTGCCGTAGATCTTGCAGCCGTTGGAGACCAGGCAGTCGTCCAGGCGGCCGTCCGGTCCAATGTAGTGCGGCGGACGCGTGGTGATGTTGGACATGATGGGGAAGTTCTTGTCAAACAGATCGAACTCGGGGTTGTTGCCCAGCAGGTCCATCGAGGTCTCGTGGAAGCTGGCGATGGTGCCGACGTCCTTCCAAAAGCCGTGGAACTCGTAGCTGTACAGGCGCTTGTTCTCGCCGAGCAGCTTGGGGATGATGTCCTTGCCAAAGTCGTGGCTCGAGCGCTGGTCCAGAGCATCCTCCTCGAGCGCCTCGATCAGCACGTCGGCCGAGAAGATGTAGATGCCCATGGACGCGAGGTTCGAATCGGGTTTCTCGGGCTTCTCGGTGAACTTGGTGATGCGGCCGTCCTCGGGGTCGGTGGTCAGGATGCCAAAGCGGCTGGCCTCCTCCCACGGCACGGGCATAACGCTCACCGTGAGGTCGGCGTTGTTCTCAATGTGCGTCTTGAGCATCTTGCGGTAGTCCATGCGATACAGGTGATCGCCCGAAAGAATCAGGACGTACTTGGGGTCGTTGGCCTTGATGTAGTCGAGGTTCTGCGTAATGGCGTCGGCCGTGCCCGCATACCAGGCGCCACCGGTCTGCGTCTCGTACGGCGGCAGGATCGACACGCCGCCGTCACGGCTGTCCAGATCCCACGCCTCGCCGGAGCCCACGTAGGCATGCAGCAGGTAGGGACGGTACTGCGTCAGAACGCCCACCGTGTCGATACCCGAGTTGGAGCAGTTGGAGAGCGAAAAGTCGATAATGCGGAACTTGCCACCAAAGCTAACCGCCGGCTTAGCGATCTTTTGGGTGAGTGCCCCCAATCGGCTGCCCTGTCCTCCTGCGAGGAGCATCGCGATGCATTCTTTCTTACTCATCGATTTCTCCTTCTGTCATCGATGTTCCTAAACCCATTAGCGACGGGCACGGCGCTCGGTCGCGCCCGTCGAGTAATGCCGTGTGGCAAAGGGGGCTCGCGCGCCTTTACGCGTGCCAGATCTCGTCGCGGTACTCGCGAATGGTGCGGTCGCTCGAGAACCAGCCGGAGGAGGCGGTGTTGAGCAGGGCCTTGCGGTTCCAGGTCTCCTGGTCACCATAGCTGTTCGTGAGCTTTTCCCATGTATCCACGTAGCTACGGAAGTCGGCCATGACCAGGTCGGGGTCGTTGTTGTTCATGAGCTCGTTATAGATGCTCTCGAAGTTGCCCGAAAGACCCGCAAACGTGTTGTCCTTGAGCTCGTCCATCACGCGGCCCAGACGCTCGCGGTCGCCGTTGAGGGTATCCCACGCAAAGTAGCTGTTCGATGCCCAGAGCTGCTCGACCTCGGGGGCGGTCAGGCCAAAGATGGCCTCGTTCTCGCGGCCGGCCAGATCGGCGATCTCGATGTTGGCGCCGTCGAGGGTGCCCAGCGTAATGGCGCCGTTCATCATGAGCTTCATGTTGGACGTGCCCGAGGCCTCCTTGCCGGCCGTGGAGATCTGCTCCGAGATCTCGGCGGCGGGGTAGATGAGCTGGGCGTTGCTCACGCGGAAGTTGGGGATAAAGCAGACCTTCATGACCTCGTTGACGCGGGCGTCGTTGTTGATGACTTCGGCCACGGAGTTAATGAGGCGGATGGTCTCCTTGGCGAAGGTGTAGCTCGAGGCAGCCTTGCCGCTAAAGATGAAGGTCGTCGGCGTCACGTGGAAGTTGGGATCGGCGATGCGACGGTTGTAGATATCCATCACCTTCATGATGTTCATGAGCTGGCGCTTGTAGGCGTGGAAGCGCTTCACCTGAACATCGAAGACGGTGTTGGGGTCAATGACCAGACCGGTCTCGGCCTTAACGTAGGCGGCCAGGCGCTCCTTGTTGGCGCGCTTGGAGGCACCCACGGCCTTCAGGAACTCGGTGTCGTCCTTAAACTCCTTGAGCTTCTCCAGCTCAAAGGCGTCCTTGAGCCAACCATCGCCAATGGCCTCGGTCACGAGTTTGGCATAGGTGGGGTTGGCCTCGGCAAAGAAGCGACGGTGCGAGATGCCGTTAGTCTTGTTGTTGAACTTCTCGGGCGTCAGGGCATAGAAGTCCTTGAGCACGATGTTCTTGATGATGTCGGAGTGGATCTTGGCCACGCCGTTGACGCTGTGGCTGCAGATCACGGACAGGTTGGCCATGCGAATCTCGCCGTCCCACAGGATGGCGGTCTGGCGCAGACGTTCCTGCCAGCCCTCCTGCGTGGTGTCGAACGACTCGTGCCAACGACGGCTAATCTCGTCGATGATCTGGTACACGCGGGGGAGGAGCTTGGAGAACGTGCCGATGGGCCACTTCTCCAGGGCCTCGGGCAGGATGGTGTGGTTGGTGTAGCTCACGACCTGCGTCACGATGTTCCAGGCGTCATCCCACTCGAGCTTCTTCTCGTCGATGAGGATACGCATGAGCTCGGGGCCGCACATGGCGGGGTGCGTATCGTTGGTGTGGATGGCCACAAACTGCGGCAGCAGCTCCCAGTTCTCGCCGCGCTCCTTCTCAAAGGTGTCGAGCAGGCTGTAGATGCCGGCCGAGACAAACAGGTACTCCTGCTTTAGGCGCAGCAGGCGACCGTGCTCGCCGGCGTCGTTGGGGTAGAGGATGGCGCTGATGGCCTCGGCTTCGGCACGCTCGGCATCGGCCAGGGCGTAGTCGCCGCGGTTGAAGGCCTCCAGATCGAAGTGCTCCTCGACCGGTTCGGCGGCCCAGACGCGCAGCTTGTTGACGGTCTCGCCGGCATAGCCCACCACGGGGATGTCATAAGGAACGGCCAGGATGTCCTGCGTATCTACCGTGCGGTAGAACGTGCGGCCGTTCTCCTCAAAGCCCTCAACATGGCCACCAAACTTAATGGTCACGGCCTTGTCCTGACGGCGGACCTCCCAAGGATAGCCGTGGGTGAGCCACTCGTCGGTGGCCTCGACCTGGCTGCCGTTGACGATCTCCTGCTTAAACAGGCCGTAGCGGTAGCGCATGCCGTTGCCGTAGCCGGCAATGCCCTCGGCTGCCATGGAATCCAGGAAGCATGCGGCCAGACGGCCCAGGCCGCCGTTGCCCAGAGCCGGATCGGGCTCCTGGTTCTCGATGACGGACAGGTCGAAGCCCATGTCGTCGAGCGCCTCGGCGACCATGTCGCGCACGCCAAAGTTGAGCAGGTAGTTGTCGAGCAGGCGACCGATCAAAAACTCGATCGAGAAGTAGTACACGCGCTTCTTGCCCTCGGCGGTGACGCGGGCGTCGCTCTTGGTGGCAACGGTGCGCGCCTTCTCGGCCACGAGCTTGGCCAGGGCGTTAAAGCGGTCGAGGTCGCCGGCGGCCTCGACGCTCTTGCCGCTGATGCTCATGACGGCATCGCGATAGAGCTCGGTAAACTCCTGCTTGTTGTCGAAGATCTTATTCATACGTTCCTTTCCCCCGGGGATGTTTCTCCCGGAACGGTTATGACTTGTATCCTACGCCCCGTCGGGGCGGGTAATTACAGCTGTAACGGCTTTGTTACGCTTCCTTGGCAGACGGCTTAACAGAAGCAGACTTGGCCTTGGTAGCGGCCTTTTTGGCAGCCGGCTTCTTGGCCGCGGTCTTGGAAGCGGTCTTAGCGGCGGACTTGGCAGCCTTCGCTTTAGCCGGAGCCTTCTTGGCGGCCGCGGGCTTAGGCTTTACCGAGGACGTGCGCTTTTTGGGCGCAGCCTTGGGCTCCTCGACCACGGGCGGCTTATAGCTGCTGGGGCCACGGCGCTTAAGCACCACGCCTGCCAGGCCGGGAACCTTAATCTCAATAGAGTCCATCTGCCCGTTCCAGGGATAGGGCTCGCTCGAGCAGGTGTAGGGCTCCTCACCGGCGTATCCGCTGCCGCCAAACTCGGGACGGTCGGAGTCGAAGATGACCTCCCAGTCACCCTCGCGTGGCACGCCCACGCGGAAGCTCTCGTAGCTTGCCGGATCAAAGTTGATCAAGATCACCAGGTCGTCATCGACGTCCTCGCCCTGACGCACAAAGCTCACGATGGACTGCTTGGAGTTGTCCGCATCGATCCAGGTAAAGCCGTCGTCGGTGTAGCCGCGCTCGTACAAGGCGGGCTCGGCGGTGTACAGGTGATTGAGCGCCTTAATGAACGCCTGATGATGACGGTGGGTCTCGTACTCCTCGGTCAGGAACCACTGGATGGACTCGTAGTAGCGCCACTCGATAAACTGGCCGATCTCGTTGCCCATAAAGTTGAGCTTGGCACCGGGATGCGTCATCTGGTAGAAGGCCAGCGTGCGCAGGCCGGCAAACTGGCGCCACCAGTCGCCCGGCATGCGGCCGATGAGCGAGCACTTGCCGTGCACGACCTCGTCGTGGCTCAGCGGGCAGATGAAGTTCTCGGTAAAGGCGTACATGATGGAGAACGTGAGCAGGCCGTGGTTGCCGGGGCGCCACGGAAAATCGGTCTGCATGTAGTGCAGGGTGTCGTTCATCCAGCCCATGTCCCACTTGTAGTGGAACCCCAGGCCGCCGTCCTGCGGCGGGTAGGTCACGAGCGGCCACGCGGTGGACTCCTCGGCCATCATCATCACGTCGGGGTAGTGCGCCTCCACGGCGCAGTTGACCTGGCGGATAAACGCGCTGGCGTCCAGGTCCTCCTCGGTACCGTACTTGTTGAACTTCTTTTGCCCCGGATCGTCGATGCCAAAGTTGAGGTACAGCATGCTGGACACGCCGTCCATGCGAATGCCGTCAACGTGGAAGTTCTCGAGCCAGTACAGCACGTTGGAGACCAGGAAGGAGCGGACCTCGCCGCGGGCGAAGTCGAACTTGTGCGTGCCCCAGTTGGGGTGAATCTCATGCTCAAACAGCATGTGACCGTTAAAGGTGGCAAGGCCGTGGGAGTCGGCGCAAAAACCGCCGGGCACCCAGTCCATGATCACGCCGATGCCTGCCTCGTGGCACGCATCGATAAAGTGCATGAGCTGCTGTGGGTTGCCGTAGCGCGACGTGGCGGCATAGTAGCCGGTCGTCTGGTAGCCCCAGGAGCCATCGAATGGATGCTCCATAAGCGGCATGACCTCGATATGTGTGTAGCCCATGTCGCGCACGTAGTCCACGAGCTCCACCGACAGGTCGTCGTAGGTGTAAAACTCGCCGCGCTGCGCGGGGAAGGGATCCATGGGGCCGGGGTAGTTACCGAACTCGTCCGGCTCGCCCTGCGGCGCGTCGCCGTGGCGCTTCCATGAGCCAATATGCACCTCGTAGATGTTGAGTGGCTGTGACATGTGGTTATGGCCGGCGCGGCGCTTGAGCCACGCGGCGTCGTTCCACTTGTAGCCATCCAGGGTCCACAGCACGCTGGCGGTACCCGGAGGGCACTCGGCCTTAAAGGCATACGGATCGGCCTTATAGAGCTTTTCTCCCTCGTTTGTCTCGATGAGATATTTATAGAGTTGGCCCTGCTCGGCGCCAGGAATAAAGCCTTCCCAGATAGCGCTCGTATGCACGGGCACCAGCGGGTTGGCTTCCTCATCCCAGTCGTTAAATTCGCCAATGACATGGACGCTCTTTACGTCGGGCGCCCAAACGCAAAAACGCCAGCCGCGCGTACGGTTCTGCGTGTCGGGGTGCGCGCCCATCTTTTCCCAGCTGCGTTCCCACGTGCCGATGCCAAATAGATAGACATCGTCCTTGGTGAGCTCCGGTGCGTGCGGGGCGGCTTTACGGGTTGCGGGCTTTTTAGCCGTTGGCTTTAGCTTTGTATCGCTCACGTTTGATCCCATCATGACGCGGCAGCGTGTTGCCTTGGTGACTAGATGCGAAAGGTCCAAGGCTGCACGAATCGAAGGGACGGCGATAGTTCTATGATTCGTTCCACCTCGCGTGCTCGGTGGAACTTTCGGCAGAAACTACGATAACACCTGTACGTTACTTTTATGAAGGAAAGTGGTTTTAGGGCGGCGTTTAATCGGTAAGCGCCATGTTTAGACCACTGGCAGAATTGCCGTGGTAAAACTCTTGACAGTTTTACCAATTAGGGTTTCAAGATTGTTAGTCTGACGTTTGGTAAAACGTTTTTAGCAGGATGTTTACCATTTGACATCGAAAGGTTTGTTTATGTCCCAGACCGCCGCCCCCAACGTTGCTTTTATTTTCGATTGCGACGGCACACTGGTTAATAGCACCCCCGTTTGGGCCTATGCCCAGCCCGAGTTATTGCACCGCCACGGAGTTGACGTGACGGTCGACGATTTTGCCCAGTTTGAGCATTTGTCGCTCGAGGATGAGTGTCAGGCATACCACGACACGTGGGGCATTGGCGAGAATGGCGAGGAGCTGTATCGCGAGCTGAGCGACATCCTGATCGATGGCTACTCCAAGGTGCCGCCGCGCGAGGGGCTCCTGGCATTTTTGGAGCAGGCGAAGGCGGCGGGCATTGCCATGTGCGTGGCTACGTCCACGCCGGCCGAGCTGGTGCAGTCCGCGCTTGCGGGCGCCGGGCTCGATGCCTACATGGAGTTTGTGACCACCACGGGCGAGGCGGGACGTTCCAAACAGTTCCCCGACGTATACGAGCTGGCGCTTCGCCGTCTGGAGGGGCGCCATGGGCACAAGTTTGAGCGCTCATGGGTGTTTGAGGACGCCGTCTTTGGCCTAAAGAGCTCTGGCTCCGCCGGCTTTAAGCGCGTGGGTATCTATGACCCGCATGGCCGTATGGAGCGCGACGATGTGCGCGCCAACTGCGATATCTTTATCGACAGCTACGAGGAGCTGGATCTGGCCCGCGTGCTTTCGTTTGAGGGATAGGCGAGGACCGTGGCTTGCAAGGTATTAGTGGTCTGCGGCTCGCCCGTGGTGGCGAGCGCGGATCTGCTGCGCCAGCTGGCGGGGGAGTGCGACCACGTTGTCGCCGTGGACCGCGGCCTGGATGCCCTTCTGGGTGCGGGACTAAGCTGCGACGTGTATGTGGGGGATGCCGACACGGTAAGTGACGCGGGTCGTGCGTTGGTCGATGCCGCCACCGACTTTGAAGTTGAGCGTCACGACCCCTACAAAGACTATACCGACCTGGCGCTGGCGCTCGATTCCGTCCGACGCCGCTGGCCAGGTGCCGAAGTGGTTGCGACCTGCGCCACGGGCGGCCGCCCTGATATGGCCCTAAGCGTCCTAGGCTTACTAGCCAACTACAAAGACGCCCCCGTCTGGATTGCCGAGGACGAGATCACGGCCCGCATTCTGCATGAAGGCGAATCGTGGACCATCGAGGGCGTCGTGGACAAGACGTTCTCTATCATTGCTATAGCCCCTGGGACGGTGGTAAGCGAACGCGGCCTAGAGTGGGAGCTAGATCACGCTTCGTTAGGTCTACTAACCGACACGGGCATCAGCAACGTCGTCAGGGGTACGGCCAAGATCCAAGTCCACCAAGGTGTTGCGATCGGTTATTTGCTGGCGTGAGGGTTTTATCGGGACGGGGCTGAATTGGATAATTTTGGCAAAGCCAAAAAGGGTATATACAATCAGTGGTTGGAAGTTGTTAAACGATCGGTTGGTTTCC
The DNA here is from genome assembly GCA_905214465.1 of uncultured bacterium. GTDB lineage: Bacteria > Actinomycetota > Coriobacteriia > Coriobacteriales > Coriobacteriaceae > Collinsella. The sequence continues at coordinate 32,992 of CAJMMD010000007.1, forward strand.
GTAAACGGGATTCTGTTTAATCCAACCACTTATCTAACAACCCGCTCATATGCAAATCCAACCACGTGCTTAACAACTTTACTTTTTGATTAAAGGCCTGAAGTCCACCACGCCTTGGCGGGAAAGTCCTTTCCCCGTCGAGTATTCTCGATCGCGCTCGGGGTCTTCCTCGACGAATTTGCACACACCCTTTGCTATGAGAGAGATGAGCCCTTCAAGCTTGATGACGCAATCGAACTCGCAGTCCTGTTGGCTTCCATGTCCGATTCCTTTATGCCCATAACTCGCGATTATCCCGCGCGCATCGCCCTGTACGCAAACCCCGATGGCTTTGTAGGGGCTATAGTCTTCGCCCCTTCCCTCGATGACCGACGACCCCGCATGGATCACCGCGCAGCGAAGCTGATAGAGATCCGATGCCGTAAAGATGCCTCGCTTCTCTATCGTCTCAAACTCCTCTTTTATCTCATCTGGGCGCTTCTCGCCCTTGCGCGCATTGGTCATTTTTCTCCCATCGTTCGGGAGCCCCAGGTACTCCTCGCACCATTTCCGGTAATCCGTCCCGTCGATGTTTGCGCATACGTCTGGGATGGTCACTACGAGAGTCAAAGCGGCGAGCAGCAGCCCTGCGTCGAAGGCGTTTTCGCACTCTTCCACAAGCCTGCTGGGCGTACGGCAGACGACGGCGGGGAACCCGTATTCGTTGTCGCTGCATTTTAAACACGTAGAGGGCATGGGCTCCCAATCGGCAATTGCTGTCATGCTCATAACACCTCGCCCGTTTCTGTGTCGATTCTCGGACCTGTCCTCGGTTCGATGAACTCATCCACCATCTCGTCGTCGCGGTCGCGCTCGGTCACGAAGAGCTGTCCCGGGACGTCGATGCGTGGGTCAATCGTTAGGCTGCTGCTCGCGATGTTGCGATCGAGATGCGGCTCAGCAGTCCCAGTAGTGTAGGCGGGGCGTAGCACTTCGCGCACGTAGTTGACGATACCCAAAATCTCGTTCACGTAGTCGAACGCGAACTTCTCGGCCATGGTCGGTCCTCCCAGGCAAAGACGATTTCAACCAGAGATTCTACAACTGCAATGAGTTGCTCCGCTTTAAATCCAACCATTGACTCAACAAAATGGTAGGAGACATTCTTCAACCAGAAAACTAATAAACCCAACAAGTTATTTTCTTACCCGCCAAAAATAGCTAATTCAGTCCCATTCCAGGAAAACCCGTAAGATAAGACAATCAATCAAAATTCCCCCTTGCATCAAGCAAAACATTCCCCTATAGTATCTCCTCGTCACGGGGGCGTAGCTCAGCTGGGAGAGCGCTTGACTGGCAGTCAAGAGGTCAGGGGTTCGATCCCCCTCGTCTCCACCATCGTGAATGCAAAGGCCTTCGGAATTCCGAAGGCCTTTTTTCATGCCAAAACACCACGCGCTGCAAACCCCACCTACGCCAACAAAAAGTTGCACAATTTATTTCCCATGTCTGTACATAGTTTGTTGGACAAACGCAATTACCAGTACGCCTCGCTGGTCAATTCGGGCTTCAGGAGCATCCATAACCTTCGCTAGCACCCCAATATCCTGCGCCAATGTGAACAACATCCCAAAACAACCCCCTTGAACACGCTAAATGAACGATATGTTGTCCACCACAAGCCAAATCAGTTTCGCTACCAGCTTGTGCTAGGATACCTAACGTTACATGAGTTCAACTGTGCTCACGGCTCCAGCAAGCCACAAAGCGCAGGGTCGATCAGCATCCGGCCGTAACGGCGGTGCCAGAAACACCACGAGCTCCAATAAAGAAGTCATGCGACGTTGTTATTTGTATTGATGTAATTCAAAGATGCATTTAATAGCTTGCGTGTCGAAGCGTAGTAGTTTTCAGCTGTTTGCGTGCGGTCCAGTTTTGTTCCCGCTTGACTGGTTCGCACGCAGCCAGCTGGAGTCGCGGTCTTTTTGCGATACACGGCCGCGACTCTAGTAACTGCACTCATACATACCGTTCACGGTGGGGCAGAGCCACGTGCTTGTCTAACTGGGCTCAGGGTTTGAATATGGAGCGCCTTCGCGCACAAGCGCCCTGGCGAAGCCATACCCAAACCCCGCGAGCCACACGTAAGACAGCAAGGGGGTGGTGCTTGTGTGGTATGTAATCCAGGTCATTAACGGTCGCGAAGACGTAATGCGCGAGCGCATCGAGCACATGGTGCCGGCGAGCGCCATGCAGGAGCTCTTTTATCCCCAATTTCAAACCGAGATTAAGGTACACGGCGAATGGGTCAAAACGACCAAGCCACTCTTTCCCGGTTATCTCATCTGCGATACGGCAGATCCCCGCACCGTGCAACAGTATCTGCTGCGCATGGACGACTTTGCCCGGGTGCTCTCCCAGGACGGTCAGTTTGTGCCTCTGGCTAAAGAAGAGGTCCAGCTTATTGGAGGCTTTACGCATAGGGGAGACCGCGTTGTGCCCATGAGTGAGGCCCTAAAAAACGGTGATCAGGTCGTAGTGACGGCAGGTCCACTGCTGGGCCACGAAGGCCTTATTAAAACCATCAACAGACGCAAGAGCACTGCTTATTTGGAGCTCAACCTGTGCGGCCGACGCGTAACTACGCGCGTCGGCCTCGCGGTGCTTTCAAACGAGCAGCGCGTGATGCGCAACCTTAAAAAGGCGATCGCCTAAGTGCGGGCGACTGTTTAACGGGACAGGAAGGAGCCCCGGGGGCGGGGATGTAGTGTTGGAAGAGAACGTGTCGGATAAAACAGAATATCCATCAGATGCGCCCGCGGGGGCGGCGCTGATTGCTCAGGCCATGGACCGGCGCGAGGGCTCAGGTCGCTATAAGGCCATGCAATCCATTGTGGACTGGGACAACTCGCGCCTGGCCTACCGCGCCGTCAAGCGCGCCTTCGACATCGTGCTCAGCGGCTGCGCGCTGGCCGTCATCGCCATTCCCAGCCTGGTGCTCGCCATCGTCATCCGCCTGGAGAGCGAGGGCAACCCGTTCTATAGCCAGATTCGCGTCGGTAGAACCCAACGTGACGGCAGCCTTTCTACCTTCCGTATGTGGAAGTTCCGCTCCATGTACAGGGATGCCGATGAGCGTCTCGCCGAGCTCAAGGGACAAAACGAGATCGCCGGCGCCATGTTCAAGATGAGGGAGGATCCCCGCGTCACGAAGATCGGCAAGTTCATACGTAAGCACTCCATCGACGAGTTCCCGCAGTTCCTCAACGTGTTCCTGGGCCAGATGAGCGTGGTGGGCCCGCGCCCGCCGCTGCCGCGCGAGGTTGAGCAGTACACCGAGTACGACCTGCAGCGCCTGGCCGTGAAGCCAGGCATCACCGGCTGGTGGCAGGTGACGGACCGCAATTCGACCGATTTTGACGGCATGGTCCAGCGCGACCTTGAATACATCGCTAAGCGCGGGATCATCACGGACCTCAAGATTGTCGTCCTTACGGTAATCGAGGTCATCACCGGTAAGGGTGCGTGCTAATGCTCGATAATTATTCAAAGTATTCCGAGCTCAATCGCGTGCCGGTAATTGATGTCCCGATTACCGGCACGAATATGCCTCACTGCATTCATTTTCTTACTGAGCATATCGATGAGCTCCGTGGCGAATACATCTGCGTTTCTAATGCACATACGTCTGTAATGGCCCACGATGATCCTTCCTATTGGGCTTGCCAAGCTGAATCCGTCATGTCTGTTCCTGATGGAAAACCCCTGTCGATTGTTGGTAGAAAGGCTGTTGCATCAATGGACCGCGTTACTGGTCCAGACTTGATGCGAGAGATTTTTGAGATCTCCAGCCTGCACGGATGGAGCCATTACTTCTACGGAAATGAGACGAAGAACCTCGAGGCGCTCAGAGATGCGCTTCAAAAGGAATATCCGAGCTTGGAAATCGCAGGCATGGAACCCTCCGTTTTCCGTCCACTGACATATGGCGAAAAATGCGATGTATCCCAACGTATTGCCGACTCAGGGGCCGATTTCGCATGGATCGCGCTTGGTGCGCCTCGTCAGGAGCTTCTTATGCACGAACTCAAAGGGGGGCCGCAGCCGCTGATGATCGGCGTTGGTGGCGCGTTCAACGTTCTCGCCGGAGTGGTACCGGAGGCACCGATCTGGATGCAAAACCTGAGCCTTGAGTGGCTATACAGACTTATCCAAGAGCCGAAACGACTTTTCAAACGATATCTAGTTACTAATACCAAATTCCTCTTTTACCAGTTCACGGGCGCCAAGCGCAAGGAAGGCAAGTAGATGAAATCCACCACCGCATTCAAAGACAAGACCCTGATGATCACGGGCGGCACCGGCTCGTTCGGCAACACCGTCCTCAAGCACTTCATGGACACCGACCTGGCCGAGATCCGCATCTTCTCTCGCGACGAGAAGAAGCAGGACGACATGCGCCACCGCCTGCAGGAGAAGTCGCCCGAGCTCGCCTCCAAGGTGCGCTTCTTCATCGGCGACGTCCGTAACGCCCAGTCGGTGCGCGACGCCATGCACGGCGTGGACTACATCTTCCACGCCGCCGCCTTGAAGCAGGTGCCCTCCTGCGAGTTCTTCCCCATGGAGGCCGTGCGCACCAACGTCATCGGCACGGACAACGTGCTGCACGCCGCGATCGACGAGGGCGTCGACCGCGTCGTGTGCCTGTCCACCGACAAGGCGGCATACCCCATCAACGCCATGGGCAAGTCCAAGGCCATGATGGAGTCCATCATCTACGCCAACGCCCGAAACGGCGCCGGCCGCACCACCATCTGCTGCACCCGCTACGGCAACGTCATGTGCTCGCGCGGCAGCGTCATCCCGCTGTTCATCGACCGCATCCGAAAAGGGGAGCCGCTCACGGTCACCGACCCCAACATGACCCGCTTCCTCATGAACCTGGACGAGGCGGTCGACCTGGTGCAGTTCGCCTTCGAGCACGCCAACCCCGGCGACCTGTTCATCCAGAAGGCGCCTGCCTCCACCATCGGCGACCTCGCCGAGGCGGTCCAGGAGGTCTTCGGCCGCGTGGGCACCCAGGTGATCGGCACCCGCCACGGCGAGAAGCTCTTCGAGACCCTCATGACCCGCGAGGAGCGCCTGCGCGCCGAGGACATGGGTGGCTACTACCGCGTGGCATGCGACTCGCGCGACCTGAACTACGACAAGTTCGTCGTGGACGGTGAGGTGGAGACCCAGGCCGACGAGTCCTACACCTCCCACAACACCGAGAGGCTCGACGTTGAGGGCACCATCGCCAAGATCAAGACCGCCGAGTACGTGCAGCTGGCGCTCGAGGGCCGCGAGCACGAGGCGGTGCAGTAGGGTGCGCGTCCTCGTCACCGGCGCCAGGGGCTTCGTCGGGAAGAACCTCTGCTGCGCGCTGAAAAACATCCGCGACGGCAAGGACCGCCGCGCCAAATACCGAGCCCTGCTGCCGCTCGAGGTCATGGAGTATGACGTCGACTCGACGACCGAGGAGCTGGACGGCTACTGCTCCCGCGCCGACTTCGTCTTCAACCTGGCCGGCGTCAACCGCCCCGAGGACCAGGCGGAGTTCATGGAGGGCAACTTCGGGTTCGCCTCCACGCTGCTGGACACGTTGGAGCGCCACGGCAACAGATGCCCCGTCATGCTCTCCAGCTCCGCGCAGGCGAGCCTGTCGGGCCGCTTCGAGGGCTCGGTCTACGGCGAGTCGAAGCTCGCGGGGGAGGGGCTGTTCCGCAACTATTCCGAGAGGACCGGCGCCCCGGTGTTCATCTACCGCTTCCCGAACCTCTATGGCAAGTGGTGCCGCCCGCGGTACAACTCCGCCGTGGCCACCTTCTGCGACGCCATCGCCAACGGCCGCCCCTACACCGTGAACGACCCCTCGGTGGAGCTGGAGCTCCTCTACATCGACGACCTCGTCGACGAGATGCTGGGCGCCCTGCTGGGGGAGGAGCACCGCTGCGGATACGAGGGGCTCGAGCGCGTCGACGGAGATGATTTCTGCTACGTCCCCGGGACTGACGTGAAAACCCTGGGCGAGATCGTCTACCTGCTGGGCAGCTTCCGCGACAGCCGCGAGACGCTTTCGGTGCCGGACCTTTCCGAGGGATCCTTCTCCAAGAAGCTCTGGAGCACGTTCCTGTCCCACTACGAGCCGGGGCACTTCGCCTACTCCCTGAAGCCCAACACCGACGAGCGCGGCTCGTTCACCGAGTTCCTGCGCACGCCGGAGCGCGGCCAGGTCTCCATCAACGTCTCGAAGCCCGGCATCACCAAGGGCAACCACTGGCACATGAGCAAATGGGAGAGGTTCCTGGTGGTCTCCGGTACCGCGTCGATCAGGCTGAGGAGGGTGGGGGAGGACGCCGAGGGCAAGCCCTTCCCCGTCGACGAGTATGTCGTCTCTGGTCCCGACATGCGCGTGGTCGAGATGATCCCCGGCTACACGCACTCCATCACCAACATGTCCGACACCGAGGACCTCGTGACGGTCATGTGGGCCAACGAGCCCTTCGACCCCGAGGACCCCGACACCTACTACGAGGAGGTCTAGCCGCATGGGCAAGGACTATTCCGATATCCGCTTCGGGGACGACGGCCGCCTGAAGCTGCTGATCATCGTGGGCACCCGCCCCGAGGTCATCCGCCTGTCCGAGGTCATCAAGAAGTGCCGCCGCCACTTCGACTGCCTGCTGGCTCACACCGGGCAGAACTACGACTACACGCTCAACGGCATCTTCTTCCGCGACCTGTCGCTGGACGACCCCGACGTCTACCTGGACGCTGTGGGCGCCGACCTGGGCGAGACGGTGGGCAATATCATCGCCGCGAGCTATAAGCTGATGGTGCAGGTCCAGCCCGATGCGCTGCTGATCCTGGGCGACACCAACAGCTGCCTGTCCGCTATCGCGGCCAAGAGGCTCCACATCCCCATCTTCCACATGGAGGCGGGCAACCGCTGCAAGGACGAGTGCCTGCCCGAGGAGACCAACCGCCGCATCGTCGACGTGATCTCCGACGTCAACCTTGCCTACTCCGAGCACGCCCGTCGCTACCTCAAGGACACCGGCTGCGCCCCGGAGCGCACCTACGTCACAGGCTCGCCCATGGCGGAGGTCCTGCGCGCCAACCTGGACAAGATCGAGGCATCCGATATCCTCTCCGAGCTCCGCCTTGAGCCCAAGCGCTATATGCTGCTCTCGGCCCACCGCGAGGAGAACATCGACACCGAGGCGAACTTCACGAGCCTGTTCACCGCGATCAACGCGCTGGCCGAGAAATACGACATGCCGATCCTGTACTCCTGCCACCCGCGCTCCCGTAAGCGCCTGGAGGCCACTGGCTTCAAGCTCGACCCGCGCGTGCGCATGCACGAGCCCATGGGTTTCCACGACTACAACTGCCTGCAGATGAACGCCTTCGCGGTTGTCTCCGACTCCGGCACCCTGCCCGAGGAGTCGAGCTTCTTCGCCAGTATCGGCCGCCCGTTCCCGGCGGTGTGCATCCGTACCTCGACCGAGCGCCCCGAGGCGCTGGACAAGGCGTGCTTCACGCTTGCCGGCATCAGCGAGCGCGGCCTGCTCCAGGCGGTCCACACCGCCGTCGAGCTCGACGCCGAGGGGTCGCTCCCCGAGGCCCCCGTGCCCGACTACGCCGACGAGACCGTGTCCACCAAGGTCGTGAAAATCATCCAGAGCTACACAGGCGTCGTAGACAAGATGGTGTGGAGGAAATGCTAGTGTCGCAGACCCAAGGGCTCACGACCGACGCGCTCGTCGACGAAGCACTCGCTCTGGGTGAATGTCTGGGACGCCCGCTGCGCTACGTCCAGCTCAACAGCTTTTACAACGGTTCCACCGGTACCATAATGCGCAACCTTCACCATGAGCTGACTGAGCGCGGGGTTGACTCTTACATCTTCTGGGGCCGTCGCCACAACACGATAAGCGACCATGAGCAGTGCTGCGCTTCGAAGGCCGGCTACCTCTCCCACGGCGCCATGACACGTTTGCATGACCGCATGGGCTTCTACTCTAAGCGAGATACCGCAAAACTGCTCAAGCGCCTGGACGAGATCGATCCCGATGTGGTGCACCTGCATAACATACACGGCTATTACGTGAACATAGAGATGCTGTTCTCTTGGCTCGCCTCACATCGTTGCCAGGTTAAATGGACGTTGCACGATTGCTGGGCCTTTACGGGCCATTGTGCACACTTCACATATGTGAAGTGTGCACAATGGCAGTCTCATTGCGCGTACTCGAAATGCTGCCCGCAGCTGGACACCTATCCCATAACGATTTCAAAAACCAACTGCGCGAGAAACTATGAAGATAAGAAACGCATCTTCACGAGCGTACCGCCTGAGCGGATGACGCTAATAACACCTTCACAGTGGCTCGCGGATTTGGTCGGGGAGAGCTTTCTCAAAGATTATCCGGTGGAGGTCCGTCATAACGTCATCGACACCGACGTTTTCAAACCCACCCCAAGCGACTTCCGCGAGAGATACGGTATTGGCGACCGGTTTATGGTGCTAGGCGTTGCGAGCCCTTGGACCAAGCGCAAGGGACTTCCTGATTTCGTCCGCTTAGCCGAGGAACTTGACTCTGACAAGTTTGTCGTAGCGCTCGTCGGCCTTTCGGATCGGCAGCTAAAGGCGCTTCCCCGGGGCGTTGTTGGCCTCAAACGTACCAACTCTCCCCAGGAGCTCGCCGGCATCTATACAACGGCGGACGTCTATTTCAATCCTACCGTAGAGGACAACTATCCGACGGTCAACCTTGAAGCCGAGGCCTGTGGCACTCCTGTTATAACTTACGACACAGGTGGGTGCAGGGAGACGCTTCATCGTGCTGATTCAAGTTTCGTTGCCGGCTTTGATCAAGCACTATCCATGATAGAGAAAGGCTTTTAATAATGAGGGTCGACAAAGTCGTTCCTGCTGCTCAGGGATATAAACGCGTAGCGAAAATACCTTTAAAGGGCGTTCTCCTTGCAATAAATAAGTTATCGAACAAAACTTATAAAAAGCTATACCCTCGCTACTTGGCGTGGCTAGGGGTCAACATCTCGGATAAGTTCTCCGAGTACGGTGATCCTTGGATAAGCCCTGAATGCCGCTTCGATGCGGCGGGCTACAATCTCATCACTTTGGGCGATGGAGTCACCATCAGCTATGGAACGTCCATCTTAGTCCACGACTACAGCATCGACAAGGCGTTGTATGCTCGCCATGGGACTCATGGTAAGCTTCTCAAGTCTGTGACTATTGGCAGGAACTGTTTTATCGGCGCAAACACAATGATTCTGCCTGGCACTGTTATCGGTGATGACTGCATCATCGGGGGGGGGTCGGTTGTCAAAGGCCGCTTTCCGGTTGGATCGGTCGTATGCGGCAACCCGGCTCGCGTTGTTGGAACTGTAGATGAGTTCCTTGAAAAGCACGAGGCCAAAGAGGATATCGTTTATGGACTTTCCTAATGAGAAGGTGCTGCTGATTTCACGTCTCGACGGAAACAGGGGGCCTTTGGGCGTAGCCGCGGCAGTCCACTCCCGTCTTGCCCAGAATCATGCTTGCAAGCTTGCTGAGGTTTATTCCTTTGCCGATGTGCTAAAGCTCATTGTGAAGATTCCATTTACTTACAAGGGTTACTCCATATGCGTGCACCAAAATGGATTCAGAGTACCCATGGCGCTCTGCATGCTATCGAAGATTGATCACGGCAATAACTACTACCTCGTAGTTCATGGCATTGCAGCCGAAGAACGCAAATACCGGCCGGTGCTGTCTCGTGATCTTAAGCTCGAACCTAAGCTAATTAGAGAGTTCCCGAATCTCATCTGTGTTTCTAGGTTTGAGGCTGAAGTTCTTAAGAAGTTGTATGGCCGTAACGAAAACGTTACGGTGATAGGGAACGGTGTCGACCTCCCTGTAGGGGTTGAAGTCGACTCATTGTTGGCTGAGAAGCGCTCCTCGAATCCTCCCGTCGTGATAACGACGGGAGGATTCGAGGAGCGCAAGGGCTGCGATCTCGCACTCCTTGCGCTGTCGAAGTATGCTGCCCTAACGGATGCCCAACCTAGGCTCATAGTATGCGGTCGGGATTCCCGGGCCGTCGGCTCCAATCGTGCCCTCTGCGAAAAGATGGCTAGGGAGGGTGGTGTTGAGCTTGATTACCGCGGAGAAATATCTGACAAGGAAGAGTTAATGAGGCTCTATCGTAAGGCTGACTTCTATGCCGGGCTCAGCAGGTTCGACACCTTCAATGTATCCGTTTTGGAGGGCGCCGCATCTTGCTGCATACCTATTGTTTCCGAGAAGTGCGGCGCCTCTGCGCTCTTTGACGGATCCAACTCTATTCGTTGCGATATCGACGAAGCGGATTGGGCAGATGAGGCTGCCACATCCCTTGTTCGCCTGTGTTCTGATAACGCCCTCTATCGCGAGGTGGCAAGTCGCTCTCACGCTGTTGCCACAGCGAATACTTGGGATGCCGTGGCGGAGCGCTATTGGGAGGTTCTTTCGAATGACGAATAGCGCTACCGCTGATCAGCCTGTAAACCTATCACTTTCGTCAAGGAGCTCGGTCTTCTTCTGGATGGGTTTTTGGGTCTTATTTGCCAAATTCTTTCTCCAAGCTACTGTTTTCGTTGCGGTAGAAGGTGCGTTTGCTAAGGTCTTATTGCTATTTGGATGCGCTTTTCTGGCGTTCAGGGTGGCTGTCCTTTTCCTGGAGGGCCACTCGAGCGGTTTGGGAATTATAGGTATATGTCTCGGAACTGTGTCCTATGTTCTATCTGGCGAGTCTGTTTTGTTGACTACTTCGCTTCTTCTTACCGCCGCATATGAAATTGATCCGCAATCTATCCTTAAATGCTGGAGCCGCGCCGTAACGGCAATCATAGTCCTTATGATCTGGACCTATGTCATCGCTCGGCTGATGGGCGTGACGATTGGATTGCAATGGTCCGATATCGGAGGCCTGTCTTCGAATCGTAGTGCGTTGTTTTTTATCCATCCGAATTACTGCGCAGCCGTATTCTTCGCTTGGGCTATGGCCATGTTCTGTCGAACGGATGTACACATTGCGCTGAGGGGAATCGTCGGCGCGATTTCTACGAGTGTGATTGTTGCTGTAGCGGGTTCGCGGACTTCGGCAGCATCTCTCCTTCTCTTCTATGCATTGGTGGTTGTACTAACGGCCTGGTCAAATCGTGCGGGCAGCGGCTTTGTAAAATGGGTGCCAAGGGTTATCGTTGCCGTTCCTTTGGTTCTCTTTCTTTTTACGTTGTGGATTTCCGCCATCTGGTTCATGGGACCCAACTTCAGCCAGGCTGCGAGTGATTTTCTTACTGGTAGGCCTGCTCTTTGGTGGGCACAATGGAATTATGCTGGTCTCACTGTTTTCGGACACCATGCCTTTGAAGGCGTTCTTCTCATCAGGGGATCATTTCACGATATCCACACTGTTGATGGGATGTACGCATCGTTTCTGTTCAATATGGGGGTCGCAGGTTTCGCCTGGCTTCTAGTGCTCGCATGGCGTGCTTTCAAATTGAAGGAAGGAATCGATCCCATCTTTGCAGCCGCTCTTATTGCCATTTTCATCTTTGCTTTCACCGAGTGGCATGCCGTAAATGCTGCTGTCTGCGCCCCTCTAATTCTCCTCTCTCGAGGAATGGTGCCTATCGAAAGGAGAGTACTCCGTGATTCCTGATATTCACAAACCTCTAATTTCTCAAATGACTTGGTACCAGTCTCAAAACTATGGGACGGTTCTTCAGGCATATGCCTTGCAAAGAACATTGAATGACATTGGGGCGGACGCTCGCCTCGTGAATTACGACCCCGCGCCTTGGCAGCAGCGAAATCAATCCGGGCTGCGTAAGAGTAAGCCCTTCAAGGCCGCTCGCATGTTCCAGCAGCGTGCAATGGGGGTTGCGCCGTTCACCTCAGCCGAGAAGAGTGCCGCGTTCAAGGGGTTTACTTCCACCTTCATTAAAGAAACCGAGCCGGTAGCTTCGCCAGATGATTTTGAAGCTCTGAATTCCTTTTTTGATGCGTTTGTCTGTGGCAGCGATCAAGTGTGGTCCCCACGTTGCTTCGACCCTCGTTACTATCTCGATTTCGTCGCTGACGATAAACCCCGTATCGCCTATGCTCCAAGCTTCGGTTGTGACTCGCTCCCGGATACCATTGCTGCGGCTATCGCCCCACTTGTCTCTGGCTTCAACGCTTTGAGCGCTCGTGAGACTGCGGGAGCGCGAATGGTGAGGGACCTTAGCGGCAGGGAGTGTAAGGTTGTCTGCGATCCAGTGGTACTGCTCGGTGCTGATGAGTGGCGTTCTATCAGTCGGCATGACACTCCGCTAGTCTCCGAGCGCTACTGTCTCTGCTACTTCTTGGGTCGCTCCGAGGGGAACTGGAAGCTTGCCCGTTCCATTGCCAAGAAAAAGGGCCTCGAACTCGTTATCATCCCTGTGTTTAACGGAGATATTAAGCGTGGGGGTATGGTTCCTTCTGGCGTGGGGCCGCTAGAGTTCCTCTGGCTCATAGACAATGCATCCCATGTGTGCACTGACTCGTTCCACGGTCTTGTCTTCTCGACCCTACTAGAACGAGACTTCTCTGTCTTTGAACGCTTTAAACCTGGCACCACCGCCTCACAAAACGTAAGAATTGAAAGCTTTTTGAGCCTTACAGGCCTTGAGGATAGATTAATCCGATGGGATGCTAAGGACGCATCCTGCTCTGTCGCCCAAGTCAACTTTGCTCGTGCCGAAACCAGGATTTCCTCACTTCGCCAGAGTTCTCTGGAGTATCTGCGAGGGGCTCTCAAGCCGGTACTCTCTGAGCACTAACGGTGCGCGTAATCGTGAACCATTAACAAAGAAAGGTAGCGTAGATGCCTGCTAAGTACACAGAAGAGAAGAACGTTCTCATGCTCATGAGTCTTATGAAGCAGCATGGAGTGAGGAAAATCGTTGCCTCTCCGGGGACCACAAACATATCGTTCGTGGTCAGTCTTCAGCGCGACCCGTATTTCCAGGTGTTCTCCTCCGTTGATGAACGCTCCGCGGCCTATATCGCCTGCGGTCTTGCAGAAGAGTCTGGCGAGCCGGTGGCTCTCAGCTGCACGCAGGCCACAGCGTCCAGGAATTACTTTCCGGGTCTCACTGAGGCCTATTATCGGAAACTTCCCGTGCTTGCAGTTACTTCGACGCAGCATGCGGTCCGCATTGGCCAAAACATTCAACAGGCCATCGATCGAACCGTCCAACCTATCGACACCGTGAAGTTGAGCGTGCAAGTGCCTATCATTCAGAGCGCTGAGGATGCCACTTACGCCAACGTTGCCATCAATCGAGCGCTGCTTGAGCTTCGGCGCGATGGCGGAGCCCCCGTCCACATCAACCTCACCACAACCTATACCAAGGTATACGATGCCTCAGAGCTCCCCAAGAGCCGTAGCATCATGCGTTATACATCAGAAGATGAACTTCCTCAGATCCCTTCCGGCTCCAGGGTTGCCGTCTATGTCGGTGCGCACAGCCGCTGGAGCGATAGACTTACCGTTGCCGTTGATTCATTCTGCGAGACCTACGGCGCGTGCGTTCTCTGCGATCAGACGAGTAACTATTGGGGCCGTTACCGCGTGAACCCCTCGCTGCTTTTCTCGCAAGGCAATGCCGTTGCCTCGTCAGAGACAATCGACGTCCTCATCCACATCGGGAACACTTCGGGGGGAGCCGCGCCAAGACGTCTTAAGGCGTCCTGGCGCGTCAATCCGGATGGAGAGGTGCGCGACACTTTCGGTTGCTTGAAGAACGTCTTCGACATGTCTGAGGAGCGCTTCTTTGAAACATATGCGAGTATGGTTGACTCGACTACTTCGCCGGCGTACCGAGAGGAGTGCGCGCGCGAGGCTACCGCCATTATGACCAAGATTCCTGAATTGCCTTTCTCAAACGCTTGGATGGCTCAACAGACTCTGCCCCTCTTCCCTGAGGGCTCAATTATCCACATGGGAATTTACAACTCGTTGCGTACATGGAGCCTCTTCGAGGGCAATCGGGTCCGTGGGTACTGCAACACGGGAGGATTTGGCATCGACGGTGGCGTATCAAGCCTGCTCGGAGCATCGCTGGCTACAGATGCCCCCTGCTTCGGCGTGTTCGGTGACCTTGCATTTTTCTATGATATGAATGCACTCGGTAACCGTCATGTTGGCAACAACCTACGCATCCTCATTGTTAACAACGGCTGCGGTGTCGAGTTCAAGAATCATATCAATCGCGCTTACCCCCTCGGCGATGAGGCAGACCTCTATGTAAGCGCTCGGGGCCATTACGGGCACCAGTCGCGCAAACTTATTAAGCACTTTGCCGAGGACCTTGGGTTCGAATATCGGGGCGTTGAGACAAAAGATGAGTATCTAGTCGCTGTTGACTTGCTCGTTTCACCAGAACCGCGCGACCGCCCCGTTCTGATTGAAGCGTTTGTGCGACCCGAGGACGACACCGATGCACTTAAGATCCTCTACAGTATCGAGGAGACTACGACGGGAAACGCCAAGGCTGCCATCAAGTCTGTCATTGGTGAAAAAGGCGTACGCATGCTGAAGGGGCTTGTTCGATGAAAGCGCTACTTCTGGGGGGCACGGGTGCGATAGGGAACTATCTCCAGGGGGAACTTTCCTCTCGTGGGTGGGACGTCTTCGTTACCTCTCGAAGCGCCCGTAGATCGCAGGGTTCGGTCACCTATCTCCGGGGCAATGCGAAGGATCCAGTATTTCTCGCTGATGTGTTAAAGGATGGATACGATGTCCTAGTAGACTTTATGACATGGGACCCCGAGGTATTCCGTTCAGTGTCCGAGCTCATGCTTGCTTCGGCTGGCCGCTACGTATTCCTCTCGTCCTACCGTGTCTTTGCCGATTCGCCGATTATTGACGAGCGAAGCCCGCGTCTCCTTGAGTCGTGTCCTGATGAGAGATATCGCGCTGGCGGAGAGTACGCAATCATTAAAGCTCATGAGGAGGACATCCTTCGATTCGGCTCGATGGAGAACTGGACCATCGTGCGCCCCGCCATTACCTTCTCGGGTGATGGTGTGGGCAGATTTCAGCTATGTACATACGAAAGCAGTCTCTGGCTTTGGCGCGCTTTAAAGGGGCTTCCGGTCCCCGTCGTTCACGATATGATGGGGAAACAATGCACTCTCACATGGGCATGTGATGTCGCGCGGATGATTGCACTGTTGGTCGGGAACTCCGCTGCCGCCGGTGAGGACTTCAATGTGGCGACCTCGCAGCACCAGACTTGGGGCGAAGTGCTCAACTTGTATCGCTCCGTCTTGCCGGTCGAGACGCGCGATGTGACACTTCATGACTATGAGTACCATTGCGGTCCCGCTTTGAAGGAATATGGCTACATTCCCCAGGTTCGCTACGACCGTATGGTCGATCGCATTCTCGACAACTCAAAGGTGCTTGAGTTCACGGGGCTAACGACTGGCGACCTTACCGACGTTCGAGAGGCGCTTCCCCGGGAACTCTCGGCCTATCTTTCGCATGGGCCGCACCTCTCCGCATCCCCGACGGTGCAAGGGCGCCTCGATCGAGTCTCCGGTTCGTCATTGCCGTTTCGAGACACTTTAAGCGAATTTGGGGTTTCTGGTTCCCTTAAGTATCTTGCTGCAATATTTGGGTTGGTGTAAAGGAAACTTGAGTCAAATAAAAAAGAAGAAACAGGATACTGAGGGTTCCGAGCAATCGCATGCTATGGCTCTCATTAAGAACACGGGCATCTTTGCTATTGGCACATTCGGCTCTAAGATTCTCACGCTTCTGATAATCCCGCTTTGTACTCATTATATCGCAACGGACGACATGGGCATCTATGACATGGTCTATACCATAATTGCCCTCCTGCAACCCATTGCAGTTCTTGCTATTCCAGAGTCGCTGTTCCGTTGGGTTATTGATGCTAAGGCCGATAAAAAAAGCGTCTACTCGACTTGGTTGGGTCTCTTTGCTGGGCTTACAGCGGTGTTCACGGCGATATTCTGGATCTGCTGGCTTATTGTCGACTTTGCCGATGCGGGTCTGATGTATGTCCTTGTCGTATTGAGCTGTCTTTATCAGAGTTTTCAGTACGGCACGCGTGGCCTTCATAACAATAAGTTGTTCGCGATTTCTGGCATCGTTTACTCAATCGCGTACTGTCTTGGCTGTTTTCTCCTGGTCGCCGTCCTGAATGTGGGATATCACGGACTTCTTTACGCGATGCTGTCCGCCACAGTCGTAGCATCGCTATTTCTGGTTGTTCCGCAGAGAGAACTCAGATCGTTTGCGGCATCCGGCATTAATGGGGAAGTGGCGTTGGAGATGCTGCGCTACTCGCTTTATTTGTTGCCCAATCAGCTGAGTTGGTGGGCGATGACTATGCTCGGGAGACTGATAATTGTCGGCTTCATGGGCTATTCCGCAAATGGCATCTTCTCCGTGGCGATGAAGTTTCCCTCCGCGCTCTCGATGATTTCCAACATTTTCACCCCCGCTTGGCAGGAGCAAGCAGTTATGCTCTTCAAGAAGAAGGGGAAGGACGAGTATTTCTCGAAGGTATTCAACCAATACGCCATTTTGCTTGCTACTTTGCTCATCCCCGGCGTGCCTGTGACCAAGCTCTTTGTCCATTTTGCCATGGATCCTTCTTACTTTTCATGCTTTAACTACGTAGCACTTTTATACCTAGGCGCCGCCCTCAATGCGCTTTCTGCGTTTGTGGGAGTACTATATATGTGTGCCAAGGACACCAAGGGCGCTGCCAGTACTACGGTCATCGGCGCCGCCGTGAATATCGTTGCATCCCTTGCGCTTGTTCCCTTGATAGGTCTTATGGGGGCGGCACTTGGCAACTTCCTTGGAAATGCAGCCATTCTCGTTGCTCGCTTGAAGCAAACCCATAGATACTGCACGATGACTGTTGACTGGAAGAGGATTTTGGCTTACGGAGTGATTGTCGTTGTGGTTTCGCTTCTTGCGGCTGGTCTCAACTCGCTTCCTTCGATTTGCGCACTATCCCTCTGCTGCGCAATTGTCTTCTATTTTGCTAACCGCAGCTCCGTTAAGACTCTCAAGAGTTTCCTTAATAAATAGCATTGTGGAATAATTTTTCGGTTGAGCAGGGAAACTAGCTGTTAGCACCGGGCGATTTTAACCACTGCTAAAAATAATTTTTGACCATTTCCGCTCACCGAATATTGACCACCACGTCCCTGCTGCCACCTGACGTTTGCGGTATCTACGCGATAACGTCAGGTGTGCAATTGTGACGAACGAGAACTTAGATGGCCCACGGTAAGATATAACCACGACGCCCTGTGAAATGTCAGTAGAGGAGGGGGTAGGCCCGCAGGTATGTAACATTGCGGAGTACTACAGAAAGACAGAGCTTGCTCGCTTCCGGACGAGGACGATCAGGAGCACGGGTTCAGGGCCCTGCCTCATGGGAACATCGGGAAGATAGCTTCAATTGCACATTGGATATTCCAATTATCCTTATTTGTTGACTTGAGAGTCGGCTGCCGATCGATTACGTAAGAGTCTCCTCCATTCACCGACTGACAAAACGATTTACACCTAATTATTGGCGCTGCTCAGGGACATTTTCTTTGTTTGTGCCTTGATCTCGCTAAACTAATAACTGCTGCTACCAGGGCATTTTCTGGTGCACATTCTATTGGCTCCTGCGAAGATCGGAGCGGGTATGTTTGCTGCCGAGTCCTACACCAGCCGTCATTACATTGCGATTGTTGCCATGGCCTGCCTATGTTTTTTGCTGGGCGGGCCCTCTTATGCCGCGGGCGCGGAGAGCCTCATCATCGCGGGCACGACGTACTACGAGCCGGGTGTGTCGGGCCCCGGCTGGGCCTGGACCGATGCCGACCACCTGGAGCTTAACGGCTACGCGGGCGAGGCCATCGGCGCCGAGGGCGACCTGGTGCTGACGCTTGCCGGGCAAAACTCCGTGACGGAGTCGCATGCGCCCGATGCGGACATCACGCTGTGCGGCATGGAGGTGTGGGGCAACCTGACGCTTCGCGGTACCGGGACCTTAATGGCGACAGGCTCGCAGTGCGGGATCCACGTTTCGCGGGCGCTCGTGGTGGACGGCTGCACCGTCGACGCCCGGGCAGACGGCGCCAATATCACGGACGAGGCGGTTGCCGGCGCAATCGCAGGCGACATGGCCGTGCGCGGCGGCGGGCGCGTCGTTGCCGCGAGCGCCGGGTCCGGAGCGGGCGTGCGCGCCTACGGCGTGTATCTGCAGGATGCGGGCCTTGGCGATGGCGCGGCCGGCTGTCGGCTTTCCGTCGACGCCTCGTGGCTCGATGCGGCCGGTGCCGACGGCGGCGTTGCGTGCACGGGCGGGTCGCTTGTGTCCGCTCGGTTTGTGACGCCTGCTGGTGGGGTCTTTGGTGCTGGTAGCGTGGTGGATGCCGTAGGGGCCGTGGCACCGCACGTGGTGGTTGAACCCGAGGGTGCCACGCCTCCGGCGGGGGAGACCGACAGGGGCGAGGTACCGGGCGATGGCGCGGACAAGCCTTCCGCCGATGCTAGCCCCGCTGCCGAAGAGCCCACCACGGGGCCCACGGCAAATCCCGCGCTGAAACCCGCGGCCACGACAACCAAGACAACAACGACAGTAACCAAGACCACAGTCGTCAAAGTCCCCAAGCCCAAGGCTGCCACTGTGACAACAGCGGCACTCCCCAAGACCGGCGACAACAACTGGGTCGTCGCGTCCGTAGCGCTTTTCCTACTGGGGACAGTGCTCTTGGCCGCCGCATATCGCTGCTGAAATAGCTACCATTTGGAAGAAAGGGACATCCACAAGGTATAGCTATTTGCTTGTTTGTTTATAGGCGCCCAATTATCGAAGGCAGAGGCCATATGGACGCGACCATGGGCTGAATCGTGACATGCGACCCAGATCCACATGAGTGAGACAATCAATCAATATTGTCGCAGATTGGACTGAGGGCAACGAAAGGGCACCGGGATCTATGTCGACCTTGGTGCCCAAGTGAAAGACCAGCAGAGTTGCCTCGCAATATTCGGCGGTGCTAAAGCGGGCAAATATTAAACCGGGCTCATTGGTGAGCTGTGTGAGCTGGCTTCTTAGTGACATCACGGATTGTCTATAAGCAAAAGTCTGGTGTTTCGGAAATGTTATACCGTTCACCAAAACTGTCAATTTCCCTTTTCAACATAGCTGGCTCAATCTCTGCAAGCAGCCGCATAACGTCATAGATTCTTACGATGCCTCGTATCTTCTTACTCCTCATCCGCACGAGTTCGTAAATCAGTTGAACAGAAATAGTTGTTGTATACGTTTCGCCGCTTCTATCAAGATTTAATGCTCTTGCAGCATCATTTATCGCAGTGCAAAATAGGAGCTCAGGGGAAATCCCTTCAGCGGGGTTTTCGATTTTGATATTTACCTTATCTGCGCAAAGTTCAATTTCTGTTTCTCCGACTCTGCTTTGTTTGAGAAAGGGTTCCGTTTTACCTAGACCTAAATATTCCGTTCTTTTAAGACGCTGCCTGCGGCAGCTCTCCTTAAACATATTGTTACGACAATCTATGATGGCGGCATTCGCAATCTGGTCAGTCAGGCATGGGTAAAAACCTATTAGGATCCAATCGACCTCGCAAGATGCCTTGAAAAGGAGATCGTAAATTTCCGCATAAAGTGGGCATTGTCCACTGTCGAGGCGGGCAACTCTTGTTCCATCGTGAATGAATAATCCCTGAAAATCTGAATGAATTTCAATTAAATAGCCCAATTCAATGCGTCCACCATCACCGCTAAGTTCAGTAAGGTGATTGCGGTATTTAGGTAATTTGCGAGCATGACCTGTTTTTCCACCAAACAATCGAGCATCAAGAGAGCGCGTCAAATCATCGCAACATGCACGGCTTTGATGATATTTGGCCACTGAGACATAGTTTGCGACTAAACTCGCCATTTCCTCCGACGATACGTCGTCGGCTTTTAGCCTTGGCACCAGCTTTTCATAGTCAGCTTTCATTACCGATGTGAGCTCAGCAGATTTTGATTGAGCGTTTCGACCATGTTTGATGTTATGGTCGATTCTAAAATGCTCCAAACCAACAATGGATCCATTTTCGCGGGTAATAACAATATCAGGGCACTCGCTGCCTGCGTTAATAGATCCACTCACCTTCAAGGCAGCTTTCTTCTTGTAACCACCCGAGGCCATTGATAGATTAAGAACATCATTGAACACTTGCTCTTCGTGCGCGTTCTGGTCGCTTTTGTTCTTGCTCATGCTGGATCCTCCGCCCTTATAAGTTATACATAATTCAACTCGCGCCTTTTAACGTTGTCGATAGACGCTCACTGAAAGGTAAGCAATTCAGCAATGTCATCAAGGGAGCCAAGTCTCAAACCCTGATAGGGAATGTAACCGTTGAACACGTTGTGCGTTACACCATCCCTGTCCTCCTGTTTAAAGTCGATATCGCAGTCGTGGCCAGTGACGATTCGAAACTCATGTTGATATTCATATGCACGATTCTTGTGGAAAGTAACTTCACTGGCTGCCTGCTTAAAGTTGGATAACGCCACCTTGGGCTCAAATATGTCTCCGTCATAAGAAACCAGTCCAAAATTGATACCTTCAGGTTCCGCTTCCTGAAATCGAAGCAAAAACTCGACAGGATCCTTAATCAAAACTGCAGCGCCTCTATTTGAAAATTCGTCTCTAATGCGCCGCCCATCCTTACTCTGTAGGAAGAATTGATAATTCGAATCTTCAAGTGCCGTCATGCAGTAAATTGCACGACTTGAACCAACAGACATAAAACTTGTAAGGAGACCCTCGTAGGCATCAGACCTTCCATCTCCCGCCTCTTTTGATCTAAATTCATCAACCGCCTGCAGGTAGGGGATTCCCTGGATAAGTTGTTCCGCATAAACTCTCTGCGTAACAAATTTGATTAATGACCCGACATGCCACTGCTCAAGTGCGCCGCCAATTTCCGATTTAGAGATTCGCCGAACCATACAATCATCTCCTTGCTGCTATTCTTCGCATCTTATCAAGAACTAATCCAGTGAGCTTAAACGATGGTGTATATCTATCAACGTTCTCCTCATGCATTGTCAGATGACGCCGATTCGTCGACGAAAGATGGCTTGATTTAACCAGTCCTATAGGCTCACCAATATTCCGTTAGACTCGCACAAGCTCATAATGAAATGGCTCCGATCAAAGCAAACGCCCTATGCGTAAAAATGCTCAATAATTGGATCGCGTGATTACTGGATTTTGTATAAGAATTCTATTGGAGAGAAGCACGATGCCTGAATTTATATGCTCGGTATTTTCTTTAGCTGCGACAATTGTTATCGCCTTTATACAAATATATCAGAGCAAGCGCATGGAAGTATTCGAACGTCGTCAGGACGAGAGGGATGAGCGTAGGCACGCCGAAGGGAATAAGGCACGAGCGATTGAGTTCATCTCGAACCATTACGCCGACAGAGGCCTAATTCCGCTTTGCGCCGTTGCCGCCATGCACAATGATCTTTTCCATTATTCACGTAAGATGTATTGGGAATTCTGCTGCCTAGTGCCGGAGGTACAGAATCTAATTCTTAAATACTGCAATCTTGACTTGCGGGTCAGGGGAGAGGATGACCTGTTCGTCCGTTGCATCACCGCAGTCGAAGCCGCCCTCCGTGACCGCTTCCCAGAAGATGAATCTGTTCTTTATGATGATGGGAAATACGTGCTTCGCAGCCTCGAAAGGTATGCGGGGGAGAGGCTGCCAGAACCTCGGGTTGACCTTCTTTCTGAGTGCCTGGACTCTTCCTTTCTGCCCCCTGATAGCTGTTCCCCGGGGTACGATTACCTTATCCGTAAGGTCCTTTCCGAGGCCTTCGAATCCAGGGTCGCTTCCTTCGCCCCCATTTCCTATCTGAAAAATGAATATCAATTCGAATCGAGCTCCGAGATTGAGGCCTGCCGATTCGCGTTAACCGTTGCATTCTACGCGGCGACCTACGGCTCTGGTGACGAGGCCAACGATAAGGACTACGGGTGCCCCGGCGGTTTCGATGGCGAGAGAATCGAGACCATGGAAGACCTATTTCTTCTTGCCGTCTTTCAGATGTATACCAGGTTTCTACTTCCGGACGAGGAATAGGAATCGCAACCACGTGTCCGAGCCTTAAATATGTGTTCAAACTTCTTCCCCTATGTCCCCTTTGGGGACAGCCGCCAGCGCAATACCTCAGTGCTATACTCGTTGTCCTAAGGAAGTGATTCATATGTACTTGAGCGATACTAAGATTCAGGAGCTCATCGACAGCAAGGTGCTGCTCAATGCCGATGCTTCGAACATCGGACAGGTTACGTATGACTTGCGCACTGACGGGTTCTACGTTAACGAAAGCAAGCAATCCGAGGTCGAACTTGGCCCTGGAGACTCGACTTTTGTCTCTTGCGTTGAATGTATCGCGCTGCCCAACGATTTGACCGCTAGCGTTCTTTTACGCAATTCGCGCATTCGCCAGGGGCTTTCTTTGGATGCGCCGCTATATTTCCCCGGTCATGGAACACGGCTGTTCTACCGTGTTACAAACGTAAGCGGCAACACGATTGCCCTTGATAAATCTAAGGGTATCGCGCAAGTCGCATTCCAGCGCGTCGAAGGCACGGTTGCTCATCCTTACCATGGAGCCTTTTCCGATGAGCTCAATTTTAATGGGCTTGCCGACTATTCCGACGTCTATGCCGGAGAGCTCAAAAAGGTCGAGGATAAAAAGAACGAAGTCGCCAACGTCGAGTCTCGTATCTATGGCAACGTTCTGGCTCTCTTCGCCATTTTTGCCGCGATCTTCACGCTTGTGAACGTTAATGCCGGAGGGGTTTCTTCCGATATAACGACCGTCCGTTTCGTTGCGCTTGATCTGCTGATTATCGGCGGATTCCTGGTCCTTGCGTCCGCAATTGAGGCTTTTCTTGTTAAGGATAAAGAAGATAAGGCGTGGCTTCCGCTCGTGATAGGCATCATATGCATCGCAGCGGCGGTTTTCCTTGCTTTTCGTAAATAGTCAAGTGATCTAAAGGTAAGCAATATGGCTTCCGAGACGGGGTGCCCCGGCCAATGCCGGGGCACCCCTATCTGTTGAGCGGTCTTTTGTTTTTAAATTACATGGCAGCCATAGCAGCCCCAACACATCCTCTATTTAAAAAACGCATGTCGCAAAAGCGTAAAACCGGGGTCTGGTCGACGGGCCTTGGTTTTACTCCGCACTTCGCTTGGATCCGCGACCTCGTTTTCGAAAGCCACTCCCGCGACAAGCTCGTCAAAAAGCAAGGTCGCAATTGCTTTGTGGCGAGCCGGCGACCTGTCGCGCGTATAGAATCTAAGGATCCGCACTCCAGTTATGAAATGGATTGGACACCACACGGAGATCCCCAGCACCCTGTGCAGCAATGTGTACGACTTCGCGTTTTGCCCCGAGCCCTGCTACGACCGCCTGGTCGACCTCGCCGACCCCGAGGACTGGGGCCCGGCAACCGCATCCTCAAAAACTACCTGTCGTTTTCGTTTAGCCGCGCGGTGTTCCTGACCGAGCGCGACGTGGACCAGACCGCCCCGTCCAACTTGCCGCTGGTGTTCGACGACGTCCGCTGCCTATTCAACACCGGCCTGCACACGCGCCGCTACGAGACCACCTACGGCCTGTTTGAGCCCAACACCAAGCCCGACGCGCACCAGCACTGGTTTTTGAAGGGCTCCTTTAAGGAAAGCGACCCCATGCTAGTCTCGTTTGAGTACCTGCCGTGCCGCGTACGCTTTGCCGAGGACCCTTCCGAGCTGGTCTTTGACCACCGCCTTCCCATCCGCTCCAACATCGATCACATTCTGGGCGACGAGGAGAACCTGACGCGCATTCCTGCCAGCCTGATGGGGGAGGGTAGCTCGCTGCTGCTGCGCCGCGCCTTTGAGGGTGCCGTCGTCGAGGCCGCCCGCCGCGCCGCCGCCAACTACACACTCGCCGTGCCGCAGTTCTACGGCGGCCGGATCCAGCTGCTCTTGCCGCTGTGCCTAACCGGCGACAAGCCCGAGCTGGCGCTGACCATCCAGCGCGAGGACGGTTTCTACGCCGCACGCACCTGCCTCACGCTCGACATGGCCTACAACAACGCGCGACTTATCTGCCGTCCCGAGACCTCGTGGATTAAACGATAAAGGGTGGTTTAGCTGCGGTTTTTCAGATTGCTTTGATTGTTTTGGCTTGGCTAGCACCCACGAATTTAAAATCGAGGGCAAAAAGTTCTTGGTAAACCACGCGCGGCTATGTTAGTATCTCTTTTGCCGAAAGGCGACGGGCGATTGGCTCAGGGGTAGAGCATATCCTTCACACGGATGGGGTCACAAGTTCGAATCTTGTATCGCCCACCATCAAAAGCGCAGGTCAGAGGTGTTAAGTCTCTGGCCTTTTTTCATATGATGCCAAATCGAACCGAATTTACCTAAAGCGTTGTATGTTATGCAGTTCACTTTAGTTGTCGTCATCGCACGTTTTGAAAAGTGCATCTGCGTTCATTCATTGAATTCTCTGCGCAATCTATGCGCAATTGTGGAGACAGAGACCACTGGCTCACAGCTCGTACCAGCACGTTCATGTCTATGGCGGATTTTCAATAGATTGCGTCAAGCTTTTGGTCAGTGTTTGGTCAGCTACCCGTACTTACCCGCATGATGCGCCAGTAGATAATCGACCTTGCCCGCAATCCGCACGGCCTACGGCCGATACCAGGGGAGGCGCAAATGGACGATATCGTCTGCGCAAACACTGCATTCCGCTATTGGCGCTGCCCACCGCAGGTGCGCAATCTCTACCCGCGCCTGCCCAACTCCGAAGACGGCTGGCGAGCTCTATCCCAAGCCCCTTTTGTAACCGAAGTCCTCAAGACCCCAATTATCGCTGTTACTTCGCCAGGTTGTTGTAATCACCACTCGGGATTGCGCTCTACTATTCGCTGGGAAGGGGCATCGGATGCCGGCACAACAATCGACACTAATTTAGGCTTTTGTGTCACCAATCCGCTTAACACGTTATTTACTATGACACGCTTTGTATCCCAAATAGATCTCGTACTGGCTATGTACGAACTTTGCGGTTGGTTTTCTGTTTTCGAGCCGGCTCCCGCTGCCGAAATACAGTTAAAAATGGCGGTAGAGGAGAATCGCAATTCCAGCACGCAGGATCTGTTCGAACTTGGAGAAGGCGAAGACGAGGTTCCTTGGAAACGAGTTTATGCCCGCGCAACCGTTAAGGACCCAGATAATGATAGCCAAACGAGCAAGCGTGAAGATGGAAGAGAGGTTACGAAACTCAAAGGTACTTCTCTCTGGATGAGAAATCCGCTCATCGAGCTGAGCGACCTGCATCGTTTCGCCGACAAGGTCAAAAGTCAAATGTGGGGAAAGCAGTTTTATGATGCCGCTCAGCAGGTTATCAGCATTGCTGCGTCTCCGCTCGAGGTTGCAGGAATCTTGCTTCTAAACCGTCCGCGGCGTCTTGGCGGCGCTGGCTTCACGAACGTTTATGCCAACGACTTAACTCCTCTTTCCATATCGGCGCAAAGCATCGCAGGTCAAAAGGTCTGCTACGGCGATATCGTGATCGTAAATCCGATTCTTATGAAAGGGGCAATTATCGAAATCCAAGGTGAAGTCATTCATGGTTCAGGTGCAATACTTGACCACGATGCGGAACGCATGACTGCGTTGCAGAGCATGGGATTCGATGTATTCCTGGTGACTCACGATATGCTCAACGATTCAAAGCAGCTAGACACCATAGTCAGAAGTGTCTGCGACCGTTTAGGGATTCGCTATAAAGTCAAAACTGAGGCAATGAAGTGCGCCGAGACGAGACTGCGAGCAAATGTTTTGTGCAACTGGTTGGAAATCGGAAATTAGCCGGCGATAAGGAACTAGAAAGATCTAATTTGCCTGCTAATGAATTGGTGTAATTTCAAAACTATGTCGGATTACGGGGCTGGACCCGGACCGGCCGTCCATGCCCTGCATTTCACGGAATGCGCAAGCCTTCTACCTGCGGTTTTGTTTCCACTAATTCCGGCATGCTCAGTGGTCCCCGGTCTAGCCCCGTAAACCGGCATGGTTTTGAGATCGCCGGGTCGGCGGGAGCGCGGTTGGCCCCGATAATGGGCCCGGCGCCGGCGGGACGGCCGTTGGGCGGATGGCGGAACGCGCCGCGACTGCGAAATTTTCCAAAATTGTCCTTGCATCGTGGTCCGAGTTCCCGTATAGTACTTTTTCGCACGGGGGCGTAGCTCAGCTGGGAGAGCGCTTGACTGGCAGTCAAGAGGTCAGGGGTTCGATCCCCCTCGTCTCCACCCGAGCATTGAATGAGGCTCCAACGCAAGTTGGGGCCTTTTTTCATATAGGCACACAAGGTCAAAGGCGGCAGCATGATCCTCCTGGTCGACAAGATCGAAAAAAGCTTCGGCGCTCGCGTCCTCTTTAGCGGCGCTTCCTTCCAGATAAATCCCGGCGAACGCTTTGCGCTCGTGGGCCCCAATGGCGCCGGCAAAACTACCATGCTCAAGATCATCATGGGCATCGACAGCCCAGACGCTGGCCAGGTCCAGTACGCAAAGGACTGCCAGGTAGGCTATCTAGAGCAGGAAACCAACCTGGAGCAAAAGGACACCACCATCCTTGCCGAGGTCATGGCTGCCGCCAAGGAAATCCGCCGTATGGGTGAGCGCGCCAACGAGCTGCAGGCCCAGATCACCGAGCTCTCCGAGCAGGGCAAGGATGTCGACGCGCTCCTCAACGAGTACGGCCAGGTCCAGGACCGTTTTGAGCACCTGGGCGGCTACGAGCTCGAGAGCAACGCCCGCAAGATCCTGTCCGGCTTGGGCTTTAAAGTCACCGACTTTGAGCGCCCGTGCTCCGAGTTCTCGGGCGGCTGGCAGATGCGTATCGCGCTAGCCAAGCTCTTCCTGCGCCATCCCGACCTTCTGCTTCTGGACGAGCCCACTAACCACCTGGACCTCGAAAGCGTCCAGTGGCTGCGCGGCTTTATCGCTAACTACGACGGCGCCGTCCTCATCGTCAGCCACGACCGCGCCTTCATGGACGCCTGCGTCGATCACGTCGCCGCGCTCGAAAACCGCCGCGTGACCACCTACACCGGCAACTACAGCAGCTACCTCAAGCAGCGCGAGGACAACCTGGAGCAGATGCGCGCCAAGCGTGCCGCTCAGGAGCGCGACATCGCCCACATGCAGGTCTTCGTCGACAAGTTCCGCTACAAGCCCACCAAGGCAGCCCAGGCGCAGGAGCGCATCCGCAAGATCGAGCAGATCAAAAAGGAGCTCGTCATCCTGCCCGAGGGCCACAAGCACATCGACTTTAAGTTCCCCGACCCACCGCGCTCCGGCGATATGGTCGTGGGCCTCGAGGGCGTATCCAAGTCCTACGGCGACAAGCACATCTACAGCGACATCGACCTCAAGCTCTACCGCGGCGAGCATGTGGCGCTCGTCGGCCCCAACGGCGCCGGTAAGTCCACCCTCATGAAGATCCTCGCCGGCCTGGAGCCGCCCACCACCGGCACCCGGGACCTGGGCACCAACGTGGGCGTCGCCTACTACGCCCAGCACGCGCTCGAGGGCATGACCGAGTCCAATACCGTCCTGCAAGAGATCGACACCGTCACGCCCAAGTGGACCGTGCCGCAGCAGCGCAGCCTGCTGGGCGCCTTCCTGTTTAGCGACAACGAGTCCATCGAGAAGCAGGTTCGCGTCCTCTCCGGTGGCGAAAAGGCGCGTCTGGCCCTGGCAAAGATGCTCGTGGCCCCCGAGGCACTCCTGTGCCTGGACGAGCCCACCAACCACCTGGACATCGACTCGGTGGACATGCTCGAGAACGCCCTGCAAAACTTCCCCGGCACCATCGTGCTGATCAGCCACGACGAGCACCTGGTACGCGCCGTGGCCAACCGCGTCATCGACATCCGCGACGGCAAGGTCACGGTCTATGACGGCGACTACGACTACTACCTCTACAAGCGCGAGGACCTCGCAGCCCGCGCCGCTGCCGAGGCGGCAGGGGAGAGTGCTCCGGCCACGGCCAAGTCCGCTAAGGTCACCGCAGCCCAGCCCGATACGCCCGCCGCTGCTTCCAAGCCTGCCGAGGGCAAAAAAACCAAGGAGCAAAAGCGTGCCGAGGCCCAGGCCCGCGCCGCGCTCAACAAAAAGCTCAAGGGCGTGCGCAACCAGCTCAAGAAGATCGAGACGGAGCTCGAAAAAAAGCGCGCCCGCTATGACGAGCTTATGGAATTGATGGCGAGCGAAGAGCTTTATGCCGATCAGGATAAGTTCAACGCCGCGCTGGGGGAATATAACGGCCTTAAGCAAGAGCTACCCAAGCTCGAGGACGAATGGCTGGAGCTTTCCACCCAGATCGAAGAGGAGACCGCGCGTGAACTCTCGTAAGGCCGCTGCCGTGGCGATGAGCACCATCGCCATCGCCTGTCGCATCTGCGGCATCTTTATGAGCGCGATGACCGTGCTGCTGTGCTTTAGCGGCCTCACCGCCAAGCTACAGATCGTTGGCTTTGTCGTCGAGCTTTCTCGCGCGCTGCCGAGTGCCATCGCCGGTTACGGCGTCATCACCTCGCCCTTTGGCGGCGTGTTCCGCTTGGATTACGCCATCGTGGCCGTCATACTGTTTGCGGCCGACTACCTGCTCACGCGCGCCTCGCGCCGCGTCCGCTAGGGGAGCACCATGTCCAGCAGCTACATCATGAACCTACTTGCCAGCGCCGTCGCCGTCATCGTGGGCATCGTTATCCACGAGAGCGCGCACGCCGCCGCGGCCTGGGCACTCGGCGATAAGACGGCCCGTTCGCGCGGCCGCGTGTCGCTCAACCCGCTTAACCATATCGACCCGTTTGGCACCATCATCCTGCCGCTGCTCATGCTTGCCGCCGGCGGCCCGGTGTTCGCCTTCGCTAAACCCGTGCCCGTGTACCTCAACAACCTCAAGCACCCCAAGCGTGACGAGGTCCTGGTGAGCGCAGCCGGCCCCGCATCAAACATCGCGCTCGCGTGTCTCGCTGCCGCCCTCATGCACGCAGCCTATGGCAACCTCTATGCCAGCATGTCCTTTGCCCTGGCGTCCCAAATCATGAACTTCGGCGCCACGTTTATCGTGGTCAACCTGTCGCTTGCGTTCTTTAACCTCATCCCAATCCCGCCGCTCGACGGCTCGTCGATCATCGTGCCCTTCCTCAAAGGCAAGGCGCTCAACAACTATTACCGTCTGCAGCAATATGCTATGCCCATCCTCATCATCGTGCTGTATCTGCTGCCCATGTGGACCGGCATCGACGTGATCGGCCGCTATTTCGACGTTACCGTGTATCCGCTTGCTGAGCAGCTGCTCAACTTCGCAATCGCCGGCATCTAAGGTAAACTTACGGGTCGACCGTGCAAAACGGTCGTAACATGCACCCAAACCGCGCCGCGAAGGCGCCGTCAAAGGAGGTCGAAGATGTCGTATCGCGTGTCGACGCAGGTCTACAGCGGACCGTTCGACCTGCTGCTGCAGCTGGTAACCCGCCAAAAAGTAGATATCGGCGCTATCTCCATCAGCGAGGTGGCCGAGCAGTACCTTGCCGAGGCCGAGCGCATTGAGGCGCTGGACCTGGACGTGGCGAGCGATTTTTTGCTGGTCGCAGCAACCCTTTTGGACATCAAGGCCGCCTCGTTGGTGCCGCAGGAGGCCCCGCGCAAAGTTGATGACGACGACGAGATTGACGAAGACCTCGAGGAGCTCAGCGCGCTCGACGGGGACGCCCTACGCGAGGTCCTGATCCAGCGCCTGATCGCCTACAAGCAGTTTAAAGGCGCGGCTGCGGCCCTCGGTGCCCGCATGCAGGCCGAAAGCCGCATGCACCCGCGTGTGGCCGGCCCCGACCCCGAGTTCCTGGGGCTCATGCCCGACTACCTGGCCGGCATCACCCTGCGCGGTCTGGCCGTCATCTGTGCCGACCTTGACGGCAAGCGACAGACCTTCTTGCTGGAAGCCGAGCACGTGGCGCCGCATCGTGTGCCGCTCGACCTGACCGTGGCCTCGGTCGATCGCTTTACCATGGCACACCAAACCTGCACCTTCCGTGAGCTGCTGGACGGCGACGCCACCACCGAGCAGCTCGTCGTCACCTTCCTGGCCATGCTCGAGCTCGCCAAGCGCGGCTCGCTCACGCTGAGCCAGGACGAGATCTTCGGAACCATCTGCATCAACCGAGTCGAGGGCGCCGAGGCATACGTGCCCGGCAAGGGCCCCGAGCTCACCGAATAGGAGCCGCAACCATGTCAACCCTTTCAACGCTGGAGGCAAACAGCCTCAAAGGCGCCCTCGAGGCGCTGCTGCTGGTGTCGAGCGACCCGGTGAGCGCGCCCGCGCTGGCAGGTGCGCTGGATATCGCCCCCGGCGAATGCGCGTCGCTGCTCGCCGAGCTCAAGGTTGAGTACGAGGAGGCCAACCGCGGCTTTCAGCTGCGCGAGGTCGCCGGCGGCTGGCGCCTGTTTACGCACCCCGCCTACCACGACGTAGTCGAGGCCTATGTGTTGAGCTGGGACACGCAAAAGCTGTCGCAAGCGGCGCTCGAAACCCTGGCCGTCATCGCATACCACCAGCCTGTGACGCGCGAGGTGGTCAAGGGCATCCGCGGCGTCAATTCCGACGGCGTCATCGCGTCGCTCGTCGACAAGGGCCTGGTGCGCGAGCTCGGCCGCGACCCCCAGCGCGGTCAAGCCATTATCTACGGCACGACCAACGCCTTCTTGGAAAAGTTCGGTCTGCGCTCCACCCGCGACCTGCCCGACCTGGAGCAGTTTGCCCCCGACGAACAGTCGCGTCAGTTTATCCGCGAGCGCCTGAGCGGCCGCAGTATTCAGTCCACGCTCGAAGAGCAGGCTGAGGACCTGGACGAAGAGCGCGAACTGCTCGATACCGATGTTGAAGATGTTGAGGCAGTCGAGAACTTGGAGACCCTGGTCGTCGACGAGACCTCGGAGGATTTGCATGACGAGGACTAACGAAGTAGGGGAGACGCGCGCCATGGGCAACGCAATACCCGCAACCGACACCCAGCCTGTCTATCCGCACACCATGCGCCTGCAGCGCTTTTTGGCGCGTGCGGGCGTGGCGAGCCGCCGCGGCTCGGAGGACCTGATGACCGCCGGCCGCGTGACCGTCAACGGCCAGGTCGCGACCGAACTAGGTACCAAGGTCGACGTCGACCGCGACCATATCGAGGTCGACGGCATGCCCGTCAAGCTCAACCAGGGCGCCGTGTACCTGATGCTCTACAAGCCGACCGGCTACCTCACCACCATGAGCGATCCGCAGGAGCGCCCTTGCGTGGCCGACCTGGTCCCCCGCGACCGCTTTCCGGGACTTTTCCCGGTGGGCCGCCTGGACCGCGACACCACGGGCCTTTTGCTCTTTACCACCGACGGCGACCTGTCGCAGGACCTGCTGCACCCCAGCAAGCACGTCTACAAGACCTACCAGGCACTCGTTGACGGCCAGCTGTCCGACCGCGATCTAGACCCACTCCGCCGTGGCATCGAGCTCGACGACGGCCTGTGCCAGCCGGCGATCTGCCGCGTCATCAACGCGCGCGAGGCCGAGGCCGTAGCTCCCCAAGGCATCAAGCCCGGCACCACCGCCGTGGAGGTCATCATCCGCGAGGGGCGCAAGAACCAGGTCAAGCGCATGCTGAGCAAGATTCACCATCCGGTGATCCGCCTGCACCGCTGCAACTTTGCCGGCCTTGAGCTCGAGGGCGTGGCCAAGGGCTCGTGGCGCGAGCTCACCGACCGCGAGGTGCAGATCCTCAAGGCCGGTGGCATCCCGCCCAAGCAGGCGATCGACAAGCGAAACGGCGGCAAGCCCCAAGACACGCCCGCCAGTCGCACGCGTCACCACGGTAGCCACGGCTCCGCACCCAAGCGCAACACCTACCGCGAGCGCTACACGGGCTAGACAACCCGCCGTGCCCCCAGCGCCCGCGAACCATACCAGCACGTCAACCATCGAAAGGAAGCATTGCATGATCGTCGCCATCGACGGCCCCGCCGGTTCCGGCAAGTCCACTATCGCCAAGGAGATCGCCCGCCAGCTTGGCTTTAACAAGCTCGACACGGGTGCCATGTATCGCGCCGTCACCTTCGCCGCGCTCGACCGCGGCATCGATCTAGACGACGAGGCGGCCATCGACGCCCTCGCCGAGCAGATCGAGATTCGCTTTACCAACGGCACCGGCGAGGACACGCGCCTGACCATTGACGGCCAGGACGCTTCGGCCGCCATCCGCACCCCGCAGGTCGACGCCAACGTGTCCAAAGTCTCGGCCTACCCGGGCGTGCGCGCCGCCATGCTCATCCATCAGCGCCGCGCCGCCGAGGACCGCGATATCGTGGCCGAGGGTCGCGACATCGGAACCGTCGTGTTCCCTAACGCGCAGGTCAAGGTCTTCCTGACCGCCGACCCGCGCGAGCGCGCCCGCCGCCGCGTGCTGCAGCGTCACCAAAACGATGCTCAGCCGCTCACGCCCGCGCAACTCGAGACCGAAGTCGACGATACCCTCGACGCCCTCAAGCAGCGCGACAAGCTTGATAGCAGCCGCGAGGTCGCCCCGCTCGTGCCCGCCGAGGACGCCGTGCACGTCGACTCCACCGCCCATACCATCGACGAGGTCGTCCGCATTATCGAGGGCCTCATCAACCAAAGGAGGTAGCCCATGCGCCTGTTTAAGCAGACGCCCGAGGACTATTACAACGCCCCCTACGCAGAGTTCCCAGCGCTCATCCGCGGCACCGTCGTCGTAGTCATGGCCATCCTTTGGGCATTCTCCAAGCTCATGTGGCGTTGGAAGGTCGAGGACGCTGACCTGCTGTTTGAGCGCCAGGAAGGCCGCGGCAGCGTGGTCATCTGCAACCACACCTCGATGGCTGAGCTCTTGGCCGTGGAGACGGCGCTATTCTTTGGCGGCCGCCGCATTCGCCCCATCTTTAAGTCCGAGTTCGCCAAGAGCAAGATTGTGCGCTGGGCTTTTAGCCGCGTTGGCGGCATCCCCGTGGAACGCGGCACTGCCGATATGAAGTGCCTGCGCGCCGCCCAGCATGCGCTGCAGCGCGGCGAGGACGTCCTGATCTTCCCCGAGGGCACGCGCATCCGCTCGCGCGAGATCAAGCCCGAGGTCCATGGCGGTTTTGCGCTCATCGCTCAGATGGGCAAGGCGCCCGTCAACCCACTTGCCATCTGTGGCTGGTCCGACATCACGCCCGCGGGCAAAAAGCTCATGCGTCCCAAGAAGTGCTGGATTCGTGCCGGCAAGGCCGTCTCGCTTTCGGACGCGCCGGCCGGGCTTAAGCGTACGGAGCGCCTGGCCTGGTTTGAGTCCGAGGCCATGAACCGCGTCTACGCCATGCGAGACGAGCTGTGCGCCGAGCATCCGGGCAGGTTCTAGCCATGAGCGAGAACGTGACGAACACTGCCGTGACCGCGTCCGACCAAGCCACCGCGCCTACCATCGAGATCGCCGCCCACGCCGGCACTTGCTACGGCGTACAGCGTGCGCTCGATATGGCGCTGGCCGCTGCGCCGCAGGCAGGGGAGTGCACTCAGGTCCATACCTTGGGTCCGCTCATTCATAACCCCATCGTGGTACGCGAGCTCACCGAGGCGGGCGTCGGTCTGGCCGAGACCTTGGACGACGCCGCGTCGGGCACCGTGATCATCCGCGCTCACGGCGTGGTGCCGCAGGTAATCGAGACCGCTCGCGAGCGTGCCCTCGACGTGGTCGACGCCACCTGCCCCTACGTGAAGAAGGTCCATTTGGCTGCCGAGCGCTTAGTGCGCGAGGGCTACCGCGTGATCGTCGTGGGCGAGCCGGGTCACCCCGAGGTCGAGGGCATTCTTGGCCACGCTGGTGATGACGCTCAAGTCGTGAGTTGTGCTGCCGACGCCGATGCCCTATCGCTCAAGGGCAAGGTGGGCCTCGTTGTGCAGACCACCCAGACCGCGCAGAACCTCGCTGAGGTCGTGGCCGCTATCACCCCGCGCGTGCAGGAGCTACGTGTGATCAACACCATCTGCGCCGCCACGAGTGAGCGTCAACAGGCAGCAGCCACACTTGCCAACCGCTGCGACTGCATGGTCGTGGTGGGCGGCAAGAACTCGGGCAACACCCGCCGCCTGGCGCAGATTTGCGCAGACGCCTGCGAGCGCACGTATCACATCGAGGAAGCTTCCGAGCTCCAGGCCGCGTGGTTTACCGACGCTCACCACATCGGCATCACTGCCGGAGCCTCCACCCCACAAGAACACATCGAACGCGCCGTTGCGCGCATCAAGGAGCTTTGCCGCTAATCATGGACCAGACCGTACCCGCATACGCCGCCGAGGTGGCCGATTACGGGCGCAGCCGCGACCCCGAGCCGGGTGAGGGCGCGCTCGTAAAGAACGTGCGTCCCGAATCGCCCGCGTGGGATGTGGGTATCGAGCCGGGCATGCGCGTGCTCACGGTCAACGGCGAGGCGCTCACCGACATGATCGTGTGGCTCTGGGAGGCCGACGATGATACCGTCGACCTCGAGGTTTTCGACCCACGCGACAACACCGTCACCTCCGTCGAGCTCGACCGCTTCCCGGGAGAGGACTGGGGGCTGGAGTTCGACGGCCCCATCTTTGACGGCATGCGCACCTGCGTGAACGCCTGCGTGTTCTGCTTTATGACCATGCTGCCCAAGGGCGGCCGTTCCACGCTCTACATTCGCGACGACGACTATCGCCTAAGCTTTTTACAGGGCAACTTTGTCACGCTCACGAACCTCACCGACAAAGATGTTCAAAACGTCATCCAACGCAACATGAGCCCCATGAACGTGTCGGTCCATGCCGTAAGCCCCGACGTCCGCCGCCGCATGATGGGCCGCAACGCCCAGCGCGGCATGGACGTACTCGAAGCCATCATGGCCGCCGGCATTGAGATTCATGCGCAGATTGTGCTGTGCCCCGGCATGAACGACGGCGAGGAGCTGGAAAAGACTCTGCGCTTTTGCGAGGAGCACGAGCAAATCACAAGTCTGGGCATTGTGCCGCTCGGTTTTACCAAGCATCAAAACCGTTTTAGCTGGTCCTACAGCGACAAGCCCGAGCTAGCGCGCGAGACCATTACCATGATCCGTCCCTACCAGGACCGCGCCTATGAGCGCTTTGGCCGCCACACCTTCCAGATGAGCGACGAGTTCTATCTGGACGCCGGCATCGATCCTCCCGAGGCGGACTTTTACGACGGTTACCCGCAGTACTACGACGGCATTGGCATGATCCGCTCGTATCTGGACGAGACCGACGACGTGCTTGCTGCCGACGCCGAGCGTCTGGCCCGCGTCCGCGAGGCCATCGCCGCCCGCAGCCAGCACCTGCTGTGCCTCTCGGGCGCCAGCGCACGCGACACGGTGGCCCGCTTTGTGGAGTCGCCCAAGGGACTCGCCGGCACTGTCACGGCCATCCAGAACCACTACTTTGGCGGCAACGTGGACGTGACCGGCCTCATCGTCGCCTGCGATATCTTGGAGCAGCTGCCGCAGGACCTCTCGGGGGTTATGCTCTTTGTGCCTAAGCTCATGTTCAACGCTGACGGCATGACGCTTGACGAGTATCATCGTGACGATTTACTCGCAAGCCTTGCCAGTCGCGGTGCCGAGGTTCATGTGGTGTCGACCATGCCGCATGAGCTGCTCGATACCCTGGAGCATATCCTTGGCATTGTGACTGCCGACTCTAACACTTCCACTGAACCTACCCATTAAAGGAGAGCAGATGAAACCTATCGTCGCCGTCGTCGGACGCCCCAACGTGGGCAAGTCCACGCTCGTTAACCGCCTGGCCCAGACCTCGGACGCCATCGTCCACGAGTCCCGCGGCGTCACGCGCGACCGCTCGTATCACACGGCCGATTGGAACGGCCGCGAGTTCACCATCGTCGACACGGGCGGTATCGAGCCGCTCAAGAGCGACGACGTCTTTGCCACGTCCATCCGCGACCAGGCCCTCGCCGCCGCCGAGGAAGCCGCCGTCATCCTGTTTGTGGTCGACGGCCGCACCGGTGTCACCGAGGAGGACGAGTCGGTCGCCCGCATGCTCAAGCGCTGCGACAAGCCGGTCTTTCTGCTGGTGAACAAGCTCGACAACCCCGATCGCGAGAACGACAGCATCTGGGAGTTCTATTCGCTCGGTATCGGCGAGCCCACGCCGCTCTCGGCGCTGCACGGCCACGGCACCGGTGACCTGCTCGACGACATCGTGGCCCTGCTTCCTGAGGAAGAGGACGAAGTCGCCGACGAGTTCCCCGATGCGCTGAACGTCGCCATCATCGGCCGCCCCAACGCCGGTAAGTCCTCGCTGTTCAACCGCATCCTAGGTGCCGACCGCTCCATCGTCTCGAACATCGCCGGCACCACGCGCGACGCCATCGACACGGTCGTCGAGCGCAACGGCAAGCACTACCGCATGGTCGATACCGCGGGCATCCGTAAGAAAAGCACCGTGTACGAAAACATCGAGTACTACTCCATGGTCCGCGGCCTGCGCGCCATCGACCGCGCCGACGTGGCGTTGCTCGTCGTCGACGCCTCCGTGGGCGTCACCGAGCAGGACCAGAAGGTCATGGGCTTGGCCATCGAGCGTGGCTGCGCCATCGTGGTGCTGCTCAACAAGTGGGACCTGCTCGACGACGACCGCAAGCGCGAGGCCTGCATGGAGACCGTCGACCGCCGTCTGGGCGTCATGGCTCCCTGGGCCCAGTACCTGCGCATCTCTGCCCTCACCGGTCGCAGCGTCGAGAAGATCTGGGCCATGGTCGACGCCGCCGAGAAGACGCGTTCGCAAAAGATCACCACCTCGCGACTCAACACGTTCCTCACCGACCTGCGCGAGTTTGGCCACACCGTGGTTGACGGCAAGCGCCGCCTGCGCATGCACTACGTGACCCAGACGGGCGTCAACCCGCCGACGTTCACGTTCTTCGTTAACCACAGCGACCTGGTCAACGACACCTACCAGCGCTACGTGGAGAACCGCATGCGCTCGACCTTCGACTTTGCCGGCACGCCCATCCGACTCTTCTTTAGGAAGAAGGAGCAAAAGGATGCATAATCCGATTCTGCTGACCGCCATCTGTGCCGTGGTCTCGTTCTTTATCGGGGCGATTCCGTTTGGCTTGATCTTGGGCCGCGTGTTTAACCACACGGACATTCGCAAGGCGGGCTCCGGCAATATCGGCACCACCAACGCCCTGCGCGTGGCCGGCCCCAAGGTGGCCGCGCTCACCTTGCTGCTCGACTGCCTCAAGGGCGCCATCTGCGTCCTCATCGCAAGACCGCTTATCGCCGATATGGGCTATGGTTTTCCGCCAAACATCATGGCCCCCGGGGCTCCCGGCGACTGGATGATCGGCGTCATTTGCCTGGCGGCTGTGTGGGGTCACATCTTCTCGCCCTACCTCAACTTCCATGGCGGCAAGGGCATTGCGGTTGGCCTGGGCGTCATTCTTGCGTGGTACTGGCCCATCGGTCTTTCGCTGCTGGGCATGTTTATCGTGGCCGTCGCCATCACCAAGTATGTGTCGGTGGGCTCGCTCGCCGCCGCCGTCGGTCTTCCCATCGCCGTCTGTGCGGTCTTTCCGTACAGTAGCCTGGGCCTTAAGTTCTGCATGGCGATGATCGGCATCACCGTGGTGTGGGCCCATCGCTCGAATATCAAAAAGCTCACGTGCGGTAAGGAGTCCAAGCTCTCATTTACCAAGCGCGTCACCGAGCCCGACGATAAGTAGGAGAGAGTCATGAATGTTGCGCTGATTGGCTCCGGCTCCTGGGGAACCGCCGTCGCCGGCCTTGCCGCCGCGCGAGCCGAGCGCGTGACCATGTGGGCCCATAGCGAGCAGACGGCCGCCGGCATCAACGGCGAGCACCGCAACCCCCGGTATCTGGTGGGCTACGAGCTGCCCGACAACGTTGTCGCCACGACGGAGCTGGCGCAGGCGCTCGACGGTGCTGAGGCCATCATCTTTGCCGTACCATCGACGCATCTACGCAGCGTATGCCACGAAGCCGCACCCTTTATTGCCGCCGACACTCCGGTGCTCTGCCTCACCAAGGGCATTGAGCCCGAGTCCGGCCTGCTTATGAGCGAGGTTATCGCCAGCGAGATCGGCAACGAGACGCGCGTGGCGGCGCTCTCGGGCCCCAACCATGCCGAGGAGATTTGCCGCGGCGGGCTTTCTGCCGCCGTCATCGCCAGCGAGGATGCGCAGGTAGGGGAGACCTTTAAGGAACTGCTCCTATCGACGGCCTTCCGCATCTACCTGTCGCAGGACATGACCGGTGTCGAGGTGTGCGGCGCTATGAAAAACGTCATCGCCATCGTATGCGGCATCTCCGCCGGCACCGGTGCGGGCGACAACACGCTTGCCCTTATCATGACGCGCGGCCTGGCCGAGATCAGCCGATTGGTGCACGCGCGCGGCGGCCAGGCCATAACCTGCATGGGACTCGCCGGCATGGGTGACCTCATCGCCACCTGCACCTCAGAGCATTCGCGCAACCGTACCTTTGGCTACGAGTTTGCCCACGGCGTATCGCTCGACGAGTACCAGGAGCGCACGCATATGGTGGTCGAGGGCGCCGTCGCGGCGCGCAGCGTCAGTGAGCTCGCCCGTTCACTGGGCGTAGACATTCCGCTCACCTTTGCCGTAGAGCAAACGCTCTACAACGGTGTTACTTTGGATAGGGCGCTCGAGATTCTCACCGACCGCGTCCCATCGCAAGAGTTCTACGGACTCACCGACTAGTGCAGAAAGGCTACTACCATGGGTTCCATTAAAATCGCTCCGTCCATCCTTTCGGCCGATATGGCCAACCTCAAGGGCGAGCTCGACAAGATCGCCGGCGCCGACTACGTGCACTTTGACGTCATGGACGGTCACTTTACCGGCAACCTCACCTTTGGCGTTGATATCCTCAAGGCCGTCAAGCGCTCCACCGACGTGCCGGTCGACGCGCACCTCATGGTGTCGAACCCCGACGAGACCGTCGATTGGTATGCCGATGCCGGCGCCGATATGATCACCGTGCACTACGAGGCCTCTACGCACCTGCACCGCACGCTCACGCACCTGCAGCAGCGCGGCGTCAAGGCCGGCGTGGTGCTCAATCCCGCCACGCCCGTCTGCGTACTCGAGAACATCATCGACGTCGTCGATATCGTGCTGCTGATGAGCGTGAACCCCGGTTTTGGCGGCCAGAGCTTTATCCCGGGCACTCTGTCTAAGCTGCATGAACTCAAGGCCATGTGCGAGCGCCACGGCGTGTCGCCCATGATCGAGGTCGACGGCGGCATCTCTTCCAAGAATATCGCCGAGGTCGTCAAGGCCGGCGCCGATGTCTTGGTGGCTGGCTCCGCCGTATTTAAGTCCGAAGATCCCGCCGCCGAGGTTGCGCTGCTGCAGAAGCTGGGCAACGAGGCCGCACAGGAGGCATAAACCCTTATGACCGCAGGTCAAAACCGCATACCCGTAAATCTTGACTATGCCGCCTCGACGCCCATGCGCGCCGAGGCGCTTATTGCGCAGCGTGAGTACGACGAGAGCGAGCTTGCGGGCGTCAACCCCAACTCGCTGCACTCGCTCGGTCGCAAGGCCGCCGCGCGCCTGGAGGTCGCACGTCGAGAGATCGCCCACAGCTTTGGCGCGCGCGTCCGCCCGTCCGAGATCATCCTGACCAACGGCGGTACCGAGGCCAATCAGCTGGCGCTCCTTGGCCTTGCCGAGGGCGCTCGCCAGCGTGACCGTAAGCGCAACCGCGTGATCGTATCTGCCATCGAGCACGATTCGATTCTGGACAACCTGCCGCTGCTGCGTGCCGCCGGCTTTACCGTCGACCTCGTGCAGCCCTGCCGTGAGGGCTTCATTGAGCCTGCCGCGCTCACTGAGTTGCTCGCAGACGATGTAGCGCTCGTGAGCATTATGGTCGCCAACAACGAAACCGGTGTGGTGCAGCCCATCCGCGAGCTTGCCGCTGCCGCGCATACCGTGGGCGCCCTGTTCCACACCGATGCCATCCAGGGCTATCTGCATATTCCACTCGATGCCACCGAGCTGGGCGTCGACGCCATGTCCGTCGCTGCCCACAAAATTGGCGGCCCCGTGGCATCCGGCGCGCTCTACGTTAAGACCCGCACGCCGCTGCGCCCCCGCATCTTTGGTGGCGGACAGGAAGCCGGACGTCGTGCCGGCACGCAGGATCTACGCACGCAGTTGGCCTTTGCCGCCGCCGCCAGCGCACTGGCGCCCCATGTGGCCCAGGAGCGCTCGACGCTGCAAGACCTTTCGGACAAGCTCTACGCCACGCTTACAGCCCATCCGCGCATCCACGCCACCATGGGCGACTACACGCAGGCCGATCGTCTGCCGGGTATGGTTTCGATCTACGTCGACGGCATGGACTCCGAGGAGCTCATCATCAAGCTCGACGCCGCCGGTTTTGAGGTTTCGGCAGGCTCGGCATGCTCGAGCGGCAGCATGGACCCCAGCCATGTTTTGAGCGCGATGGGCATCGGTCGCGAGCAGGCGTTGGGCGCACTGCGCATCTCCTTCGATGACCGCGTGAACCCGGCTGACCTGGACGACTTTGCCCAAACGCTGCTCTCGATCGTAGGTGCCGCATGATCGTCGCCGAGCTCGAGCGCACCCTGCTGGCACGCTATCCCAAAGCAAACGCCGAAGCATGGGACCACGTAGGCCTATCCGTCGGCGATCCTGACGACGAGATCCGCGGCGTTGCCTGCGCGCTCGACGCGACCGAGGCCAACGTGCATCGCGCACTCGAGGCCGGCGCCAACGTGTTGCTGACGCATCATCCCGTCTACATCAAGGCGCCCGAGGCGTTTTGCCCGCCCAGTGCGACGCGCCCACAGTGCAGTGCGGCGCTCTACGAGGCTGCCCACTGCGGCGTGAGCATCATCTCGCTCCACACCAACCTGGACCGCTCGCACGAGGCGCGTGTCTGCCTAAGTACGTTGCTGGATGCCATGCCCGTGAGCTCGCTGGAGCACGTGGATGACCCCGAGGCCTGCGGCTTGGGCGCGCTCGCGACGCTCAATGACCCCTGCAGCCTGCGCGACCTTGCCACTCGTGCCGCCGCGACGTTTGGCAGCGACCCCCGCGTGTGGGGCGATGCCGAGCACCCGTGCCGCACCGTCGCCATCCTGGGCGGCTCCCTCGGTGACTTTGGAGAGCTCGCCATCGCCGCGGGCGCGGATGTTATCGTGACGGGCGAGGCAGGCTACCACGTGGCGCAAGACCTCGCCTTGCGCGGGCTGCCGGTGATCCTGCTCGGCCATGACCGCTCCGAGGAGCCGTTCGTTGATATATTGATGAACTCTGCAGTTGACGCCGGGGTCGACCCCCGTCATGCGATTAAAATACTGAACCCTTGCCAATGGTGGACTGTGACAAAAGGAGAGAACTTATGAGCGCCGGCGCTACGCTACTCAAGCTGCAACAGATCGATTTGGAGCTCGCCCGCAACAAGAGCGAACTTGCCAATATGCCGGAGCTCAAGGAGCTCGCTTCCAAGCGCAAGACCTACGTTAAGCTTAAGTCCGAGATGACTAAGCTCTATGCTCAGCGCAAGGACCTGGACATTGAGCTCGACGATCTCAACACCACCGAGATCCAGACCAACAACGCCATCGAGGCCGCTAAGAAGCGCCACGTCGACGGCTCTGACTACCGCGAGGTTCAGGACCTGGAGAACGAGCTCGCCACCCTGGCCAAGCGTCTAGACAAGATCGAGCATACCCGCAAGGACGTCGTCATCGCCCATAAGGAGGCGCTCGATCGCGAGGCCCGCGCGCAGGCCATCATCGCCAAGTTCGAGGAGGGCGTGAAGGCCGACACCAAGGCCGCCCGCGCCAAGGCCGCCGACCTCCAGGCCCAGATTGATACCGCCACCAAGGAGCGCACCGCGCTTGCTGCCACGCTGCCGACCGACGTGCTCACCGATTACGAGCGCTTGCTCAAGCAGTTCCGCGGCCTGGCCGTCGAGACCATCAAGGGCAACATCCCCACGGTTTGCCACACCGCACTGCAGGCGTCGTCCATGAGCGACCTCAACCACGACGGTAGTGAGATTACGCATTGCCCGTATTGCCACCGCCTGCTGGTGCTTCCCAGCAAGGAAGCTTAAATGATGGCGGCGCCCAATAATTCAATGCAACTTGAGGGTAAAACGATCCTGCTGGGTATTACCGGCGGGATCGCCGCCTATAAGTCGTGCAATATCGTGCGCCTGCTGCAAAAGCGCGGCGCGCGCGTCAAGGTCGTTATGAGCGAACATGCCACCGAGTTTGTGGGCCCGCTCACCTTTCGCGCGCTCACCAATGAGCCCGTCGCCGTAGGCCTCTTCGACGATCCCTCCGACCCCATCCACCACATTTCGCTGGCGCAGGAGCCCGACCTGGTGGTCGTGGCGCCCGCAACAGCCAACATCATCGCCAAGATGGCCAGCGGCATCGCCGATGACCTTATTTCCACCACGCTGCTTGCCACGCCCCGACCCATCGTGGTCGCACCTGCTATGAACAACGGCATGTGGAAGGCACCGGCGACGCAGCACAACATGGCCACGTTGTGCGACCGTGGCGTCCATGTGGTGGGACCCGGCAGCGGCTACCTTGCCTGCGGCGACGTGGACACGGGGCGCATGAGCGAGCCCGAGGACATTGTCGAAGCCATCTGCGAGGTTCTCAATCCCGTGCCGCAAGACCTGACGGGCAAGCGCATCGTGATCACCGCCGGTCCTACGCACGAACCGATCGATCCTGTGCGCTTTATCGGCAATCGTTCGTCGGGCAAGATGGGCATCGCCCTGGCGGGGAAGGCCGCTCGCCGCGGTGCCGAGGTCGCGCTCGTGCTGGGACCGACATCGCTCGATGTTCCTCGCGGTGTGGAGTGCGTACACGTACAGACCGCCGCAGAGATGCTGCAGGCAGCGCTCAGCGCCTTCCAGACGGCCGATGCAGCCATTTGCGCGGCTGCTGTCGCCGACTACACCCCCGCGGCCCCTGCCAACCATAAGCTCAAAAAGGCCAACGAGCGCCTGGATCGCATCGAACTGGTCGAAACGGTCGATATCTTGGCCGAGCTTTCGCGCCAAAAGGGGGAGCGGCGCGTGATAGGCTTTGCG
The DNA here is from genome assembly GCA_905214465.1 of uncultured bacterium. GTDB lineage: Bacteria > Actinomycetota > Coriobacteriia > Coriobacteriales > Coriobacteriaceae > Collinsella. The sequence goes on from CAJMMD010000007.1 coordinate 76,424, forward strand.
GCCGAGACCGATAACGTCGTGGAGTACGCGCAGCGAAAGCTCGCCCGCAAGGGTTGCGATGCCATTATCGCCAACGATGTCTCGCGCGCCGATTCGGGCTTTGGAACCGATACCAACAAGGCCTGGATCGTGAGCACTGCGGGCACGCAAGAACTACCCGTACTAACAAAACCCCAGCTCGCAGATACAATTTTGGACTTGCTTCAAAATTTGTAAAAAAGTTCTTGCACAAGGACAAAGTTTCGGGTTAATATACTCCCTGTTGCGAGCGAGAGCAGAGCAACAAACAAAAGCTTCGGGACGTGGCGCAGCTTGGTAGCGCACTTGACTGGGGGTCAAGGGGTCGCTGGTTCGAATCCAGTCGTCCCGACCAGAAGTTTGCAGGTCAGGCACTTAGTGCCTGACCTTTTTTGTTTTAAGCAATTGCTTAATTTTCAGTAAGCAACAGGGTGCCAAAAATCTACCTACGCGATATTCGCTTTTTGCGGTTGCTTGCGCGTTTTGCACGCGCTTGAGCCGATTTATTAACGCGATATGAATCTACATACGCGTAGCTGGTATACAGCCGAGTACAGGCTGTATTTATCGCGGCGATTTAGACGGAGATAGCGACTGCAACGAACAAGCGTGTCGCTGTATTTATTCCAGTAGTTCACTTGATAGGTGGACAAGTGGGCTGTTGCAACGAAACGCCAACCAGGATGGGCTCTATACGAGAACGCCGTAGAGGCAATGACGCGGAGTGCGGCAGGCGCTCTGAAAGCCGCTGTATGACCCCATGTCTCCTTAACTCGATAATTTGTGTTTCAAGCCACGAATCGGTCGAGCAATTGCCAAAAGAAAGGCCCATGCAGGATTGCACGGGCCTTACATCAGATCAAATTTGAGCTAGAAGCACCAAACGGGGAAGACGCAACACCATCTCGTCGCGGCCTCGGCGAGCGAAATATCGCAGTCGAGGTAGACATAGAGGAAGTCGTCAGATCCCGCACAGGGGGACCGCGATGGTGGCCACCGCGCCGCCCGAGGGGCTGTTGGCGAGCGAGACGGAGCCCCCGTGGGCGCTCGCGGCCTCGGAGGCGACGTGGAGGCCGAGCCCGTAGTGGCGGCCTCCGTCGCGCGAGGAGCGGGACGAGTCGTCTGTGAAGAGGCGCTCGCAGCCGCGTTCGAGGGCGGCGGGAGAAAAGCCCGGTCCGTCGTCGGCCACCTCGATGACGAGGTGTCCGCCCGCGACGTCGCAGGAGACCGCCACACGCGAGCGCGCGTGCTCGGCGGCGTTGGCCACGAGGTTCGCGGCGGCTCGCGCCAGGGCGGTTCGGTCGAGCGGGGCCTCGGGCGCGTCCGCGACAGCGGGGCCCGTGGCCGCGTCGAGCGTCACGCCTCGCGCCCGGGCGATCTGGGCGGCCTCGGCGAGGACCTGCTCGCAGAGCTCGGCCGGCCGCATGGGGGCCCTCTCCGCCCCGCCGGACCCGCGCGAGGCCTCGATGAGCAGGCGCACGTAGCCGTCGAGCCTTTCGACACCGCCGGCTATGTCGCGCGCGGCGGCCGAGAGGTCGCTGTCATTCTCGTCTTCCAGCTCCTCCGCCACGAAGTCGGCGTTGGCGCGCAGCACGGTGAGCGGCGTCTTGAGATCGTGGGCGAGCGACGCCATCTGCTCGCGCTGCCCCCGCTCCGCGGCCCAGCGGGCCTCGAGCGACTCGGCGAGGGAGGCCCGCATGGCGTCCATCGCGGCGAGGACGTCGTTCACCTCACGCACGTTGGTGCTGCCGACCGCGAAGTCGAGCTCCCCCGCGCCAACGCGCCCCGCCGCCTCCGCGAGCGGCGCCATCTTGCGCGAGATCACGCGGCTCGCACGGCGCGCCACGAGCGCGAGCGCGAGCGCGCTTCCCGCAGCGGCGCCGACGAGCATGAGGTTCTGCGGGTTGGGAAGCAGGCTGGCGAGATCGCGCGAGACCCACTGCGGCAGGTACTCGCTGACGAGTGCGCAGGCCCCGCCGCCCTTGAGCGGGAACGCAGCGTAGGTGAGGCCCGAGCCCCCGCCCTCGATCTCCACTGTGCCCGGATCCGCGGCGAGTGCCGTACTGGCCATTTCCGTCGCATCCTCGAGCCGCGTGCCCTCGAGGTCTGTCATCAGCACGTATCCGTCCTTGTTCAGGATGAGGTAGCGGTAGGCCGTCGGCACGTCCTGCTGCCCGCAGACGCCGTCGCGTGCCAGGCCCTCCGCGACCTCGCGCGCATTGGCCGGCCCCCAGCTTGCCTCGTAGACGAAGCCCGCGTTGATCGCCACGGAGAGCACCATGAGCGAGGCGAGCCACGCCGTGGCGACCGCCGCGAACGCGTAGGCGAAGTAGCGCGCGATGACGAAGGAGAGTGGCATGCCCCCGCGACCTCGCGCCCCGATCCTCAGAGCTGCCACTTGTACCCCATCCCCCAGACGGTCGCGATCGGATCGGCGCCGGCCTCGGAGAGCTTCCTCCGGGCGCGGCTGACCTGCATGGATATGGCCGCGTCGTCGGCGTCGCTCTCCCAGCCGAGCACCGCCTCGCGTATCTGCGCGCGGCTCATGACCTGCCCGGGGTGGCGCGCGAGGTACTCGCAGATGGCGTACTCGGTGGGCGTGAGCGGCACGGTCTCGCCGCCCACGGCGAGGTCGCGCGCCCCGAGGTCGATCCGCACCTCCCCGAAGGAGAGGGCGTGCGAGCGCGGCCGGCGCTCACGGCGTAGATGGGCCGCGACCTTGGCGCGCAGCTCCGCGGCACCGAAGGGCTTGCGGACGTAGTCGTCGGCGCCCAGGCCGTAGCCGGCCACGGCATCCTCCTCGGCCACGCGCGCGGTCAGGAAGACGATGGGCCCGTCGAAGTCCGGGCGGATCTGCCGCACGAGCTCGAAGCCGTCGAGCCCCGGCATCATGACGTCGCAGAGCACGAGGTCGAAGCGCGAGAGGTCCATCCCCGGGACCGCCGTCGGGTCCGCCGCCCTGACGACCTCATGGCCGTCGCGGCCGAGGACGCGCGCGAGCGCGTCGAGGATCGCCCGCTCATCATCCACTGCCAGTATCCTCGCCATGTTCGACCTCCTGAAACTCCCGTCGGAATTGTACTAGCGCCGCGCTCAGCGGTCCAGAGTCCTGCGCGCAGCCGCGGGTGCCTCGGCCGCGTCGCACGCACGGTGGCGCACGCCCGAGCCGCCGCGCGCCTCAATCTCGAGCCAGCCCTCGCCGTCCGACTCCCGCCCGAAGAAGATGAGCTGGAGCTCTCGGACATTGCCCCTGTCGTCCGCAGCGTCCACCAGGTAGACATAGTTTGTCCCCGCCCCGGTGGCGTCGGCGTAGGAGCTCGCGTGGCTGCCGGGCTCGGGCGCGGGCGCCCACATGGCGATCTCAGGGTTGGGCAGCACGCGTTCGGCGATCGAGCGCAGCGCCGACCCCCAGCCGGCGTCGAGCAGGGCATTCCCGCCCAGGACGAGCGCTGCGGAGAGGAGGGCGAGCACGGCGGCGAGCGGCCTCCTACGCATCTGCCCTCCCGTCCTCGAAGCGGCAGAACCAGGCCAGAAGGACGGCGGCGGCTGCCAGGGCGAGCACGAGGCCAGCGAGCGCAGTCGTGAGGAGTGGGCCCGCCGCGCGTGCGGCGTCGATGAAGACCTCCACCCCGAGCGACCCCAGGCGCACGGGCCAGGCGAGCGGCACCCAGCTCAGGGGCGTCGCCAGGGCACCGGTGAGCTCGCCGGTCATGAGGCCGTGCGCAAGTCCGCCCACTGAGAAGAACGCGAGGAGCATCCCCGCCGCGCCAGCGCCGATGACGGCGTTGCGGCCGAGGCGCAGGGACACGCCGAGCCCCAGCGCGTAGAGGGGCAGGCTGCCCAGCACGATGCCCGCCCAGGCGGCCGCAAGCGGAGCGGGCCCGAGCGGCAGGCGCCCGGCGACGGCGAGCACGGCCCCGAACACGCCGAGCGCCACGGCCAG
>CAJMMD010000008.1 GCA_905214465.1 uncultured bacterium
GCTTTGGCGACCCCGAGACGCAGGTCGTGCTGCCGCGCCTTAAGAACGACCTGGTTGAGGTCATGCTCGCCTGCGCCAACTGCGAGCTCGATCAGATTGAGCTCGACTGGCGTGACGAGTGGGCTGTGGCCGTTGTCCTGACGAGCGCGGGCTATCCCGGCAGCTACGAGAAGGGCAAGGTCATCACCGGTATCGCCGACGCCGAGGCCATGGAGAACGTGACCGTGTACCACGCGGGCACTGCCATGGTGGACGGCCAGCTCGTGACCAATGGTGGCCGCGTGCTCGCCGTGACCGCGCTGGGCGACACGTTCGAGAACGCTCGCAACCTTGCCTACGAGGCCTGCGAGAAGATTGATTTTGAGGGCAAGACTCTGCGTCACGATATTGGCCTGCGCGCGCTGCGCGGCCGCGACGCCTGGGATGCCTAAAATCCGAGAGGAATGAGACGGATGGACGAGAAGAACGAAGAGCTCGTGGATGCGCAGATCGTTGAAGAGGACAGCCGCATGTATGGGCACGCCGAGGGCGAGCCTGGCGGCGAGGTCGCTGACGAGCCGGCGCTGGTGCTGGGCGATGACGACCCACACGATGCCGAGCTGCACGAGAAGATTCTTTCGGAGGAGTGCGCCTGGAAGGGCAAGATCCTCGACGTCCACCGTCTTGAGGTTGAGCTGCCCAACGGTCGCCGCAGCGCCCGCGATATCGTTCGCCATCCGGGTGCGGCGGCCGTTGTGGCGCTGACCGAGAGCGGCAAGATCGTACTGGTGCGTCAGTACCGCACCGCCATCGACCGCGTGACGGTCGAGATTCCCGCCGGCAAGCTCGACCCGGGCGAGGACCCACTCGATTGCGCTAAGCGCGAGCTACACGAGGAGACGGGCTTTAGGGCCGGTCGCATTCGCTTTTTGACGTCGATTGTCACGTCCTGCGGTTTTTGCGACGAGATCATTCACATCTACTTGGCTACCAAGCTGGAGTTTGATGCGCCCAACCCCGACGATGACGAGTTTGTCAACGTTGACCTGGTGCCGCTGCACGAGCTGATCGACGCCGTGCTCGACGGCAAGATCGAAGACGCCAAGACCGTCGTGGGCGCTCTTGCCTGCGACAGTATCGCTCACCGACTAGGCGGGGCAGAGTTGTAACGAGCGGGGATGATCCCGCAGGTTTGTGTAAGTCAGCGAAAGTGCTCCATTTGAGACAAGGTGGTCTAAAAGAGGAGGGAAGCGTATGGATATACGCGACCGACGATTGAAGGCCAGATTGTCTAAATGGGGCGCTTGCAGCGTCGAGACGAAACGCGGTTTGGTAAAACCGCGTAAGGTGATTATGCTGAAGAGGTTTCTTTCTTACTACAAGCCCCAGATGGGGCTTTTTGTTGCCGATACTGTTTGCGCTCTGGTGCTTGCTGCCATTGACCTTGCGTTTCCTATTATTCTGCGCAATCTGACCGGCGGGTTGTTTACCCAGGGTCAGGCTGCCATTATGCAGGCGCTCGGTATGATCGCGGTGGGTTTGGTGCTGATGTATATCATCCGTTGCGCCTGCCGCTACTTTGTGAGCTACTGGGGCCACGTGATGGGCGCGCGCATGGAGTCCAAGATGCGCGAGGACCTGTTTGACCAGTACGAGCGCTTTAGCTTTGCGTACTTCGACCGTAACAGCTCGGGCGACATGATGAGCCGCGTGGTCAACGACCTGTTCGATATCTGCGAGGCGGCGCATCACGTGCCCGAGTGGATCATCATCTGCGGCATCGAGATTATCGGCTCGTTTGTGATCCTCTTTACCATCGCCCCGGTGCTGGCGCTTGCCATGGCTGTGGTGACAGCAGCGTTTGCGGTCATCATGTTTTGGCAGAACATGCGCATGCGCGAGGTCTTTAGCGACAACCGCAAAAAGATCAGCGGCATCAATGCGCAGCTGCAGGATTCGCTGGCGGGCATGCGCGTGGTCAAGAGTTTTGCCAATGAGGAGACCGAACGCTTCAAGTTCCGCGCCTCCAACAATCGCTATCTTTCGTCCAAGGAGAACATGTATCACGCCATGGGCGTCTATACCGCGACGTATGGCCTGCTCTCGGGTGTGCTCTATGTGATCGTGGTGCTGCTGGGCGGCTGGCTGGTCGCCCAGGGACAGCTGCAGGCGGTCGATATGGCGACCTTTGCACTCTATATTTCGCTGTTCTGCACGCCGCTCGAGACACTCGTCAATTCGGCCGAAACGTATCAGAAGGCCATCGCCGGCTTTAAGCGCATGGACGAGGTGCTCTCGACCGCGCCGGATATCCAGGACAAGCCGGGCGCTACGGATCTGCAGGTGACTGCCGGCGCCGTGGAGTATCACGACGTGTGCTTTAACTACGAGGACGTTGAGCTGGGCGAGGGCGATGCCGAAGAGCGTCCCGTTATCGACCATATGAATCTGTCCATCAAGCCCGGACAGACCATCGCTTTGGTTGGCCCTTCGGGCGGCGGCAAGTCCACGACCTGTTCGCTGCTGCCGCGCTTTTATGACGTGGCTGCCGGATCCATTAGCATCGACGGCCAGGACGTGCGCGATGTGACGCAGCGGAGCCTGCGCCGCGCCATCGGCCTGGTGCAGCAGGATGTCTATCTATTTGACGGTACGATTGGCGAGAACATCGCCTATGGCAAGCCGGGCGCTACGGCTGAAGAGATCGCCGAGGCCGCCCGTCGCGCCAACATCGATGCCTTTATCGAGTCGCTTCCACAGGGCTATGACACGGTCGTGGGCGAGCGCGGCAGCCGTCTTTCGGGCGGACAGAAGCAGCGTGTTGCCATCGCGCGAGTGTTTCTCAAGAACCCCAAGATCCTTATTTTGGATGAGGCGACGAGTGCTTTGGATAACGAGAGCGAGGAGGCGGTGCAGGAGTCGCTCGAAGAGCTGGCACGCGGCCGCACCACGATTATCATCGCCCACCGTCTTTCGACCATTAAGCATGCCGATGAGATTGCGACCGTTGAGCATGGTCGCGTTGTGGAGCGTGGCACGCACGAGGAGCTTCTCGCCCGTGGCGGCACTTATGCCCGTTACTATCGAATGCAGTTCGAAGGTGCGCGTGCGCACGAGCTCGACTGATTGATATGACAGGAAGTTTATGGCTGACAAGAACCCTTTGACTCCGGAAGAAGTGACGGAGTTATTCTCCGAAATCGATGCATCCGGTGTCTTGGATCCCACGCTTGCCAAAAAGCGCACCGAGCGCATGCGTGAGAAGGAGGCTGCGGCCAAGCGCGGTGACAAAGCGGCGCTAGCGCAGCTGCGCAGCGAGGACCGCGCGAGCCAGGCAAAACATATCGACCCGCTGTCCGAGGACGACCCTTCGGGCTCGCAGGTGAGCCATACCATTACGAAGACTGCCATGGCCGTGGTCATTGGCATCTTGGTGCTGATTGTGGGCATGCAGATTGGCTACGGCGTGATGCGACGCCTGAACACCGCCAACCTGTCCGAGAGCGTTTCGGTGGATACCGTTTCGACGGCGCTGAAGGGCGGCCTTGAGTGGGGCAACGGCTTTACGCAGTTCCCGCTCGACTTTACCGTCGATGAAGCTGATGAGCGTACGGGCACGGTCGAGGTGACGGTGTTGGACACATCGTCTGCCAACGAGCTCGAGCTGCTGTCCAACGGGCAGATTCAGGCCGCTGCGCTTGCGACCAACGCGCTGCTCAACGATAAGATCGACCGCGTGGTGTATAACGTTCACGCCTATATCGACGAGGATAGCAACATTCAGCACGATTCCTTCTTTGGCATGTTTCCCGCGCGGGGTCATCAGAGCGCCATTTTGACGTTTGTGTGGACCAAGAGCTCATCCAACGCCACGAGTATCGACTGGAAGATGCGCATCGTAAGCATGGACGACACCATTGCCGAGCGCATTCAAAAACAGGTGAACTCGGTTTCGTCGCTGATCGAGGACCCGGTGGTGAGCCAGACCAAGATTGACGAGGAAAAGGCCGAACGTGACCTGGAGCATCGTCTGCATGGCCGCGAGATTTTCCGCGGCGGCAAGCCCGATCGCTCACCGTCCGATCTGCTGGAACAGGACAAGCAAAAGTAAGAGGCCATTATCCCGCGTGAGCCACAAGCCCACGCGGGATAATTTTTCTGGGACGGGGATTAAATAATCATTATGCATAGAAAGTCATAATTATCATTTCGTAAACATTTCGATGAAATTAACGCCATGAGGCATGCTTGCGGTTACAATACCGCGAGGCCTAACTACACACCTTTAAGCCGGTCCTGTGAGACCGGGAAGGAGAATTATGGCGAACAACCATACCGCGGGCGCTGCCGCCCGCACCTTCGCGCCCAGCGAGCTTTGCCAGCGTATGCTGGCCAAAACCAGCAAGGGCACCTGCGGTCCCTGTATCCTGTATCTTGAGGATGGGACCATTTTTTATGGACGTGTATGCGGCGCCGCGGGCACCGCGACCGGCGAAGTCTGCTTCAACACCTCGCTCGAGGGCTACTTTGAGGTCATGACCGACCCGAGTTATGCCGGCCAAATTGTAACCATGACCTATCCGCAGATCGGCAATTACGGTATCGACGAGACCGATGTCCAGTCGGCCTTCCCCGGCGACGCCGTGCGCCCTGCGAGCGCTCCGGCTATGCGCGGCATGATCGTTCGCGATATGTGCGCCACGCCTTCTAACTGGCGCTCGGCCGTCAGCGTGCCGGAGTACCTGCGCGCTCACGGCATCGTCGCTATCGAGGGTATCGACACCCGCGCTCTGGTGCGCCATCTGCGCGACAATGGTTCCAAGATGGGCATTATCTCGACCGAGATCTTCGACGTCGACGAGCTTGCCGAGCGCTTGTCCGCTGCGCCCACGCTGGTAGGCGAGAACCTGGTCAAGACCGTAAGTTGCCCCGCGCCTCACGAGTTTGTGGCCGCCGACCTGCCTGCCACGCATGACTTTGCGCTTGCGGCTGCCGCTCCTGCCCGTCACAAAGTGGTCGCCTACGACTGCGGTGTGAAGCGCGGTATTCTGGAGGGCCTGGTCCGTGCCGGCTGCGATCTCACCGTCGTGCCGTGGGATACGCCCGCCCAGCAGGTGCTCGACATGAATCCCGATGGCGTCTTTTTGTCCAACGGCCCCGGCGACCCCGATGCCGTGGTGGAGACCTATGAGCAGGTACAGCAGCTGATCGGCAAGGTGCCGGTCTTTGGCATTTGCCTCGGTCACCAGATGATCAGCCTGGCCTGCGGCGCCCAAATGGAAAAGCTTAAATTCGGTCACCGTGGCGGTAACCAGCCGGTTATGAATCTGGTGAGCCGTCGCGTGGAGATCACCGCGCAAAACCACGGCTTTGGCCTGCTGTTCCCCAGTCTGGGCAAACTGATTCCGGAGCTTTCCGGCGGCGAAACCGAGCATGCGGCCGACGGTGACCTGCGCGCCTGGGTGCGTCGCGGCATCGCGCCGGTCGTGATGAACGAGCGCTTTGGTCGCATTCGCCTGACACATGTGAACCTCAACGACGGCACCGCCGAGGGCATCCAGCTGCTCGACGCCCCGTGTTTCTCGGTCCAGTACCACCCCGAGGCTTCGCCTGGCCCCACCGATGCCCACTATCTCTTTACCGCCTTTACGCGACTCATGGACGGCGAGGAGAACTACCTGGACATCGACACCGCGAAGGACCGCCTCGCCGGCTGGAATTTCGCCGAGTCCGAGAACGCTGCGACCGAGGAGAACTAACATGCCGAAACGTACTGACATCAAGCGCATCCTCGTTATTGGTTCGGGCCCCATCGTTATTGGCCAGGCCTGCGAGTTCGACTACTCCGGCGCCCAGGCCTGCAAGGTGCTCAAGGAGGATGGCTTTGAGGTCATCCTGGTCAACTCCAACCCGGCGACCATCATGACCGACCCGGGCTTGGCCGACCGCACCTATGTCGAGCCCATCACCGCCGAGTTTATCGAGCGCGTAATCAAGAAAGAGCATCCGGACGCGCTGCTGCCCACGCTGGGTGGCCAGACCGGTCTGAACGCCGCTGTTGAGCTGGCGAAAGACGGCACGCTGGACAAGTACGGCGTCGAGATGATCGGCTGCGACCTGGCCGCTATCGAGCGCGGCGAGGACCGCAAGCTCTTTAACGAGGCCATGGCCGAGATCGGCCTGGAGGTCGCGCGCTCAGGCTATGCCTACAGCGTGGCCGACGCCGAGGCTATCGCCGAGCGCGTGGGCTATCCCTGCGTGCTGCGTCCGAGCTTTACCCTCGGCGGCGCCGGCGGCGGCATCGCGCACACCCACGAGGAGCTCGTCTCCATCGTGAGCCAGGGCCTTGAGCTCTCGCCTGCCCATGAGGTGCTGGTCGAGGAGTCCATCGAGGGTTGGAAAGAGTATGAGATGGAGGTCATGCGCGACCACGCCGGCAACGGCATCATCGTGTGCTCCATTGAGAATCTCGACCCCATGGGCGTGCACACCGGCGACTCCATCACCGTGGCGCCGGCGCAGACACTAAGTGACCTTGAGTACCAGCGCATGCGTGTCGCGTCGCTCGCCATTCTGGAGAAGATCGGCGTCGAGACCGGCGGCTCCAACGTGCAGTTTGCCGTGAACCCCCAGACCGGCCGCCTGATCGTCATCGAGATGAACCCGCGCGTGAGCCGTTCGTCCGCACTGGCCTCCAAGGCCACGGGCTTCCCCATCGCCAAGGCCGCCGCTCGCCTGGCCGTGGGCTACACGCTCGACGAGATCGTCAACGACATCACCAAGGCAACGCCCGCCTGCTTTGAGCCCGCGATTGACTACTGCGTGGTCAAGGTGCCGCGCTTTGCCTTCGAGAAGTTTAAGGGTACCGACCCCACGCTCACCACGCGCATGAAGGCCGTGGGCGAGATTATGGCGATCGGCCGCACCTTTGAGGAGGCCTTCGGCAAGGCCATGCGCTCACTGGAGGACGGGCATCAGGGCATCTGCGCCGGTGGCAAGGAGGGTGCCGACAAGCTGAGCGACGATGAGCTCGCTCAGGCCGTGGCAACCCCGACCGAGCACCGCATTTTCTTTGTGGTCGAGGCCCTGCGCCGTGGCTGGGACATCGCCCACATCCATGCCATCTGCGGTATCGATCCGTGGTACCTCAATCGTATCAACGACATGGTGCAGGTCCAGGAGAGCATCCGCGGCCTGCGTGTGGAGGATATCGACGCCGACGCGATGCGCCTGCTCAAGCAGTACGGCACGAGCGACGCCGAGATTGCCGCGCTGACCGGCTCGGACGAGCGCTTTGTGCGCGCCTATCGCAAGGGTCTGGGCGTGGTTCCCAGCATGAAGACGGTCGATACCTGCGCGGCCGAGTTCTCGAGCGCCACGGAGTACCACTACAAGACGTACGAGAACATCTACCGCACGAGCCCAGATGCCAAGAAGTGCGTGGCTCCCGACGAGACCACGCCGGCGGACAAGCCCAAGGCGATGATCCTGGGCGCCGGCCCCAACCGCATTGGCCAGGGTATCGAGTTCGATTACTGCTGCGTGCACGCGAGCTACGCGCTGGCGGCCCGCGGCTTCGAGACCATCATGGTCAACTGTAACCCCGAGACCGTCTCGACCGACTATGACACGTCCGACCGTCTGTACTTTGAGCCGCTCACCTACGAGGACGTCATGGACGTTATCGATGTCGAGCGCCCCGACGGCGTCGTGGTGACGCTCGGCGGCCAGACTCCGCTTAAGCTGGCGCGCATGCTCGAGGAGAGCGGCGTGAACATTATGGGCACCAAGCCCGACGCCATCGATTTTGCCGAGGACCGCGAGCGCTTCGCCGCTCTGCTCGACAAGCTGGGCATCATGTACCCGCCGGCGGGCCAGGCTACCTCGTTTGAGGAGGCCGAGGCCGTGGCCGCGCACATCGGCTATCCGCTTCTGGTGCGTCCGAGCTATGTGTTGGGCGGCCGCGGCATGATGATCGCCTACGATGCCGAGCATCTGCGCGATTACATGGCCGAGGCCGCGCGCATTAGCCCCGACTACCCGGTGTACCTCGATCGCTTCCTGGAGGGTGCGATTGAGTCCGATGTCGATGCCCTGTGCGACGGCGAAGAGGTCTACATCGGCGGCATCCTGGAGCATATTGAGGAGGCCGGTATTCACTCCGGCGACTCTGCGACCTGCATCCCTCCGTTTAGCTTTAGCGAGAGCCTGCAGGCGAAGCTCCGCGAGACCACGCGCCGCATCGCGATGGCGCTGGGCGTACGCGGCCTGGTCAACGTGCAGTATGCCATCAAGGGCGAGACCGTCTACGTGATCGAGGCCAACCCGCGTGCCAGCCGTACCGTGCCGTTTATCTCCAAGGCCACCGGCGTGCCGCTGGCCAAGTGCGCGGCGCGTATCATGGCGGGCGATTCCATCGCGAGCTTGGGCCTGCCGGGCGATGAGCGTCAGCTGGACTGGTTCTGCATGAAGGAAGCCGTTATGCCCTGGGGCCGTTTCCCGGGCGCCGACGTTATCCTGGGGCCCGAGATGAAGTCGACGGGCGAGGTCATGGGTATCGCCAAGAGCTATCCCGAGGCATACGCCAAGACGCAGCTGGCGATCGACTACAAGCTGCCCGACCCGAGCGCCGGCAAGGTGTTCATCAGCGTGTGCGACCGCGACAAGCGTCATATCCTTTCGGTCGCGCGTATCCTGCGCTACCTGGGCTTTGATATCTGCTCCACCGAGGGCACGGCGCGCGTGCTGCGCGGCGGCAACGTGACGTGCGAGATCGTGGAGAAGATTAGCGGCCCGCACGACGGCGAGCGCCCCAACATCGGCGACCTCATCGCCGATGGCAAGATCGCGGTGATCATCAACACGCCGTACGGTCCGGGCTCGCGTGGCGACGGCTATCTGCTGCGCACCGAGGCGGTGCGCCGCGGTGTGACCTGCGTGACCGCGATGTCTGCCGCTAACACGTATGTGAGTGCCATCGAGGCGGTGCGCGAGGACCAGCAGGGTCACGGCAGCGCCAACGACATGGGCATGGACGTCATCGCCCTGCAGGACCTGCCACAGCACACGGTGTAATGTGACCTGGTCGGCCGGGGCGGCAGCCGGACACTTTCTCTCGGAAACTGGGCTTCGCGAAGTTTTCCGAGAGAAAGGACCGCCTCCCGCCCCGGCCTGCGGTGACTCGGTAGCACCGTGTGCTGCTGAAGGGGCTTTGCGCGATGACTAGGGCTGAATAAAAAAGAGTGTGTGGGCAGAGCCCGCGTTTTGTATGGGGTCCTTCGGTGAATTGCATTCACCGAAGGACCTTTTTGCCGTTGGTCGAGAGCGCTGCTGGACAGTTAGTTCAGATTTGTATTTTTGGGAGGGTGGATAAAGGCCGATTTGAGCTCAAATGAGCTGTTCTTGGCGGTCTGAGGCGACAAGGATGCGCAGTCAGGAATGAGAAAATGGCGTTATTGGGTCTAAAACGGCTTCAAAACGATACGTTTGCACGTAAGGACCCGGCCAAAAAATACAAATCTGAACTAACTGTCCACCACCCTCCGTCAACCTCTCATTCCAAACCAAATCAGCCAACGTACGTCATAGCAATCTCCGGTAGGTCGCAGGGTGGCGGCTGAGCCTTTCCCTCGGGAAACTTCGCGAAGCCCAGTTCCCGAGGGAAAGGTATGGTCTGTGTAATACCAGATAAACAGTACATTTTTGCTAGATTGGTATTTGACTGAAGAACCAATTGGTATGGCTTATTAAGCCCACCTTGCCGTTGACGCTCATTCTACTGCCGCTGGCGGACTTCCGAACTTGGTTGCGCAAGTGCTCCCATATATTGATATGACCTAGTAGGTGGCTATCTGGTTACTACCAGTTGGCCCCTTGGTAACGGGTGGCCCCATTGTGCGGAATGTACCGAACATCCCCGTTTGATACGTTTTCCCATGCTGCCGGGGGGCGTCCTCGGCACCTCAGCATCTCTGGAGAAAGGAGACCAGGTGCGCAGGAATTCCATTTTTACAAAACGGTGGGTGAAGGGAAGCGCGGTCCTCGTCGCCACTGCAGCGACGCTCGTGTTTGCCAATCCCCAGCAGGCGATTGCCACGCCACTCAAGGGCGTCGACTCAGCGACCGTGTCCCAGTCTGCCTCGAATGTCGTCGACATCGATTTCGCTGACGGCATCAAGGGCCGTATTACGTTCCTTGAGGACGGTATTTTCCGTTATAACGTCGACCCCAAGGGTGAGTTTTCCGATTACGCCACACCGCGCAGTAAGTCCCACACGGCTAAAATCCAGGCTCAGCCCGATACCTCGGACACCTACAGCAAGCCGAGTGCGACGGTTGCCGACAAGGGCGACACTATCGAGATCACCGGCGGAAAGGCGACCGTGATCCTGGACAAGGCGACTGGCAAGATGAGTATCAAGTCAGGCGACCGTGTCGTGGTTTCCGAGTCCGCGTCCCTCGACCTTGATAAGAAGGGTACCGTCCAGACGCTCGCCAAGGAGAAGTCCGAGAACTTCTTTGGCGGCGGCACCCAGAACGGACGCTTCCTGCACACCAACCAGACCATCGCCATCTCCAACACGAACAACTGGACCGATGGCGGCGTTGCCTCGCCCAACCCGTTTTATTGGACGAGTGACGGCTACGGCGTACTCCGAAACACGTTTGCAGAGGGTTCCTACGACTTCGGTTCCACGGACTCATCGACGGTCACGACTTTGCACAGCGAGAATGAGTTTGATGCCTACTACTTCGTGGCGACCAACGAGGGCGCTTCGAACGTGGCAACCGAGATGCTGCAGGACTACTACAAGGTGACCGGTAACCCGGTACTGCTGCCCGAGTACGGGTTCTACCTTGGTCATCTTAATGCCTATAACCGTGATGGTTGGTCAACGACCTCGGGTCAAAAGAAGTGGGAGACCAAGGGCAGCAAGTCCTCGAGCGAGAAGGGCGACGTTAAGTACGAGTCTGGCATGTCGACGGGCTACAAGCTCGACGGCACACTTGCGGCCGAGACGCTCAACGGTGAGGGCCCTTCGGTTGATACCGAGAACATGAAAGCGACCGATTTCGACCGCCAGTTCTCTGCTCGGCAGGTTATCGATGACTACGAGGACAACGACATGCCGCTCGGTTGGTTCCTGCCGAACGACGGCTACGGCGCCGGCTATGGCCAGAACGGTTACTACAAGACCGGCGGCGTCAACTCCGACGGAACGAGCTCGACTGACCGTCTTAACGCTGTGCGTGCCAATGTCGACAACCTTAAGAAGTTCACCGAGTATGCCAACTCCAAGGGTGTGAGCACGGGCTTGTGGACCCAGTCCAACCTTGAGCCCGACAGCAACTCCGAGACCCCGTGGCACCTGCTTCGCGACTTCGACGCCGAGGTCAAGACGGGAGGCATCTCTACCCTTAAGACCGACGTCGCCTGGGTTGGATCTGGCTACTCCTTTGGTCTTAATGGCATCAAGACAGCTTATGACACGGTGACGACCGGCGCCAACAAGCGCCCCAACATCATCACACTCGATGGTTGGGCCGGCACGCAGCGCTTTGGCGGCATTTGGACCGGCGACCAGTATGGCGGTAACTGGGAATACATTCGCTTCCATATCCCCACGTATATCGGTCAGAGTCTTTCGGGCAACCCCAACATCGGCTCCGACATGGACGGCATCTTTGGCGGCGACCCCATCATCTCTGCGCGTGACTACCAGTGGAAGACGTTCACCCCCTCTATGCTTGACATGGACGGTTGGGGCACCTACCGTAAATCGCCCATGACGCACGGCGATCCCTACACAGGCATCTCGCGCTTCTACCTCAAGCTCAAGGCGCAGCTTATGCCCTATATCTACACGAGCGCGGCCTCGGCGGCCAACATCGACACGGGTAACGGCGATGCCGGCCTGCCCATGATCCGCGCCATGCTGCTTTCCGACAACTCCGAGTACGCCGCAAGCACTTCGACGCAGTACCAGTATATGTTCGGTGAGAACTTCCTAGTGGCACCGGTGTATCAGGATACCCAGGCAGATGAGAACGGCAACGACATTCGCAATGGGATCTACCTCCCCAACTACGGCACCGACGAGAATCCCACCATCTGGATCGACTACTTCTCGGGTAAGCAGTATCGCGGCGGCCAGGTTCTCAACAACTACGAGGCTCCGCTTTGGAAGCTGCCGCTGTTTGTGAAGGCCAACGCTATCGTGCCGATGTACGCCGAGAACAACAACCCCGAGGCCGTGAGCGACACCAACACCAAGGGTACCGACCGCAGCCAGCGTATCGTCGAGTTCTTCGCCACCGAGGGCGACGGCACCTTTACGCAGTACGAGGACGACGGCTCCTCCATCGAGAACAACACGACTGAGGACGATTCCTACGGCACGATCGACAATATCTCCTACGGTGAGCATGTGAGCACCGTCTACAGCTCCAAGGCCGCAGGCGGCACCGCGACCTTTACCGCCGAGGCCTCGCAGGGCGGCTACAACGGCTACGACTCCAACCGCACCACGACCTTCGTGGCCAATGTGTCCGCCAAGCCCACGAGCGTTGTCGCCAAGAACGGCGGATCCGCACTCAACGTGGTTGAGGTCGACTCGCAGGAGACCTTTGACGCCGCGACCCCCGAGGCCGGCCAGGCGGTCTACTTCTACAGCGAGACCCCCAACCTCAACCACTACGGCAGCGATGCGGACGGCACCGAGGCCGAGCAGGGCGAGAGCTTCAACAACACCAAGATCACCACGAACCCCAAGGTCTACGTCAAGTTCGCGAAGACCGATGTTGCTGCAGCGGCGCAGACGCTTGAGCTGGGCGGTTTCGTGAACGCCGACGCCACGCTCACAGCCGATCGCCTCAACGAGAACCTCTCCGCACCCACGAACCTTGCTGCCCCCGAGGACGCCACGACCCCAACGAGCATCAAGCTCACCTGGGGAAAGGTCGATGGTGCTACCTCCTACGACCTTAAGGTCGACGGCACTGTGTTTGCCGTGGGTGATGCGGCCGAGTTCACGCACACCGACCTCGCCTACAATAGCAAGCACACCTACCAGATTCGTTCGCGCAACGCCGAAGGTTACTCCGCCTGGAGCGATGTGCTCGAGGCGAACTCCGCACTCGATCCGTGGCGGAACGTCCCCGACGCCGAGGAAATCACCTGGGAGGGCTCACTTTACGGCAGCCATAAGGCCGAGCTCGCCTTCGACCATGAGTTCCAGTCGGGCGACGGCGGTTTCCACTCCGGTGGCAACGATCTGGGCAAGGCGCTTACCGTTGACTATGGACGCGCTTACAAGCTCGATAAGCTCGAGTACTATCCGCGCGATGACGCCGGCAACGGCACCGTGACCAAGATGCGTGTTGAGACGAGTCTCGATGGCGTCCACTGGACGAGCCAGGAGGTCGATTGGGCACGTTCCGCTGATTGTAAGACGGTAGCGTTTGACGGCACCGTGGCCGCCCGTTACGTGCGCATGACACCGCTCGCCTCGGTCGGCAATTTCTTCTCCGCGTCCGAGATTGCCATCTACAAGACCGACGGCACGGATGGCTTCGCCGTGGGCTCCAACCTCAACAAGGCCACGATCTCCGACGGAGACTACTCCAACATGAAGAACTATCTGGGCCTCGAGAATCGCGAGCCCGATACCCCGACGTTCGGTTCGCAGATCCGCGACCACTTCGCCGACCTCAACGATAACGGCGTTTACGACGTCTACGATTACTCGTTCACCATGGCGGGTCTTGACGGCGGCACTAAACAAAAGGGCAAGGTCGCAGGTTCGCTCGCGGTGATTCCGAGCAAGACCGAGGTCGAGGCCGGTGATGAGATCACCGTTGATGTCTATGCGGCCGACGCCAAGAACGTCAACGCCCTGGGCGCCCTCGTCAACTTCAAGAGCGACCAGTTCGAGTTTGTGTCCGAGAGCATCGCGCAGGACGGCTCGACTGCCGGCATGGAGAACCTGTCTCGCGAGAAGGTCCAGTTCGTGGACGGAACGCAGACTATCAATCTCGCCTTTGCCAACCGCGGCGATGGCAAGCTCTACAACGGTACTGGCGCGGTGGCGAGTTTCAAGCTCAAGGCCAAGACCGCCGGAAAGGTCGAACTGCCCTCGACATCTTGGCTTATCGGCCCGGCATGCGACGCACTTGAGTTTGCGAGCGACGGCACGGTGACGATGCCGGACGTTCCTCAGCCAACGGTCGCCGAGTACGCCCAGGATGCCTTCAACATCACGATGACCAACGATGAGCTCACGACCGACGACGGGACCAACGTCGAGAAACTTATCCAGCAGAAGAGCTATAACGCGCTGTTCGATAATAACGAGGGCGACAACGGCTTTGAGTTCCTGTGGAACTGGAGTGGCAACTGGGACAGCGAGGGTAAGCTACCGAGTTACGTGAAGCTTCCCACCACGATGACATTCGCATTTAAGACGCCGTCGAAACTCGATAGCGTCGAGGTCGTTAACCGCAACGGCGGCAACGGAACCGTACAGAAGATCAAGGCCGTCGTGACGTTCGAGGATGGCTCGATCCAAGAGTTCGCGGGCGGGGAGTACGATTCCTTCCTGGCTCGCTACGCCTTTGACCTCTCTGCCGAGAACAAGGGCAAGAAGGCGACCAAGGTCGAGGTCACGCCGCTTGAGGCATCGGGTGACCAGATGCTCACACTGCGTGAGGTCAACTTCAACTACACGCAGGGTGTCGAGGCCATCGAGGGTGTCGAGCTAGGCAAGAACCAGACCGAGTTCTTTGAAGGCGACATTACGCCCGTCGACGCCAAGGCTACGCCTGAGAGCGCTGGCTACCCCTATGTGACGGTCGAGAGCTCCGACCCCTCTGTGGTAAGCGTCTCCGCTGTTCAGGCTGGCGATAGCGTGAGCTACTACCTGCGTGCCAACAAGGCCGGCAAGGCAAAGATCACGGTGGCGTCGGTACTCGACCCCTCCAAGACCGCATCCTATGAGGTCGAGGTCAAGGCTGGTGTCGATACCTCTGCGCTCGTGGCAGCGCTTTCCAAGGCCGCGGGCTACAGCGAGTCCGTCTACACCAAGGATTCCTATGCAGCTCTCACCACTGCGGTCGAGGCGGCTCGGAAGCTCCTCGACAGCGGCCAGGGCAGCTATAGCAAGAAGGATGTCGCAGACGCCACTGCCAAGATCGAGAAGGCAATCGACGGCCTCAAGATGCGCCCTGTCGATGAGAAGATCCTCATCAACACGCCCGAGAACCGCAAGAACGTCAAGGTGGCCGACTTCTCGAGTGAGGCCGACTACGAGGGCAGCAACGCCGTCAACGCTCTCGACGGCGACGAGCGGACGCTTTGGCACAGCGACTGGGCCCATGGGACCGGTATGCCCCAGTATCTGAGTGTCGACCTGGGCCGCGACTACGATCTCACCGACGTTACATTCCTGCCGCGCCAGGACGGCGGCACTAACGGCGATATCTTCGAGGCCGAGATACTGGTCTCCGACACTGCCGACGGTTATGAGATGGGCACCGCCGCGTCGATGGGTACGTTCGCCTTCGACAACGACGGCCGCGTGCTCACCGACCGTGGCGACTGGAAGCAGATGAGCTTTGGCGCCGCGCGCGGTCGCTACGTGACCGTCAAGGTGATTCACGCCGGCGGTGGCGACGTTGATGCCTACTGCAGCATGGCGGAGCTCAAGTTCTACGGTACGGCCGTCCCCGATCCGGTGGCGAAGGATGATCTCGCTACCGCGATCGAAAAGGTTGATGCCGAGGTTGCTGCCGGCGACCTCAAGGCCGGTGACTACACCGAGGCCTCCTGGACGGCGCTCGAGAACGCCCTGGCGAGCGCCCGCGCCATCTTGAGCGATGAGGACGCCACGCAGGACGAGGTCGACCAGGCGCTCAGGGCGCTCGAGAGCGCCCGCGGCGCGCTCGAGAAGACCCCGGTGGTCCCGGTCGAGAATCCGACTAAGAAGCAGCTCAAGGCCCTGGTCAAGCAGGCGAAGGAGACTGACACCAGGGGCAAGACGGACGAGTCTGTCAAGGCCCTGACGGATGCCATTACCTACGCCGAGGATATCTTGGGTGATGAGAATGCTTCCGACACCCAGCTCCAGGCGGCCTATGACCAGCTCAAGCTGGCCATTGAGAGCCTCAGGGATGCCGACTCCGGCAACCAGGGCGGCTCGGGCAACCAGGGTTCCGGCAATGGCTCGAACGGCGGCAACCAGGCGGGCAAGCCCGCAGGCGACAAGGCCCAGGGCAGCAAGAAGAACGGTTCGGCGATCCCCAATACCGGCGACCAGACGGCGGCGACCGTCGTGACCGTCGGTGGTCTCGGCGCCATCATCGCCGCGATCGGCGCTTTCTTCCATCGTCGCAGCAAGGCCAAGTAGCCCCAGCAACAGCTAAGCAAGCGTGCCCGCCGTCCCACCCAAGGACGGTGGGCATGCTTTTTGAATGTAGGCGGAAAGCTCCGACCCTTCGGCCTTAATCTCGCAAAGCATTCCGTCTCTCACCGAACACATCGGCATCGGTGGCTATACTTGAATTATTTGCAGTTAAGGGTCGCGGATTCGCTGCGTCACCGCTCTCAACAGGAGGTCTATGTTTATGGCAGATCAGAAGCCGGTTGTCGGGATCATCATGGGTTCCAAGTCCGATCTGGGCGTTATGGAAGGCTGCACCGCCGAGCTCGAGGCACTGGGTGTGCCCTATGAGCTCGTCATTGCGAGCGCGCACCGCACGCCGGCGAAGGTCCACGACTGGGCTTCGACTGCCGCCGATCGCGGTATCAAAGTGATTATCGCCGCCGCCGGCAAGGCCGCTCACTTGGGTGGTGTCGTGGCTGCCTTTACGCCGCTGCCGGTTATCGGCGTGCCTATGAAGACGAGTGACCTGGGCGGCATGGATTCGCTGCTGTCGATGGTGCAGATGCCTTCGGGCGTGCCCGTGGCCTGCGTTGCCATCAACGGCGCCAAGAACGCCGCCATCTATGCCACACAGATTCTGGGTGCTTGCGACCCCGAGTACCGCAAGGTTATCGAGAAGATGAAGCAGGAGATGGCTGACGCCTAAGCGTTCCGCCGTTTCACCGCAGTATAAGGAGAGCCATGTCCGATTATCAGGGAAAACGATTCAAGGCTTCTCAGATTCCCGATCCGTCGAAGCCGGGTGCTGCCCGTGCGGCGCAGCAGGGTCGGACATCCTCTCCTCAGCAGCCGCGCGCGCCGCGCCCCGTGACACCGGCGACGCATCGTCGACAGGACGCGCCGGCCGCATATCGTCCTTCGTCTTATAGCTCCGCTAAGAAGCCGCCCCGGTCTTCATCGCATGCCGCGCCGTCGGATCGCACCGAGCCGCCGTGCAAAAAGCGCCACTCCATTATTCCCATTCTGCTCATCATCATCGGTATCGGTCTGATTGTCGCCGCCGCCGCTATTTTTATTAATGCCCAGATTGGCTATAAGCAGGCGAGCGATTCGTATCAGAAAATCGAGAAGCAATATGTAAGCGATAAGGACGCCAGCGGCGTGCCGATTATCGACTTTGATGCGCTTGCTCAGACGAACCCCGAGATTGTGGGTTGGATTTACGTGCCGGGAACCAACATCAACTATCCCGTGGTGCAGACCAACAACAACTCCAAATACCTCAACACGCTGTTCGATGGCACGTCTAACGCCTCGGGTGCCATCTTCTTGGATAGCGATGACACCGCGCCGGGAATGGTCGACCAGCAGACCACGATCTACGGCCACCATATGAACGACGGATCGATGTTCAACGTGATTTCGGACACCACTGATCAGGCGACGTTCGATAGCATCGAGTTTGTGTACTACATCACGCGCGATGCGACGTATAAGCTGCGTCCGCTGGCGACCAAGGTGGTCGAGGACACGTATGCCAAGGCGCGCACGACCAATTTTGAGGGCGACGACGGACTCAAGAACTACCTGTCCGAGATGCTCGACGGCGCTTCTGCCGTGGCGAGTGATGCCACCGATCGTGCCGCTTCGGCAACTAAGGTTGTAACGCTTGTGACCTGTCGTTCGCTGTCGCTGAGCAACACACGCGCCGTCATGGTGCTCACGCCGGTCGAGGAATAAGTTGTTCGAGAGTAGCTAAAAAGGCCCCGTCCCAAATTGGCTACTCGACGACGGTAAGGGAGAAATGATGCTCGAGAGTGGCAAATTGATGCCTTCGATTGATGCTTGGCTGCGCGAGGCCAAGGCCGATGCTTCGGCGGCAGGCTGTGGGATGTATCTGACGCATAACGGTGTGGTGCGCGCGACGCCCAAGGCTGAGGTGCGCGGAGTCGAGACCGATGGCGTGGCGCCTGGGCATAAGGTGGGCGGCATGGTGTTTGGCTTCGATGCTCAGAAGGTGCAGGCTGCTATCGAGGCGACGCGTGCGATGCCGGGTATCGGCTATGTGCGTGTGTGGCTGGCAAGCGGCGAGCTTGCCGTAGGTGACGACATCATGCTCGTGCTCATCGGCGGGGACATTCGCCCGCACGTGGTCGATGCGCTGCAGGCGCTCGTTGGCACCATTAAGAACGAATGCGTGAGTGAGGTCGAGCGCGAGGCGTAGAGGCTTGCGTCGATAGAAGGATCGTTTATAAAAATGCCCACCGGTACGTGTGATACCGGCGGGCATTTTGCGTTTTGGGCGCGGTGGGCGCTACACGCGCGTCGCATCCTTGGGGCTCATGGTCATGCTCTGGAAGCGGTTTTCCATGTACTCGTTATCGAAGTGCTCTCCGTAGAACTGTGCGACGGGAATGTCCGGCTCCGTGCCGTTAACGCGCTGGTACCAGTAGTCGAGCGACTGCAGCGTCATGACGCCGTCGACCAGCATGATAACGGTAAAGATGACGGTGGCCGAGTAGCGGCTCTTCCAGGGGATCTTGTTGATAAGCTTAAGCAGCCTCGGCAGCAGCAGCTTGATCCAGATGAGGCCGCCCAGGCCCCACAGGCAGGCGAAGCCCGTGCAGGTGCGTCCGCCCGTGAGGACCACGAGCGGATCGGGCAAACCGAACAGCGTTATGTGCGAGTAGCTCCACGAGACCACGCCAAACGCGGTCTGCATAAACCAGCCCACGAACACCTCAAAGCTGGCGCCGAGCAGGGCGCTCACCAGGAAAATGATGATGGGGTTCTTTTTGTAGAAGCGGTTAAGCACCATGGTCATGAGCACGGCGCCAAATCCGTAGATGGGACTGAAGGGACCAAACAGCATGCCGGCGCGGTTCTGGTAGACGCCCGGGTCGTCGACCGTCATGTGCCAGATGTCCTCGGCGATCAGGCCGAGCACGCAGCAGACAAAGAACACCCAGAACAGGTTGAAGTAGTTGAGCTTGATGTAGCCTTCGCCGGTTTCATCGCGCCCGAGCATGCCCTCGGCGGCGGCGTCGCGGTCGAGCATCTCCTGCAGGCGGCGCTGCAGTTCGCGCTCCTGACGAAGCGTGGGGTCGACGGTTGCCGAAAGTGCAACGAGGATGCCGAGCTGGATCGCGGGACGCAGCAGGAAGGGCCCGATGCCCTGGAGCATCACGTCGACCAAAAGCTCGACGACGGTGAATGCAATAAGGATGTAGGACAGGCGGGCGGCGTTGCGGCGCTGGTTCTTGATAAGGTCCAGGCCAAAGATGATTAGGATGACGGCACTTGCCGCAGAGAGCATGATGCCGGCGACGATAAGGCCGACTGCGACGAGCGTGTTGTCGCCGAGCTTTTCGGTGGCGTTGCCGTTAACAAGTGCCGTGATGACCTGCCACATAAAGGCAGCGACCGACGGGAGCGTGCCCACGCCGGAAAGGATGCACAGGACAGCGTACACCTTAATGATGAGGGGGATCTTCTTGACCTCCGTGGCGCTGGGGACGCTGGGGTCGAGTTCGTTTCGATCCATACAGAACCTTTCTCGCTTTGTTGTAGGTTATAAGGATACGCCGCCGACCTGCCAAAAGACAGGACGAACGTCCCAATTGCAACAATGTAAGCCCTAACGGCGGGCGAGACGCGCCGCAACGGAAGCATGCGGGATCGTCGGTCCCGAGGCGATTGCCCAATAAAATGTTTGGCTGCAAAACGGATTATAAGCTCGGTGGGCTTTTAAAAAGCGCTGCTCATGCGCTGAGGAGCACGTCGCGCCGTGCGTATAATAAGGCGGGTAACGCCAAAAAAACGAGGCTCTGAGGGGATACCATGTCTCAAGAAACCATCCGCGCGGCCGAGCGTGCCGCGGGACAGGTGAACACCATGTCGACGTATGATCCGGACTCCGACCAGCTGCATGAGGAATGTGGCATTTTCGGCGTATGGGCGCCCGATCGCGACGTGGCTCGACTGACGTACTTTGGCCTGCGTGCACTGCAGCACCGTGGCCAGGAATCGGCGGGAATCGCCGTGGGTGACGGCGGCACGGTTATGGTCCGCAAGGATCTGGGCCTGCTCGACCGCGTGTTCTCCAATGCCGACCTGTCGACGCTCTCCGGCCAGCTGGCCGTGGGTCATGTGCGCTACGGCACCGCCGGCGCCAAGAGCTGGGAAGCCTCTCAGCCGCACCTCTCTACCATCAACAGCGTCATTATCGCGCTCGCGCACAACGGCACCCTCGTCAACACCGACGAGCTGCGCCGCCAGCTGATCGAGCTGGGCGTGCCATTCCTCTCCAATTCGGATTCCGAGGTCGCGACCAAACTCATCGGCTACTTTACCCAGCGTACGGGCCATCTGCGCGAGGGCATTCGCAAGACCATGGAGCTCGTGCGCGGCGGCTACGCCATGACGCTCATCAACGAGCAGGCGCTCTATGCATTCCGCGATCCGCACGGCATTCGCCCGCTCGTGCTGGGCAAGCTGGTGGACGAGGGTCTGGATCAGGCCGACGCCGCAGCCGTTTCGCAGCTGCCGTCGCAGGACGGCGCCGCGACGGTCGACTCCGCCGTTCGTGTCACGCGCGCCGGCGGCTGGGTCGTTGCTTCCGAGACCTGCGCACTCGACATCGTGGGTGCCGAGTACGTCCGTGACGTCCGTCCCGGCGAGATCTTGCGCATCAGCGCCGAGGGCCTGGTATCCGAGCAGGGCGTGCCTGCAGCCGAAGAGCCCGCAAACTGCATCTTTGAGCAGGTCTACTTTGCCCGCCCCGACTCCATCATGAACGGCAAGAGCGTCTATGCCTGCCGTTACGACATGGGTCGTCAGCTGGCACATGAGGAGCCCGTCGAGGCCGACCTGGTCATCGGCGTGCCCGACTCCGGCCTGCCGCCCGCGGAGGGGTATTCGCACGAGAGCGGTATTCCCTTTGGCGAGGGCCTTATCAAGAACCGCTACGTGGGCCGTACGTTTATCGAGCCTACGCAGGAGTTGCGCGCCATGGGCGTGCGTATGAAACTCAACCCGCTGCGCGACAACATCGAGGGCAAGCGCCTGGTCGTCATCGACGACTCCATCGTGCGAGGCACCACCATGGTGCAGCTTGTCAAGATGCTGCGCAACGCCGGCGCCAAGGAGATTCACATCCGCATCAACTCGCCAGAGGTCATTTGGCCGTGCTTCTACGGTATCGATACCGACGTGCAGTCGCAGCTCATCAGCGCCAACAAGACGGTCGACGAGATTTGCGAGTATATCGGCGCCGATTCGTTGGCCTTCCTTTCGGTCGAGGGCCTGCTGAAGGTCATGCCCAAGGGCGGTTACTGCGATGCGTGCTTTACCGGCCGCTACCCCGTGGCGATTCCCGAGAGCTTTGGCCGCGACAAGTTTATGGAGGGCTTTAAGCCCCGCAACCTGGACAAGCCGCTGTACTTTGACGACGACGCCGTGGTCGAGAAATACGACGACCGCAGCTGGGAAGAGGAGCACGGCGAGGCCTAAAACCTGCCATATGGGGACAGGTATATTTTGGTAGGTTTTACCTGCTGTTTTGTTGATATGACGGCGGGTGCTGTTATGGCACACGCCGAAATGAACGCAATTATGAGCACCGTTTGGCGCCCGCGCGGCGCGACGGTAGTGGGAGAGGAAGGCTCAGATGAGCGACAGCAAGCATGTGACGTACGAGGACGCCGGCGTCGATACCGCCGAGGGCGGTCGCGCCGTCGACGCGATTAAGCAGATGGTCAAGGACACCAATCGTCCCGAAGTTATCGGCGGCATCGGCGGCTTCGGTGGCCTGTTCTCGGCCGCCGCGCTTAAGGATATGGAAGACCCGATCCTGATCAGCGGTACCGACGGCGTGGGCACCAAGCTCGTGCTCGCCCAGATCATGGACCGTCACGAGACGGTGGGCCAGGATCTGGTCGCTATGTGCGTCAACGACATTTTGGCTTCGGGCGCGGAGCCGCTGTTCTTCCTGGACTACGTCGCCATCGGTCACATCGAGGCCGAGCACATGGCAAAGATCATCAAGGGTGTGGCCGACGGCTGCAAGCTCGCGGGCTGCGCGCTCGTGGGCGGCGAGATGGCCGAGCACCCGGGCGTTATGGCTCCGGCCGACTACGACCTCGCCGGCTTTACCGTGGGCGTCGTCGATCGTCCCAAGATGCTCGACCCCGCGAACGTTCGCCCGGGCGATGTGATCCTGGGCCTGCCTTCCACCGGCGTGCACTCCAACGGCTACTCGCTCGTGCGCAAGGTTATTGGCGTCGACGGCATTAAGCCGGGCACGCCCGAGGCCGCCGCTAAGGCCGAGGAGCTGAGCCGTCCGCTCGAGGAGCTCGGCGGTGCTTCGCTGGCCGACGCTCTGCTGGCTCCCACGCGCATCTACGTCAAGCCGGTTCTTGAGCTGCTCCGCGGCGGCGCTCCGGTGCATGCCATCGCCCACATCACTGGCGGCGGTATTACCGAGAACCTCAACCGCGCGCTCGCCGACGACGTCGACGCCGTGGTCACCCGCAACGGCGCCGAGATGGGTTGGGACGTTCCGCCCGTCATCACCTACGTGTCGCGCCAGGCCGAGCTTGCGCCTAACGAGGCATGCAAGACCTTCAACATGGGCATTGGCCTGTGCCTGATCGTCGCCCCCGAGGACGAGGCTGCCGTGACCGAGGCCCTGGTCGCGCTGGGCGAGAAACCGTTCCGCGTGGGCGAGTGCGTCGAGGGTTCCGGTAAGGTCGTGTACTCCGATGAGCGCTAACGATCAGATGGCTGCTAGTGAGGGCCTGGGCTTTGTGCCCTACACCCGTCCGACCGGCACCGATACGGCCGAGCCGCTCAAGATCGGTGTGCTCATCAGCGGTTCGGGTACCAACCTGCAGGCGCTGATCGATCTGATCGCCGCCGGCAAGCTCAACGCTTCGATTGAGCTTGTGGTGTCGAGCCGTCCTTCGGCCAAGGGCCTGCAGCGCGCTGAGCGCGCGGGCGTCCAGACGCTCACGCTGTCCAAGGATGTCTACGCCGATCCTATTGCCGCCGATGAGATCATCGCGCACGAGCTTCTCGAGCGCGGCTGCGAGTATGTGGTCATGGCCGGCTACATGCGCATGGTGCACACGCCTCTGTTGGCGGCGTTTCCCAACCGCGTGGTCAACTTGCATCCGGCGCTGCTGCCGAGCTTTACCGGTGCGCATGCGATTGACGATGCCTTTGCGCGCGGCGTCAAGGTAACTGGCGTGACCGTGCATTTTGCCAACGAGGTCTACGACAACGGTCCCATCATCGCCCAGCGTGCGCTGGCTGTCGAGGAGGGCTGGGATGTCGACACGCTCGAGGAGCACATCCACGCGATTGAGCACGTGCTGTATCCCGAGGTCGTGCAAATGCTCGCCGACGGCCGCGTCCACGTGCTGGAGAGCGGCAAGGTCGCAATTGACGCGCCTCGCGGCTAGCGGTGCACAGTACAATTTAGTTGAGTGATCAGGGTGGTCATTGGCGCCAAGGCGCGCGTGGCCACCTTTTGTTTTGGGTAGTCACCCGCGACGTTCTTGAATGACTAGTCGTTTAAGAACGTCGCAGGTGACTAGGTGAGAGAGGTGAGCGCATGGCGGATAACGAAGCGCTGTTTACGCCTGAGCTGGTGTTTTTTGATTGGGAGTGTGCGACGCCGGGTGAGGTGTTTGCGCAGCTCGAGAGTGAGCTTGCTCCGCGCGGCTACATTGCCGACGGTTGGCTCGACGCCGTTCGCACGCGCGAGGATGCCTATCCCACGGGTCTTGCCATGCCGGCGGCAAACATTGCCATTCCGCATACCGATCCGGGGTTTGTGGCCAAGCCCTATATCGCGGTGGTGAAGCCCGCCGCGCCCGTGACATTTAACGCTATGGCTGGCATGGGCGCTCCGGTGCCGGTGCAGATCGTCATCAATCTGGGCATCGCCGAGCCGGGCGGCCAGGTCGAGGCCCTGCAGGCTCTCATGAACATCTTTATGGACGCCGATGCTGCGGCCGACGTGCTCGGCCAAACCACGTCCCAGGGCATGGTCGACGCTATCCGCCGTCACTTCTAAGGTGCCGGCTGCCAGAGCTGTCCCCTTTGCACCAAAATGGTGCAGATTAACCTGTCCCCAATGCACCAAGCGTGCCGCGGGGGCTGCGTTGTGACACAATGGCGTTTGTTCGATTCGTTATGCGAAAGGCCAACTATGGCAAATAAGAAAAAGAACCCCGCACCCGAGCCGACGCCCGAGCAGCAGGCTCGCGCCGCCTCCAGCTCTCGCAAGAAGCAGCGCAAGACCCGCGTGTCCAAGACCGTCAAGATCGTCCTGGTGGTTATTGGCGTGCTGGCAATGCTGCTTTCTGTCTCGGCCATGGCGTGCTCCGGACTTATGTCGCAGGCCGAGGACACCTCGGGCTACAAGCTGACCGGCGGTGTTGCTGCCGCTATCAACGGCACCAACCTCACCGAGGACACCGTGACCAAGCAGATCATGAGCATGCGCACGTCCTACGGCTACACCAAGGACAAGGACTGGGCGCAGTATCTGGTCGACAACGACCTCACGCCCAAGAAGTACCGCAAGCAACTCATCGACTCCTACACGCAGCAGATTCTGCTTCAACAGGCACAGAAGGAGAACGGCGTGACGGTGTCGGACGAGGAGGTTGAGAAGGCTTGGAAGGACGCGTGCAAGAGCGCGGGCGGTGCCAAGGCCTTTAAGAAGACCCTCAAGACCTACGGCTATACCGAGGATACCTACAAGGATTCGCTCAAGGAGAGTCTGGCGCAGCAGAAACTCAAGGATGCCGTCGCGCCCACGAGCAAGCCCAAGGACAGCGAGATCGTCGATTACATCAACGAAAACCTGTCCAGCTACAACGACGCCCGCCGCTCGTCGAACATCCTGATCAAGGTTGATTCCGACGCTTCCGACGAGGACAAGGCTGCCGCCAAGGCCAAGGCGCAGGAGTGCCTGGACAAGATCAACTCCGGTGAGCTGAGCTTTGAGGACGCCGTTGAGCAGTACTCCGAGGACACCGGTTCCAAGGAGAAGAAGGGCGATGTGGGCTGGGATAAGCTCACCACCTTTGTCGACAGCTACCAGACGGCGCTCGAGGGGCTCAACAAGGGCGACGTGAGCGAAGTCATCGAGTCGACCTATGGCTACCACATCATCAAATGCACTGACTACTTCCATGTCGATAATCAGGTTGATGACATCAACCAGGTGCCCAAGGACATCAAGAAGTACGTTTCCAACGTGGTGAAGACGCAGGCGGCCAGTACTGCATACAGCGAGTGGCTGGAGCAGTACAAGAAAGACGCCGACATTACCGTCAACCCCATGCCCAAGGATGTGCCCTACAACGTGAGCCTGAAGGGCGTCACCAAGAGCTCGACCGACGATTCGTCGACGACTGAGTAATCATGGGGCGGTGCTCGCGCGAGTGCCGCCCACGCTATTAGAGAGGATTTGCAGATGACCAACGAAGAGCTGCAGAAGGAAATGATCGCGGCCATGAAGGCTAAGGACAAGGTTCGCCTGTCCATCATTCGCCAGGTCAAGGCCGAGGTGAAGAATATCGAGGTTAACGAGCGCCGCGATGTGACCGAGGAAGACGTCAACAGCATGATCAAGCGTCTGATTAAGCAGACGAGCGAGACGCTGGAGATGTCCATCAAGGCCGGCACCGACCAAGAGCGTACCGACAACCTGACCGAGCAGGTCAAGATTCTGGAGAGCCTTCTGCCCGCGCAGGTTTCAGGCGAGGAGCTCGAGGCCCTGATCGAGCAGGTCATCGCCGAGCTGGGCGCCACGTCCAAGAAGCAGATGGGCCAGGTCATGGGCGCTCTGGGTAAGGCCACTGGCGGCAACTTCGACAAGCCTGCCGCGGCCAAGATCGTCGGAGCCAAACTCGCGTAATTTGTTACGCGGTTTTACCAAACCGCGTAACGGCTCGACGCTGCAAACCCGTACACGCGGCAATCTGACGTTCAATTTCAAGGGCGCGACCATAAGGTCTGCGCCCTTTCATTTCACGTCACCTTGCTCGCGTGTACGGGTTTTCGCTGACTTATGCTCAACAAGGGCGGTTGAGCGCTCATTGGGGACAGACTTAAATGAGTGCCCAATGAGCAGGCACTCATT
This sequence comes from uncultured bacterium, assembly GCA_905214465.1. Lineage (GTDB taxonomy): Bacteria > Actinomycetota > Coriobacteriia > Coriobacteriales > Coriobacteriaceae > Collinsella. The sequence goes on from CAJMMD010000008.1 coordinate 26,518, forward strand.
TAAGTCTGTCCCCAATGAGTGGGTGGAAGATTGCGGGTTCTTTACGGGAATGTAGTGTGGGCTGCGGAAACGTGGTTCTTTCCGTACAATAGTTCAACTCGTGTAAACGCAGGGAAGGGACATTCATGGCAGACATGATCGAGATCAAGCATCTCAACAAGTACTTTGGCGACCTGCATGTGCTCAAAGATATCAACCTCACCGTCAAGCGCGGCGAGAAGCTCGTAATGATCGGGCCTTCCGGCTCGGGTAAGTCGACGCTCATCCGTTGCGTCGATTATCTGGAGGAGCCCACGTCGGGCGAGGTCATCATCGACGGTACGCCGCTTACCAAAAAGAACCACCTGGAGATGGCTCGCAAGTATAGTTCCATGGTGTTTCAGCAGTTCAACCTGTATCCCAACATGACGGTGCTCGGCAACCTGACGCTCGCGCCCATCAAGCTGCAAAAGAAGAGCAAGGAGGAGGCGACCGAGATCGCCATCGCCGCACTCAAGCGCGTCGGCATGGCGCATAAGGCCGGCGAGTATCCGCAGAATCTCTCGGGTGGTCAGCAGCAGCGCATCGCCATCGCCCGTGCCCTGTGCACCAAGCAGCCCATCATCCTGTTTGACGAGCCGACTTCGGCGCTCGACCCCGAGATGGTCCAGGAGGTTCTGGACGTTATGATTGAGCTCGCGCAGGAGGACATCACCATGATCTGCGTGACGCACGAGATGGGCTTTGCGCGCCAGGTGGCCGACCGCGTCATCTTTATGGAGGACGGCCGCATTCTGGAGGAGGGCACGCCCGAGCACTTCTTCGATAACCCCGAGAACCCGCGCTGCCGCGAGTTCCTGTCCAAGATTCTGCACTAGGCGCGGTGATGGACATGACGGATATGACGAGGGCGGCCGTGTCGCGCCGTCACTTTTTGCAGCTGGCGGGCGCCGGCATGCTTGCGCTGACGGGGACCGCGCTTACCGGTTGCGGCAACTCCACCGGCGGCGAGGGCTCCGACAAGGGGTCCAAGCTTGCGGCCATTAAGTCGCGTGGACATCTGAATGCCGGCGTCAAGAAGGACGTTCCCGGCTATGGCTATTACGACACCGCCAAGGGCCGCTTTGAGGGCATGGAAGTCGATTTGTGCTACCAGATCGCCGCTGCCGTCTTTGGCGTGAGCTACAAGGAGGCCCGCGCCCAGGAGCTTGTCGAGTTTACCGACGTAACGCCCAAGACGCGCGGCCCGCTGATCGATAACGGCCAACTCGACGTGGTCGCGGCGACCTACACCATCACCGACGAGCGCAAGAAGAGCTGGGATTTCTCGACGCCGTACCGCACCGACTACGTGGGACTCATGGTCAAGAAGCGTTCGGGCTTTACCTCGATTGAGGACTTGGACGGCAAGGTCATTGGCGTGAGCCAGGGTGCCACCACGCAGGGCCTGATCGAGCAGATGATCAAGGACAACGGCTTTAGCTGCAAGCCCGAGTTTAGGGCCTTTAGCGGCTACCCCATCATCAAGAGTTCGCTCGACGCCGGCAATATCGACGTCTTTGCCATGGACCGCTCCACGCTGGCCGGTTACATGAACGAGACCGTTGAGCTGCTGCAGCCCGAGGTCAAGTTTGGCGAGCAGGGCTACGGCGTGGCGACCAAGAAGGGCTGCGACCTTTCGGCCGTGGTCGATCAGGTGATTTGCGATCGCCTGGCCGACGGCTGGCTCGACCAAGAGGTCAAGACCTGGGGTCTTGTATAGACGCATCGTCCAAGGAAGGAATCAAATGCTCGAAGGATTATTTGACGCCGACCGTTGGTCGACGACATTTCAAAACATGGGGCCCTTCTGGGAGGGCTTTGGCGTGACGCTGCAGGTGGTCGTTGCCGGTCTGCTGCTGTCGCTGGTGCTGGGCACGCTGCTGGGTGTGTTCTCTACCACTCGCTCGCGCGTGCTGCGCGCCATAAGTCGCGTGTACGTGGAGTTTTACCAGAACACCCCGTTGCCCGTACAGGTGCTCTTTATGTACATGGCCGGTCCGCAGTTTTTGCAGGCCATAACCGGTGCCGACCAGCCGGTGCGTATCGCGCCGTTCGTGTTGGGCTTCTTGGGCGTGGGCCTGTATCACGCGGCCTACATTTCGGAGGTCATCCGCACCGGTATCGAGGCGGTTCCGCGCGGTCAGATGGAGGCGGCCCAGAGCCAGGGCTTCACCCGGGCGCAGGCGTACTGGTACATCGTGCTGCCCCAGACATTCAAGATCATTCTGCCGCCGCTGTGTAACCAGGCGCTCAACTTGGTCAAGAACACGTCGGTGCTGGCGCTTGTGGCCGGCGGCGACCTTATGTACCGTTCCGACAACTTTGTGAGTCTGTACGGTTACCTGCAGGGATACATCGTCTGCTGCCTTATGTACTTCATCATCTGCTTTCCGCTCGCCATGCTGGTGCAGTGGCTCGAGCGCCGCTCCAAGGAGCGTCCGCGTGGCGTGAGCCTGGCCGAGCTGGGGCTCGACAACGTAGAGGAGGCCTAGCGCATGGAAATCTTCAACGCGACCAACCTGCTCTACATTTGGGGCGGCTTTGTTAAGACAATCGAGATCTCGGCGCTGTCGATCTTTTTCTCGCTCATCTTTGGCACGGTGCTGGCGCTTGTTAAAAGCTATGCGCCCCGCCCGTTCCGTATTTTGGTGAGCGCCTATATCGAGCTGTTCCGTTGCACGCCGAACCTGCTGTGGATTCTGTTTATCTACTTTACGGTGCAGGGTTTGGACATTGTGATTTCGACCATCGCCTTTACGCTGTTTACCAGCGCCGTTATGGCCGAGATTGTGCGCGGCGGTCTCAACTCGATTCCGCGCGGCCAGTTTGAGGCAGCGCAGAGCCAGGGTTTTGGCTTCTTTGCCACCATGCGCTACATCATTCTGCCGCAGACGTTTAAGACGATCATTCCGGCGCTGTTTAGCCAGTGCACGACCGTCATCAAGGACAGCTCGTATCTTTCGGGTATTAACGTGGCCGAGCTCATGTACACGGCAAACGTCGTGATGGCCCATGCGATCGACCTGTCGCAGGTGCTTATGCTCTACGGCCTGGTGTTTGCGATGTACTTTGTGCTCAACTTTGGTATCTCGCTGCTGGTTCGCGCATATCAGAGGCGAATGGTGGCAGCGTAGAATGTGGCAAAGGGACAGCCCCTTTGTCACATAGAGAAAGGAATCGCGATGAGCGATCTGGAGAACAAGAAGAGTCCTGTGGTCATTACCATCGCGCGCGACTTTGGTGCCGAGGGCCACGAGATCGGACGCATCCTCGCCAACGAGTTGGGGATTCCTCTGTACGACAACGAGCTACTGGTGCGCGCGTCGCTGCGCGCGGGCGAGTCGCTCGACAAGATGGCCGCCTACGACGAGCGTCTGGCCGTGGAGAACATGGCGTTTCTGCCCGACCGCTACGATGCGCGTTCGTACTCGGACAAGTTGTTCCAAAAGATGAGCCAGGTGATTTTGGACCTGGGCGAGACCGAGAGCTGCATTATCGAAGGCCGTCTGTCCGATTACCTGCTGCGTAACAACCCCAACCATATTGCCGTGTTGGTGACCGCCCCCTTTGAGGACCGCGTCGAGATTGTCCGCAAGAAGCGTGGCCTTAACAAAAAGAAGGGCGCCAAGCTGGTCAAGCAGCAGCAGAAGGCGCGCGAGGCGTTCTATAAGCGCTATAGCGCCGGAAAGTGGAAGATGACGAGCGGCAAGGATATCGTCGTCAACCGCGCTAAGCTGGGACGCGAGGGCTGTAAAGACGTCATCGCCGCTGCCTACCGCTACAAAGTGGCTCAACTCGAAGGCTAGCCGACCAAAAACCACCACAAAGGGTACAGGCACCTTTGTGGTGGTTTTTGTTTTAGGCCGAGGGGAAGGCCTTGGTGAGACCGGCGCGCGTCTGCGTGTCGGTCTTTTGATAAATGGAGCTCAGGTGGCGCTGTACCATGCGCATCGAGATACCAAGCTCCTCGGCGACCTGTTTGAGCGGGCGCTCATCCTGGGTCACGGCTATGAGCACGTCGACTTCGCGCGGGGTGAGAGCGTGGTTGACGATGAAGGCCTGACGCTGCTCCTCGACGGTGGGCGCGGCGAGTGCTTCTTCTGCCAGTTGCTCGCGCTCGCGCTCCTGCTCGGTTTGGGGTAGGCGGAACAGGCCGGCTGCCACGAATGCTGCGCAGGCGGCGACGAGCAAAACGAGCGCACCGATCATGATGAGAGCAACATTGCCCGAGGTCACGAGCGCAAGCGAGATGCCCGATGTGGTGAATGCGCATACATTGTTGGCGGCGCGACCCATGCCGGCCCATAAGGCGGGCGCGCGCATGCGCGGTGCCAGCTGCGTAAAGGTGGCGGTAAAGAACGTGACGAAAAAGCCCGAGCTCAGGTAAAAGACGATAAGGCCCAGGTTGGGATCGGCCCCGGCCTCCACGGCCAGGATGGAAATGGTCGAGAGCACGGCGATGCCGAGCATGACAAGTCCCATGTATCGGCGCTCGGCAAGATCAAAGATAATGCCGGCGGCAAGGCCGCTCGCCGCCAAAAAGAGGCGCGGCCATGTTTGCACGGCAATGGTGCCGTGGGCGTTGGAGAACGTGACCACGTTATCAAGAGTAGAGAACAGGCAGGCGAGAATCATGACGAGCACGATGCTCCAACACGCCTGCTTGGCGAGGGCGTGCGATGGCTCAACAAAGGGATTGATGGCGGAGCTTGAGCTCTCGGCAGCCTTTTGGGAAACGACGCCGAGGGCGGAGATGGCGATCGTCGCTGTGCCAAGGACGATGAGCTCTGCAATGCCGCCGCAATTGAGCAGGTTGATGGCGAACTGCATCAAGATGCCCGCGGCATAGGCTGCTCCCGCACCGGTGGCGAGCTTGGGATCGTCTTGAAACGCCAGTGAAAAGGCGTGGTGCGCAGCGGCGCCCAGCAGGCCGAGTCCATAGAATGCCACGCAGCCCAAAATCTCGAGCGCAAGCAGGTCCGTGGGGGACTGAATTTGGGTTAGGCCCACGATGGCGATGGGAACGGCGGCGGTGTTGACGGCTGCCAATGAGTGGCCTTTGCGCTGTGCGAGCCCGAGCAGCGGCGCATATCCGATAAAGCCGAGTACGCTGGCGCCCAGAATAAAGCCCTGTGCGAGCACAACGCGCTCGGCGCCGGCGAGTAGCCCGATATTGATATCGAAGCGAAACTCGGCAGCAAGGAAGGCGAAGGTAAACAGCGCGAGTGCCAGAAGCGAGTTGATTTTAGGCTTACTCAGGTTCAAGAACGGTCCTTCGGGTGGACGAATAATCGTGTCCTCGATTGTAGACCAAGTCGGTAGGGGGTGGGCCTTTCGGGGGGGCGGGGCGCGCTTGGCAATAGCGTGCTCGTTGCCTTTTGCGCTGGCAGGTGCGCCACATGAGAATTTGTGCCCCAGGATCCGGATATCTTCCCGTAACATGGTGTTATAGAAGCACCCCTTACGACAAGGAGGCTCACATGCGAAAGCAAATCCATGACAACCCAATCGACCACGGCCACTCGTGCACGCTCTCCCACGGAACATGGCGCCGCGTGGGCGCAAAACTTGCTTGCGCGGGGGCCTGCGCGCTCATGGCCGGCCAGCTGCTGCTGCCGAGCGTGGCGCTCGCCGCCGACTGGGTCAACGTCGGCGGCACGCAGTACGACAGGGGCACGGTCGCCGGCGATGAGGCCGGAACGTGGTCCTGGGACGGTGCCGACGACATGAAGCTCAACGGCTACGACGGCGGCTCCATCGGCGCCAAGGGCAACCTCACCATCGGCGTGACGGGCACCAACACCGTCACGGCCGACGCCGGGCAGAGCGCCATTGCTGTTAAGAACGGTAACCTTGCCATTACTGGCGACGGCACCCTTAATGCGACGGCTCAGACCGATGCGATTGCGGCGGAAGGCGACGGCAATGCGGGTGGCGATGTGACCATCAGCGGCGCCAACGTCAACGTGACGGCTTCGGGCGCAGTGAACAGTGCGACGGGCATTCGCGCGACGGCCGGCAGCGTGACGATCGATAAGGGCGCCGATGTCAAAATCGAGGCAAAATCGGCGGAAGGATCTTGGCGTCCAACGGTGGGCACCTACGGTATCTTTGCCGATAACCTTCCCAGTAGACACGCTGCTCAGGAAGGCGAGCAGGAAGAACCGGATTATGTCTCCGTGCACGGGGGCAACGTCACGATCGATGCCGCCAACCTGTCGATCAAGACAGCCGATGCCTGGCAGGTTTCTGTGTGCATCAATACGGTCGGTATCAAAAAGAATACCCTCATGAAAATCGTCAACGGAGCCGATGTCGCGCTTTCCGCCGGCAGTGCGGCTTCGCTCTCGGCGGGCATCAGCGCGCGTTCGCAAAGCGGTGCGGTGTGGATGTTTGTCGAGGAGTCGAATCTTACGTCTCGAAGCCTGTCTGCTGCAAACGGCATCGATGCCGTCCGCAATCAAAGTTTTGGAATCATGGCAGAGGCAAACACCGGGTTTGAAACGCCTCGTATCAAGATTCGCAAATCGAAGATTGAGGCTTCGGGCGCGACTGCGGGAATCTATGCGATCAACTGCAACGACGCGACTGCGACGCTGTTCCGTGCCGCGAGGATTGATTTGGGCTGGGGCGAGTCGCGCGGGAACGCGATGATTACGACTCCGACGGATGGTGCCGTGCGCGATGTGAAAAAGGTTGTTGATACGGGGAAATGGCCGAGTTCCCAGAACGGGCAGGTCGTCGGTGTTGCCGGTCCGTCTGCTATTACGGATATCGTCGGTTCTGCCGAGGTCGCCCATGATGTAGTGATTGATTTTGGAGACGGGCAGGAGCCGGAGCCGACACCGGAGCCCGATCCCGATCCTATGTCCAATCCCGAGCAGAAGCCTGACCTCAAGCCCGTAGACAAGGACGCAAAGACCACCACGACGGTCACCAAGACCGTTACGACCAAGACTGCTGCCGCCAAAAACGGTTCCGGCGCCCTAGCCGCCACAGGCGATAGCGCCGCGACGGCGGCAGCGGCCCTCGGAATCGCCGGCGCGTCCGTTATCGGCGCTGGCTTCGTCGCGTCCAAGCGCCGCAACCGCTAGCGCAAGCTTTCATAGCCATTTTCAGCCGCCGCGTGAGCATAAATGTCCTCGCGGCGGCTCTTTGTATTTCCGCAGGTAGAGGCCTAGGTTCGTAGATGCGAACCTTGGAGTATAGAGTCATTTGTCGCATCTTGGTTGTACAGGACCACCACAAAGGGGACAGGCACCTTTGTGGTGGTATGGCCCATCGACCAAGGAGGCCGTTATGTACGGAAACCACTTTGACAAGCAAACCCAACGCGAGCGTACCTGCTCGCTGGTTCACGGTACTTGGCGTTGTGTGGGTGCCAAAATCGCTTGCGCTGGCGCGTGTGCGCTTATGGTCGGCCAGCTGCTGCTGCCGAGCGTGGCGCTGGCGACGGAATGCGCCGATCCCGCCGCTGGGACGGATGAGGTTGCCGCGGCTCCGGTAACGCCGACGGTTGCGGAGGATACGGCTGCAACGACCGCACCAGCTGCTTCGACCGCGCCTGCAACCGATGCTGCTCCGGCGGCGCAAGCCACCGCTGAGCCTCAGCAGACGGCCCCGACTGGCGCCACCGATGAATCCAACGATGCGGCACCCGCTGAACAAAATACTCCCAGCGACAACGCCGCCACGCCGGCGAATGACGCCATCATGCCCTGCGGTGTGACCGATGTTGTTGGCGGCAGCGGCGTTAGGGTCAATATTACGGTGCGGAACAATTACACCGACATCAAGAAAGAAGAAACGATTGAGTATGTGAAGGGGATTGCCCTTGTAGATGGAGACCAGTCTGCTCTCGATGGTAGCGCTTTGACTTTTATCGGCCTGGGGGACTTGATCGTCCATGCGGCGTATGACAGTGCGAGCAATAAAACAACGCTTACCCTGGATATCAGCAAGATTCAGAGACAGAAGGAGGAGCAGAAGTACTTTACGGAGTACAAGGAGAATAAGTCCAAGATGACGACCACCTATGATGGATCCAAGCTTACGTATACGGGTACAGAGCCCGGGAATATCATCATCGGTGATCCGGACGACGCCTTTAAAGGAGACACCGAGGCGACCGGGAAACCCACTATTAACGAGATCCGGGATGACTACTACACCCGCACCCATGTCTACGAGAGGGCGTGCCTTGTTGTCCCGGCAGCGGAATCAGAATCGGAATCCATCTCCTTTGCCAATGTTCAGAATACGAACTTCAATTGGCAGCTGGATACTGGTCCGCAGGCGACGGCAGGTGTCCCTAACTACGATGCAGATAAATACGAAATCGCTTATGAATGCTGGCAGGAATTTGAAAACAACGAACCCGTTGCTGCCTGGTATTCCGATAACGGCTCACATGGTTCCCTGCCGACTATTACAAAGTTTAAAAGCGGGAAAGAGTACGTGTATTCTCTTATGCTGAAGCCAAAAGACGGATATTCCTTCAGCGATGAAACCGTTGTTACCGTAAACGGGGAAACCGTAAAGTCGAGTCTAAGCGGAGAATTCCTGTATGTCCCTGCTATTAAAACAATTACGATGCCTGCTTCGTCGGAAAACGAAGCTCTTGAGAATCTAAACGTCAACGATGTGAAAACCGACTACGCGCCCGGCGAGGCGCCGCGTGCGACCGCGACGATTCCTGCCGCCGATGCCGATAAGTATGAGATCGCCTATGGGTGCTGGGAAGAGATGGATGGCAGCGACCCTGCGAAGCTCAAGCCCGTTGCCTTCTGGTATTCCGACCCTGCCAAGTATCCGACGGGCGCGAGGAGGATCGAACACTTCGAAGAGGGCAAGTTCTACATGTACTCCGTTGAGCTGAGGCTCAAGGGCGACAATACCGTGGCCGATGACTGCATGATGTACGTCAACGGTCATTGGGCGCACCACATCAAGACCGTCAACGGCGTCTTCGCGCCAAACGCTGACAATATGCTGTGCGAGCAGCCGATCGACGAATGGCGTGCCATCGACGTTATCGAGATCAACGGCGCCACGACCACCTTCAAGGCAGGCGATAAGCCGGTCTTTACGGCGAGTGTTCCGATGGGTTCCAACTCCCTTCCTCAGTGTGAGTTCTGGACGGGTAGCGACGGCAGCGAAGTGAACTCCCAGAAGTTCTGGGATCAGAACATTACAAACCACATCGATGCTTTTAAGCCTGGCGTGACCTATCGCTACGGCATCTACCTCAAGTCCGCGCGCGGCTTCTACTTCACGCCCGACACCAAGCTGGTGATCAACGGCCAGGAGTGCGGCTACCAGGTCGCGGATAGCGTATCCGATGAGGACAGCGGCTGGATCTACACCCTGTGGCTCAACACCGATCTGACCTTTACGCCCGAAGCCACGCCGACTCCCGATCCGCAGCCTACGCCGGATTTCAAGCCGACACCGCAGCCTGAGGTTAAGCCCGCGGCCAAGCCGGCCACGACAACCGCCACGACCAAGACGGTTGAGAAAACCACGCAGGCCAAGAAGAGCGATGCTGTCCTGGCTGCCACGGGGGATACCACCGCGATGACGGTCGCCGCCCTAGGCATCGCCGGCGCAACCGTAGCCGCCGCCGGCCTCGCCGCGACCAAGCGCCGCAAGCATTAGAGCTGGGTGACGGCTCTCGTTCTCGGCCTCAGCAAAATCTCAATCTGTAACACCAAGCGGGGAATTTGACCTCTAACTGTTACAGATCGAGACAAACTGGCCGGCCAAGTCCAGAACCGCCACAAAGGTGCCTGTCCCCTTTGTGGCGGTTTGCGCAGGTAGAACGGTAGGTTCGTATATATGAACCTACCGTTCGCTTTGTTTTTGGACAACGATTACGCTGGATGACTTTTGGTTTGCAGGAAAGGAACGACCATGAGGTGGACTACTGTTCGAGCGCTTTGCCGCCGCCTGACCATTGCCGCGGTGACCCTCACTATGGTGACGGGCTCGTTGCCTGTGGGCGCGTTTGCTGAGGTGTTCACCACCGATAGCACCTTTGTGCAGACGGATGTCGACCAAGTAGACGCCGTCGACCCCGCCGACGCCGCGCCCAATGTCGATGCCGCCAACGCTGCCGACCCCGCGCCCGATGCCGGCGCTGCCGACCCCACAGCGCTCGATGCCGGTGACACCCCTACGCCCCCGGCCTCCGAGATTGCATCGGCGGCGGGCCTGACGGGCGCCGGGCAGGCCGAGAGCACGCCTGCGGGTACGCTTGCCACCGATCTTGTCGAGGGCAAGGAACTCGCCGAACAGCAGAAGCAGGAGGAGGCTTCCGGCACCGAGGCGACCTGGAACGAGGAGCTTGAACTCTGGGCAACCTCGAAGGGCGCCACGGGCGTAAAGGGCGAATACGACGATGGCTACGTGGCCGGCGAGCAGACCCCCGCGCAGTACTACTTCTCGATCGATAGCCTCACCAACGAAATTTCTATCGAGTATGGCGACGCGGGCATTACCACGTTGGAGGTGCCCTCGACCATCGACGACAAAAATGTCGTAAGCCTTACGGGTATGGGAAGCGCTGCGCTCACATCGATCACCTTCGCCCCTAATTCGCATGTCCGCTCGGTTGGAGGCTTGGGCGGCAGCAGCATCAAAGAGATCGCACTGCCCGATTCGGTCGAGGAGCTCAAGAGCTATGCATTCTACAAAAGCAAGACGCTCCAAACGGTAACCTGGCCCAACAACGCGGCCTTTACCACGATTCCCGAGCAGGCCTTTAAGGAATGTGAACAACTTGACGACAATGTGGTGGCAACGCTGCCGCCTTCGGTCAAAACTATCGACTATCTTGCATTCGCCTATTGCGGCGTGCCACAGTTCTATGTCTCGGACACAACGGTACTCACCTTTACGCAGGTCGATGTGCCGGGCACGGTGGAGCGGATTGAGCAACATGCCTTTGACGGGTGCTCCTTTGTGTCGTCGGTGACGATCAGCGACGGCGTTAAATATATCGGAGCGCACGCGTTCGCCTCTCTTGATCCTGCGATTGCCGGCAAAGAGATTGTGCTACCCAAAAGCGTGGAAATGATAGAGTGGGGAGCTTTTGAGAACACGAGATACGGAAACGAGACGAACCATAATGCCGTTGCCCTGCGCGTGATGAACCCCGATCTTCAGTTTGGTGAGGCGGGCTATCCGGGCGACTATAATGAGCGCGTGACAATCGATGGCGTAACGTATGCGATTCCCTTTAGTGAAGGCCAGACCATCTATGCCTATGCGACCGATTCGGCTGGCAACCCCTCGATGGTCAAAAAGCTTGCCGATGCCGTGGCCGATCGCAAGGACTCCGTCGATTCCTCGAAGCCTGCTTACACGTTTGAGTGGATGGGCGAGGCGGCCCAGGTGACGGGCAAGCTTCCCCAGAGCGCGACGGCTACACTCGTGCAGGCGGGGCAGTCCACGCCGCTGGCGGTTGGCGATGACGGCAGCTTTACAGCGGACGCTCTCTCCAAGACAGCAGCCACCCTGCGCATTTCGCTCAGCGGTTACTATGACATGGTGCTGGCGCGCCCGGGCGACCAGATGACGGGCGCATGGAATATCGGAGAGATTAAGGCGGAGGACTTTACCAAGATTCCGGCCTCGCGCGCGATTGAGCTCAACGTGGGCTATCTTGAACCGATTGTGGGCCAGGATAAGACCGAACGCATTGAGCTCGATAGTCTCGATAAGATCGATCTGACGGTGAAGAGCGGCGGCAAGACGCTTAAGCCTGCCAAGGGTGACAAAGAAAACGACTTCCGTATCCAGGGCACAGCACTTGTGGTGTCGCAGGCCATTGCCGACGCGGACCAGGATCTGGAGATAACGCTCGAGCCCAAAGACAGCCTCAGGCTGGGTGGGGCGACGGCGACGGTGAAGCCTTCGGCCGGCAAGGTCGATATCGACTTGAAGCCCTGGGGTACGGCGACGGTCACGACCAAGGGCGACTACCAGGGCGCCAACCGCGTGCTGGTGTTCCGTACGTCCGACGGCAAGCTAGTTGCCGACGGTGTCACCTATTTGATGGGTTACGAAGACGATGACACCACGCCTATCATGAAGGCCGAGACGCCACGCCTCAAGGCCGGTTCGTACACCATCGTCGCCTTTAACAAGACGAGCTACGACATCCAAGCGACGAGCTATTCCACGTTTAGTCGCCTAGGGCTGACCGTGGGTAAGCATATCGCGCAAAAGCAGGTGAAGATTGAGGACGGCAAACAGCTCGACGTGACGCTCGACGTCCCCACGTTTGACGTGGAGACGTATCGTGCCGAGCGTGGGCTGACGGCGGGCTCGGTTATCGCTGATTCGTCCGCGGTCGTTGGCGTGGAGACCGAGCTGCGCATTCATTACGAGCTCAAGGACAGCCAGGCTGCCAAGATTGAGATTCCTCTGGCCAAGGATGCCGTCGAGGATGTGTCCGCAGGCGCTCGCGAAGCCGGCGCCAGCTCCGATGCCATGTGGGCTGCCACAACTTGGGAGGGCGACAACCTCGTTCTCGATATGAAGAAGAGTGCGGGCGCCGATGTGTTTGTGCGCTTTAAGCCTAAGGCCGCGGGCATCTATGCCGTCTCGCCGCTTATTACGCTGGGCGAGGTGACATTGCCGCTGGGGAGCACCACACTCGAGGTTAGCGGATCGCGCATCGAGGTCGACAACACCGACGTTCACAGCCTGCTGGGCAATGTGGCCTACGTTTATGCAGCGCCGGGCAAGAGCGTGCAGCTCACCGTGGGGACGGGCTCGTCGGCTGCAAAGTACACCGGCAAGACCAATAAACTCGGCCGTGCCAAGATTGAATACGAACTGCCGCAGGATACGCTTGCCGCCGAGCGCGTGACGCTCGAGGCGCGCGTGGGCTCGACCGATGTTGCCGCCGCTGCCGCAGAGGTGACGGCTCGCAATTATGTGCGCTATGTTCCGGGCGCTTCGGTCTGGAACTTTGATGTGACGTATCGTGGCGGTACGCAAAACTTGGTCAAGGACGGCAAGGACACCGGCAAGAGCCTGTGGACCTTCCATCATCTGCCACAAAAGAAGAACGCCTACTGGACGTTCGATATCACGCTCGAGGTGGGAAACGAAGAGGCTGCCGACACGCTCGACCTGTACGTGGACTGCGTGGATGGCAAGACGGTGACGATTCCTCTGACTCAAAAGTCGCGCGAGGGCACCCATGTGCGCTATGTGGCGGAGTATGTGGACGAGGGTTACCTTAAGCTGCTCGACGAGTTCAACAAGGCGAATGACTCGACCTATGTGAACTGCGGCAACTTTGAGCAGATCTTTATGCCGCAGACCTACCGCATCTCCAATGCTCAGCTTATGACTATGCTGAGTTTTGATGCCAACGCTTCGGCCAAAAAGCATTCCGCCGCGGCCGAGGAGCGCCAGCAGGAGTTCTCGAATGCCGTGCAGCAGTGGCACGAGTATATGATGGATAACTCGTTTAACGATGTCGACGAGGCCTTTAACGACGCGATTGACCAGATGGTCGCCGATGCGTTTGCCGAGGAGGACAGGGACGGCAAAGAGGGCGAAGCGCAAGGTGGGGCCGCCCGTAAGGCTCGTCGCGCCCCTGCCGCCAGCGACGGCGAGGGTGATGATGCTGGCAACGACGAGGCCGCGCAGTTTGCCGCCGAGCTCAAGGCCGCGGTCGGCGGGTCGTCGGCGCTGCTAACCCAGCAGGGCGACAGCTATGGCGTCAATGTGGACAAGATGATTTTTGAGGATGCTTACGGTACCAGCGAGGATTGGTATCAGGAACTCGCGGCGGCCCAGGGCGCGAACGCTGCGGATGCGGCCGCCATCAAGGAGCTCGTCGACCATGCATCGCGAGCGGAGTTTATTGCCCAGCAGGCCGAGGATCTGGTGGGCCAGTCGATGGGCATCGGCCAGCTCAACCAATACGGAAGCTGGAATGATGCAACCGCTGCGGCGCTCAACAAGTGCGCGGGCATTAAGGCCAGCGAGTACAACGGCCAGTCGACGAGCGGGTTTAACGATTTGGGCCAGGCGCTCGGCAGCTCGCTGAGCTACAAGGCGGCTGACGACGATACCGTCAAGGGCTTTAAGGTCGCCGCGCCCGATGGCGAGCAGACGGCCTATATCGAGTCGGAGTTTATCGAGAACTCCAATAACAACAAGAACCAGGCGCTTCTGTTTAACTCGATCGCCATGCAGTGCGACATTCTGGACAATCTGTACGATAACTGGAATGTGGTCCATAGCCTCAATAACTCTACGATTCGCGGCTGGCTTATGGCTTGGAAGCGCAACGGCGACGTGAGCGCCCATATGAAGCTCATCCGCACGATCCGTTCGCTCAAGAGCTATAAGATCGAGTGCGAGATGTTCGGACAGGTCTTTAAGACCGATGCGTGGAAGGCGGCCGGCCAGGCGTTTCCCGCGGCGACCCAGGGCATCGGCATCTTTACCGGCATTTACGGCGTGAACGATGCCAGCAAGAACTGGGAGAACGTGAACGTCCGTATGCAGAAGGTGAAGGGCGAGCGCGAGGGCTATGAGCTTCAGCATACGCGCTTGCTTGCCAAGCCCGAGAAGACTGAGGACGACTGGAAGTGCATTTACGCGCTGCGTGACGCCATGGAGAAGGCGCGCGCGTTTGAGGATCTGTTGTATCGCCAGCTCTGCCACGACAGCACCGATGTGGCAGTGGGCTCCATTATGACCATCGCCGGCGTGCTGACGGCCGGTTCGGCGGGTACCGTGGTGGGCGCTGCCTATGACGCGGCTTCGACCAGCGTGGGTTCGGAGCGCGCGATTAAGCTGACCAATGCCGAATGCGCCTACGATGTTGCCTGCGAGCAGGTGGAGCGCGCGTGCCAGAATCGTATTACGGTCAACTGGGGCGAGCTGACCGATGCCGAGGTCTATAACGCCAACAAGGACGGCTTGATCTCGGACGAGAAGATGCAGTCGATCTTCGAGGCGCGTTATCGCAATGTGGCTGCCAAGGCGGCACCCGACCCTGCGGGCGTGGTGTACGAGGGCCTGCTGTCCAATACGGTTGAAGGCGCGACGGTTGAGCTGTGGAGCGCCGACGATGCGGCCGGTACCAATGCCGTGCGTTGGGATGCCGAGGAGTATGAGCAGGACAATCCGCTTGCGACGGGTGCGGACGGTGCGTACAACTGGAATACGCCGACCGGCTGGTATCAGGTGCGCGTGACCAAGGACGGGTATGAGGAGGCGCGTTCGGCTTGGCTGCGCGTGCCGCCGATTCAGACTGAGGTGAACATCGGTTTGGTGTCGACGGCGGCGCCCGAGGTGGCTTCGGCCCATGCCTATACCGATTGCGTCGAGGTTGAGTTTGCGCAGTATATGGATGCGAGCGACGATGCCCTGGTCGCATTGTGCGCGCAGGGCTTGGGCGACGTGACGTATACGTGGCTCGACAAGCAGGACGATCCCAATGGCAAGCCGCTGTCGCGCGTGCTGCGTATTCGCTATGCCGATGCGCGTGAGGCGGGCTCGACGGTGGCGTTTGAGCTCGGCGGTGCTCGCAACTACGCTGGCACGGCCATGGCGCGCTGGGCAAGTGGCGAGCTTGTCGTGGGCGTTCGTGCCGACAAGCTCAAGCTCAACGTGGAGCAGGCCGTGACCATGCTTGATGGCAGTGACTTTGAGCTGGTGGCGCACGTGACCGATAAGGCGGGCAAGCCGTTTGCGGGCGCCAAGGTTAGTGTTGGGCTGGAGTCCTCGGCTATCTGCTCTGTCGATGCCACCCAGGCCGTGACGGGCGAGGACGGTGCGGCGACGTTTGTGCTGCATGGTGCTCTGCCCGGTTTGACGACGTTGACGGCGGCGGTGGACGGCACGGCACTGTCCAAGCAGGTCGACGTTCGCGTGTCTGCCGAGGCCGTGCGACCGGCGCGACCGGTGGCGACGATTGGTGCGACGACGTTTGGTGCATGGTCGCCCAAGGAGAACTACATTACGGTGCCCAAGGGAACGAAGCTGGAGCTTTCGGCCGAGGATGGCACGACGATTTGGTACACCACCAACGACACCTGCCCCTGCCGCGACGAAGGCCGCGTAAAGTACACCGAGCCTATTGCGCTCGATAGCAACATGTATGTGCGCATTGCGGCACAGCGCCCTGGCATGTCATACAGCGAGTATTCCGAGCGTCTGAACATTACGATTACGGTGACCGATGAGGCGGTGCCCGCACCGACGCCCGAGCCGGACCCGACGCCTGGCGACGGCGAGCAGGGCGGCGGTGCGGATGGCTCTGGCGGCACCGGGGTACCTGCGGGCGGCTCGGCTTCGACGACGACCACGGTGACGACGAACAAGTCCAAGGGTAAGGGCGAGAACGGCAAGAAGTCCGGCGGCACGGAGCTTGCCGGCACGGGTGACTCCGCCGCGATGACGGTCGCCGCCCTAGGCATCGCCGGTGCAACCGTTGCCGCCGCGGGCATCGCCGCGACGAAGCGTCGCAAGCGTTAGGGGTGGGTAGCGGCTCTCGTTCTCGGCCTCAGCAAAATCTCAATCTGTAACACCAAACTGCCCGAAACGGCTCCAGGTGTTACAGATTGAGATGAACTGTTCGGCCGCCAACCTAACGTCTCGATCTGTAACACGTAGCGGGGAATTTGGTCTCTAGCTGTTACAGATTGAGATGAACTGGCGGATGTTCGCACAATATCTTGATCTGTAACAACTACAAGGCTCAACGGGCTCCAGGTGTTACGGATTGAGACAAAACGACCAGGCAAGTCCCCAAACCACCACAAAGGTGCCTGTCCCCTTTGTGGTGGTCGGTCGACCGGCATAGAAAAAAGTCCCCGCCGGGCGTGTGCTCGATGGGGACTTTGCCGTTTGGTGGCTAGCGCTGTAGGTGATTACTCGCCCAGCAGGCTCTTGGTGATCGAAGCGGCGGCCTTCTTGCCGGCGCCCATCGCCAGAATGACCGTAGCGGCACCGGTGACGATGTCGCCGCCGGCCCAGATGCGGGGATCGGTGGTCTGGCCGGTCTCCTCGTCGGCGACGATGTAGCCCCACTTGTTGAGCTCCATCTTGCCGCCGATCTTCTTTGCGAAGGGGTTGGCGTTGGTACCGATAGCAGAGATCGCGACGTCGCAGGGGATCTCCTCGATGGCGCCCTCGATGGGCACCGGGCGACGACGGCCGGACTCGTCGGGCTCGCCGAGCTCCATCTTCTGGACCTTGACGGCGCACACGGAGCCGTCCTCGCCGGCGACAAACTCGAGCGGGGAGACGAGCGGCAGAACCTCGACGCCCTCGGCCTTAGCATGGTGCAGCTCGGCGCGACGGCAGGGCATCTCGTCCTCGGTACGACGGTAGGCGATGATGGCGTGCTCGGCGCCCAGGCGCTTGGCGGTACGGACGGCGTCCATAGCCACGTTGCCGCCACCAAAGACGACGACGTTCTTGCCGTGCTTGGTGGGGGTGTCGTACTCGGGGAACTTGTTGGCCTTCATCAGGTTCACGCGGGTGAGGTACTCGTTGGCGAAGAAGACGTTGGGCAGGTTCTCGCCGGGGACGTTGAGGAACTTGGGCAGGCCAGCGCCAGTCGCCACGTAGATGGCGTCGAAGCCCTGCTCGAACAGCTCCTCGGCCGTGGCCATGTTGCCCACGACGGAGTTGTACTCAAACTTGACGCCCATGTCCTCCAGGCCGTCAATCTCGCGCTTGACGACTGCCTTGGGCAGACGGAACTCGGGGATGCCGTAGACCAGCACGCCGCCGCCGGTGAAGAAGGCCTCAAAGACGGTAACGTCAAAGCCATTACGGGCGAGCTCGCCGGCGCAGGTGATGCCGGACGGGCCGGAGCCGACGACGGCGACCTTCTTGCCGTTCTTGGGGGCCATCTTGGGCGTGGAGGCGAGCTCGGGGCGGTCACCCAGGAAGCGCTCGAGCTGGCCGATGGCCACGGGCTCGGACTTCTTACCACGGATGCACTTGCCCTCGCACTGGTTCTCCTGCGGGCAGACGCGGCCGCAGATAGCGGGAAGCATGGAGTCCTCGCGGATGGTATCGAGAGCGCCGCCGAAGTCCTTCGCGCGGATCTGCTCGATAAAGCGGGGAATGTTGATGTTGACGGGGCAGCCCTCAACACAGAACGGCTTCTTGCAGTTGAGGCAGCGCTCGGCCTCGGCCAGCGCCATCTCCTCGGTGAAGCCCTTGTCGACGGGGCGGAAGTCGCAGGCGCGCTCGGCAGCCGGCTCCTCGTTATCGGGGGTGCGGGGCGACTTCATATCGGCAACGAAACGACCGTTAACTAGTGGCATGCGCAGCTCTTTTCCTCATAGGCCTTGAGGGACTCGCCCTCTTCGGAACGGTAGGCGGCCTGGCGGGCACGAAGGTCATCCCAGTCGACCAGGGTGGCATCGAAGTCGGGGCCGTCGACGCAAGCGAACTTGGTCACGCCGCCCACCTCGACGCGGCAGCAGCCGCACATACCGGTGCCGTCAACCATGATGGGGTTGAGGGACGCGGTGATGGGGGTGTCGTACTTCTGGGCGGTGAGGGTCGAGAACTTCATCATCGGAACGGGGCCGACGCAGAAGACCTGGCTCACGGCCTTGTCCTGCAGCAGGCGCTCCAGCGGAGCGGTGACAACGCCCTGCTCGCCGTAGGAGCCGTCGTCAGTGGTGATGTGGATGTGGTCCTCGTCGAGCAGCTCGCGGAACTGGTCCTCCATAAGCAGGAGGTCCTTGGTGCGGGCGCCCATGATGGCGTGCACCTCGTGGCCGGTCTCGACCAGGTGCTTGGCGACCGGGAAGGCAATTGCCAGGCCGACGCCGCCGCCAATGACGGCGCAGGGGCCCTCAGCCATCTCGGTGGGAACGCCCAGCGGGCCCACGACGTCGCGCAGCGACTCGCCGGCCTCGTAGGTGGAAAGCATCTCGGTGGTCTTGCCGATCACCATGAAGATGAACTCGACCCAGCCCTCGTCACCGTTCCAGCCGGCCAGGGTAAACGGGACACGCTCGCCCGTCTCGTTGGCGCGAACCATGAGGAACTGTCCAGCGTGCGCATGCTTGGCGATTGCAGGCGCTTCGATGCGGAACTTGAACACCTTCTCCGAGAACTGCGTCTTCTCCAGGATCTTATACATAGAACCCCTCTCTTGTTAGGGCCGCCGAACCGTGCCTCCACGGAAATGGACGGTAGCCCGAATAAAACCGTACGTGCACAGGCGTTGTGCAGACATACGGTGCAAATTATACCCTCATGGACATGCTGTTTACGTGTGTCTTCGGCGGTTGGGAAAAGGGTTTATCCCGACCTACCAAAAAGGGACAGGTTTATTTTGGTCGGTTTTATCAGGCAAAACGACAAAGGGGGCCGGCCTCGCGCTTTGGTGAGGCCGGCCCCCTTTGGAGCGTTATGCATGTATGGTGGCAGCGTGTTTATTGCGATGCGGCCACCGCGGCGTTTCCGCAGATAAAAGCCGCCAAAATAAACATCCCTAAATGGTAGGTTTTAGTGCTTGCCGTTGGCGGAGGCGGCGCCGTTGACGTGGTCGCGGGCATAGATCACGCCGTGCACGATGGCGAGACCTGCGGCATCTGCGGCGCGGGCGCAGGTGTCCTGGAAGTCCTCGGCCTCGCGGGCGCGCAGCTGCTTGAGCACATAGTCTGCCACGGCCATCTTGCCGGGAGGGTTGCCGATGCCGGTGCGGATGCGACTGAAGTCGCGGCTGCCCATCTTGTCGATGATGGAGCGCAGGCCGTTGTGGCCGGCGTGGCCGCCGCCCACCTTGACGCGTACGTCGCCGGCGGGAATGTCGAGCTCGTCGTGGATTACAAGCAGCTCCTCGGCCTTGATCTTGTACTCGCGGCAGAGCTTGGAGATGGGGCCACCCGAGGTATTCATATACGACTGCGGCTTGACCAGCACGATCTGGCGCTTGCCGCCCTCTTCCTCGGCATCGTTGATGTTGATGAGCGCGACCTCGGCGCCGGCCTGGTTTTTCCAGTACGTGACGCCGGCCTGACGGGCCAACTCGTCGATCGCCTTAAAGCCGGCGTTGTGGCGGGTCTCGGCATATTCCTCGCCCGGGTTGCCAAGCCCGGCAACCATGCGAATCTTAAGCGGCTGTGCAGCTGCCATGTTCATCCTTTCGTTGATTTGTCGCCTGCTATGGTGAGCGACCCTGTTGCCGCTGTCAAATGGAGGGCAATTGAGGTGAGTTGAGGGCGTTTGAGCGGTTGCAGGAAACCGGGGTGGACAGTTAGTTCAGATTTGTATAAAGCAAGAGGCTCTCGGCTGCCAAAATCGGAGACATGAAGCCGTTTCGGTGCTTTGGGGCGCACGTTTTGCGCTATTTCGAAGCCATTCGAGCCTTTAAATGAGGTGATTGGCCCCGAGATGGCAGCAAAGCGCCTTGAAATAAGCCGTCTGTTTATACAAATCTGAACTAACTGTCCAGCCTTGCTCGGCGATGTTGTCGAGATACGCTTTCTAGACCGGCGCGAGGCCGATTCCGGCCCGAAGGGCGTTGAGCCATGCGGCTTGACGTTTGCGATAACCCTTGATGCGATAGCGGAACCGAACCCCAGCGAGTCGATGCATCATTTGTGCGAAGGCTTCGAGCGCAACAAGGTCTTTCATTTGGTCGCGATTGATAACCAGGACGTGGATGCCCATTGCCTTGAGTCCATTATTTCGATTGCCATCGTGGATGCGAGCATTTTGAAGCTCATGCCCAATTCCGTTGTATTCGTTGTCGACTCCGGCTGCCGGGCAATATAGGTCGCAGATGGCATAGGGGATGCCTGAGGACATGTTGACCGCAAGAGTGTCGAAGTCGATTCGATGGTTGAGTAGCAGGCCTCCCATGGGCAGGCTGCAGCATCCGAATCCGCCAAAGCGCATGGGCGCGCCCAGGACGGCGAACATTAAGGACTCCGCTGGGGATGCGGATCCTGCTCGGGCGAGTCTGACGGCCGTGCGAAACGAGGCGTGGGAGCTACTTTTGGCAAACTGTGCGACTGCCTCGAGCTCATTTATGGTTGTGGCAGGCTCGCATTTGTAGTGCGCCTGTTCGTAGCGGGTTTCGTCTTGCTTTCCGGGTGCCGGCTGGCCGCCATGACAATCAAGATCGTCCATCGCTTCGGAGCTACCGGCCTTGGGCCACGTGTCGTCGTGGGCGATGGGGTTGGTTATCTCGGGCGGAAGGGAGTAGGACCCCAGCAGCTCCATGAGAAGCATCAGGACTTTGGCTACAGGCTCATTCCTAGAGCACAACATGGCTGTCATGGCGGGAGACGTTGCGTAGATGTCAGCTTCGATGTGCATGATTGCTTCCGCGGGAAGCGGGGCGGTGACGCTGTGCTGGAGAAGACGTCCGTCGGGCCGTCTGTTGTTGCCGCCGGCAACAAGGAGATCTAGGCGCTCGGAGTCGTCTTCGCTCCAGGCGTCAAGCATCGCAAGAGCTACAAAGTCTATGGCGTCCTTGTTGGGAACACAACTTGCAAGGGCTTGTGCCTGTTGCCTGTCATCGATGATGCCCCACGGAAGCGCAGAGTACGCCCGTCGAGCGCGGCGAATTGCGCGGAGGGCGGAGAAATGTGAGATCACAGTGGTCATAGCTATAAAGTACTAAGCCGTCGGCGAAATGATGCAGCCGTGGCGTTCTTTTCGCTCAAAGGGGCGTCGTGCGCCGCAGACGGTAGCAGATCGTGCGAGGGGCCTTGAAAAAGCGGGGCTCAGGGCGCTTGTTTGACCTTGGAGGCATGGATCGAGATAGGTGTTGGACAGTTAGTTCAGATTTGTATAAGGCGATTGAAGCGTTCCGCCATTGTCGAAGGGTTCGGTGGGCAAAATAGAGTGAATGGCATAGTGAAGACGTCCATAAGAGGAGAGATTGGCCGAGATTATGCCGGCAGGTGAACCTTTGGCGCATCAAGTGGTCCATGTGGGCGCCCAAGAAAATACAAATTTGAACTAATTGTCCAGGGAAGGTTGGCGAGGAATAGAAAAAGGGTCGGAAGCGAGCTTCCGACCCTTTAAAAACATCAAAGATGATGCGATACGCGTTGGACTACAGCGCGAAGTCGCCGCCGACGAGCGTGGAGACGGGCTCCTCGTGGTAAACGGCGGAGATGGCCTGAGCGAACTCCTCGGCGACCGAGATGGTCTTGATCTTGCCGCCGACCTCGACGGGGATGGCGTCGGTGACGACGCACTCGACGATGGGGGCATCGTTCAGGCGCTCGATGGCCGGACCGGAGAAGATGCCGTGGGTGGCGCAGACGTAGATGTCGCCGGCGCCCATAGCCTTGAGCTCCTTGACGTTGGCGCACAGGGTGCCAGCGGTGTCGATCATGTCGTCGTTGATGATGCAGGTCTTGCCCTTGATGTCACCGATGATGCCCATGACCTCGGCGGCGTTGTGGCGCGGACGGCCCTTGTGGGCGATGGCCAGGTCGCAGCCGAGCATGTCGGACAGCTTCTTGGCGGCCTTGGCGCGACCCACGTCGGGGGAGACGACAACCAGGTTGTCGGTGTCGAAGTGCATGTCGTTATAGTACTGGCCAAACAGCGGCAGTGCGGACAGGTGGTTAACCGGGATATCGAAGAAGCCCTGGATCTGGCCCTGGTGCAGGTCGAGGGTGATGATGCGGTTGACGCCGGCACGCTCGAGCAGGTTGGCGACGAGGCGGGCGGTGATGGGCTCGCGCGGGCCGGCCTTGCGGTCCTGGCGGGCATAGCCGTAGTGGGTGATAACGGCGGTGATGGAGCGGGCGGATGCGCGCTTGGCAGCGTCGGTGGCGATGAGCAGCTCCATGAGCATGTCGTTGACGTTGCCGCCGGCCACGGACTGAATCAGGAAGACGTCGGCGCCGCGGACGGTCTCGTCGTAGCGGGCGTAAATCTCACCATTGGCGAACTGCTTTAGCGTAAGGCCCGAAAGCTCGACCCCAAGGTACTCAGCAATCTTCTGAGCGAGGGGACGGTTGGAGGAACCGGAATACACGCGGATGGACTTGCGCATATTCTCCGACTTCTCGGGATCATTAATCGGCATTACCCTTCTCCTTTATACATCGAATGCCATATAGATGCCTTGTTGCATTGTAACCGCGCGGCGGGGTTTATCGGGTCCTGATAACGTCTTTACCGCCAACGGACACGAACCGACCACTCATCCGGTTGCGCAGGTCACGATAGAAAAAGGAGCCGCCCCCATGGAGCAGCTCCTTTTGTGCTTGGTAAAACGTTATACCTCGTCGTCCTCGTGCAGGCGGCGGCGGTAATCGGCGGCCCAGCCCTCAATATTTACCTGACGGGCGCGGCCCAGACCAAGTGCGTCGGCCGGGACCGGCTCGGTGATGACGGAGCCGGCGGCCACGAGTGCACCGTCGCCGATCTGGGCGGGCGCGACCATCATGGTGTCGGAGCCAATGAAGGCATCCTTGCCGATGACGGTCTTGTGCTTGTGCACGCCATCGTAGTTGCAGGTGATGGAGCCCGCGCCCACGTTGACGCCGGGGCCCATGGTGGTGTCGCCGATGTAGGACAGGTGCGGCACCTTGGAGCCCTCGCCGATCGTGGACTTCTTGATCTCCACGTGCGTGCCGGCCTTGGATCCGTCGAGCATGTGGGTGCCCGGGCGCAGGTAGGCGCGCGGGCCGCAGTCGACGCCGTTCTCGATGACGGCCTCGATGGCGATGGTCTCGTCGATGACGCAGCCGCTGCCGACGGTGGTGTCGGTGAGGCGGCTGTTGGGACCGAGCTGGCACTCCTCGCCCACGGTGACGTGGCCGATCAGGTGCGTCTGCGGCCACACGACGGTATCGCGGCCGATAACGGCATCGGGGCCGATCCAGGCCTGCGTGGGGTCGATGAAGGTAACGCCCTCGGCCATCCAGTGCTCGTTGATGCGGTCGCGCGCGATGGCGGTGAGCTGTGCGAGCTGGATGCGGCTGTTGACGCCCAGGCCGTCGCGGTAGTCGTCGCAGTGGAAGATGGAGACAGCCTGGCCGTGGCCTTTGAGGATCTCGAGCATGTCGGGCAGGTAGTACTCGGATTGCGCGTTGTCGTTGCCGATCTCGTTGATGTGGGCGGCGAGCTGCGTGCCGTCAAATGCGTAGCAGCCGGCGTTGCACTCCAGCAGCGTGGCGGCCTGCTCGGGCGTGCAGTCCTTCTGCTCGATGATGCGCTCGATCTGACCATCGGCGCCCAGCTTGATGCGGCCGTAGCCGAAAGGATCGGGCGGGGTCATGGTCATGACGGTGCAGGCGAGCTCGCCGGTGGCGACGGTCTGTGCGAACTTGGCGACGGTGTCGGCGGTGATGAGCGGCAGGTCGCCGTTGAGCACGACGACGGGGCCTTGCGTGATGCCACAGGCCTCGAGCGCGACCTTCACGGCGTGACCGGTGCCCAGACGCTCGGTCTGCTCGACGCACTCGACCTTGGTGGCGCTGTTGGCGTAGGCGCCGTCGATGAGGGCGCGCATCTCGTCGGCGTGGCTGCCGATGACAACCACGACGCGGCTGCAGCCGGCCTTGATGGTAGCGTCGACGATCCACTGGACCATGGGCTTACCCAGGATC
This sequence comes from uncultured bacterium, assembly GCA_905214465.1. GTDB lineage: Bacteria > Actinomycetota > Coriobacteriia > Coriobacteriales > Coriobacteriaceae > Collinsella. Next base: position 51,132 of record CAJMMD010000008.1, read on the forward strand.
TTGTGCGAAACCTTGCAGTGGTTCGACTTCATGCGGGTGCCCTCGCCGGCAGCGAGGATAATTGCGGTTGCGTCCATGTGATCTCCTGTTACGTTATAGAGACGTGTGTTTGGAAACGATACACGGCGCAATATGATACCGCAGGCATATGATGAGCGCGTAACGATTGGCGCATTGCCGCCGATGTCGGTGCCGTTGACGCGGTGTTTGCGCTGGTTGTGTATGGTGGCGGCGCTGCGGCGTTGACGTTTGAGCGAGGGGATGGGGTGCCCGTGGATATCATGCGAGAGGAATCGGGCAACGAGCCCGTCGCGGCATTCTCGATGTCGCATCCGGCTGTGCCGGCACTCTATATAGTGCTGACGCTGGGGCTCACTATGTTCTCGATGCAGCCGGTACTGATTGCGCTGTCACTTGCGGGCGGGCTGGCGTATGGATTTGCGACGCGTGGGGCTGCCCGCACGTTGGGGGCGCTTCGCTGGCAGCTGCCGGTGATTTTGATTATCGCGCTGGTCAATCCTCTGTTTAGCGCCTCGGGCTCGACGGAGCTGTTCCGTATTGGCATGCGCGCGGTGTATCTGGAGAGCATGGTATACGGCCTGTGCATGGGCGGGCTGTTTGTGGCGAGCGTGCTGTGGTTTGGGGCCGCGGCGTCGATGCTCGAATACGACAAGGTGCTCGCGCTGCTGGGTAATGCCGCACCGGTGATTGCGCTCATGATCTCGATGTGCATGAGGCTTATCCCGCAGTTTTTGCGCCGCGGTCGTACGGTGCTGGCGGTGCAGGATGCGATTGATGTGCCGGGCCGCGCGCCGGCCGACCCCGTACGCTCGCGCCTGCGGGCGTCGAGCGTGTTGATGGGCTGGGGCATGGAAGATTCGCTGGAGCGCGCGGACGCCATGCGCTCCCGTGGGTGGGGCGCCGCGACGCGTCGAACGACGTATGCGCGGTATCGACTGGGGCGCAGCGACGTTGCCGCGCTGGTTGGGCTTGCGCTGTTTGGCGTGGTCACGGTGGCAGTGGCGTGGACCGCGACGATGCAGTATTCGTTTTATCCGCAGCTCTCGGTGCCGGCGCCGTGGCCGGGCTATGTCGTGTACGCTGCCTGGATGGTGCTGCCTTGCGCGTTGCACGCGATTGATGAGAAGAGGTTTGGCTGATGGCTCGGTTGGATAGGGGCCCGGTGTCGGGCGCGGCGTGCGGCCCGGATATTCCGGCGATTGAGGTACGGGGCCTGAGCTTTACCTACCCCGGGGCTGAGGCGCTGGTGCTCGACGGGCTCGACTGGTCTGTTCCCCAAGGTGCGTTTGCACTGCTCGTTGGCGGTACCGGGTCGGGCAAGTCGACGCTGCTCTCGCTGCTCAAACCCGAGATCGCGCCGACGGGCGAATGCGCCGGCGAGCTGTGCGTGCTGGGTGAGAGCGTTGCCGATATGGACGTTCGGGCGTCCGCAGAGCGCATGGGCTATGTGTTTCAGGATCCCGAGAACCAGATTGTGTGCGAGACCGTGTGGCACGAGATGGCGTTTGGCCTGGAAAACTTAGGCATGTCGCGCGACGAGATGCGCCGCCGTGTTGCCGAGACCAGCTATTTCTTTGGTCTGGAGGACTGGCTTCATCGCGATACCGATACGCTTTCGGGTGGCCGCAAACAGCTGCTGTCGCTTGCCGCCGTCCTGGCGCTGCGTCCGCGTGTGCTGCTACTCGACGAGCCCACGTCTCAGCTCGATCCCGTTGCCGAGAAGAATTTTCTGCACGCGCTGTTTCGCGTGAACCGTGAGCTGGGCTGCACGGTTGTTGTGGCTACGCATCAACCGCGGCCGATGCTCGAGTATGCGACGTGTGCGTACCGGATTGAGGGCGGTCGCGTGCGCGAGGTGGCGGATATGGCTTCTTTGGGACGCCGAGAATCGCTGTTTTCCGATGACATGTTGGGGTGGGGTGCCATCCGATGTGCAAAAAACGGAGTATTCAGCAGGCGTGAGGACAATTTGGGCTCTCTGGAGCCGCTCGGGGACGTATCGAGCGCGAAAAAAAGTTCGGAACTGGACAAATCGTCCGAATTTGTGGCGCAAACGTCGCTCGAGAACGGCTCGGAAGCCTTCTCGCGCACGGATGGAAGCAGAATACTCCAAAAAATGCACGCTGGGTCGGCTACCACCCTGTCGGAAGGCTGGTTTCGCTACGATCGCGCGTGCGGTTGGGTGCTGCGCGGGCTCGATGCGTCGTTTTCGGCTGGCGCGGTGCATGCAGTCGTGGGCGGAAACGGCTGCGGCAAGTCGACGATGCTTTCGGTGCTGGCCAAGACTGCCAAGCTGCAGCGTGGTCGTATGGTGCGCGGGGCGGCCTCGGCTGCGCTGCTGCCGCAGAACCCCAAGGCCCTGCTGGTTGCCGAGACGGTGCGCGACGAGCTGATGGAATGGGCCTCGACCTGCGGATATGACGAGAACTTGGCGCGGGAGCGTGCGGCGCAACTGGGATTGGACGGCCTGGAGACGCGCCACCCATACGATCTTTCGGGCGGACAGCGCCAGCTGCTTGCGTTGGCAAAGCTGCTGCTGATCGGCCCCGAGCTGCTGTTGCTTGATGAGCCCACCAAGGGCCTTGACCTGGCAAGTCGCTGCATTATCGCCCGCGCCCTGCGTGACCATGCGAAGGCTGGTGGCACCGTCATTATGGCCACGCACGATCTGGATTTTGCCGAGCAGGTTGCCGATGACATTGCCATGATGTTTGGCGGCGAGATCGCCTGCATGGAGCCGCCGACCGACTTCTTTGCCGACAACGTGTTCTACAGGGCGTGATAGGATGACGGATCATCGCGCCTCGCGCCTACTCACGAAAATGGAGATTCCGCTGCTCCTGGCGGTGCCGGCAGTGATGACTGCGGCGTTGCTGGCGGGCATTGAGCAGGCGGCGCTTGCCATGCTGGTTGTAGTGGCGCTCGTGCTCGCACTGTTCTTTGCGGGCTATGAGTCATCACGTCCAGGCCTGCGCCAGATCATGCCCACGCTGGTGCTGGCGGCGCTGGCCGCGGCGGGGCGCATTCTGTTTGGACCCATTCCCGATTTTAAGCCCGTGAGCGCTATCGCCATTATCGCGGGTGCGACACTTGGCCGTCGCAATGGTTTTATGGTCGGCGCGTTGGCAGCGCTGACCAGTAATTTCTTTTTTGGACAGGGCATGTGGACGCCGTGGCAGATGTATGCCTGGGGTCTGGTGGGCTATATCGGTGGCGCGCTGGCGCATGCGGGCGCGTTTGATCGCGCCGATGAGACCGTGCGAATGCCGGCGCTGTTGGCGTATGGCTTTGCCTCGGGCCTGCTCTATGGCGTTGTGATCAACGCCTACGACATCATCGGTTTTGTGCAGCCGCTCACGTGGGCGGGCGCCGTAGCGCGTCTTGCCACGGCGGTGCCGTTCGATATCACACACGGCCTCGCGACCTGCGTGTTCTTGGCCGCCCTGTACAGGCCCTGGTGTCGTCGCATCAACCGAGTCGTCGTGAAATACGGGCTGTAGAGCTGGTTGCGCCGGGGCGGGAATCAATACTGATGAAGTACCATTTCAAAACTATGTCGGTTTACGGGGCTAGATTGGCACAGACCGACCATACCGGCATTTTTCGAAAATAGACGAGTCGTCTACCTGCGGTTTTATTTTGCCTCAGTTACGTGTGGTTGGGGGTTCGCGATTCGGCCCCGTAAACCGGCATAGTTTTGAAATGGCCGGCATATATTGCTGTCGTCACTGATCTCAGAGGGCCGAAAGGATCCGTTTCCCCGTCCCTAAGCGGTCGCTGGGGATGTCCGCCACGAAACTGGCCCATCTACTACGTTTGGCCCGACACCCCCAAACACAACCGCGTTTTATGAAAAACCGCAGGCTTTCTACCTGCGGTTTTCTTTTTTCGTTGTTCGCTGTGGTTGAGGGTGGTGGCTTAAACGTAGTAGATGGGCCAGTTTCGTGGCAAGCGAGCTGCGTGGATGATCTCGCGAAGTGAAAATGATTCGTTTTCCTCCGTCCCCAGGGGATCAGCTGGGGCTAGAGCTCTAGCGTGAGGGTGACGGGGCAGTGGTCGCTGCCAAAGATGTCGCCGCGGATGCCCGTGTCGCGCACGTTGCCGGCGATTGCGTCGCTTACCAGGAAGTAGTCGATGCGCCAACCGGCGTTGTTCTTGCGGGCATTAAAGCGGTAGCTCCACCAGCTGTAGACGCCCTCGACGTCGGGGTTTGCCGCGCGCCAGGTATCGGTAAAGCCGGCGTTGAGCAGCTCGGTAAACTTGCCGCGCTCCTCGTCCGAAAAGCCGGCGTTGCCGCGGTTGGACTTGGGGTTCTTAAGGTCGATCTCCTCGTGCGCCACGTTAAAGTCGCCGCAGGTCACGACGGGTTTGCCGGTCTCGCGCTCGAGCGCGTTCAAAAAGCCGCGGTAAGCATCGTCCCAGGCCATGCGCACGTCGATGCGGGCGAGTTCATTTTGGGCGTTGGGTGTATAGACGTCGACAAACCAGAACTTGTCGAACTCCAGCGCGCAGACGCGGCCCTCGGTTGCGGCTTGGGCGACGAGTACGGCCGCCTCGCCCTCGCCGGCGTGGGGTAACAGCGCGTCGGCATGCAGCACGCACAGCGGTTCCTGGCGGCTAAAGACCGCAGTGCCCGAATAGCCTTTACGCTCGGCGTAGCTCCAAGTTTGGTGATAGCCGGTCAGGTCAATATCGACCTGGCCTTCTTGCAACTTGGTCTCTTGCAGCGCCAGGATATCGACGTCGAGTTCTTGCGCGATCTGGATAAAGCTCGGGTCCTTTTTGAGCACGGCGCGCAGGCCGTTGACGTTCCACGAGGCGAAAGTGTAAGTCTGAGGCATGGTGTCCTTTCGACGGGGTTGGCAGGCTTAAGATTAGCGCAACAGGGGCGGGGTGGGCTCCGCGCATGCTGACTTAAAGGTCGCATGCTGGGACATCGCCCGACGCCGCCCGATCAACAAGGACGGAGGACTCATATGACGCAGGCAATATCGAATCCCAAGCAGGCCTCCGCCGCGCTGGCGGAGCTTTTTGATACCCACAAGCGCGTGGTCTTCTTTGGCGGCGCGGGTGTTTCCACGGCGAGCGGCATCCCCGATTTCCGCAGCGTGGACGGCCTGTATCACCAGCAGTTTGCCTATCCGCCCGAGACCATGCTGTCGCATAGCTTTTACGAGGCGCATCCGGCCGAGTTCTTCGACTTTTACCGCACCAAGATGATCGCGCTTAACGCTAAGCCCAACCGCTGCCACACCAAGCTGGCCGAGCTGGAGCGCGTCGGCAAGCTTGATGCCGTGGTGACGCAAAACATCGACGGCTTGCATCAGATGGCGGGCTCGCAGCGCGTGTTCGAGCTGCACGGATCGGTCCATCGCAACATTTGCCAGTCGTGCGGCGCGGTCTATAGCGCCGAGTGGATTTGCTCGCGCGAGCATGAGGACGCCGCGGGCGTGCCCGTGTGCCCTGCGTGCGGTGGTCGCATCAAGCCCGATGTGGTGCTCTACGAAGAGCCGCTCGACGAGTATGTGTTGACCGGTGCCGTTGCCGCCATCGCTGCGGCCGATGCCCTCATCGTGGGCGGAACATCGCTCGTGGTGTACCCGGCGGCGGGTCTCACACGCTACTTTGCTGGCGATACGCTGGCCATTTGCAATTTGGCGCCTACCGATCAGGATGCAAATGCCGACCTGCTGATTTCTTGCGACATCGCGGCCGCGTTTGCGTTCTAGCCCGTGTGCGCGGATACAATAGAAAGACTAAGTGCAAAGCGACCCCGCCGCCAGCTCCCCAAGCTCGGCGGCGTGGGCATTTTAGGAGGATGTTCATGGCGAACGACAGCAAGACATGGCGGTGCGGAAAGTATGAGCTCAGCTTTGACCGTCCGCGCATCATGGGCGTCCTCAACGTGACGCCCGATTCGTTTAGCGATGGCGGGGAGCACTTCGACCCGGATGCCGCCATCGAGTATGGCCTGGCGATGCTCGACGCCGGCGCCGACATCATCGACGTAGGCGGCGAGTCCACGCGCCCTGGCTTTACCCCGGTCAACCCCGACGAGGAGGCTCGCCGCGTGCTGCCCGTGGTGCGCGCGCTGGCCAAAGAGGGCGCCATCGTCTCGATCGACACGCGCCACGTGGCGGTTGCCAAGGCGGCCGTGCGCTGCGGTGCTTCGATTGTCAACGATGTGACGGGCTTCACCGACCCCAAGATGGTCGAGTTCGTTAAGACGAGCACCTGCGGCGTCATCGTAATGCACGCCGGCGAGGTCGCCGCGCCCGCTCGTACGCACGCGACGGTGCAGCTCGATACTTCGGCCGCGGCGTTTGTTGCCGAGAAGGCGCGCGAGGCGGCCGCCGAGGCTGCGCGCGAGGCTGAGAAGCCCGCTCGTCGCCGTCGCGGTAAGTTGCTGGGCGAGCCTAAGCCGGAGACCAAGCTTCCGGGCGGCGTGGTGCAGCCCTCGTTGCCGTTTGGCGAACCGGAGCCCGCGACCGAGCCTGCAGCCGAGCTGGGGCAGGAGACGCCGGCCGCCGAGCAGGCTGCTGCCGCCGAGACCGTCGCGCCCGCGCCCGAGGCCGCGCCCGCAGCCACCGAGGCCGCATCGGAGCCCAACGACCACCTGGCGGCCATGATGCGCCGCAGCGCCCGCCGCGAGGAAGCCTACGTGCCCACCTCGCAGCTCCGCCGCTTCACCCTGCCCGATTCGGCGCCCATCATGCGCCGCGTCATGGGCTTTCTGTCCGACCAGGCCCGCGCGCTCATCCACGCCGGCGTGTCGCGCGACCGCATCTGCATCGATCCCGGTCCGGGCTTTGGCAAGACGGCCAACGAGGACATCGTCATCCAGCGCGAGACTGCCAAGATGGCGTCACTGGGCTATCCGCTCATGTGCGCCGTATCGCGCAAGCGCTTTGTGGGCGCCGTCTCGGGCGTGACCGAGGCCGCCGAGCGCGATGCCGCTACGTTTGGCGTGTGCCTGGGCGCCATCCAGGCCGGTGCCAACATCGTGCGCGTGCACGACGCCGCGGGCTTTGCGCAGTTCCTGAACGGCTACTGGGCGGTTGCCAAGCCGCAGCCGCGCCGCGCGTTTGTGGCCGTGGGCTCCAACCTGGGGCATCGCTGTGACAACATCCGCGCCGCACGCGACATGATCGCCGAGATTCCACTCACCTGCGTGTCCAACTCCTCCAAGATCTACGAGAGCGAGCCGGCCTACGAGACGCGCCAGGACGCGTTTGCCAACGCCGTCATCGAGATTAAGACCGAGCTGGCGCCGTTGGTGCTGCTCGACGAGCTCATGAAGATCGAGGCCGAGCTGGGTCGCGACCGCTCCAAAAAGGCCAAGGCCAACGGTCCGCGCACCATCGACTTGGACCTGCTGTGGATGGACGGCGAGACCCACGGCGGCAAAAAGCTGCGCCTGCCGCATCCGCTGATCGGCGAGCGTGACTTTGTGCTGGTGCCGCTCGAGGACCTGATGCACGACCCGGCGCGGTTCTTCCGCTATAACGGTGTCGAGGTCAAGGAACCCGAGGATCGCGTGGGCCATATCGTGGGCGAATTGGGGCGTATGTAGATGATCGAGATGAATGCTGTTGTCGCCGGTACCGAGCTCGACGCGGCGCGTGACGCGGGCCGCGAGGGCGTGTCCGCGGGCTGGTGCGCGTGGAGCGTGGGCGATGCTTCGCTGACGTTTTCGCTGGTTGTGCGCCCCGATGTGAACATGCATGCCTTCCACGGCCTGCCGTTTGTGGCCGCGATGGGCATGATGGACGCGCTCGTGGGCACGGCTTCGACGCCGGGGTTGGGCCTTGCCGGTAAAGTGGGTATCCAGTGGCCGAGCGATATCGTGTGCGGTGCGCCTGCGTTTGAGGCGTCGCTCGCGCGTGTTGCCGTGAACGGCGGTGCCGGTGCTGCGGGCATGTTTGCCGCGGTGACGGTTGATATTGAGCGTGCGGCGCTGGGTGAGCTTGGCGTGGATATGGCAGATGAGGCGCTGATCGAGGCATTGGCCGCCGCTGTGCTGACCCGCGTTGACGCCTGGGCGGTTGCCGCCAACACGCCGCAGGGCGCTGCCGGCCCGCTGGCTCCGGTGCTGGGCGAGTACTTTGACATGGTGCCACTGCTGGGTCGTCAGGTCGCGGCGGTGTCGCCCAACGGCTTGCCGCTCGCAGTCGGTGTGTTTGCGGGCCTGGACATCTGGGGCCGCGCGACCATCAAGACCGATGCCGGCGAGCAGGAGTTTCCGCCCGAGGCCGTACGGATTCGCGGACTGTAACGCGAGGCGCCCGCGCTCAAAGATAACGATGACAACGAAGCCCTCTTCGGCCTGTGCCGGGGAGGGTTTCGCCTATCTGGTGAATGGGTTGCCAGCGCCCTATTCCTCAAAATTGAAAATTTTTCAGTTTTGAGGAATAGGCTTGGCGAACGTTTGCGGGGCTGTGACATCGGGCGTGCTCGACTTATGTCCCTGTTTTACCCCCAGCTTCTGCATGCGGCGGTAGATTTCGCAGATGCCCTTGATGGTGAGTTGGCCGTCTACCACGTCGAAGGCATCGGTCGAATCGGCGACGATGCTGGCGAGGCCGCCCGTGGCGATAACGGTGGCGTCCTCGCGGCCCAGCTCGCGCTTCATGCGCGCGACCAGGCCCTCGGCCATGGCGGCAGCGCCCACCACGGCGCCGACCTTGATGCACTCTTCGGTGTCGCGACCGATGGCGTGCTCGGGCGCCTCGAGCGGCACGCTGGCGAGCTTGGCGGCACGGGCGGCAAGCGCGTCCATGGAGATGCGGATGCCCGGCGCAATCGCCCCGCCAATGTAATAACCGTCCTCATCGATGACGTCGATATTGGTCGCGGTGCCAAAGTCCACCACGATCGCCGGCGCGCCGTAGAAAGTCTCGGCCGCAACGGCGTTGGCGACGCGGTCGGCGCCCACGGCCTGGGGGCGCGCCGCGCGCAGCTTGGTCACGGCGGCCGTCTGCGGCCCGATGACGATGGCGTCTGCGGCAATGCGGTCGGCCACGGCGTGCCACTCGCGCGAGAGCTGCGGCACCACGCCCGCAAAGGCGATCGCGTCAACCGCATCGAGCGAGAGGCCGTACATCTTAAAGAAACCCATCAGGCGCACGTGGATCTCGTCGGCGGTATAGGAGCGATCGGTGGGCATACGCCACGACTGCACCAGCTCGTCTCCGTCAAACAGGCCCATGGCCGTCTGCGTATTTCCCATATCGATAGCGAGCAGCATGTCTACTCCCGGTGTTGGCATAAAAGGACGCGCACCATTGTATACGTGCCGTCGACGGCGCTCGGCTGCGATTCGTTTACGGTGATAGGGGCTGAGGGGTTTAAATATGAAGGAATTATGCTCTACGAGATTTTCCTTGCCGTTTACCGAACTCCCGCGTAATATTCTTTCTTGCGCACATGAGGCGCCCAGACATTGCGGGGTGGAGCAGTCTGGTAGCTCGCCGGGCTCATAACCCGGAGGTCGTAGGTTCAAATCCTGCCCCCGCGACCAAGAACTTGCAGCTCGTCGGCCTACCCGGCGAGCTTTTTTGTTATTCCGGGACCGTGTTTTCGGTCCAATTCTCGGCCTCTCAAACAAAATCTCGATCTGTAACATCTAGACCCGATTTGAGCGGCTAGGTGTTACAGATTGAGATGTTTCGGCAGGACGGTCTTCGTTTGTCTAAATCTGTAACACGAGGGACGGTTTTTACTGAGTAACTGTTACAGATCTAGATCTTTCGGCAGGCTAGATTGGTTCGTCTCAATCTGTAACAGTTGCTCGGCAAAATAGGGCCTAACTGTTACAGATTGAGACAAACCGACGGGCCGCCCCGCCCCATCCACCTGCCGTTACCTGCTGTCTGCCGATTTCCATTGCGCCACTGTGCTCCCATGCCATATCCTCTAGACAACTACGCGGCACCATCGCCGCCGCGCCTACAAGAGAGGAATGTCCATGACCGCACCTGCATCCAAGCTGCTCCAGCCCATTACGGTTGGCCCCCTTGAGCTCAAGAACCGCATTATGTTCCCGCCGCTGACCACCGGCTACGAGGAGCGCGACGGTTCCATCGGCGAGCGCAGCCTGGCTTTTTACGAGCGCCTGGCCCGTGGCGGCGTGAGCTACATCGTCATCGGTGACGTCGCTCCCGTTATGACCGCAAGCCCCACGCCCAAGTTAGCGACCGACGCCCAGATCCCCACGTTTAAGGCGCTGGCCGACGCCGTTCACAAGCACGGCGCCAAGGTCGCGCTGCAGCTGTTCCACCCCGAGTACGACGTGCCCGGCGTCGGCCGCATGGTCATGGGTTCCATGGCCGCTGCCAAGGCCGCGCAGGAGGCCAAGGCCGCCGGCGACGAGGAGGCCTTCGCCGCCAAGATGGCCGAGTCCAACGAGATCCGCAAGCAGGCATATGCCAAGCTGCACCACGACATGCAGCACTTTGTGAACGAGGCGAGCGTAGAGCAGCTCACCCAGATCAAGGAGGCCATCGCCGCCTCGGCCGCCCGCGCGCAGCAGGCCGGCATCGACGCCATCGAGGTCCACGGCGACCGTCTGGTGGGTTCGCTGTGCTCGGCCATCCTCAACCAGCGCACCGACGAGTACGGTGGCTCGTTCGAGAACCGCGTCCGCTACGCGCTGGAGGTCGTCGCCGCCATTAAGGAAGCCGCGCCGCAGCTGATGGTGGAGTACAAGCTCCCCGTGATCATGGAGAACCCCGACGGCACGCCGCGCGGCAAGGGCGGCCTGCAGCCCGACGAGGCCTGCGAGTTTGCCAAGCTGCTCGAGGGCGCGGGCATCGATATGATCCAGGTCGCACAGGCCAACCACACCGGCAACATGGGTGACACCATTCCGCCCATGGGTGCCATGCCCTACAACTGGACGCTGCCGGTGGCCGAGCGCGTTAAGGCCCTGGTCTCCGTGCCGGTGGCAACCGTCGGTCGCGTGGTCTCGGTCGAGGCCGGCGAGAAGATTCTGGAAGACGGCGCGGCTGACATCATCGCCTATGGCCGCTCACTCATGTGCGACCCCGACATTGCGCTGAAGGCCGCCACGGGTGAGCCCATCCGCGAGTGCCTCAACTGCAACAAGGGCTGCGTCGACGCGATTCAAAACCGCAAGTACATTTCGTGCGTGCTTAATGCCGAGAACGGCGACGAGGCGACCGTCGCCATCAAGCCGGGCGAGGGCGACAAGAAGATCGCCGTGGTGGGCGGCGGTATTGCCGGCCTGGAGGCCGCGCGCGTGGCGGCCAAGCGCGGCTACGACGTGACTGTCTACGAGGCGAGCGATCATCTGGGCGGCCAGATTGTGCTGGCGGCCGCGCCTCCGCGCAAGGACGAGATTATGCGCTCGGTCGAGTACTACGAGAAGATCCTGCCCGGCCTGGGCGTGAAGGCTGAGCTCAACCACGCCGCTACGGCCGAGGAACTCAACGCCGCCGACGCCGCGATTGTGGCCGTGGGTGCACACGACGTGGTCATCCCCGTTCCGGGTGCCGACTCGGAGAAGGTCGTCTCGAGCTGGGACGTGCTGGCCGGCAAGGTGGAGCTTACGGGCCGCGTCGCCGTTATCGGCGGCGGCCTGGTGGGCACCGAGACTGCCGAGTACCTGCTGCAGCACGGCTGCGAGGTGGCGATTGTCGAGATGCTCGACAAGATTGCCGCGGGCGAGTCCGAGACCATTCTGCCGCTGATCATGAGCGACTTCGCAGAGCACAACGTGGAGCAGCACGTTAAGACCCGCCTGACCGCCATTACCGACGAGGGCGTGGAGGCCATTCGCACCACCGAGGACGGCGCCGAGGAGCCGGTGAAGATCGCCTGCGATTACGTGGTGATGGCCGTAGGCTCCAAGGCCAACGCGTTTGACCTGGACGGCGTGACGGTGCCCGTGACCTGCGTGGGCGACTGCTCGGGCGAGCGCACCGCCGACATTGCGAGCGCCATTCGCACGGCATATCACGCGGCCAACGAGCTCTAGGCAAGAAAGCTATCGCGTATTGAGTGGGCGGGGGGTGCCGTTATCGGTGCTCCCCGCCTTTTTGCCAATGAGGGCGCCCACTGACCAGCTGGTTCAGAAAATCCGAATCTTGAGCACCAGAAAATCCGAATACTTAGAACATGAAAATCCGAATTATATGAACACGAAAATCCGAATCGCAGCCACCCGAAAATCCGAATTTGCTACAGTGGAATAGAAGAATCAGAAAGCAGGACCTGGAAATCTGCGGGGGTGGCTCATGGCAGGCGAGAGGCTACATCGGGACGGATACATCCCACGTATCGTGGATGCGCAAATCGAGCGCTACCTTCGTGTCTTTGGCGCGGTCGAGATTGCGGGCATCAAGTGGTGCGGCAAGACGTGGGCCGCGCTTGAGCACGGGGCGTCCGCCTCGTATGTCGACGAGAATCTCGACCTCGCACGTGCCGACCCGGCGATGATGTTGCTGGGAGACCGTCCGCATATTATCGATGAGTGGCAGCGCGTTCCCCAAATTTGGGACTACGTTAGACACGAGGTTGACCGCACCCGGGGCACGCGCGGCGCCTATATCCTCACGGGTTCCGCCACGCCTGCGTTTGGCTCAAAGGCGGAGGCGCCCGCGCATAGTGGAGCCGGACGCATCGGTCGCGTCCGCATGCACCCCATGACGCTTGCCGAGACAGGTGAGTCCAACGGCAAGGTGAGCCTGGCGGGCTTGTTTGAGCATCGTTTTGAGCCCTGCCGGTGCAATGGCGATACACCGGGGCTTGTCGAAGCCGCCTGCCGCGGCGGATGGCCCGAGGCGATCGATATGGTTTCGGCTGACGCCCAGCTCATCGCCCGCGAATATCTCAACACCGCGTTTTCGAGCAGCTTCCCGGCGGTCGGTCTCGACCCCGATATTGCTCGTCGAGTCTCCGCATCGATCGCGCGCAATCTGGGACAGGCGACCACGTATAAAACGATTCTTATGAATATGTTCGGTGCCGAGGAGGAACCCGCAGCGTTTGCCGACGAGACCAAGGTGCGTAGGTACCTGGATGCCCTCAAAGGCATGTTCATTCTCGAGGAGGTCCCCGGTTGGGTTCCCGCCGCGCGCGACAAACGACGCTTTACCGTCAAGCCCAAGCGCTATCTGGCAGATCCGAGCCTTGCTTGCGCCTTGCTAGGTATGTCCTTGCAGGCGTTGCTTGCCGACTGGCAGACATTTGGTCTGGTGTTTGAGAATTTGGTCATACGCGACCTTTCGGTCTACGCGCGGTCGCTCGACCTGCTGGATAGCACGCCTGTGCGCTATTATCGCGACGATTCGGGCCTTGAGTGCGATGCTATCGTGCAGCTAGCCGACGGACGGTGGGCCGCCTTTGAGATTAAGGTGAGTGAAGATAAGGCGAGCGCCGGCGTCGAGAGCCTCAAGCGCGTTCGCAAGAAGGTCTGTGGAAACCCTCGTTCACGCACGCGCGAACCGGAGTTTATGGCCGTGATTGTGGGGGTGGGTGAGTACGCTCGCGAGGTCGAGGACGGTATCTACGTGATACCCGTGCGCGCGTTGAGGTGTTAAGGGGCGGCACGCCGTGTGCCCGCTGCCCGGTGCTGCGGATTGGTGCAAGTGGTCAGGTTTGTTTGCACCATGTCCTTGGCATATGGAAGAAGCTGCTGTTCGTAATCTTTAAGACATCATTAAGGCTTGCGTTGTGGAGCAAGCCGCAGGTCAATGCTATTCTTTTACCTTATCGTACGGTGTTGTATTCTGCCTGAATTCTCTACCTGCGAACAACGGATAAACGCGACCGAGCGGAAAGGATGGCACGCCCGCTAGCAGGGCAAACGCAAACGATGAGTGGCATGGACCGACATAGCGAGCTCCAGCAGCACAAGACGGCGGCCGAGTACCGCCAAGCTGCCGACGAGCATGTGCGGACCCTCAAGGATTTCTGGAAGGATTTCCTGGTGAGCGGTCTGTTTGTGCTGGCCGCCATCGTTGCCATCTTTGCATGCCTGGCCTGGTTTGCCGCGAATAACCGAGTGAGTGCCACGGGGAGTACGATCGGGGCGAAGGGCCCACGGTTTGTGCTCTCGGGAACGCAGGGCGGCACGGCAGGTAAGTACGACGCCCAGGACAACTACGCGTCGGACAGTACAAGCCTTGCCGTGAACAATCTTTTCAACCTCAATAACATGAGTGCCGATGGCAGTCTTTCTCCGGGGTCGGCGGGCCAGCTTCAGCTCAACGTCAAGCCGCTCTGCAACGACCTGCACGATATTACGGTGGAGATGACCTGGGAGATTTCTGTCCAGACGAGCGTTGCGGGCACGGACGGCACTGCTACGGACGCATCGAAAAATGAAGAGATCATCAACTCGCTTAAAAATCTGGTGCGCGGCCATATCTTGGTTTTCCAGGGCAAAGACACCTCTGGCTTTTACTCCAATCCGCTGGTTCCCACGACAACCACGGTGACCCAGGACGGAGCGAGCGTCACCGTCATCACACAGAGCTTTACCATTCCGGCGAAGAGCTTTCGTGCTGAGGGCTCAAACAATACGACCGAAACCGTCACCAAAACCCTCTACTGGATTTGGCCGGAGCAGTTCAAGAGCTATGTTCGCACGGGCAACGCCGGCTACGGTGGCAACCTTTTCGCTAACACAGGCGACGAGGGGGGATACACGACCCTCGTCGGCGACATCAACAATAACCACGCGTGCTATTTCCGCGCCGATAGCACGAGCGTGCCAGGTCAGGCGCCTAGCGCGGTTCCGCCTGTCGGAGCCGGCATGTCCTCTGCGGATGTGGAAACCTGCGCCAATTATTACAACAACGCCGACGAGATTATCGGCAAGAACGTCAAGTACATTCGCGTGCGCTTTACCGCCAAGGAGGCGGATAAATAAATGGACGAGCAGCTTAATGCCCGCGAGCAGGGCGATATCAAACACAACGAAGGAGCGGCAAACCCCGGCGGCAACGGGTTCGGCTCGCACGGCGAAGCGCGTCCGGCTGGCCGCATCGAGCGTATCAAGGCTTGGGTGAGCAGCCACCGTCGCGAATCCCTTGCCATCATGGGCTTGCTTACCGTGCTTCTCGTGTTGCTGGGATTGACGCTCGGATGGTTCGTCGATGCCAATCGCGGCTCCACCGTCGGCAAGATCAAGGAGCCGGCAGAGCTCAAAGTGCTGGGCCCCAACGCTACGGCAACAGAGCAGATCGACCTGAGCTACAACCCCGAATACGGCGATACCAAGACTGGCAACACGGTGACGCTCAAGCGCGCGTTTTGCGTGCAAACGGGCGGTGACGGTTTTGAGCTGCAACTCGCGAATACGACCAACATTACAGGTCTCACTATTGAGCTGTACAGAGCCGAGAACACGTCTGCGCTCCAGACGCCCGACGTGAGCGGTACCGCAGACGGCAAATCTTATAGCTGGAAAGCAACCGGAGAGAACCTGCTTACGAGCTTCGAATATATCAACAAGGAGAACGACGGTCTGGCAGCCGTGCCGGGCGAGGGCGCAAGCGACCCTACGTTCAAGGACTATCAAAACGTCCAGCGCAACGCGCGCCCGCTCTACCGATACAAGAAATTCGGCAAGAGCGAACTCAACGCTAAGACGCTCGACGGCTCGACTGACAATGACACGCTCAACTTTATCATCAAGCTTTCGTGGGACGAGAGCGCCAAAGAGACCGATGTGATCTACCTGATCGCGCGCAACACGAGCGGTAAGTAGGAGAGGGGGCGCACATGGAGAAGCGAGAGAAGCAGCAGGATGCCGAGCGCGAGCAGCTGGCAAAAAGCAAGAGCCTAGCCAAGAATAAGCTGGTTGTGGCAGCAATCGCACTTGCTTGCGCCGTGGCGCTCGTGACGGGTGGTTACTTTACCTATTCCGCCTACACCGCCAACGGATTTCTAAAGTCCGTCGCCGCAACGGGCACCGCGCAGAGCCTGTTTGCGAGCGACCTGCTCACGGGCTATATGAGTGCGCCTGGCAACGACGAGCTCGACCGCGCCCAGCGCTCCGTTACGGTATATCCCAACAACAAGCAGTGCAGCTTCACCTTTAGCATCTATAACTATTTGCTGAGCAACAGCAACTTCTGCAACGATAAAAACGTGACGTATACCTTGACGGTCGAGGGGTATGGGCTCGATGGTGCCACGTGGAGCTATGCGCCCCAACCCGCCGGAAACGTCAAGCTTCCGGAGAATCAGCCTACCAAGAACGATTACACCGTGACCTTTCCTGAGGACAAGTTGGGACATGCCTACTTTGTGATTAAGGCCATGGTTGTTTCGAAGGAGAGCCCCGGCACCGAGCTCACCTGTCTGGCGGCGAAAGTCGTGCCGTCAAAGAAGGCCGAGGTCAAAACCGCTGCGGTTGAGGGCGCGCTGGTTGATGAGGCTGGCAAGTTTGCTGATTACGCTGCGTACAACTACCGTGTGACGGTTACGGGCGCACCGGCAAACGTCACGCTCACGTGGGGGGAGAACGTGGAGATCGATCCGTTCTTCGAGACCAACCATGGCGCGACGGTGGATGCTGCAGCTCGCAAGGCTACGTTCACCATGGAGCCGGGTTCGATGGTCGTCAACTTTTACCGAGCGGACGGCAAAACGCCCGGTGGCTGGGGTGACCTGGGCATTAGCGTGAGCGGAACTACCCTGACGGGCACGACGGAGACTCAATAACTCTGGAAGCGGAGTTTTTAGGATAAGAGGTACGGAATCGATGAGAACGGCAAAGCGCATACTCGCAGAGTTCATGACGGTGGTCATGGTGCTCCAAGCATGCTCGCCCACGGTGGTTGCTGTGGCGGCAGGCTGGCAGAACATCTCGAACGAGATTGCTGCCGCATCTGCGAAGGCGTTGGATACTGCCGAGGGCGGCGAGACCAACGGCGATGTCACGATCGGGTCTGGGTCGAGTGATACCGGTGCCGACAGCGACAGTGCTGGGGATGACGCGGCGAAGGATGACGCTGCAGCAGGCGATACCACCGATAGCGCCATGGGTTCCGATTCCACGGGCGACCAGACGGAAGGCGACGATGCCGCTGACGATGCCGCCGCTGACGACGCCGAGCAAGATGCCGATGATGCGACTTCGGAGGACGCTGAGGCCCAGGCGGGTGCGACGATCACGGATTTGAAAAAGCTTGTCGAGCTGCTCAAGGCTAATGGTGCGGAAAACATCGTGCTCAAAGAAGATAACAGTGGAATCAAAAGCCTCAATGTCAAGTCGTCGGAGGCGTTCGCCGCCCTGTCTAACGCCGACGCTTCGCTTTACTATGATGCGCAGATCAAGGTTATCATCACGGGCGATGCGAAGCTCACCGAGTCGGCTAATAACGGCATGTCTTTCCAGGGCTTTGGCAGCGATGAGCATCCGTTTGAAGGCAGGATCTATAGGTCGCTGAATGGCGCTGATAGTCCCGTCGAGCTCACGACTGATCGGACGGTTTTTAATAGCCTCAAGCTGACCGACCAAAACAATATGGTCAAGATGAAGTGGGTGGGCGCGACTAGCTATAGCGCGCCGATGGTCGCTTCGAAGGTCAGCGGTGCGGAAAACAGCGAAGAGAGTAAGACGCTTAACGCGTCGGTTGACATCGCGGGTCCCGTTGATAAGAAGGATGATACGACTTCCGTCTTGACGGCACCCCTCCTGGGTGAGACGACGGGCTATCTTGCTGCGAAAGTTACCTATAGCTTCACCGGTTCCCACAAGATTCTCAAGGTGAATGCGACGGGCAACATTGGCTTGATTGGTAACACGGTCGAAAGCGGGGCCTTGACGGTTGAGTCCGTCACGTTCCCCAACGATCTGGCCTCAGGCGGAACCGTCGAAACGAGCTCTGACAACGCTGGGCTGCTCGTAGGCGAAGTCAAGGACGGTGCGACCCTGAGCGTCGGCACCCTGACCAATGTTCCCGCCGCCACCGTCCAGTCCACGAGCGGCTTTGCCGGTGGCGTTGTAGGCCTCGTTGGCTCGAGTGCAGGTGCCACGGTCAACGTCACGGAGGCTCTCGACCTACACGCGCTCACCGTCAAGGACACCACCGCCAGCGGCGGTTTTATCGGCAAGGCAGCCAACCTCACGCTTACCGTGGGTACGGATAACAGCGGAAAAGACGCCTCGGGCAATGCCATCACCATCAAGCCTGCACGCGCGGTTGGGTCATCATCGGCCGGCACGTATGCAGGTGGCCTTATCGGCGACGCCTCGTTTGCCGGCAAGTTCACCATCAATGGCGACATCTTCGACTTTGGCGAGGGCGTGGATCTCAGCGTATCCAACACGAGCGTCGCTCCTTCTGCCGGCGGACTGTTCGGCGAGCTCGACATCTCGAACGGCGATGTGACCGTCAGCGGCGGATCGTATACAAGTACGTTGCAAAACGGAACGGACAACAACAATAGCGTGCGCGGCAACTACGGCGGCTTGGTGGGCAAGCTGTGGGGCAGGAAGGATGGCGAGGCACTGCGTGCGTTCACGGTGCAGGATGGCGCCGCGGTGTCGTTTGGCGTGGGCTCCAACGGCAAGCTCACCTATGCGGGCGGCCTGGTAGGCTACCTTGGCGAAGGCAACGGGAGTCCCAACGAGTCTGCCGTGGTCATTGATGACGCAACGGTGACATGTGCAACATCGGGCTACGCCAGCAATAGTGGCAAGTATGGCGGTGCCGTGGGCGTCGTGGACACAAAAAACGTTCTAGAAGTGCGCGGCCTAAAGGTCGAAACCGCCGGCAACGCCACCATCGGCGGCTCGAACGGCGGCTTTGCCGGAGTCGTCGGATCGTCGTGGCGCGGCATCGTTAAGTTCAGCGGTGTCACCGATCTGTCGGACGCCAGATTCGCGGAAAACGACCACACCGCGCAGCTAGTCTATGAGAACTTCAACTCACTCATTTTTGCCGCGGGTAGCGGAAGCGACGGCGGTGCCACCGCAGGCGATATCACAAAATGGCAATACAAGCGCCCCACCACTCAGGTCAAGATTGATGACATCTACAGCTATGGTCAGGTCATTCGCCTGGGCAGTGGGCTGAGCAATGATCTCATCACCATCAACGATTCGCACCAGTGTATCTTTAAATCGAACCTCGTAAAAACTGGTGGCGCCTTTGTGCTGGCAGGCGTCGACGATTTCGCAAAGCTGGCGATCACCTGGCAAACGAGCGGGTACTTCTCCGCCGTGGAGGACGTTGCGGATGACAATTTCGCTCAGATTCCTTCGACGAACATCACGCTCTCTGCAGACATCAACCTTTCCGGCACAGGTCTTACCGGCCTTACCAAAGACCGACAGCCCAAAGAGCAAGCCGGCGTTAACGAGAACAACCACAGCTTTACCGCCACGCTCAACGGCAACGGTCACACCATAAGTCTGGCGGTGGGCGAGCCTTACGGCATGCGCGGCAATAGCGAGGTCAGTGCCACCAGTGATGGCAACGGCAAAATCTATCGCCACGGCCGCCTGGGCTTGTTCGCAGCAATCAACGGCGCAACTGTCTCCGACGTCACAATCGCCGGCTCTATGAAGTTCGATAACGGCGCGGCCATTGATGCCGGATCGCTTGCGGGCACCATTGCGGGCGGTCTGACGCTGTCTGGCGCAACGTGCAAAACGAATATCGCGTGCGATGATACGTTCGCTAACGATGTGAACATTAACGATGTGAACATTGGTGGTATTGCGGGCAGCGTGTCGACAGCTTCCACGGTTACGTTTGGGGGCAGCAGCAAGGCTCAAGCGACCATCGCTGCAACTAAAACGCTTAACGGCAATATTCGCATTGGCGGCGCCATCGGCTATGTGGGCGATTATGCCTCGACATTCAATGTTACGGGTCTCGAAGCCGGCGGCAAAATCGAAACCGGCAATTGCGCCAGCGGCAAGATTGCCCAAGTTGGTGGCCTTATCGGCTGCATCGCACAGGGTAAACAAGAAAACGTGACAAACAAGACCAATGTGGCGACCGTCAACATCGCAGGGTTGGTGTTCGATTCGTTCGCCATGAGCGTCGGCAAAAACGGCGATAAGCTCAATGGCGCGGGCGGTCTCTTGGGTTATAGCTGGGGCAACGCGGTCGTAACTATCGGAGATAACAGCGTTAACAAGGATGTAAACTCCTATGCTCTGAGAACAACCAAGGCCTCAATAACTGCGGAGAATTCCAAGGAGCTCGGCGGTCTTGTATACGCCGCTAGTGGCCACTGGGTCATCAACGACTATGCCATCGACCTTTCGGGTGCAACCATTAACGCGAGCAACGCCGAGATGTTGGGCTTGCTCGTCGGCCGTGGCAGCAGGGTAGCCGACGGAATATACGGTTCCGAGCCGTATGCGGGATTATATCTAGAAGATAAGGCTTATTGGGGTACTGCCTATAGGGTCGAAGGCATTCATGTTGCGGAAGCTAAGTCCATAAAGAAGTTTGATGAATGGGTTGGCGACGGCAGGAAGCCAGGCAGCAAGCTAATCGATGCCGAATGGAACACTGTCGTTTCACTTCACACCAAAGACGACGTTAATAATGGCAAGCTCGACATGAGCGGAAATCCGGGAAGCGATAACAGCTATCACAATCGAACGGATTTCGGCAACTCACGCAAAACCAACGCTTGGACGAGGTATTACTACAATCTTGACAAGGCGTATACGGTAGTAGGCAGCAACTCAAAAAATAGTAGTGCGAGCAGCTGGATGGACCGCCCGGAGTACTTGTTGCTTTGGTGTGCATGCCTGTATGCCCCGCCTGCAATTCAGGGCTATATCATTCCGGGAAATCGTGAGATTTTCAAAGGAAACAATATTGGTACGAACGGTTCCGAGGGCGTGGCTATCAACCTAGAGGGATACAGCTTCTACCCCACCAACCCCACCAGTAATTCCACGGTAACGGTAAAAAACGCAACCATTACGTTCCATTATTCCGATATTAAAGCTGAGCAAGAAGGCAATAAAAAGAATAACGAAGCCACGCAGCACGAGAATATGCACTGCGCTCTCATCCGAACTCACACGGGCGATCTTAAGGTTGAGAATGTCACGCTTGCTGGTACCGTGGGCTCTGTTGTGAGCGATTGGGGAAGCTCGTCTGGCGCGCTTGTGTGTCGCTATATCTACGGACCCGTCAAAAAAACCAATGTGGCACAAATCACGATAAACGGTTTAGTGCTCGATGGTCTTGCGGTCGATGGTGTGACGAACGCCACCCAATACGCTCCACTGCTAATCAACCAGATGCAGACCCTTGTAAACCTTGATGCGAAGAATATCTCGGTAACCGATTCGTACAATAACGGTACGAAAAAAAAGATTGCAGCTACAAGCTTGTTTGGCGAGCTCGGCGTGGGAGATAAGGCCAATCAGGTCATAGCGAAGTTTGAGAAAATAAGCTTGCCCAGCCAAACGGACAATTCGATTTTTACCCACGCGAGCCTGCTGGAGAGCTTTGGCTACGCGACCGGCGGCACGGGCTCGGCGGACTATACCTTTACAGCAGATGCCGCTCAAAATGACAAGGTGACCTACGGATCCGAAATTGATAGGAAAGGCACGGAGTACTCCGGCAAGCAGCTTTGGTATTACGATGAAGCGACGTATGGCACCCCTAACGGCTTGGTGAAGGCTGGGGATAAGACGGCGAATGTCGATGCCCCGGTGTTCGGTGACTATCTTCCTTATGTTTATAAGGGGAAGGCCACCGAGAGCAATGTCCAGTACCACGAAATAAAAGTCAACCAGCGTATTCCAAAGCTGATAACGGGATGTGGTACATATGGCGATCCGTATACCGTTAAGGACGCGACGGAGATGAACGCCATCGCCAACTACATCAACAATAGCGTGGCATTGGATGGCTGGGAAGTCACCATTGCCGCTGACCAGAGTGCGCTTTGCACTCGCCGCAGCGACCAATCGACCAACAATGAGGTTACGTACGTCTATAAGCAGGCAAACGGTACTGATAAAAAATGGGAGAGGAAGATCGGCGATAAGACCGATCCCGAGCAGACGCTGAGCGACGAAACCGTGCGCCGCTATATACAGAGTGCGTATTACAGCATAGAGCCTGACAAAGATAGTAAGATTACCGTCGATGCGGCATCGTTTGGCGGGTTTGGCAACAAGGCCAATCCGTTCCGCGGTGTTATCGTTGGCGATCTGGGCGCCTCGACTGCAACAATTGAGATTGAAAACAACAAGGGCGAGCTTCGCGGCCTGGTTCCCTATAGCTATGGCAGCGTGGTACGCAACCTCAACATCAATTATGTGAACGAGTCGGCGGCGATTACTTATTCTGCCAAGGACGCCGACGGTGCCCCAACGGCGTTCTTTGGTGGCGTTATCGGCTGCATCCTTGGTGGCGATAACATTATCGATGGCGTGGTCGTAAATGGGGCGACGGCCGATAACCCCACAACTGGCTTTACGGTTACTGGTGGCGGAACTAAGTCACATCTTGTTCCCGTCGGCGGTTACGTTGGTGCCATTGCGGGCGGCGGTGTGATCTTCCGCAATATGTCAGGGACGTCTTGGCGCGCTGGAACCAGCGACAAGTCTCAGGGGCTTGGAACGGGCAACTTCCGGCAGTACGACAATCCCTACGTTGGCCGTGTGATTGATGGCTATGCCTTTAGCGAGGGCTGCAAAGTCGAAAACGGTAACGCTAGCTACAAGATCAACGAGCTCACAAACAAGGGAACCGCCTGCGTCACTACCACGGGCACCGACAACAAGTATATCGGCACTGATGCCGAGGCACCCGTGACCACGGTGGAAAACGCCCAGGGCCTTTTGGTGCTCTCGGCCATCATTAGCTCGGGTGCGGGTGCTGGAGCGGCACATACCGACTACGCTAATTATGGCGTGTTCCGCGGCTCCAAGGCGTACTGGGGCAGCGATAAGCAGGACCCGGCGATAAACGGCTACCTGTTTGGCAACAAGGAATATGGTAAGGTGCGAAATGCCAGCTACGACTGCGTGGGCAAGCCTGCGAGCGCTGCCGGCGATTTCGAAACCGCCAAAAACGATGACCAGAAGGCCCCGGGCAAACAGGGGTGGCACGGCCCGCTCGACCATGATGACGATGTAAATTCGCCCTACCTGGTGGCGTCCTACGCTGCCGACTACCAAACGGGCTACGTGTGCGCGTCGAAATCTATCGGCATGAGCCTGGAGTTCAAGGAAAATGCCACCTACGATATGACCGGCTACGGCACGGGATACGTGGGCCTTAGCGGCCGTTACTATTCCAATGCTTGCAGCTCGAACGAGGCGTCCACCGATCGCGACCGCATCACGCCGCACGTGGCAACGATCGACGGCAACGGGGCCACCATCACGGTAGGCGCCAAAGATGCCACTTACGGCGTCGTCGAATATGCCGATGACGACTATAAGGTCTCGGGCGTGGGCGGCCTATTCAGCACCGTGATGTTCACCTCAACCAATGTGGGGCAGAGCGTCACCGCGAATGACGGCGCTCAGGTCAAAGACCTTACCTTTAGTAACTGCAACGTATCGCTCACGTACAAAGACGCCAACGGTAGCATTGCCTCGGGACCGGCATCGAACGACCTCATCGGCACCGGCCTATTGGCGGGCGCAACGGCCAACTACGACGGCAACACGCGTGGCGTCTACCGCAACGTACAGATGAAGAACTGCACCGTGTTGGGCGCAAAGAGCGTAGGAGGGCTTCTTGGCAGCTCGGGCCGTACCAGCCGAAGGACGGATAACGACGTGACCTATATGGTCAATTTCGGCTCCGGCACGCAGGCGCCCGCGAATCTCTATGACTGCTCATACACTGGCCTTAGCGTCACGGGCGAGAAGTACGTTGGCGGCTATGTGGGTGCGATCGCCTCGCCGTGCAGCGTGTGGACAACCGCGGCCACGGGGGTATACGAGAAGACTATTGGCAAAAACTCGACCATAACCGCCACGGGAACAACACCCTACGTGGGCGGCGTGTTCGGTTATACCTCCAGTAACGTATCGGTGAACACCAAAATTGGCATCACGGAAGCCGTCGCATCGAGCACGGCAGTCATCTCTGGGGTAAATGTACTCGCCACCGGGTCGAACACCGATAAGTACATGGGCGCCGGCGGTGTGGTCGGAAGCGCCTATAGAGGCGTTATTTCTATAAGCAACGTGCGCATTGATGCCGGAGGCGATGCCAAGAGCGCCATCATCGGCGATGCCACCGGAACGAACAATAGCATCCGTAATGCGGGCGGCTTGATTGGCGAGGTCACGAGCAGTGGCAGCCCCAACACGTACTGGTTTGAGGACTGTAGCGTCGAGAATATCAACATTGCCGGCACCGACCAATGCTCGGGCGGACTTATCGGCTACTACTTCAGCAATGTGAACATAGCCTGCAACAATATCGCGATTGAGTGCGCCACGATCAAGGGCAGGTGGAGCGGCGGTCTACTTGGCGCGATTAACAGCGGTGCCGACGTCATCAACGTCACCAACACAAAGGTATCTAACACAACGTTTGGCGGAACCTCCAACGGCGGCATTGCGGGCGACGGGCGCGGCCAGTTCCATCTGGTAAACGTGCTCATGGACAGCAATACCTACAAATTGGGCTCTAAGCAGGGCGTGCTCTTAGGCGAGGTTGACACAAACGGCTATAGCCTCTCCGCAGCGGGCGTGAACGTAAAGCTCGGCAACGGCAAGACCACGCGTGATCTGCCGCCGATGGTTTACACGACCAATACGGCCGCCGTAAACAGGAAGACCTACATCGCGTTCGGCGACTATAAGGACACGCTGCGCGCGCCCGACGAGGGCACCACGCTCTACGGTGCGGACGATACCGCTACCACGGCGGCAAGCCCGTACGTGACCACGAGCCCCGTAAGCACGCTGGCGGTGCGTGCCTCCGACAACGACACCACCGATCGCTACCTGTTTGGCGACGGCGCCACCATCGACACCGCGGCGACCGTCCAGAGCGAGGCAGGCACCGGTGTTGCCGATCGCTACACCTACACGAATATCGGCGGCATTAATGACAACGGCGCCTATCAAAATAAGTCGAGCTACGATGCCTCATCCGTGGCCAGTAAGTTCAATTCGAATAATGATACAAGCAGCAACCAAGCCACAACGGATTTCTCCGTTTTGGTGATCTCTGGCAACGACAACACGACGGTCAAGAGCTATCTAAACATCGTCACGAACGGCGGCTTCTCCGATGCCTGCAGATTGAATAACGAGAATGGCACCAATCCGCACGTGACGGCCAAAGCAGAGGTTTTCCAACTCAAGGACGGTGTGTTCGTTAAGGACGATGACGCGTCGAACAATCCCACGCTTCGCGTGGTGAACAACGGCAAGAACAACATGTCGTTTAGCCCAAGCTCCGATTGGGATAACGGCAAGGGTCGCTTTACGCTCCTGACCGTCACCTTTACCGAGGCGGGTCAGAGCTACAACGTTCAGGTGCCGATCATCGTTAAGCGCAAGCTCGAGATCGATTTCACTGCAACGTATGATTACGGCACTAAGTTTAAAGAAAGCGACTACGCTAACCTTGGAAAAGATGCACACGTGCTTACGAGCTTTGGCGAGCCGATGACGGGTCTGCTTACCTGGACATACAATTCTGCCAATGGGAAGGAAGTCGACTTTGGCTGGGACAGCTATATGGCTGCTGGCGGCTCGATGAAGGGGCTCGGTAAGAGCATCCTCTTCAATGGTGCCGACGGAAGGTTGCCCCAGGGCAGCCAGCTTGCGCTCATCGATGCGAACGTTGACGGCCGGGCCGGTGGCAGAGAGTATCACTATACGGTGGGCGAAGGCGGAGCAACGAGCGTTTCCCTGAGCGGAAACGACGGCTTTAAGGATTCTGCGGGCAATCCATATCAGGAGCGATGGCTGAGCGAGATTTTGGATGTGTCGGCCACACAGGATGGCGCCGGCACATGGACCGTGTGTGATAACGAGGCAGAGGCGACCGCTAAAGCGAAACTCGATGGCAAGTGGACGCTGTTTAAGGTTGCGGGTGCTGACGTTCCCAGCAACAGTCGCTATACGCTAGAGGTGCCTAAGGATAACGGCAAGGAGCAGCGTGCGTCGGAGAGCGTCTACCTAGTTGTCAACGTGCCCAAGTCGGGCGACGGCGTGACGCAAGCTAATATCAACGGTTTTACGGCTTCGTCTATTGACTCGAATTCTTCGGGTGCCCGCATATCTTGGAATCTGCATCATGTTTTACGCACCGATGGCAGCGACGATATTCAAAACAGTACGGCATCGACATACAGTATCTTGTCCAATTATGAGCAGAATGTAGTCGACAAAAAAGATGGGGCGTGCATTCCGGTTTCGAAGTCGGAGGACGGTGCCGCCTACGTTCTTTCTCTCGATGTCATGGATACGGTTACGTTTAGCCCGAGCCAATACTATACAGAGAGCGACCATCTGTTCTATCAGCTCGATACATCGCTGTGTCGCTATGGCGCCAACAACAACCTAATGGGAGTAAGCAGTTTCCCGAGCGGAACTTCGGCGATTGCGAAGTTCTATGTTGCCATCGGCAATCAGAACTACAGGTGGAATGGCAGCGATTGGGAGCCGTATGACGCTTCGACGCCTGCGTTTACACAGATTGTGACGGATACGGGTGATGACTCACTGAGGCTCACGCTCGACCATGACCTTGCCGGAATCCGCAAGCGTGCAGCGGGCGGATCCTTTACCGTGCGTACGGTAGTGGAAGAGATTCGCCTTACGCCGGACGGCTGCAACAAGGTTATCTCCCTGTCCAAGCAGTCTGGCGAGGACGCCTGTACCAAGATGTCCTATACCGCCAAGCTTTCGACGCGCGATTCTGGTCTTGCCACCTCGAGCCTGGCGATGACGAAGCGCGGCAACGTTGGATACTATCGCATGGACACGGGTGATACGACCATTACGCTATCGGCGCCTGAGAAGTCGCAGCTTGGCATTAACGTGGACGACCTGCGTCCGATCGCGAATGGCACGATTGGTCTGGGTGCCACGTATGAACTGGGTGGACTCAGCAACGCCGCCGAGGCAATTGCGAACGCAGACTCTGTTGTGTACACGCTCGCGCTTCAGCGCCGCGGAACCGACGGCACGTATGAGAGCGTAACGGATGATATCTCCAACTACGTAACAGTGACGGAGAGTAAGCTTGCCGCGGTCGCTCCCTCCGGTAGCACGATCACCTTCACTGACTCGAAGGAGAACGGCAAGTTCCGAACACAGAACGGCGACACCACGTTTAACCTGCCCTTTACCGTTAAGGTCAACACGCAGGCTGAACAGCGTGATCAGTTCTACGCGAACTATCGTCTGGTGATGACGGCGAGCCTAGTCACGGGCAGCACGGCGAGTGCAACGCCTCAATCGCCCGACTATGTGACCTACACGCTCACGAGGGTGAACCTCAACGGCATCGATCACTAGTTCCGAAGCCAACTAGCTTCGCAAAGGGGGCGGCAACCACCCGGTTGCCGCCCCCTTTCTAGTTCAAGACTTTAGTCTGCTGGCCGCGCAGCGGCCAGCTTTAAACCACCCGCTAC
>CAJMMD010000009.1 GCA_905214465.1 uncultured bacterium
AGCACTTAATGTGCTTTCCGTCTTGCGCAGGACTGTAGAGCAGCAAACTTAACCCCCGCCCCCAGCCCCGGAGACCCTCCCGGAGGGACCGAAAAATTTTTTCAAAAAAGTTGTTGCGCGCCGGACAGACTTCTGTGTATACTAATCCCCGCAGCGCACGCGAGCGGAAACAAACGCGAACGTCTGCCTGGGGAGTTAGCTCAGTTTGGTTAGAGCGCCGGCCTGTCACGTCGGAGGTCGCGGGTTCGAGCCCCGTACTTCCCGCCAACGCAATTAAAGCCACGTCTTCGGACGTGGCTTTTTGCGTTTGATGCACTTTGTTTCGATAGAACGATCGCCCTGGCGCATCTTCGCCCAGAATCCCCGCGCCTTCGGGAACGCAAGTAAAATCTAATAAGTCTATCTGTCTGAACAACAGCTTTGTTGCGCAACACCTGTTCAACGAGACAGGGGGTTAGGTTATACTAAATTGCACTGTAGGCCGCATCTGATGCATTTCGCTCCAAGCGCGGCACTCAGTGGATATCCGATTTACCATTTGGATGTCCTGCGGTCATTTAGCGTCTCGACACAAGCTCGGCCCCGGAGCTCGTTCGAGCTGTTCGTATTCCTTGAAAGGGGAAAAATGGACATATCGAGGAAGACTGATTACGCCCTTCGTATGCTGGCGATGCTTGCCGAGGATCCGGAGCGTTTGCTTTCTGTTCGCACCGCTGCCGAAGAGGTCAATGTCCCGTATTCTTTTGCCCGCTCGATTCAGCACGGTTTGGTCCAGGCCGGTATTGTGGAGAGCTTGCGTGGCGTCCACGGTGGCATGCGTCTCAAGGTCAGTCCGGACGACGTCACTATCCGCCAGGTCGTCGAGGCCGTTCAGGGTCCTATGGTTATGAACGATTGCACCGCGCCTGATGGTGACTGTGCGCGCATGGGCGCGTGCTGCTATCATCCCCTGTGGGCCGGAGCTCAGGCGTTGATGCGCGACTACCTCGATTCCGTTTCGCTCGGCGACATCGTCGCTCACCGCCAGTTCCCGGCCGTCGATCCCAAGTTCGCCGACCGCGAAGCGTTTCCCGAGTACGCCACCTGCGCGTGCGCTTACCGGGAGGAATAGCGCCGCATAAGGAGCATAGCCATGATTCAGGACCCCTTTCGTTCGATGATTCGTTCGGAAGGGGTCCTGCGTTATCGCGACCTTCCGTGGCGCCGCACACGCGATCCGTACATCATTTGGCTTTCTGAGGTCATGCTGCAGCAAACGCAGGTGCCGCGCGTGGAGGCGCGCATGCCGGTGTGGCTCGATCGTTTTCCGACTGTGCAGGCGCTTGCCCAGGCCGCGCCTTCCGATGTTTTGGACGCTTGGCAGGGGATGGGCTACAACCGACGCGCTCTGGCGCTCCACAAGGCCGCCCAGCGCGTTGTAGAGGACTGGGACGGGGAGTTTCCGCACGAGACACGTGACTTGGTCGCTCTTCCTGGTATTGGCCCGGCAACGGCGCAGGGTATCCGGTCGTTTGCGTTTGATCTTCCGGGCGTGTATCTGGAGACCAACGTGCGCACGGTCTTTCTGCATCACTTCTTTCCCGATGTGCCGGCCGTTCCCGATCGCGAGCTGGTGCCGCTGATCCAAGCCGCCTGTCCGGCGGCCCCCGGTGCGACGGCGGACGAGATCGCGCCCTTTGCCGTGCCGCTCGATGACGTCGACACGCCGCGCGCGTGGTATTACGCGTTGCTAGATTACGGCGCATATCTAAAAAAGACGTTGCCCAATCCGTCCAGGCGGTCGGCGGGCTATAGCCGTCAGTCCAAGTTTGAGGGCTCGCGTCGCCAAAAGCGCGCCCACATTGTGCGCATGCTGCTGGCGGCGCGCGATGGGCAGCCTGCGGGCATTACGGTTGATGAAGCCGTTGCGAGCGTTAACGAGATGGAGACGGCAGCCGGCCGAGAGCCGGTCGAGCGCGAGCTGGTCGCGGGCATTCTAGCTGACTTGGAGCGCGAGGGCTTTTGCCGAGCCGAGGACGATCGTTGGTTGAGTGTGTAGCCCGCTCAAATCTGAAGAACGGGATTGTAAGGTTTAAATTCTCGGCTTGAGGGCATCCTAAAGGCGAGGCCGCTCGAAGCCTACGGGCGGCATGCGTTGAAGGGAAGTACACCTATGGATTTTGAGAATTCCCAAACCAAGAAGAACCTCGAGACCGCTTTTGCCGGTGAGTCCCAGGCGCACACCAAGTATCGCTACTATGCCTCCAAGGCAAAGAAGGACGGCTACGTTCAGATCTCGAACATCTTTGCCGAGACGGCTGGCAACGAGTCCGAGCACGCCAAACTGTGGTTTAAGTATCTGCACGATGGCGCCGTCCCCGATACCCTGGACAATCTGCGCGATGCCGCCGCGGGTGAGAACTACGAGTGGACCACGATGTACGACGAGTTTGCCAAGACCGCCGAGGAAGAGGGCTTTGCCGAGATTGCCGCAAAGTTCCGTGGTGTCGCCGCCGTCGAGAAGGCCCACGAGGAGCGCTACAACAAGCTCGTCGAGCGCATTGAGTCGGGCGAGGTGTTTGAGCGCGAGGGCGTAAAGGTGTGGAAGTGCCTGAACTGCGGACATCTGCACGTTGGTGCCGAGGCACCTGAGGTGTGCCCGGTGTGTAACCACCCCAAGGCGTACTTTGAGGAGCAGGTGGTGAACTACTAGCGCTTGGCGCTGGCTGCTGCGGGGCGCAGGGCGGGGAAATACCTTTCCCTCTCGCTCACGGCTTCGCAGAGTCGCGCGAGGCAAAGGTATTTCCCCGCCTTGCGCTCCGGCGTTGGGTCGTCGCGTGCTCGATACAGAAAAGCTGATAAAAAAGGTTGTGTGCCGCCCCTTTTTGGGGCGGCACGTTTTTGTGGGGTCCCGGTCTCCACAATTTTCGTCAAGCTATTGGTTAGATTTTGGTCAGTTGGCGTGAGGGTGGAAGGCCAAAAGATTGTTGGCGAAAAAAGCTCAGAGAAAGTGCTGGTAGGGGAGTTGTTGAGCTTTTCGACAGCTTTTGAGCAAAAGAAACTTTGTGGCTATTGCCGGCGATTGCGTTGTCGCGGTCATGGCGGTGCGGGATGCTGGTCGTAAGCGTCGAATGCTCCGATTTTGGAGGCCAGCATGGATCTGTTTCTTGAGACTCCGCAGCAACAAGCTGAGCGCATGCTGCGTCAGCAGCAACGACTCATGGAGATGCAAATACAAGGGGTTGCCAACCAGGCGCCCGTGCAAAACGTCGTGCCCGCTGCTGTACCTGCAGCTGTGCCCGGGTGTGAATCGGCGCCAGAGGCCTATTCCGTACAGCAAGATTCATATGCGCAGGAGCTCGCGTTCGACAAGCATCGTGCGCGTCGCCGTCGCTGGGCCCAGCGCCTGCGTACGTTGGCGATGATCGTGCTCATCCCGTTGGGGCTTGCGGCCATCTTTCTGGCGTCGTATGCCCTCACGTGCATCCTCAACGGTGCATCGCCCAACGAGGTGCTCCAACATCTAGCGGCCCTGGGCCAGCGCCTAGATGACGTCATAACAACCATCCGCGCCGGCTGGGAGAGTTAGCGTTTTAGCGTCCGCGGCTCTAAGAGAAATTTGTCTGCAAGGCAGTGAGTGATCCGTGTGTGTGGCGGGGTAAGATTGATCGCGGTTTTGATTGATGATCGATTGGGTTTGTTGGGCGGAGTTTATGTCTGCAATTGATATTGCACTTATTGTGATTGCTTTGGTGGCGGTGGGGGTCGCTGCGGCCTGTGCCCTGCAGCTCAAGGGCCTTCGTGCCGAGTTGCGGGAGCGTGGCGACAGTAGCGCGGAAACGCTGGCAGCACTCGAGCAGGCCAACAACGCGCTCGATGCCCTGAACGTCGCGCTGGCCGAAACACGCCGCACGGCCAATGCCATCGCGCAGCAGCAGACGACCGATGCGGCCGTGGAGCAGCAACGTTACCTGGCCATCGCACGCGAGTTCTCGCAAGCTGGTGACCGGATGGATGACCTGCGCCGTGAGACGGCCCAACAGCTCGGCGCCAATCGCGAGGGCATCGAGCATCGCCTGGACAAGGTGCGCGAGACGGTCGATGCTCAGCTGGGCGCCATCCGCAAAGACAACAACGTGCAGCTCGATCAGATGCGTGCGACGGTGGACGAGAAGCTCTCTCGCACGCTCAACGACCGTCTGTCTGCATCGTTTAAGCAGGTGAGCGACCAGCTCGAGGCCGTGTACAAGGGCCTGGGCGACATGCAATCTATCGCCACTGGCGTGGGCGACCTTAAGCGCGTGCTGGGTAACGTCAAGGCGCGCGGCATTTTGGGCGAGGTGCAGCTGGGCGCGATCCTGGCGGATATCCTCACACCCGATCAGTATCTGGAAAACGTTGCCACCAAGCCCGGCGCCTCGGAGCGTGTTGAGTTTGCCGTCAAGCTGCCGGTAGACGAGGGCGACCCCGTACTGCTGCCGATTGACTCCAAATTCCCGGGCGACGCGTACGAGCATCTGCTCGATGCCCAGGAGTCGGGCGACGCGGATGCCGTCGCCGCCGCGCGCAAGACGCTTGACGCTATGGTCAAGCGTGAGGCAAAGGACATCTGCGAAAAGTATCTGAGCGTGCCCGTGACCACCAACTTTGGCATCATGTTCGTTCCGTTTGAGGGGCTGTACGCTGAGGTCGTCAGCCGCCCCGGGCTTATCGAGACCCTGGGCCGCGACTATCATGTCAACGTTGCCGGCCCTAGCACCATGGCGGCCATTCTCAACAGCCTGCAGATGAGTTACCAAACGTTTAAGCTGCAAAAACGCACCGACGATGTACTGCGCGTGCTCTCCGCTGTCAAGGCCGAGCTGCCGCGCTATCAAAAGGCGCTGCGCCGCGCCCAGCAGCAGATCGAGACCGCGGGCAAAACGGTCGAGGGCATCATTACCACGCGCACCAACGTCATGGAGCGCAAGCTCAAGGACATCGACGCGCTGGAAGACGCCGACCAAGCCGATGAGATCTTGGGGCTCACGCCCGCGGGCTTTCCCACAGACCAAGAAGACGAGGACTAATTGCAACAAGACGGCGGGGCGCCGGCGCAAACGCGGATGCCCCGCTGCTTTTCGCATCGTGCTTGCCTGAAGTGCGCTTCAATGTGCAACAATGGCGTTTCGCCCTATCAGACGCGAAAGGAAGCCCATGTCTCAGAGAAGCACCAGCCCGCTCAAACGCTCCACCGTGCGCCGCACGCTACAGCGTTTTTGGGATGTCACGCGCACGCAGCCGCTGATTGTCTTTCTCTCGGTGTTCTCGTCGGCGGGCTACATCTTTTTGCTGACGTTTGCCAATACCTATGTGATGGCCCTCATTGTCGACCGCGTTCAAGCCGGTCCCGTGGCGGGTGACCAGGTGTTTGAGGTCTTCGGTCCCTACATTCTGGCGCTCGTGCTCGTCAACCTGGTGGGCCAGATCCTCTCCAAGCTGCAGGACTACACCGTCTACAAGCTCGAGATCGCGGGCAACTATCACCTGGCGCGCCTGTGCTTCGACACGCTCTCCAACCAATCCATGACATTCCATACCAGCCGCTTTGGCGGATCGCTTGTGAGCCAGACAAGCCGTTTTATGAGCGGCTACACGGGTCTGGTGGACGTGACGGTGTATTCGCTCATCCCCACCATCACCTCGGTCATCTGTACCGTGGCCGCACTCGCCCCGGTGGTGCCGACGTTTACCGTGATCCTGGTGTGCATCATGGTCGTCTACATCGCGTTTGTCTGGCTTATGTACAAGCGCATCATGCCGCTTTCGGCCGCGACGTCCGCCGCGCAGAACAAGCTCTCGGGCGTGCTCTCCGACGCGGTCACGAACATCTTGGCCGTCAAGACCTGCGGGCGCGAGGACTTTGAACGCGATCTGTTCGACACCGCCGACCGCGCCGCGCGCGATGCCGAGACGGTCTCGATGCACGCCATGATGCAGCGCAACTTTACGACCTCGGGCCTTATCGTCATCACCATGGCCGTGGTGAGTGTGTTCGTGGCGGGCGGCAACGCGTGGTTTGGCATCTCGGCCGGCTCGCTCGTCATGATCTTTACCTACACCTATAACCTCACCATGCGCCTGAACTACGTGAGTTCCATGATGCAGCGTATCAACCGCGCTTTGGGCGATGCGGCCGAGATGACGCGCGTGCTGGACGAGCCACGCTTGGTGGCAGACGACCCGGATGCCCCCGAGCTCAAGGTGAGCGAGGGCGCGATTGATTTTGAGCACCTGAGCTTTGCGTACCGTGACGCTGCGGCGGGCGAGAACGTGTTCGATGACCTGACACTTCATGTGGCGGCGGGCCAGCGCGTGGGCCTGGTGGGCAAATCGGGCTCGGGTAAGACGACGCTCACCAAGCTGCTGCTGCGCCTGGACGATGTCCAGGGCGGCCGCGTGCTCGTGGACGGTCAGGATGTCTCGCGCTGCACGCAGCAGAGCCTGCGCCGCCAGGTTGCCTACGTGCCGCAGGAAGCGCTGCTGTTCCACCGCTCCATTCGAGAAAACATTGCCTACGGTCGTCCCAGCGCCACTGATGAGCAGATTCGCGAGGCTGCGCGCCTGGCCAACGCCCTGGAGTTTATCGACCGCTTGCCTCGTGGCTTTGACACCATGGTGGGCGAGCGCGGCGTCAAGCTCTCGGGCGGCCAGCGTCAGCGCGTGGCCATCGCCCGCGCGATTCTCACCGACGCGCCGATTCTGGTGCTCGACGAGGCGACCTCTGCCCTGGACAGCGAGTCCGAGGCGCTGGTGCAGGAAGCTCTCGAGAACCTGATGCGCGGCCGCACCTCCATTGTGGTGGCGCATCGCCTGTCCACCGTGGCGGCGCTCGACCGCATCGTGGTACTGGCGGATGGCGAGATCGTCGAGGACGGCACGCATGTGCAGCTCGTCGAGGCGGGCGGCGAGTACGCGAACCTGTGGAGCCGTCAGACCGGCGCATTCTTGGAGGCGTAAACGTCTCGGACGTGGGACAATTGTGCCCATAAGTTTATTGTGCCGTTGAGCCGAGGAGTCGTTATGCCACGCGAGACCAATGCCGCCAAGCGCGAGCGCGCCATCGAGGTGTGTGAGCGCCTCAACCGTCGCTATGGCCCGGTCGAGTGCTTTTTGGACCACGAGAATCCCTTCCGCCTGCTGATCGCGGTGCTGCTTTCGGCGCAAACGACCGATGCGCAGGTCAACAAAGTGACGCCGCGGCTGTTTGCCCAGTGGCCCACGCCCGAGACCATGGCCGGGGCGAGCGTAGCTGACGTGGCGGACACCATCAAGTCGCTCGGCTTCTACAAGAGCAAAGCCAAGCATGCCGTCGAGGCCGCGCAGATGATCGTCACCGACTATGACGGCGAGGTGCCGGCCGACATGAAGGAACTCGTGAAGCTGCCGGGCGTGGGACGCAAGACGGCGAACATCGTGCTCAACGTGGGGTACGGCATCGTGGAAGGCATCGCGGTGGACACGCACGTCAACCGCATTGCGCACCGCCTGATGCTGAGTCCCAAGACGCATGCCAAGGAACCGCTCAAGACCGAGCAGGATCTGCTCAAGATTTTGCCGCACGAGTATTGGGAGTCGGTCAACCATCAGTGGATCACCTTTGGTCGCGAGATCTGCGACGCCCGCAAACCCAAGTGTGACGAGTGTCCGCTGGCAGATTTGTGCCCCAGCGTGCGCGTGGCGGGGTAGGGCGGAACGCATCTTCGTCTGGCGTTTTTTGCGGGGCTGGGTTTGCCCTTGAGCCGGAGTCCTCTCCATGCGCTACCATGACAGACAATGTATTTGACGTACGACCCGCCGAGCTTGCCCCGGCGGGCTTTTGGCGTTGCGATGCCGGAGGAACAGCATGCTCATTCACCGTATAGCCGCGCAGCTCTACACTGCCGAGGCGCTGCAGACCGTCGAGGCCGGACTCGATGCCGGCGAGGACGTGACGCTGGCCGTGTCGCAGTCGGGCCGCACGCTCATGGCGGCAGCTCAGTTTGCGCGCCGTCCGCGTCCCACGGTCTACATCGTGAGCGGCGAGGACGCGGCCGATCGCGCCGCGCGCAGCCTGGCCGCCTATGTGGGTCTGGCGCATGTGTGCCGCTTTCCCGAGCGCAAAGACTATCCATGGCGTGAGCAGGCGCCCGACGACGCCGAGGTGGCCCAACGCTGCGAGGCTTTAGGGCGCATCGTGCGCGGCGATAACTGCATCATGGTCGCCTCGGCCCGCGCGCTACTGCGTTGCGTGCCGCCGGTCGAGAGCCGCTATTGGGAGTCCACCACCTTTGCGGTGGGCGAGGAGATTCCCTTCGACGAGGTGCCGCAGCGCCTGGTGGGCATGGGCTACACCAATGCCGGCGCCGCCGACGCGCCCGGTCTGTTCCGCGTGCACGGCGATACCGTCGAGGTGTTCCCCGCGCAGGAAAAAGCACCCGTGCGCATTGAGTTCTTTGGCGACGAGATCGACCGCATCCGCCGCATGGTGAGCTCTACGGGTCAAACCATCGGCAACGAGGACAGCATCGAGATCTTCCCGTGCCGCGAGCTGGCGCTCACCGACGAGGCCGTCCACAACATGCATGTGGCGCTCTATCGCGCCAGCCAGAGCGATAGCAAGCTGGCGGCGCTGCTCGAGATGGTGGACGCGCGCATCGTCACGCCCGAGCTCGACCGCTTTTTGCCGGTGATGTACGGCCAGACCGTGAGCCCGTTGGCGCACGTGAGCGGCAAGGCGCTTGTGGTCCTGTCCGAGCCGCGCTCGCTGTTCGATGACTGCCTGCGCGCCTACGAGGATATCGAGGCCCGTGCCGGCGAGGCGGGGATTGACCGTCTGGACGGCCTGTACGTGCGTGCCCAACAGCTCGACTTTGGTGCTCAGCAGCGCCTGAACTACGTGAGCCTGATTCGTGCCGGCGGTGCGGTTACAGCCGAGCTCAAGATTGAGCAGCCGGCCATTGCGGGCTCGGACAATCGCTTTATGACGCGCATTCAGGAGGTCGTGGGCAAGCGCTATGCCTGCGTGTTTGCCATTCCCGACCGCGGTGCGCGCGAGTCGATGGAGCTCACCTTTGGCGACGAGGGCATCACCTTTGAGGAGTCGCTGACGGCCGCCCCCGAAAACGCCGGCGTTATCGGCGACCGCGTGCGCGTGGCGGCGGCGGATTCTGACGACCGTGCTGCTCGTCAGGCGGCCCATGCTTCGATTCGCGAGCGCCATGCCGACGCGCTCAACGCCCGCTCGCTCGAGGCGGGCGCGGCCCAGGCTGCCGCTGGTGCCGCCGTGCCCACCATCTCGCGCGGACGCGTGACCTTTGTGGATGCCGCTCTACCGCAGGGCGTGGTGGTGCCCGATGCCAATCTGGCCGTGTTCTCGATCGCCGACCTCAACGCCCGCATGGACGCCAACCGCGCGCGCAGCCGCCGCAAGGTCGACATTACGCAGATCACCTTCCCCTTTAAGCCGGGCGACTACGTGGTGCACGCAACGCATGGCATCGCGCTCTTTAGCGAGATCGCGCGCCAGGAAGTGGGCGGCAAGGAGCGCGACTACTTCTTGCTGGAATACGCCGACGGCGACAAACTCTATGTGCCGCTCGAGCAGGTCGACCGCATCACGCGCTATGTTGGCCCCGACGGCGATAAACCGCGCTTGACCAGGCTCAACACCGCCGACTGGACGCGTGCCACCAACAAGGCGCGCAAGAATGCCAAAAAGCTGGCGTTTGACCTGGTCGACCTGTATACGCGCCGCTCTTCGATTACCGGTATCGCCTGTCCGCCCGATACGCCCGAGCAGATTGAGATGGAGGAGAGCTTCCCCTACGACGAGACGCGCGACCAGCTGGAGGCTATTGCCGACATTAAGGCGGACATGGAGGCACCCAAGCCCATGGACCGCCTGCTGTGCGGCGACGTGGGCTTTGGCAAGACCGAGGTCGCCCTGCGCGCAGCGTTTAAGTGCGTGGACTCCGGCCGCCAGGTCATGGTACTCTGCCCCACGACTATTCTTGCCCAGCAGCACTACGAGACGTTCTTTGAACGCTTTGCCCCGTTTGGCCTTGAGGTCGAGGTGCTCAGCCGCTTTCGCACGCCGGCGCAGCAAAAGCGCGCGCTCAAGGCGTTTGCCGAGGGCACGATCGATGTGCTGATCGGCACACACCGTCTGCTTTCGGCCGACGTGAACCCCAAGAACCTGGGCCTGGTGATCATCGACGAGGAACAGCGCTTTGGTGTGCAGCACAAGGAGCAGCTCAAGAACCTGCGCGAGCAGATCGACGTGCTCACGCTTTCGGCCACGCCCATCCCGCGTACCATGCAGATGGCCACGAGCGGCGTGCGCGACATGAGCCTGATCACCACGCCGCCGACCGGGCGCCGTCCCGTGATTGTGCACGTGGGGGAGTACGACCCCGACGTGGTGAGCGCGGCGATTCGCCTGGAGGTGGGTCGCGGCGGCCAGGTGTACTACGTGTCCAACCGCGTCAAGACCATCGACGACGCCGTGGCGCGCGTGCACGAGGCCGCGCCCGAGGCGCGCGTGGGCGTGGCGCACGGCAAGATGAGCCCGCGCGAGGTCGAGGACGTGATGATCGAGTTTGCGACCAAAAAGATCGACGTGCTCATTGCCACGACCATCGTGGAGAGCGGTATCGACAACGCGTGCGCCAACACGCTCATCATCGAGGATTCGCAGCGCCTGGGCCTAGCACAGCTCTACCAGCTCAAGGGCCGTGTGGGCCGCTCGGCCACGCAGGCCTACGCATACTTTATGTTCCCGGGCGAGCTGCCGCTCACCGAGGAGGCAACGGCGCGCCTGACTGCACTTTCCGAGTTCCAGGACCTGGGCAGCGGCATGCGCATCGCCATGCGCGACCTGGAGATTCGCGGCGCCGGCTCGCTCATGGGTGCCGAACAGCACGGTAACCTATCGAGCGTGGGCTTTGACCTGTTTACGCAGATGCTGGGTCAGGCCGTGGCCGAGGCGCGCGGTGACGACGATGCCGGCGTGGAGGCGGCGAGCGTGGGCATTAACCTGCCGGCCGATTACTTCTTGTCCGAGGAGTACCTGCCGGCGGTGGACCAGCGCGTGCTCGTGTACCGCAAGCTCGCGGCGGCCGAGGACCTGGAGAGCATCGACGAGGTACAGGAAGAGACCGAGGCCGCGCATGGCGAGCTGCCGTTGGCGGGACTCAATCTGTTCAACCGCGCGCGTATCCGTATCCGCGGCGAGCGCTTGGGGCTCGAGAGCGTCACGCTCAGCGGCGGGCGCATCACGTTTTTGGGCGTCGACGTGCCCAAGAAGGTGGCCTTTGAGTTCAAGAATCGCTATGGCGCGGTGAACTTCCCCAAGAGCCGCAAGCTGTCGGTGCCTTACAAGGCGGGCGCCGGTGCGGGCAGCGGCCTGGGCCGCGGTCTCGACGCCAACGACGGCACCGGCCCCGTGGCCGCGGCGCTCATGCTGCTGCAGCAGCTGGGTGCTACTGACGATGACTAACAAGTAAGTCGGTGGGACAAAGTTATCAGTAGTTTTTGTCCCAGGTGCGATAGTCGCATCGAGCCTGTCAACGCAAGCGACCCTGGGACAAAACTACTGATAGCTTTGTCCCGCCACGTTGCGGGTCGACCCTTCGCCCGATGGAAAGGAAAGCATGTTCGGGTACATCTACAAGAAAGACGCCGCTGCCATTGCGGTTGTCCTGTGCCTTTGTCTGGGCGTGGGCAGCTTTTTCGATTATCAGATCTCGAGCGCGCTGTTCAACATCGGCAGCATGTACGGCCGCTTTATCGAGGCCGCCGGCGAGCTGCCGTTTGAGCTGACGGCGAGCGTCGCGGGCGTTATGCTCGTGCGCGCGGTGCGTCCCGACTCCAGGGGGAGCAAATGGCTCGCCGTGCTCGGCATCCTCGTCAACGTTGGCCTGGCCGGCTACGAGATCGTCTCGTCCCTGAAGGTTGGCGGCAAACTCATCGCTGTCCAGTTGGTGCTGACGTTTGTGCTGGTCATCGCTGCCAACCTTGTCGTCTATCGCCTCACGCGCGACACCGACTCCGACGAGCTCGCGCGCTGGGCGCTGATGGTGCTTGCCGTGTGGGTCGCTCAGGCCATCATCCTCAACGTGGTTGTCAAGCCGCTGTGGTCGCGCCCGCGCATGCGCGTGATCGAGGTCACGCCGGGGCTCAATTTTCAGCCGTGGTGGGTAATCGGCAACCCCGACAAGTGGAGCTATATTGCGGCCGGCGTAATCAAGGACGGCTTTAAGTCGTTCGCGAGCGGGCACACCGCGCATGCGGCAATCGGCCTTATGCTTGCGGGGCTTCCCGCGGCGGCCTTTACGGAAAAGCCTTCGCGTCGTCGCGTGGTCTTTTGGGTGGCGGCGGCCGTCGCGGCGCTCGTCGCCTTTGGCCGTATCGTGATCGGTGCACACTTTTTGACTGACGTGAGCTGCGGCTTTGCCCTGGTGTTGGCACTTGAGTGCCTTGCCGCGCGCGTTGCCTATCCTCACGGCGTACAATAGCCCCGTTTGAATCATCTGGACGATACCTGGTAAGAGAGGATTGCCATGCTCGCGTTCAACAACGACTATTCCCACGGCGCACACCCGGCGGTACTGCAGGCGCTCGTCGACACCAACATGGAGCCGCAGCCCGGCTACGGCACCGATGCGCATACCGAGCGCGCCAAGCAGCTGATCCGCGAGGCCTGTCAGGCTCCCGATGCCGACGTATTTTTGCTGGTGGGCGGCACGCAGACCAACGCGACGGTGATTGACATGCTGCTCGCGCCGTACGAGGGCGTGGTTGCCGCCGAGACCGGCCACGTTGCCTGCCACGAGGCGGGCGCCATCGAGTTTGGCGGCCACAAGGTGCTCACCATTCCCGGCTACGAGGGCAAGATGCACGCCGAGGATCTCGAAAACTATATCCAGGTGTTCTACGAAAACGAGAGCTGCGAGCACATGGTGTTTCCGGGCGCCGTGTACGTGAGCCTGTCGACCGAGTACGGCACGCTGTACTCCAAGGCCGAGCTGGCCGAGATTTATGTGGTGTGCCAGAAGCGCGAGATTCCGCTGTTTGTGGATGGCGCCCGCCTGGCCTATGCGCTGGCAGCCGATGAGTGCGACATTACCCTGCCCGAGCTGGCGCAGCTGTGCGACGTGTTCTACATCGGCGGCACCAAGTGCGGCGCGCTTTGCGGCGAGGCTGTGGTGTTCTGCGGCATGCACGCTCCGGCGCATCCCATTCCGCGTATTAAGCAGCACGGCGCGCTGTTGGCCAAGGGCCGCCTGACGGGCGTGCAGTTTGAGGCGCTCTTTACCGATGGCCTGTATTTTGAGATTGGTCGACAGGCGATTCAGACGGCCCAGGCGCTGCGTCGTGTGCTGCACGAGCGCGGCTACCAGTTCTTTTTGGAGACGCCCACAAACCAGCAGTTCGTGATTTTGCCCAACGAGGACATGGCCCGCATTCGCGAGCATGCGGCGATCGAGTACTGGGAAAAGTACGACGATACCCACACGGTGGTGCGCTTTTGCACCAGCTGGGCCACGACGCAGGAGGACATCGACGCGCTGGCGGCTGTCCTGTAGCCTGATGTAATGACGAGGGGCCGCCTTGCGCTGGGTTTGGCGCAAGGCGGCCTTTGTTTTTGAGAGAGAAGGGTTGTATGACCGAGATGTCCGAGCCGGCGATTCGCCTGGCGACGCCCGAAGACGCGCCGGCGTTGCTTGCCATCTATGAGCCGTATGTGCGCCAGACGGCGATTACCTGCGAATACGAGGTGCCGAGCGTTGAGGAGTTCGCCGGGCGCATCGAGCGTACGCTCAAGCGCTATCCGTATCTGGTGATGGAGCTGGACGGGCGTCCGGTAGGCTATGCCTA
This sequence comes from uncultured bacterium, assembly GCA_905214465.1. Taxonomy (GTDB): domain Bacteria; phylum Actinomycetota; class Coriobacteriia; order Coriobacteriales; family Coriobacteriaceae; genus Collinsella. The sequence continues at coordinate 13,879 of CAJMMD010000009.1, forward strand.
TGCGAGTCCGCTCAACAGCCGCGAGGCATACGACTGGTCGGTCGAGACGTCGATTTACCTGGCACGCGACGTGCGCCACGGCGGGCTGGGCCGCAAGCTGCACGATGCGCTCAAGCAGTGCCTGATCGCGATGGGCATCACCAACATGTGCGCGCTCATCGCCGTGCCGCACGACAAGGACGACGAGTATCTAACGCACAACAGCCAGGACTTCCATGCCCATATGGGATATCGCTTGGTGGGTGCTTTCGACCGCTGTGCCCAAAAGTTCGGCCGCTGGTACGACATGTGCTGGATGGAGCTGGTCCTGGCCGAGCGCACCCCCAACCAGCCCAAACCAACCTGGTTCCCCGACCTCCTCGCCTAAAACCACCACAAAGGTGCCTATCCCCATTGTGGTGGTTAGCCGATGGGCTCGGTGTATTTGGCGCGGTCGGTGCGCTGGATGCGCTTGGAGATATGGAGCGGGCGGCCGTCGGTGTCGTAGACGTAGTCGGTGATTAGGATCAGCGCCTGCCCGCGCTCGACGTTGAGCAAAAACGCCTCGTTTTGCGAGGCATAGCACACCTCAAAGGTCTTATGCCCCTGCGCCGGCGTACGATGGAACTCCTGGCGCAGCGTGGCGTAGAGCGAACCGTTGATATCGCGATCGATGAGCGACCCAAAGCTTGGCGGCAGATAGGTGGTCTCCAGGCACAGCGGCGCGTCGTCCAGGTAGCGCAGGCGGACAAGTTTGACGAGCTTGCTGCCCGCGGCGGCGTCAAAGAACTTAGCTATGCTGCCGGCCGCCTTGGTAAAGCCCGAGTCCACCGTGCGCGTGGTGGGCTTCATGCCCTGGCCTTCGACCTGCTTGGTATAGCTCGAAAACACCAGGTTGTTCTCGTGGAGCGCGGGCGTGTCGGCCACAAAGGTGCCACGTCCGCGCTCGGTGCGCACCAGGCCCTCGTCAACTAACACCTTAAGCGCGTGGCGCACGGTGCTGCGCGACAGCCCCGATTCGTCCATGAGCTCCATCTCGGACGGCAGCTTGTCTCCGCGTGCGTAGGTGCCGGCGGCGATGCGGTCACGCAGCGTACTCGCCAGACGCTCGTATTGGGCCAAGTTCTTTTTTGACGAAGTGCTCATGCGAACAACCTATATCTAACTTGTATGCTTACTGAACCAAGCATGTATCCAACATGACAACAAAACCGCTGGTAATGGATTGTCGAAAACTTTACCAGCAAAATTTCTAAGACAAATATAGCATACAACTAGTCGACATAACCAAAACGTGTATGTAACTTGTATGCCATCGAGAGCATCAAACGAGAAGAAAGGCTGATGCACGATGACTACTCAGGAACAGGTTAAGGACGTCGTCTCCCAGGTTTTGGCTGACAAGGCAGACAAGGGCGGCATCAAGCGCGTCGTGTGGATTGGCGCCGGCGGATCCAACGGCGGCAACTATCCTGCCCAGTACTTTATGGAGCACGAGGCCACGCAGGTCGTGAGCTCCAGTTACACCAGCAACGAGTTCGTGCATGCCACCCCGGCCTACGTCAACGAGAACACCCTGGCCGTCGTCGTGTCCATGCGCGGCACCAAGGAGACCATCGTCGCCGCCCAGGTCGCCAAGGACCACGGCGCCAGCACCATCGCCATCTATGTTGACGAGTCCGGCCTCACCGAGGTCTGCGACTACAAGATCCAGTATGACAGCCTGGCCGTTGACGAGTCCTGCATGGGCCGTACCAACTCCGCCGTCGTGACCATGATCGCCATGGAGCTCACGCAGCAGACCGAGGGCTATGCCGAGTACGAGACCGCTATGGCCGCTTTCGACCTGGTCGACCCCATCTATCGCAAGGCCGTCGAGTACACCCGTCCGCTCGCTGCCAAGTGGGCCGAGCAGAACGCCGACAAGCCCTGCATCAACGTCATGGCTCAGGGCCCGCTCTTTGGTGCCGCCTACGTCTTTAGCATCTGCAATGTGCAGGAGATGCTGCAGATCGACTCCTGCACCATCAACACCTGCGACTTCTTCCACGGCCCCTTCGAGATCCTGGACAAGCGCACCTCGCTGTTCCAGCTCATCAGCGTCGGCCGCAGCCGCTGCAACGACGAGCGCGGCATCCGTTTCGTCAACCAGTACGGTGGCGATCGCGTCTATCAGCTCGACGCCAAGGAGCTTGGCCTCAACGACATCAAGGACAGCGTGAGCGAATACTTCAACCACCTGATCTTTGCCCCGATCCTCAACAACGTCTACATGCGTGCGCTCTCCGCCGTCACCCACAAGGATTACATGACGCGCCGTTACATGTGGAAGCTGGATTACTAAGGGATAGAGCGGCCTAACAGCCCAATACCCCTCATGAGTTGCGGTGGAATAGTTCCTGTTTGGGAGCGTGAAGCCTCTGTTTGAGAACTATTTCACCGCAACTGCTAGAGCGGCACTTGGGGACGTTCCCTTTCTGCCGGCACCTGCGACACTCCTTGTTTCAAGAGATTTCCCGTTTGCCGATTTGTGCCTTGAAAAATGTATATAACGACTATAACGTAGTGTGAAACATATTGGAAACAATACCGAGGAGGCTGCGTTGAAGAAAAGCAATCTGGGCTATGTGCTGGTGCTGATCGCCGCGCTTATGTGGGGCAGCATCGGAATCTTTGTAAACGGCATCTCGGCCATGGGCGTTACGTCCCAGAGTATGGCTGCCTTTCGCTTGTTGGTCGGAGCGCTTATCTTGGCGCCGGTCCTGATGTTTATGGGCTGCCGTCCGGGTGAGGGGTCTACCGTGGCTCAGGGTCCGCTGGCCCTGTTCAAGGCAAGCCCTAAAGAGCTTGTTTCCTGCGCGCTTGTCGGTATCGTCGGTTTGGCCGCCGCCAACACTTGCTATTACGAGTGTATGGGCGAGGTGGGCATGTCCACGGCCTCGGTGCTGCTCTATACCTCGCCGGTGTTTGGCGTCGTGCTCGGCCGCGTGCTTTATCGCGAGGACGTGACCCCCAACAAGCTCGTTGCCATCGCTTTTAACATAGGGGGCTGTGTACTTGCAGTAACTAATGGCGACCTTTCCGGTTTCCATTTTTCGGTTTGGGGCGTCACGTCGGGCGTGATTGCAGGCTTTTGTGGGGCGTCGCTCGCGGTGTTTAGCCGGATAGCAACCAAGACGGTCCACCCGCTGGCTGTCACGTTTTGGGGCCTTGTTTTTGGCGGTGCGGTTATGGCGGCTATCGCGGCTCCGTGGCCGGATGTCGCCGCGGCAATGTCGCCACAGCTGCTGCTGCTGTTCCTTGGCTTTGGACTCATCCCCACAGCCGTGGCTTACATCTTATATATGCAGGGTCTGTCCATGGGGCTCGAGACATCGAAAGTTCCCGTCGTAATGTCTTTCGAGACGGTCGTCACCGTACTGGTGGGCATTGGTGTCTATGCCGAGTCCGCCGGCGCGATCAAGGTCCTGGGTATTGTGCTGGTGCTCATGTCCATCCTGATTATGAACACCGACTTCTCCAAGCTGCGCAACAGCGTATTTGTCGGTCATGTCGCTGAGAGCATGACCTTTAAGCCCAACGCGTGGTGGACGGAGAAAACGCAGGACATGGATCTGTTTAAGGAGCGCACCGGCATCGCGCTGGAACCCACCGTGCAGGAAAGCCCCTGGTACTTCGTGCGATAGGGGATTGCGCGCAGGGTCCGACTTGGGGTTATCCCGCCAGTGCCGGCCTGCCCAGCCCCAACGTTTCAAGTACGTTAAACCCGTCAACGGTCGATTTTCACCCGCGAACGGTCTTTATACTAATTAGCAATATCCGCAACGTATAAGACGTTATAATGACCATAACGAAAAGGAGGAGGCAAGATGAATCAGATCATTCTCGCATCTCATGGCGGCCTGGCCGCAGGCGCCAAAGACACGCTCGAGATGGTTCTCGGTGACGTGTCGAACGTCCACGTCGTGTCGCTTGCTCGTGACGACAAGGAGCCCATCACCAACAAGGTGGACGCCATGATCGCCACGTTCAACGCGGACGACACCGTCTATGTGCTGACCGATATGCTCGGCAGCTCGGTCAACAACAGCATGGTCGAGCTTTCCCGCAACGGTGCGGCATTCACGGTGATCAGCGGTTTCAACATTCCGCTGGCACTGACGCTCGCTATGAGCCCCGCCCCCGTCAAGGGTGCCGAGCTCGCGGCCCTCATCAACGAGGCCCGCGCCGGTCTGACCAACCCCAACGCACCGGTCGAGGCTGCCGCGGCTCCCGCCAAGAAGGCTAAGGCGCCCCGTCACAGCTCCGGTCCCGCCAAGATCGTCCTCGCGCGTCTTGACTACCGTCTGCTGCACGGTCAGGTCGTCTTTACCTGGACCACCAAGGTTCAGGCCGAGCGCATCATCGTCGTCGACAACGCTGCCGCCAACGATGACATCAAGAAGGGCGCTCTTAAGCTGGCCAAGCCCCAGGGCGTGCGCCTGAACGTCTTCACCGTCGAGCGTGCCCTCGCCAAGATGGACAAGCTCAACACCCTCGGCGAGCGCGTCATGTTCGTCTTTGGCAACACGGCCGAGATGCTGCAGTTCTGCCAGGGTTACAAGCTCGACGCCATCAACCTGGGCGCCACCGCCAACCACGACGGTGCCGATCAGGTCGGCGGCAAGGACAGCTCCGTCTTCTTCGACGCCACCCAGAAGGCCGACGTCAACCAGCTGCTCGACATGGGCATCAAGCTCTACGTCCAGCAGACCCCCACGTATCAGAGCGTCGACATCGACGCCAAGCTGTAATCAACCAGGCTTTTGCCTGACTGAAAGGAGAAGGGTATGAATACGTTCATCAGTGCGGTGCTCGTCGGCCTCGTCGGCGTGTTCTGCATGTGGGACTCCCGCCTGCTCGGCCGTCTTAACTTCGAGCAGCCCCTCGTTGGCGCCACGCTCGTCGGTCTGCTGCTGGGCGATGTGCCCACCGGCCTTGCCGTCGGTGCCGCCGTCGAGCTCGTATCCATGGGCCTGGTGCAGGTCGGCGCCGCCGTTCCGCCCGATATGGTCCTGGGCGGCATCGTGGCAGCTGCCTTCGCGTGCCTGACCGATGCTTCCGCCGAGACCGCCATGACGATCGCCATCCCGGTCGCCGTCCTGGGTCAGCTCCTCGGCATCGTGTTCCGTTCCATCATCGCCGCCCTCACCCATGTGGCCGATAGCGCGATTGATAACGGCAAGTTCAAGACCGCCTACCGCATGCACATCTGCGCCGGCTCCGGTCTGTACGCCATCATGTACTTCCTGCCGATCTTCCTGGCCGTCTTTGTCGGTACCGACCTGGTCCAAGCCATCGTCAACATGGTTCCCGAGTGGCTGTCCGTTGGTCTGAACGTCTCGACCAAGATCATGACCGCCTACGGTCTGGCCCTGCTGCTCACCATGATGATCAAGAAGGGTATGACCCCGTTCCTGTTCATCGGTTTCCTGCTCGCCGCCTACCTCAACCTGTCCGTCATCGCGGTCGCTCTGATCGGTGTGTGCCTGGCTATCGTCTTCATGGGCTTCAAGTTCAACGGTTCCCATGCAGCCGCCGGTGTCGATTCCGACTACGATCCGCTCGAAGACGACGAAGACTAAGGAGGAACACACTATGGCAACCGCAATCAAGGACGTGTCCCTGAACAAGAAGGTCAGCCAGTTCTTCTGGCGCTCCTGGGCCATCCAGGCCTCTTGGAACTACGAGCGTCAGATGAACATGGGCTTCCTCTACGGCATGGTCCCCACGCTCGATCGCCTCTATCCGGACGAGTCCGACCCCAAGCAGCTCGCTGCTAAGAAAGAGGCTTACCACCGTCACATGGCGTTCTACAACTGCACCCCGCAGACGAGCGCTTTTGTCCTAGGCCTCGCCGCCTCCATGGAGGAGGAGTACGCCAAGGATCCCGAGAACTTCGATCCCGATTCGATTAACGCGGTCAAGACCTCCCTCATGGGCCCGCTTTCCGGCATCGGTGACTCTTTCTTCCAGGGCACCATCCGCGTTATCGCCTTTGGCCTGGGCGTTCAGCTGGCTCAGCAGGGCTCCATCATGGGTCCGATCCTGGCCATGCTCATCTCCATCGTGCCCTCCGTGCTGATCACGTGGTTCGCTGCCAAGATCGGCTACCAGGGCGGCCACGAGTACCTGAGCAAGCTCCAGGGTGGCGACCTCATGGAGAAGCTCATGTATGTCTGCGGCATCGTGGGTCTTATGTCCGTGGGCGGCATGATCGCTACGCTGATCGGCGCCACCACCCCGCTGCAGTTCGCTGACGGCACCGTCGTTATCCAGGACATCCTGGACGGCATGATGCCCCAGATGATCTCCCTTGGCCTCACCGGCCTTATGTACTGGCTCATCAAGAAGAACGTCAACACCGGTTGGCTTCTCGTGATCGCCATCGTGGGCGGCATCGCCCTCTCCGCGGCCGGCATCCTGGCCTAGTCGCGACCCAGCGCTTCCCCCGGGGGCCTGCCTGGCATCCCATACCCCAGGCAGGCTTCCATCCCTAACATGTGACAAAGGGATAGTCCCTTTGTCACATCCTCAACGGGCCGGCGACTCGGTCCTAACTACGGTAACCCTGCGAGCGTCCGGCAATGTGACGCCGCAACAAATCGAAAGGAATGTGTCAGATGTACGAGATCGACCTTAACCTCCCTAAGCAGATCGTCGCTGACGTCCTGTCCAACCACGAGATCCACAGCGTCGCTTTCGTCGGCTGCGGTGCTTCCATGTCCGACCTTTACCCCGCCAAGTACTTCCTGGCCAACAACACGGACAAGCTGAACGTTCAGATCTTCACCGCTAACGAGTTCAACTACGACACGCCTTCCTGGGTCAACGAGCACACCTTCGTGATCACCTGCTCCCTCGGTGGCTCCACGCCCGAGACTGTCGAGGCCAACAAGACCGCCAAGAAGCACAACTGCCCGGTCGTCTCCCTTACCAACAAGGCTGGCTCCGCTCTGACCGTCGACGCCGACCACGTCATCGTTCACGGCTTCCACGCCAACTACGCTGCCAAGTGCGAGAAGCCCGGCTACGCCATCGCTCTTGCACTCGAGATCCTTCAGCAGACCGAAGGCTATGACCACTACGAGGACATGATCACCGGCCTCACCAACGTCTTCGAGCTCTGCGAGAACGCCGCTCAGTCCGCCAAGGGTCTTGCCAAGCAGTTCGCCCAGGACTTCAAGGACGACAAGATGATCTACTTCATGGCCTCCGGTGCCTCCGAGAAGATGGCTTATTCTCACGCCGCCTTCCTGTTCACCGAGATGCAGTGGATCGATGCCGCCGCCTACAACACCGGCGAGTACTTCCACGGCCCGTTCGAGGTTTCCACCGAGGGTAAGCCCTACGTCTTCTTCATGTCCGACGGTGCCACCCGTCCGATGGACGCCCGCGCCCTCACCTTCCTTAAGCGCATGGGCGCCAAGGTCGCTCTGATCGACTCCAAGGACTACGGTCTGGCCGACGCCGTGCCGGCAAGCGTCGTCACCTACTTCAACCCGCTGCTGCACCTCGCCGTTATGCGCGAGTACGGCAACCAGATCGCCGAGGCCCGTCAGCACCCGCTGACCATGCGTCGCTACATGTGGAAGCTTTCCTACTAATCACAAGTAAGTAGACCTTACAGGTTGATTGAGAGGGGATGGGGTTTGCGCCCCGTCCCCTTTTTTGCTCTGGGGAGGGCGCGCCCGTCGCGCCGCAAAACCCCAGATAAAACCTACCAAAATAAACCTGTCCCTTTTTGGCGGGTGGGAGGAGATGCGTATGATCAAGGCAGTGCTGTTTGATATGGACGGCGTGCTGGTCGATACCGAGTGGTTCTACAACCGTCGCCGCGTGGCGTTTATGGAGGAAAAGGGGTTCCACTTTGACGAGATCCCCGATCTTTCGGGGTCTAACGAGCCTGCCATCTGGAAGTCGCTGGTGCCCGACGATGTTGAGCTGCGCGAGCGCTTGCGCGTTGAGTACAAGCAGGTCTACAGCCCGGTTCACCCTGTTCCGTATGCCGAGCTGCTCAACGAGCAGGCGGAGCCGGTGATGCGCGAGCTGCACGAGCGCGGCGTCAAGTGTGCCATCGCGAGCTCGTCCTATCGCGAGCTCATTGACGAGCTGGTGGAGATTGCCGGTATCACCGACGTGCTGGACTACACCATCAGCGGTCACGAGTGCAGTGCATTTAAGCCCGACCCCGAGATCTACCTGCGTGCCATGGAGGCACTGGGGGTGGAGCCTACCGAGTGCCTGGTTATCGAGGACTCGCCTTTGGGCATCGAGGCCGGCAAGCGCTCCGGCGCGCGCGTCCTGGCACTGCGTCCGCACGAGGGCGTTAACCTGGACCAAACGGGAGCCGACGCCGTCATCGACAACCTCGCCGACATTCTGACCGCTTTGTAGCGTCAATTCGCCGCAAGAAGTGCGGATTCACACGTCTCTTGCGGTGGATTGGCTCATTTTGGCTTTGATTTAGATCCGTTTGGCTTCGACTCGGACTAAGTGAGTAGACTTTTTGGCACATGCCGAGCACAAAGCGTATCTGCCTTAGTAAAACCGCAGGTCGGAGAGGTGGCTGTTTTGAGTGCGCTTGGTAGATCGCGAAAAGTCTACTCACTTAGAATTTGGCTCTTTGGTTGGGGAGCTGCTGGCTCGTTTTGGTTGTCGAGAGAGGGTGAATTGAAGCGCCCTCTCGCGCTCCATGCTACAATCGCCGGCATGCCCCACAATTACATCTGCCTTCGAAAGGAGCCTACGTGGCGAACGCCATCGATCAGCTCACGGACCGCGTGCTCGTGCTCGGCCGTCTCACCATCGTCCGCCGCGCCATTACTGCCGTGGCGGTCACCATCTCCGCCGTTCTCCAGACATTTCTGATTCAGGCGTTCATTCGCCCCGCCGACCTGCTTCCGAGCGGCCTCACCGGCGTCGCGGTCCTGCTCGATCGCGTCACCTCGCTCGGCGGCGTTCACATCGACATCTCGCTCGGCATGCTCGCGCTCAACATCCCCGTGGCGCTCCTGTGCTGGAGCGGCATTAGCAAGCGCTTCGTCATCTTCTCGATGATGCAGGTCATGCTCTCGTCGCTGTTCCTCAACGTCTTTCACTTCGCGCCGTTTTTGGGCGACAAGATCATGCTCATCATTTTTGGTGGCGTGGTCTCGGGTCTGGGCGCTGCCATCGCGCTTAAGTCCGGCGCATCCACCGGCGGCACCGACTTTATCGCGCTGTGGGTTTCCAACCACACGGGCAAGACCATCTGGGGCGTTATCTTTGGTTTCAACTGCTTTATCCTGGCGATCTTTGGCTTTATGTTTGGCTGGGACAACGCGGCGTACTCCATCGTGTTCCAGTTTATTTCGACCAAGACCATCGACAGCTTCTATCGTCGCTACGATCGCGTGACGCTGCAGATCACGACGCGCAAGGCCGACGAGGTCATGACCGCCTATGTTGACCATTTTCAGCATGGCATTAGCTGTGCCGAGGTCATTGGCGGATACAGCCGCGAGAAGATGTACCTGCTGCATGCCGTTGTCTCGACCTACGAGAGCCAGGACATTATCAAGCTGGTGTGCGACATTGATCCCGGCGCCGTGATCAATGTGTTCCATACGCTCAACTTTGTGGGCGGCTGGTGGGGCGGTCATGTCGACGAGCCCATGCCCACGGCCGTGCCCGATCCCGACAAGCCCGCGCGCATGGCCAGCAGGCAGGCGCGCCTCATCGATCAGGACAGCCTGCAACAGGACGACGGCAGGTAAGGATTTGCTGTATGCGGTGTATCGTTTTATCATTATGAGGTAACATGAAACTAGACGTTATATACGTATTAGTTATTTCAATATTTCGATAAGAGTGATTAGATATGCCTGCACCCAAAAATGCACCGCTTTACCAGCAGATTTACGACGAGATCAAGGATGCGATCGAGAAAGGTGTTTATGCACCCAAGGAGCGTATTCCGTCCGAGCTCGAGCTAGCCGAGCAGTACGAGGTGAGCCGAATTACGGTGCGTCGCGCCGTCGAGGAGCTGTGCTCCGATGGCTACCTGGTTAAGCAGCAGGGCCGTGGCACCTTTGTTTCCACGCCGCACATCAATCGCCAATTTCACGCCTCGACGCTGCAGACGTTTACCGCGCTGTGTGCCGGCAACGGCATGAAGGCCGGTGCGCACGTAATCGATCGCCAGATTGTGCCGGCGCGCCAAAACGAGATGGAGTTCTTTGGCCTGCAGAAGGATGCGCTGCTGCTGCACATCAAGCGCGTGCGTACTGCCGACGGCGAGCCCATCTTTGAAGAGAACATCTTTGTGCCGTTTGACGCCTACCGTGAGCTGTTGACGGCCGATCTTGAGGACAAGTCGATTTTTGCCGAGGTCGAGCGTGTTGGCGGAACGCCGATTGTCTCGGTTGGTTACCGTACGGTCGAAGCCGTTCGCGCCAACGCCGAGCAGGCGGCTGAGCTGGGCATTGCTCCGCACGATCCGCTGCTCAACCTGCGCGCCGGCTTTATCGGACCCAATGGCGAGCCGGTCCTGATGGGTAAGCAGTACTACGTGGGATCGCGCTACGTTATGGTCATGTAGCTCTAGTTGCGCGGTTTTCCAAACCGCGCAACGGGCCGACGCTGCGCCCTTGGTTCCGCCGTTCTAGCGAACGGCGGACCGGTCGATGCCGCAAACGCCCCTAAGCGGCAATCTGACGTTCAATCGTCGGTCGCGTACCGAAGTACGCTTCCCTCCTCTTTCACGTCACCTTGCTCGCTTAGGGGCGTTTTCGCTGACTTATGCTCAACCTGAGACGTTTCCACGCCTGTCAAGAGCTTAGCCGTTGGGGACGTTCTTAAACGACTAGTCATTCAAGAACGTCCCCAATGACTACCCGCAGAATGAGCGTGGCTGACAGCCGTACGGCAGCGGTCCGCGTGGCGGCGTATAATCGGCGGCAGATGACTTGGACGTTAGGAAACCATGACCGATAGCATGCAGCAGATGGCGCTCGACACGCTCGGCGCCTATTTTGGCTACACCTCGTTTCGCCCGGGGCAGGACCGCATGGTCGATGCGATCCTTGCCGGCCGCGACGCGCTGGGCGTTATGCCCACGGGCGCCGGCAAGTCCATTTGCTACCAGGTGCCTGCGCTCATGCTGCCCGGCATCACCTTTGTGGTGAGTCCGCTGCTGTCGCTTATGGAGGACCAGACCCGCGCACTGCTTGCGGCGGGCGCGCGCCCCAGCTATCTCAACTCCAGCCTTACGCCGGCTCAGCAAAATACCGTGCGCAAGCGGGCGCGCGAGGGTCGCTACCAGCTTATGTATGTGGCACCTGAGCGCCTGCTCGAGCCGCGTTTTCTGGCCTTTGCGCAGGAAGCTGCGGCCGAAGGCGGCATCGGCGTTCCGCTCGTGGCCATTGACGAGGCCCACTGTGTGAGCCAATGGGGTCAGGATTTCCGCCCCGCCTACCTGCAGATTCGCGAGTTTATCGATTCCCTGCCGCAGCGCCCCATCGTGGCGGCCTTTACCGCTACAGCGACTGAGCGCGTGCGTGCGGACATTCAGCAGATGCTCGGCCTGCAAAACCCGGCGACGGTGGTGACGGGCTTCGATCGCAAGAACCTCTACTTTGGCTGCGAGGAGATGGGCGACAAGGCTAAGACCGCGTGGGTGCGCGACTATGTGATCGCGCATTCGAGCGAGAGCGGCATCGTGTATTGCTCGACTCGCAAGACGGTTGATGCGCTGGCAGGAGAGCTTGCTGAGGCGTTGGGTCCCAGCGGCATTCGCGTTGGCCGCTACCATGCCGGCATGGGTAATGACGCCCGCCGCCAAAGCCAGCGCGCCTTTATCGACGACGATATTCAGGTGATGGTTGCCACCAACGCCTTTGGCATGGGCATCGACAAGCCCAACGTGCGCTACGTCATCCATAACAACGTGCCCGAGAGCATCGAGGCCTACTACCAGGAGGCGGGCCGCGCCGGCCGCGATGGCGATCCGGCCAGCTGCCACCTGCTGTGGAACGGCAACGATTTTCGCATGCGCCGCTTTTTGATCGACCGCGGCGATGCGGCCGACGAGACGCTCGACGACGAGCAGCGCGCGTGGGCGCTCCAGAACCGATATCGCCTGCTCAGTCAGATGGAAGGCTATTGCAACACCACCGGCTGCCTACGCGAATACATGCTGCGCTACTTTGGCGACGAGGCCGCGGCCGAGCATACGGCCGTGGGCGGCGCCGCCGCGGATGAGGCCGAGGGCTGTGGCAACTGCAGCAACTGCCTCACGCAGTTCGAGGTCGAGGACGTCACCGGTATGGCTCGCGCCGCCGTGCGCTATGTGGCCACGCGCCCCATGCGCTTTGGCAAGTCGCTCATCGCCGATGTGCTTCACGGCGGCAACACCGAGCGCATTCGCCAGATGCATCTGGACGAGGACCGCGGCTATGGTGGGCTGTCGAGCGAATCGGTCGGCCGCATCAAGGACATCATCGGCCAGCTGTGCGGCCGCGGTTATTTGGCCACCTCGCAGGGGCAGTACCCGGTCGTGGGCCTGGGTCCGCGTGCCGGCGAGGTCGAGGACGAGGCGTTTGCCTTTACCGTTAAGCGTCGCGCGTCCAAGCGCAAGGCCTCGGCCCGTGCTCGCCGTGCGGTGGATCTGCTGCGCGAGGAGGCCGAGCTGGATCAGCGCCCGCGCGTGGGCGACGATGCCGAGCTGTTCGAGCGCCTGCGTACCCTGCGCAAGGAGATCTCGACCGAGCTCGAGATGGCGCCGTACATGGTCTTTTCCGACAAGGCCCTGCGCGGCCTGTGCCGCCTGCGCCCGCAAACGCGCGACGAGCTGATTCAGGTCAACGGCATCGGCGAGAAAAAGGCCGATGCCTTTGGCGAGCAGTTTATGGCGGCGATTGAAGAGTTTGAGTCCGAGCATGCGCGGGATGGAGCGTAACGATGGCAACCGACGATAAAACCGACCGCGCTGGCGTATCCGCCGTACCGCTGTACCAGCAGGTCATGGACGACCTGAAGGGCGAGATCGCGCGCGGCGTGTATGCGGCCGGCTCGCGCATTCCTTCCGAGATGGAGCTCGCGAAGTCTTACGGCGTGGGACGCATCACCGTGCGTCGCGCCATCGAGGAGCTGTCGCGCGCGGGATATCTCAACCGACAGCAGGGGAGGGGCACCTTTGTGTGCGCTCCCAAGCTCAAGCGCAAGATTGTCCAGAAAGGTGACGTCCAGAGCTTTACTGAGGGTTGTGCCGCCAACGACATGGTGGCCGGAGCGCGTCTGGTGTCGCGTACGGTGGTCGCGGCGACGCGCGAGGATGCGGCGTTCTTTGGCGTGGAGCCCGGCTGCGAGCTCATCGTGGTCGAGCGCGTGCGCACGGCGGATGGCGTGCCCGTCATGCTCGAGAACAACGCCTTTGTGCTGGCCGACCATCCCTACCTGCAGACGCTTGCCGATAAGGACCTCACCGATAACTCGATCTTTGCGCTCGTTGCCGAGCATTCGGGCCGCGCGCCGCTCAAGTCCGACCCCTGTACCGTGGAGATTGCGCTTGCCGATGCTCAGGCGGCCCCGCTGTTGGAGGTGCCGGCCGGCGAGCCACTCTTCTATATGGAGGCGTACTTTACCGATGAGGACGAGCGGCCCCTGCTGCTCGGGCGCCAAAAGATCGTGGGCTCGCGCTACGTGTTCGACATCTAACGTCCATAGATAGAACAACATAGAACAAATTTGCTGAAATGACTTCACCTGCGACAGCTCGCATGCTATAAATAGAACAACATAGAACGACTGCAGGTACGAGCTGCCGTCGTCCAAAGCCGCCACACAAGGAGGAGCGTCACCGTGAACGCACACGATCTGATTCAGGAAATTATCGAGCGCAAGGGTAAGATCGAGAACGTCTTTTGGATCGCCTGCGGCGGTTCGATGATCGACCTGATGCCGGCTAACGAGCTGCTCAAGCGCGAGGCCACTACGTTTGCCTCGACGGTCTACACCGCGCGCGAGTTTTGCCTGATGGCCCCCAAGAGCCTGGGGCCGAAGTCGCTCGTCGTCGCCTGCAGCCACAGTGGCAACACGCAGGAGGTCATCGACGGTTGCGAGATGGCGTTGACTGCCGGCGCCGAGGTCGTCGCCCTCACCGACTGCGAGGGCTCCAAGATCGACAACGGCAAGTGGACCACCTGGGTCTACCCCTGGGGCGAGGGTGTGTCGCAGGCCGAGGTGCCGCAGGGCATCGGCGCTCTGATCGCCGCCGAGCTGCTCGACCAGCAGGAAGGCTACGAGGCGCTCGCCGACATGTACGAAGGCCTCAAGCAGATGGATGCGCTGCTGCCCGCCGCCCGCGAGAAGGTCAACGCCGAGCTGGGCGCCCGCTTTGCCGAGCTCTGCCAGCAGCACAAGTTCTTCTATATCCTGGGGTCCGGCCCCAACTTTAGTCAGACCTACGCCATGGCCATCTGCTCGCTCATGGAGATGCAGTGGCAGCACTGCTGCTATATCCACTCCGGCGAGTACTTCCACGGCCCCTTCGAGGCTACCGAGCCCGGCGTGTTCTACTTTGTGCAGCTCGGATCGGGTGAGTGCCGCCCCATGGAGGAGCGTGCACTCGCGTTCCTCAACACGCACACCGATACGATTATGGTGCTCGATGCGCTCGAGTACGGCGTGGGCGAGGTACCTGCCAGCGTGCGTTCGTTCTTGGAGCCGATCTTCTTTTACGCGATGAGCTGCGAGCTGCGCGCCGCCCGCGGCAAGGTGTTCGACCACAGCCCCGAGATCCGTCGCTACATGGGCATCGAGCAGTACTAGGCACCGGGAATTATCTTTTTTGACGGGGTCTGTGCTGCGCGCGGACCCCGTTTTGCATTGTGGCGGCCGGATTCGTGTCTGCGCGAAAACGAAGTCGAATACTTTTCCGCGAAGTGAACGACCTGTTTTGGACCCCCGAAGCATCCACACTTTTTGACGCCAAAACTGCAGGAAAAACTCGGCGAAACCGCAGGAAACGGCGTCTGAAAAGTGTCGATGCTTCGGGGGCTCGTTTTTGCTCGTTCACTTCGCGGAAAAGTATTAGACCTAAATCTGCAGGCATGCTGTTGGGGTCAATAAAAAGCGGGCCGCGCCGATGGGTTTCCGGCGCGGCCCGCTTTACATGGCGTCCGTATGAGCGAGGTGTCGCGTCAAGCGGCGGCCTACTTTGCGTCGTAGGCCTCGGCATCCCACCAGTCGAGCTGGGCGATGTTGTCGCGGATGTGCTGGCAGCTCTTGTGGAAGCCCTCGAGCTCGTGCTCGGAAAGGTCGAGCGTGTAGACCTCCTCGACGCCCTCGGCGCCGATCACGCACGGCAGGGAGGTGAAGATGCCCTCCTCGCCATACTGGCCGGTCATGAGCGTGGAGGCGGAAAGCACGGCGTGCTCGTTGTGCAGCACGGCGGCGCAGACGCGCGCGGCGGAGTTGGCGACGGCGTACTCGGTGCACTGCTTGCCCTGGTAGGTCACATAGCCGCCCTTGCGCGCGAGCTCCTCGATCTCCATGTGGTCGAAGGCGTACCTGTCGGGGTTTTCGGCCTGAAGCTCGTTAAGGCTCTTGCCGGCGATGGTCGCGGACTTAAAGGCGGCCAGCTGGCTAAAGCCGTGCTCGCCGATCATGTAGGCGTCGATGGACTTGGGGCTCACGCCGACCTTCTTGGAGATCTCGGTGCGCAGGCGGGCGGAGTCCAGGCCGCAGCCCGAGCCGATGATCTTCTTGGGATCGTAGCCGGTCAGGTGCCACAGCTCGGTGCACACGACGTCGCAGGGGTTGGAGATGCTCACAAAGATGCCGTCAAAGCCGGCGTCGACGATGCGCTTGGCAAAGGTGCGGGCAGCGTCGGTGGTAAAGAACAGCTCGCCGTCGCGGTTGCCGGCGGCCAGCGCGACCTTGCCGGCGGCGTTGACGATGACGTCGCAGCAAGCCAGCTCCTCGTAGTGGTCGTAGCAGTTGACGATTTTGGTGTTATACGGGACAAACGAAAGGGAGTCGCGCAGGTCCTGGACTTCGGACGTCACCTTGGCCTCGTTGATATCGCACAGGTACAGCTCATCGGCAATGCCCTGCATAAGCAGGCTGTTGGCGACATGTGCTCCTACGTGGCCCTGGCCGACCACACCGATCTTACGCGTCTGGTACATATATGTATCCTTTCGGCCGAGTTTTTCGCGTCGAACCATTGTAGCGTCCTGCTACCACTTTGCTAGACTAAAGCGCCGTAGATTTTTTGGGACATACCTTAATCTCTATTTTTGGAGTGATTCGGGCCGCTGACGGCATCGCTGAGCGATGTGCTCGCGCGGATGGGGCCGCTCGTTGTACCATAGCTGCAACTGACTCGTAAGGAGCATCCATGCCCATTCGCATCCCCGACGCCCTCCCTGCCGCCGCGCAGCTCGAGAGCGAGAACATCTTTGTCATGACCGAGTACCGCGCGCTGCACCAGGACATCCGTCCGCTGCGCGTGCTCATCCTCAACCTCATGCCCACCAAGATCGCCACCGAGACGCAGATCATGCGCAAGCTCTCCAACACGCCGCTGCAGGTGGAGGTGGACCTGCTGCGCACCAAAACGCACGAGGCCACGCACGTGAGCGCCGGCCACCTGGAGACGTTTTACCGCACGTTCGACGACATCCGCGACATCCACTACGACGGCCTGATCATCACGGGCGCGCCGGTGGAGCAGATGCCGTTCGAGGAGGTCGACTACTGGCCCGAGCTCTGCCAGATCATGGATTGGTCCACCACGCACGTGCACTCTACGTTGCATATTTGTTGGGGCGCACAGGCGGGCCTGTATCACCACTACGGTATTCAGAAGTACGACCTGCCGGCAAAGGCGAGCGGCGTGTTCGAGCATTATCTGGTGAAGCCGCAAAGCCCGCTGGTCCGCGGCTTCGATGACCGTTTCTATGCCGTGCATTCGCGCAACACCGATGTGCGTCGCGAGGACGTGGAGGCCGAGCCGCAGCTCGAGGTCGTGGCCGTATCCGACGAGGTGGGCCTGTACATCGTCAAGTCGACCGACAGCCGTCGCTTCTTTGTATTTGGTCACCCCGAGTACGATACCGACACGCTGCGCCTGGAGTACGAGCGCGACGTGAAGCGCGGCCTCAACCCTCAGGTGCCGGCGCACTACTTTCCGGGTGACGACCCCACCGCCGAGCCGCGCAACGTCTGGCGCAGCCAGGCTCAGCTGTTCTACACCAACTGGCTCAACTACTACGTCTACCAGACCACGCCCTACGACCTGGCCCGCGCCGGCGAGGAGCACTAGACTGCGGTGGTACTGCTGTAGCCGTGGCTGACGTGGCGGCGATTAGGCGCTGATGATGTGGGGTAGCGGCAGGTCGTGGGCGTCGGTGGGAACGTGGTCGACACGCTGTTCGTCAAAGGCGATGCCGATGATTTGACATGCGGGCGAGAGCATGGACAGGTAGCGGTCGTAGCAGCCGCCGCCGTAGCCCAGGCGCGCGCCGGCGCGGTCGAAGGCCACGAGCGGCACGACGATCATGTCGAGCGCTTCGGCAGGCACGATGGGGAAGCGGTCTCTGTCGATGTCCGTGGCCGCGAAGGCCCGCGTGGGGCGGGCGATAAACGGGGCCGCGGGCGCATCGCCGACGGCGACGGCCCGCATGCACATGCGCTGGCCACAAGCTGCGGCGTCTGTTGCCGAGAGCATGCACGGATAGGCCACGCGCCAGCCGCGTTTGGCGGCAGCCGCGGCAAACGCGGCTGGGTCGACTTCGGAACCCATCGCGGCATAGACGGCAACGGTGCGCGGTGCCGCGGCACCCGAGCTGTCCAGCAACTCAACAAGCCGCGCGCAAATGACAGCAGACTTCGCCGCCCGAACATCCAAATCAATAGCATCGCGCCGGGCAATCACCGCCCGACGCAACTCAGCCTTATCCATCCCAACCTCCTCTAGCAAACCTGCCAAAAAGGGACAGGTTTATTTTGGCAGGTTTTATCTGGGCAAACGTCGAAGCCGCTGCAAAGGCACCCTTTGTGGCGGCTTCGACTCGACGTTGGCTTCACAGTGCCGCGGCGATTGCTTCGGTCACAAACTTATTGAGTGACTCGCCCTTCTTTGCCGCTGCCAGCGCCGCCTGTTTGTGGAGCTCAGAGCCCGTTCTTACGTTGAACGAGCCCTTAAAAGCCCGCTCGGGCTCTTTGCCCTTCTCGGCGCAAAACTCAAGGTAATCGTCGACGGCGTCGTGGAAGCATTGCTCCACTTCTTCAGCCGTGGAGCCTTCAAATACGATTGCGTCCCTAATGCCGGCGACCATACCTGTTAGTACATGCTGCTCGGCATCGAACTCGACTGGGGCGAAATAGCCCTTGTATGCCAAAACGTTACTCATGACTGCCTCCGACATCCTGCAGAAATCGAACGATGTTTCGAATTGTCCCCGCTGTCAATTCGTCAGATGGATGAGGCGCGTGCATCACGAACATCCTGCCATCTGAGGGCCTGTAGAAGCGAATGCGCGATCCGGATGTCTTGCCTTTGCTGTCCATTTCAAAGCCATATGAGGCCATGACTTTTAAAAAATCGGCATACCGATACGTCGAAGGGCAGCTAAACAGTTGGGCGATGAGTTTATCGGCTCGAGTCATCCCGCCTCACATTCTGCAACTATATTCTAGTTGCAATTTAGATCCGATGCAATCACCCATACTATAGAACATGTGTACGTATAGAACAAGTGTTCGAACCACTACAAAGGGGCCTGTCCCCTTTGTAGTGGTTTTGCTTGTTGTGGTTAGCCCAGCAGGTCGACTACGTTAAAGCCGGCGTTGCTCTTGGCGATGACGTCTCGACCGCCAAAGACACAGGTGGGCGACTCGGCTGCGATGCGCGTCACATCGGCGCCGAGCGAGCGCAGCTCACCGGGCGTGGCGGCGAGCATCTGGGCGCGGCGCTCCTCGCGTGCGTGCGGATCGAGTCCGGCCAGGTAGGTCGTGTTGCGGCGCTTGGTGAGCGCGTATGGCTTCACCGGTGCGTCCATGCCGCTTACGCAGCTCACGATAAAGCCCTCAAAGGCGGCCTCGTCGGGCTCAAAGCTGCCGAGCCATTCGCCTGCGTGCGCCACGCGCTCAATCGAGGGATCGATTGCCGGGTCGCGGTAGGTGTAGAACGCCGTCTGGCGCTCGCCGGCCGCGCGGAATCCGCAGCCGTACGCACCGCCTTTAACGCGGATCTCGTTCCACAGGTAGTCATAGGAGAGCGCGTTGGCGGCAACCGCCCAAGCGCCTGTCACGTCAATGCCCAAGCGACGCGGATCGCACGCACGCGCGGCAAAGCAGATGTCGCTGGGGATGACAAAAGCCTCGTGGCGGTCGCGCGGTGCCGGCACCACGAGCGCGTCGCGGCCGGCGCCGCCGTGGCCCGCGCCCAGCCCCAGGTTACCCGCGGCATCCCAGTACGCGTCAAAGTCCTCGTCGCTGCCGGTAAAGCTCGCCATGCAGCCGTCGACCACAAAGATACGACCTGCCAACTCGGCAAGCTTGGCGCGCAGGTCGTCCAGTCGCTCGTCAAAGTGCTCGAGCAGATCGCGCAGGAACAGATAGAAATCAACGCCCGAAAGCTGCTCGCGCACCACGGCCGAAGGCGAGCTGTAGCTCATCGCGCGACCGAGCGCCGCCGAGTGGCCGTTGTTGATAAAGCCCTGCTCAAGCCCAATGCGAATCTGCGTGAGCACGTCGCGCACGCGGTCGGCGTCGGCATCTGCCAAAAGCGTGCTCGACCATACCTCGCGCGGCAGGCTCGCCAGCGCATCGATCTTCTCGGACAGGGCGCCGGCGCTCACCAGCAGGTAGGGGCGCACGCCGTCCACTTCGGGCTGCGTCATGACCTCGGTCGTAAAGCTCAAAAAGCCCAGCTTGCCGGCGAGCAGGTTGTCGAGCTCCTCGGCCGAGTGCTCGCTCGTGGGCAGCTGTTTGAGCAGACGACAGAGCAGCGTCACGTAGGGCAGGTCCTCAAACGCGACGCATCCCAGGTCGAAATACTGCATGGCATAGGCCAGGCGGTTGGTGGGGATGTCGTGGCGCAGGCAGGGGATGGGCGTGGTCGTGTCTACGACCAGCGGCGGCTCGGGGCGCGCCTCGCCAATGTCGGACACGCGCAGGCGCGGCAGCGTGGCCTTGGCCTCGGGCGTGTCTTCTGCCTCCTGCGCGGCACGCAGCGCGGCCGTGCGCTCGACCACGTCGGCCAGCTCGGCATCGGTCATGGCATCGCGCTTGGCTGCCAGCTCGGCGGCCTCGGCACCCTCCGAACCCTCGGCGGCGTCCACCGGCACCAGCTCGACCAGTGCCATGTGGTCGTTTTCCAGCACCAGCTCGCGCAGCAGGTCCTCAAAATAGCTGCCGTCCAGCTCGCTACGAAGCTCCTCGTACACCGGGCCGTACTTGAGCGCCAGCGTCGCGGCGTCGTCATCGTAGAGCCAGGTGCTCAGCGCGTCGCACGCAATGGCCACGCCGTCGGCGATACCGTAGTCGCGCTGGCGCAGGTCGTATTCGTTGCTGCTGATAATGGCTTCCAGGCGCTCGCGCGGAACGCCGTGTTCGCACAGGTCGCGGCAGGCGTTCTGGAACACACGACGCAGCTCGCGCGCCACGCCGGGCTGCGCGTTTTGCAGCATGATGAGCTCGTAGGGCTGCAGGCTCTCGGCCGCGGTGTAGCTCACCACGTTGCCGCCCAGGCCGGCGGCCAGAATGGCCTTCTTAACCGGCGCTTCGTTGGAGCCCAGCAGCGTCTCGAACAGGATATCCGCCGCGATCGTACGCTTGCGGTCGAGCGCGCTGCCCAGTACCAGGCCCAGGCCCACCAGGGCGTTCTCGGGCGTGGTGGCCATCTCGACGCGCTTATACTCGCAGGTCGCAGGCGCCTGCACGTCCAGCGGATTGGGCGCCAGCGCGGACGGGTCCTCGCCGGCGGCAACGGCGGCGTCCATGCGACGGCTTGCGGCACTCGACTGCGACAGATAGCGCTCGTCCAAAAAGGCAAGGGCGCGGTCCACATCTAGGTCGCCGTAGAGCGTTATATAAGAGTTGGAAGGATTGTAGTGGCGCGCGTGCGTATCCAGGAACTGCTCGTAGGTGAGCGTGGGAATCGCGCGCGGATCGCCGCCGCTTTCGTGCGCATAGGCGGTGTCGGGATAGAGCGCGGCGTTGACGGCGTCGTCCAGCACGCTCATGGGGTCGGACAGCGCACCCTTCATCTCGTTGAACACCACGCCGTTATAGCGTAGCGTGCCCTCGCGCAGGCTTGCGGAGCTGCCGTCGCCCTCGCCCTCGGCGCCCTCCGGCAGGTCCAACTCGTAGTGCCAGCCCTCCTGCTCAAAAATGGTGGGCTTGGTATAGATGGCCGGGTTGAACACCGCGTCCAGGTACACGTCCATCAGGTTGTACAGATCTTGCTCGTTGGTGGTGGCAACGGGGTAGATGGTCTTGTCGGGGTAGGTCATGGCGTTGAGGAACGTCTGCATGGAGCTCTTGATCAGGTCGACAAACGGCTCCTTGACGGGAAACTTGGCCGATCCGCACAGCACCGAGTGCTCAAGAATATGGAACACGCCGGTGGAGTCGGCCGGCGGCGTCTTAAAGCCAATGGCAAAGGCTTTGTTTTCGTCGTCGCACGCCAGGTACAGCAGGCGAGCGCCCGAGGCGGTGTGGCGCAGCACGTAGGCGTCCGAGTCGAGCTCGGGTACGGTCTCGCAGCGCTCGACGGCAAAGCCGTGGCAGGTAGTGCCGGGCACCAGCAGTGCGGCGGCAGCGGCGCGCGGGTCGGTTGAGGTGGTGGGCATATGCAGTCTCCTTTGACGCCCTAGCGGGGGCGAATCGAGTCGAATCCCCGAGAGTATACCCATATGGGGCCTTCGACCAATCTGCCGCACGAGCGTGGATTTTCGGACAAACGAGCGTGGAAATTCGGACGCCCGCCAAATGACAGTGGATTTTCGGACAAAATCGGCCGTCAAAAGTTCAAAAACCGTCCAAATATCCACGCTCGTGCGTCAACTACGTGTCTCTCACCTCACATTCATTTCTACGACGAGGGATGACTGAGAGACAGACAGAAGATAAAAATCAATCGGCTTATCGGATGCATATACCGCCATCAGATTGAAGCTGTATGCGGAAATGGATGGACTCTACACCGCTTACGCAAAATAACCCCTCGTTTGCTAAAACATTATAGGAAATGGCGTGGAGTGCTAAAAAGTTCTAATACAATATAAGTCATTTATCTATAGGCTGCTGATTCCTTGTAAAGGTATGGTTGATATGGTTGAGGCAAATAGCGTTATCCCCCTGTACAAACAGATTGTTCGTGCGCTTTCTGATTCAATCGCCAACGGCACGTACCGCCCGGGAGATAAGCTTCCGACCGAGGCGGAGCTTATCGAGCAATTTGGCGTGAGCCGAATAACGGTTCGCTCCGCAATTAAAGAAATGGAAGATGCTGGGCTTGTTGAGAGGGCCCGCGGCAAGGGCACGTTCGTTTCGTCGGACACGCAGATGTATGCCGCGGACGACCGTGAGAGCTTTACCCATTCGTGCCAGCTTGCGGGCAAACAGGCGTCTACCAGGGTTCTCGAAATGGGCTGGGACTTCCCAAGTCTGCGAGACGCGAAGTTCCTGGGCGTAGACGATACCCAAAAGGTATTGCGTAGCCGTCGTCTGCGCCTTGTGGATGGCAAGCCCACGATGCTGGAAACCAATAGCTATTCCGCTGCGCTTTCTTTTTTGGAGCATGAGTCCCTCGATGATTCGCTGATGGCGGTACTCGATCGCCAGGGGATCAAGATGGGTCCCAACACGCGTACGCTCGAGGTCTGCTATGCGAGCGAGCTCGAGGCGGCATACCTTAACGTGGAGCTGGACTCTTCGCTGCTTCTGTTTGTCGATAGACGTTATGCCCCAAGTGGCGAGCCGCTTTTTATCTCCCGTCAGGTGTACTGCACCGAGCGACTGAAGTTCTATTTGTAAATTAGCGATAGATTGGTCGATTTACCGACCAATTGTTACCGTTCGCGGATTTGGAAAATAGACACACCACGTAGGGTAGATTGCTAATATACTTTGTTATGACAATATAGTACGTCCTATTGGTATTGGAGAACTATGAATAAGATATTGCTAGCGAGTCATGGTTATCTCGCCCAAGGCATGAAAAGCTCTCTGGAGATTCTGATGGGCACCAACGACCGAATCGAGTGCCTGTGCGCCTATGTCGATGACGATTCAAGGGACGTCGCGGCGTTGATTGATGCATGGATGGAGACGAGGGACCCTGCCGACTCTTGGTTTGTCGTGACTGACATCTTTGGCGGCTCTGTAAACAACGAATTCATTCAGAGGCAGACCGACGGATCGTTTACGTTAATCGCTGGAATGAACTTGCCGCTGCTGGTGGAAATGGTTACACAGCTGGACTCCCTGGATGCGGACAAGGCCAAAGCCGCGGTCGAGGGATCGCGTTCGTTTATTCAGCTTTGCGAGGCGGCGGACATGCTTGCCGGCGCCGAGGAAGAAGAGTTCTAGTTAGTTCTGGTTCGAGCCCTAGCTAGGGGCCACACCTGTCATTCCCTTTATCACGTGCGGAGATGATAACGATGATTAAGCTTACGAGAGTTGATTACCGACTGATTCACGGCCAAGTTGCCATGTCCTGGACTCACGCTTTGGATGTAGATTGCATCTTGCTTGCCAGCGATGCTGTGGCAAAAGACGACATGAGGAAGGCGGCCTTGAGGCTCGCCCGCCCCAACGGCGTTAAACTCGTCATCAAGGATGTTGACGCTGCTATCGAGGCGCTCAACAGCGGCGTTACCGACAAGTATTCGTTGTTTATCATCACTGAGACGATTGAAGATGTCTATCGTCTCGCTAAGGGTTGCAAAGACATCAAAGAGATCAATCTGGGCGGAACCCGAAAGACCCCTGAGACCACGCTTCATCCGACCCCTGCGATCTTTGCGACCGAGAAAGATGCCGAGCATATCCAAGAGCTCCTGGGCGATGGCGTGGCCATCGAAATCCGTCAGGTCCCCAATGACGCTAAGGTGTTTGCCAAGGACGTTCTCTAGCCGGAAACACGTTGATACTCGGCATTTATTGAACCAATGCTCTATGCCTATGCCCGTCGATCATTTGATCGGCGGGCTTTTTATTAAAGAAAAATCAAAAAAATCTGAAATAGTTCTTGCATAGTTAGTTATATAAAGTATTATAACGTCATGGGATGAATGAAGGGTTCATCCAAGTGAGTTAGGAGTAAGGGATGTTCAATTTCGATGAGCCTCGTTACGAGAAGGTTGTGAGCGATGCCCTCGCTCTCCGTCCTCAGATTGAGGCTGCCGTGGACAAGGTCTGCGAGCAGGGTTATTCCAACATCTTCTTCATCGGCTGCGGCGGCACCTGGGCCCACACGCTCCCGATGAAGTATTGGGTCGAGACCACCACGGCCGACGTCGACGTCCACTGCGAGATCGCCGCTGAGTTCCTCGCATGCCCGCCCAAGACCTTCAACAAGGACTCGGTCTGCGTCTTCTCCACCCGTACCGGCACCACCCCCGAGATCATTGAGGCTGCCAAGTTCTGCCAGGAGCAGGGCGCCCGCACGCTGATGTATGTCTCCAACGACAACACCCCGGCCACCGAGTACGCCGATTACAAGTTCTTCAGCTTCGCCGAGGACGACGTTCTGTGCGAGGCCATCTACACCTACCAGATCACGCTGGTCGCCCGCTTCCTCAAGAACGCCGGCGCCTTCCCCAAGTACGACACCTTCATGGAAGAGTTCGGCAACATCGCTCCGTACCTCATCAAGGCCAAGGACGCTCAGGACGAGCGCTGCGCCGCCATGGCCGAGGACTTCAAGGACACCGATTACCACATGGTGATTGGCTCCGGCATGCTCTGGGGTGAGGCCTACGACTACGCCATGTGCATCCTCGAGGAGATGCAGTGGATCAAGACCAAGTCCATCCACGCCGCCGAGTTCTTCCACGGCACCATCGAGCTGTGCGAGGAAGGCACGAGCCTCATCATGCTCTACGGCGAGGACGACACCCGTAAGCTCATGGACCGCGTGGACAACTTCACTCACATGCTCGCCGACGAGAAGGGCGTCAACGTCCGCGTGAACAAGTTTGACACCGCCGAGGTCGAGCTGCCGTTCAGCGACCCCGAGTTCCGCAAGATCGTCTCCCCGATGGTCACCTACACCATCACCGAGCGTCTGAGCTGCCATCTCGAGCACGTCCGTAACCACCCGCTCACCACGCGTCGTTACTATCACCAGATGAACTACTAATCCTCTCAAATTGCTGCGGTTGTCTGCAGGCGAGCTGCGCAGAATGCCTCGCCTGCAGACCTGTTTCTGGGGTTGATCGAAATGGTTGTCCAGTATCTTCTAGTTGCACTGGTCGCATTTATTGCGTCCATGGACGAGCAATTATTTGGCATTACGATGCTTGGTCGTCCGCTGTTTACGAGCCTGTTTGTCGGCTTGATCCTTGGCGATGTCCAGCAGGGCGTTATCGTCGGCGCTGCTTTGGAGTCCATGTTCATGGGCGCCATCATGGTCGGCGCGGCGGTTCCTCCCGAGGTCTATGCCTCCGGCGTGCTTGGCTGCGCGTTTGCCGTCATTACGGGTACGGGCACGGCAACTGCCGTCGCGCTCGCCCTTCCCGTCTCCGTCTTCCTTCAGGTGTGGCGCAGCTTCTGCTACGCCGTTCCGGGTGCCTTTGCCTGCAAGAAGATTGAGACCGCTCTGGCAAATCGCGATCTTGCCAAGGCGAATCTGTACCATCTGACCATCGTGCCGCTGTCGATTGGCATTCCGTCTGCACTGCTGGTGTTTGGCTCGCTGTTCTTTGGTGCCGACCTTATCAACAATGCGCTCAACGCGATTCCGCAGTTTGTGATGGACGGCCTCAACGTTGCGTCCGGCGTCATGGTCTGCATCGGCTTCGCTCTTCTTATCAGGACCATGGGCGATAACAAGCTCCTTCCCTGGCTGTTCCTGGGCTTCATTATGGTCATCTACCTCAAGATGGACGTGGTCGGCGTCGCCGCAGCTGCCATTTGCGTCGCGCTGCTCCTGGCCTTCCGCGAGGGCTCGTCCGGTCCGCAGACGGTTGCTGCAGATGAAGAGGAGGACTTCTAATGGCTATCCAGAACACCGACCTCAAAGAGGCCAAGAAGGACGCGATTATGACTCCCGATATGTATCGGAGCATGTTCCTTCGCCAGTTTACGAGCCAGTGCTCGCAGTCGTACGACAAGATGATGGCAATGGGCTTCATGTACACCATTCAGAAGCCCCTGCGAAAGATCTATCCCAACGACGACGATTACTATGCGGCGCTCGATCGCCATACCGAGTTCTTTAACATCACGCCTCATGTGCTTCCGTTTGTAGCCGGCCTAACGGTTTCGATGGAAGAGCAGGCGGCTGCCGATAAGAACTTCGACACGTCCTCGATTAACGCCATGAAGGTCGGCCTTATGGGACCGCTTTCCGGCATCGGCGATTCGTTCTACTGGGGTACGTTCCGCGTGGTTGCCGCCGGCATTGGTATTGGCATCGCTTCGACGGGCAACCCGCTCGGCCCCATCGTGTACGCGCTCATCTACTCCGTGATTAACTTTGCAACGCGTATCGTCGCCGCCCATCTGGGTTACGACTTGGGAACCAAGTTTTTGCAGCAGTCCGAAGAGAGCAACCTTATGTCTCGCATGACGCATGCTGCCGGTGTTCTCGGAATGACCGTTATCGGCGCCATGATTGCGGCACAGGTCTCGCTGTCCACGGCTTTGACCTTTGACGTGGGTGGTTCGGAGATTGTCCTGCAGGATCTGTTCGATTCGATCTTCCCCGGTCTGCTGCCCTTGCTGGCAACGTTCGCTTGCGTTGCCCTCTATAAAAAGGGCGTCAAGACCATTTGGATCATCTTGGGCATCTTCGCAATCTGCATCATCGGAACGGGCTTGGGAGTGTTCGCGGCGGCGTAATGTTGACTGCTATGCTCGCGCGTTGGATAACTAACTGACCGTTTGAAAACGGGGCTCGGCGTAAGGCCGGCCCCGTTTTTTATTTGAGGGATTTTCCGACCGTCCAAAAAATCACACTCGTCCATCACTCACGCATCTCTCATCTCTCATTCGTCACTAATGCGAGAGATAACAGAAAGACGAGAGATAAATATGAGAGATAACAATGCTGCAAGGTGGCTAGGGGATCGAGTCAAAGTTCCCGTATACATGAGTTTACCTGCGCGAACGTGATTTGGTTGAACCGATAACGGCATTTTTGTCTCTCATCTCTCACTCATCACTAAGCTGAGAGATAAATGAGAGATAGACAGACAGACGGACTGTCGGGGGCATGCATCGCTGTCAGATTAATGCCGCGCGCGGAGCAGCTGCACGTTCACCCGCGCCCTGCATCCCGCCATTTCACGCGCTGCACATCGAAACCTCCAGCAAAGCAGTTACAATAGCCCAATGTGCATCGCGCACGACGATGATATCGGCGCCCGCGACTGGGGGAGACAACATGGCAGAGCAACAGATAACGCCGGGGACCAAGCTGCAGGTGGCATTCGACGTGCCCATGGGCCAAAAAACCGACTTCAACATGCTCGCCACGTACAAAGAGAACCTGGACGACGCGTACTTTCTTATGAGCGCGCCCATGCTCGCCGGCAAGCCGCTGCTCATGGACGAAAACCAAAAGCTGCTGCTGCAATACAAAGTGGGCGAGGAAACGTTCGTGCTCGCCGGCTACCCCGAGTCAGTCGAGAAAAAGGGCATCCGCACCTACTGGAAAATGCGCAAAGTCGCCGAGCAGCGCACCTTCGTTAAGCGCCGCGACGAGCGTTTTAAGGTCGCCATGCGCCTGACCTACCAGCGCGACAACGCGCCGACCCCCGAGCCCGAGGACGCCATGACCATCGACGTCTCGGCTGGCGGCCTGGCCGTCTACCTCAACGATTATCCCGACGTGGGCGAGGCCCTGTCCGTGCAAATGCCCACAATCCGCCTGCAGGGAGAGCGCCACGAGCTGCCCGAGCAGCTGGGCATCGTGTGCTGGGTGCGCCGCGCGCCCAAGGGCAGCCTGTACCGCAACGTCTGCGGCCTGCAGTTCCGCTATACCGACGACATGGAGCGCGAGCTCGTCAAAGAATACGTCGGCTACATCCGCGCCAAATATAAGATCTGATCGCCATGGCACTGTTCAAGCGTAACGACAATAAAGATCAAGCTGCCGAGGATTTGGCCGAGGATTTCGTCGAGGACCAGGCCGAGGACACGTCGCGGGATGCGCTCGACATCAATGCCGAGGACGTGCCCGGCGAGGATTCCGCGCCCAAGCAGGCTCCCACCTTCCGCAAGTGCTTTGGCAAACCCAAACGCAAGTCCAAGCCCAAGCGCAACCTCCGCGGCGTGGTGCGCATCGAGGAGCTGGAGCAGGCGCTGGCCGACCAGGACTTGGACGACATCGACCCCGACGCGGTCGTGTCCATGTATATGCCCAAGCGTCGCATGGAGCGCATCGGCGCGGCGCTGCTGCGCATGGACAAGCTGCAAAAAGCCCTCGTGGTGCTGGCGCTTGCCTTTGGCGTGTTGTTCGCCCTATCGTTTATGCAGGAAAACATGGGTAACTTCACCATCAACCTCAACCGCCTGGAGCTGTTCCGCCGCGGCGTGGCCATTGCCGACAACGGCGACTTTAACAACGCCACCGCGCGCCTGGCCGCCGACGCCTTGGACAACGGCACCAATATCGCTGCCGAGGACCTGCCCGACAACCTGGACGATATCGACGGCAGCCACAACGGCAAGAACTACGTGGCGTACACCTTCTATATCCGCAACGCCGGCAAGACCGATCTGGGCTACAGCGCCAAGCTCAAGGTGGTCAGCGCCAGCAAGGGCGTGGAGAAGGCCGCGCGCGTGAGGGTGTATCGCAACGGCGAGCCTACTACCTATGCGGCGGCTGCGACCGATGGCAACCCCGAGCCCAACACCGAGCCGTTTGCGTCCAAAGACGTGGTAACGACCATTAGCCACGCGAACTTCCGCGTGGGCGATGTGGACAAGTACACCGTGGTCATTTGGCTGGACGGCGACGATCCGGAGTGCGTGGACAAGATCATTGGCGGCGCGGTGGAGTTCGGTTTTGACTTTGATTCGTCTGAGACCGACGATTCGAGCCTGTTCGCTAAGTTCGTACAGGATATTGCCGATACCCTGACCGGCAACGACCCCATTAGCGCGAGCGGCAACGAGGCGCCCGATTACTACAAGGAGCACGAGGTGACATGGAGTAGTCGCCGCAACCAAAAGAACTCGCCTGCGGGGGACGGGGACAAATAGAACGAACAAGCGCCGGGCCGGGATTGATTTCCCGGCCCGGCGCTTTTGGTGACGGCTTATGCCGAGGTTTTGCCATCGGAGGCGGTGGCGGCTGAGGCACCGTCCAGCAAGAACAGTCGCAGCGCGAGCTTGATCGCGTAGCCCGGCTTGACCTGCGCCGCGTCTCTCATGCGCTCGCCCAGGTCGCCGCAGTAGGCATAAAGGTCGCGGATCAGATCTGCGCCCGAGAGCGTAAACATGTAGCCTGCGTCCGAAAGCGCGTTGGGTGCTGCGGGCAGCCCCGCAGCCGCACAAAAGCTTGCGAGGTCGGGGTTCATGACGGCCTTGTAGTCGATCGCGGTGCCACGGTCCTGAGCGGCCTGCTCCTGTTTGCGGGTGTGCGACAATGCCGTCGCCAGCACAAAGCTGGGCGTGGGTGCGTTGACGTCGTCGGTGGTGGCGACGAGCTTGCCGGCCGCTTGCGTGACCAGCCAGGCAACTTCGCGCTGGCAACGAACGGCCTTGCGCGTCACCGGCTTGATCGATCCGGCGGAAACGCTTCCCTTGGGTTGATTGGCGGCAGGCATGGGCCCTCCCAACAAATAGCCCGTTTAGCAGGCAAAAATGACACGTGCCACACCAGTATAGCGAGTGGAGAGGGGCTAGGGCGAAGCTCGGCGGAGGGCGTATGCATGCGTTGACATGGCGCTGCGGTCGCAAGCCTTAAGAGGGACTTATGACTGCGCGGGAGAGAGATCAAATAAGGTAAACGATGTTCACATAGCACCACATATAAGCCGAGGTAGGCCTATGAATCTGCCGAGATGTAGGCTGCCGAAAACTCATAAGGAAATCGTAAGAATTATGGTATTCTCAATTCCATGTCTAAAGGATGGGCAAGCAACATCCAACACGAAAGCGCGGGCTCCCCTTCCGGGCTTCTCGAGGGTCATCTGGGATGAATGGGGAAAGAAAGGGGTCCGTATGGATACCAAGGCATTAAAGAAGCAGATGGGCGCCGCCATCGCCATGGTCCTCGTGGCAGCCGTAGCCCTCGGCTCCGCCACCTTCGCATGGTTTGTGACGAACAATAAGGTCGACGCTACCACTACGAATATCGCCGCTCAATCTAATGCTGCGTATATGACAATCGCTAATGGGGAGACTGGCGCCCATAATTCTGATAAGACTAGTGCGGTAACTCAAATTACCGGTCCTATCAAGCTTTATCCTGCTACGTTTGGTGAGCAAGGTGGGGCCACCGAGGGTACGTTTATGACCGGTTACGGCACGGATCTCGATAATGGCGCTCTTGACGGCGATTTAAAGACCGTTGGAACTCCTGACCAGGCAAACGATAAGCAATTTGCCAAGAAGGAGCAATTCAACATCAGCTCCAAGGGACAGAACCTCAGCGATCTCAAGGTTGAGAGCGTTGACGGCTTGAAGGATGCAGCCGATGGTCAGCTTTTGAAGACTTCCTTCCGCGTGCTTATCACTAATGCGAATAACTCTGCTTGGGTTGTTTATGGTCTTGGGAACGATGGTAAGTACGAAATCAAGCTTTCTTCTGCGGGCAATAAAACCGCACCGGTTCTCGGCACTGTGACTGCTGGTCAGGATACTCTTGTTAATGTGTATGTGTTCTACGAGGGCTCCGATACCAACATTCATACGAAGAACCTTCAGGATAATTTGCTTGATGAGTCGCAGAGCGTGAAGATTAACTTCACCGCAACTGCTAACAATCAGAACTAAGCCCAATTTGTAGCTGTTTGCTTTTTGGGTAAAAGGGCAGGTTCCCAGCCCGGGATCCTGCCCTTTTTTAACGGAGGGAGGCGACGGATATGCACGATTCGGTAAAGAAACTCAAGATTCAGCTGATTGGAGCGGCGCTAACCGTCGTCGTCTCGGCGGTGGCGCTTTCTGCAACTACCTACGCATGGTTTGTCACGAATAGTAGAGTTCATGCGACTACCAGCACCATTTCTGCTCAAGCGAATGGCATGGTACTCCAAATCGTTGAGGGTGACACACCCGACCACGGCTCCGACACCTCTACGATTGCTTCTGCAACCGGTCACGAGATTAGCCCGTCATCGACGAACGATGCCAAAAACTGGTACGTTCCCCAAGGCTGGCAGGGCGTTAATGTGAGCACCTATCAAAAAGTCGACACATCCATTTCGGGTGAGACTCCCGGCAAGTACACCATTCAGGGCAACGATTACTATGCATTCACCGCTGCGAATTACACGTTGTATACCGTGGCGAACACGGGCGTTGCCGATGTGTATTTGGACGCGAGCAACGGCTCGCCCATTACGATCACGCAGCATGGCGGCACGCAGAAATGGTTCGATAAAATCATAGGCAGCCTGCGCGTGGGCATTGTGATCAACGGTGTGTTGCGCGTTGTCTATGCGCCAGCTGCTCCCTCGACAACCGATACGGGCAACGACGTGGCTACCGTTGCAGGTTGGTCGTGCGTCGACTCCGAATCTCTAAACAAGGTTGTTGCTCCTACGTATTTACACCTTTCTAGCACTGATTCGCTTGATCAAAACGGCGATAACTGGGGTGCCACGAAAGCGGGCGAAGCCTACATTAAGCCGAGCGGCAACGCGCAAAAGGTCGCTTCGAGCGTCGATTACAACGGCACGAACATGAAGATTGTCATCTGGATGGAAGGTACCGACTCCGACTGCCAAAACTGGTCCGAGCAGGGCAAGAACACCACTGCTCCGACCTTTGACGTAACGGTCAGCTTGGTCGGTATCGTGCCTGACGGCAAGTAATTCGAATTTTTCGATAGCTAAATAACGAGGGCCAGTTCTGGATTGAACTGGCCCTTGTTTTCTTTATGCTAAAAGCAGTTTAATTACAGCCCGTATACCTCAACCATGGCTTCGCCGATGCGGTGGGGTACGCCAGTGACGAGCGCGTTGCCCATGCAGAAGGCTCGATGGCCATCGGTCATGCCGGTGTCCGTCCAGCCTTTCGGGAACCCCTGGAGCTGGTCGAGCTCGTCGGGGACAAGACGACGGAAACGACCGTCGGGGCACTCGATAACATGCTTAAAGCGGCTGGCACCCGTGCCGCCTTCGCCCGTGAGGATGGTGCGGCTCGGCTTGTCGGTGGCATCCGGGAAACTCATGGCTCCCTCGGAATACGTGTATGTAAAGCCCGTCTTTTTGTTGGTGCGCTCCTCGCGCTTACTTCCCTTGAGATAGCGCCAGTCGGGAAGCTTCTCGTCGGAGATATAGAACTGCTCCGGAACAACCGCCTCATCGACAAGCACATCGCCAAGTACGCGACGCTCGCCGTGATAATCCTCGGCAAAGTCGCAGGTCAAAACATGGCATCCTTGCATGACGCCGGCATTCTTGAACTGAGAGGTCTTCTGTCCAACGCCAAAGCGAGTTGAGTTCTCGTAAGGATCGGGCAGGACATTGAGCTCGGCCATTTCGTCAGAATAGATTGCGGGGAAGGCCTTCGCCATGACGCCGTTGTGCATGCGGTCGATAAGATCGACCTTGCCGGCGTTCTTCTCGCAGAAGATGTAAACGCGCTTGCGACGCTGGGGGAAACCGTATTCCGCGGAGTTGACCACGCGCCATTCGACGGTGTAATCGAGGTCGGCAAGGCAGCTCAAGATAATGGCGAAATCGCGACCGCGCTGAGATGCGGGCGACTTGAGCAGGCGATCAACATTCTCAAAGAGCCCGAAGCGGGGCTTCTTCATCTCGAGGAAGTGGTAGATGTCCCACCAAAGGACACCCTTCTTGCCCTCGATGCCATGTGCCTGATTAAGCGGACGTGCGACAGAGTAATCCTGGCAAGGGAAGCCGCCTACGACCATCTGCACATCAGGGATTTCAATCTCGCCGGCTTCAGCCTGTTCAAGCACCTTATTGATGTCTTCGTTAACAACAGAGTCCTCGCTAAAGCGATCCATGTAGCAACGGGCTGCGAACTGACGCGCCTTGGTTCCGGGCGGCTCCCACTGGTTGGCCCAAATGGTATGGAAGGGGCCGGCGGGCTTCATGTAAAACTCGGGATGACGCGGGTCGGCATAGCCTTCAAGACCCAGACGAAATCCGCCGACGCCCGCAAAAAGCTCGGCAATGTTAATCTCAGACACGTTTCTCCAATCGCTGCTGCGTCCGTTTATGGTGCTCACAACAATAACCGATCGAGCGGACAAGATCAAGACCTCAATTTCATGGAGGAATATGCTGCCCTGAACTACCATGAGGTTAACTGCGACGTTCGGAGGTACCCCATGTCCAAGAAGCACCTCGACTTCAAGCGCATGCTTGACGATACCGATTTTTCTGACCCCTCAAGCATTGAGCGGTATGCTGCCAATCTCGACGGGATGACGTTTCGCGATATTCTCGAGCTTGGCATTGCGCCGGAGGGGGAGAGTGCGCCCAAGGACTTTGGGTCTAAGAAGTACAAGGGCGGTATGGGAACCCTGATCGAGGAGCGTTACTTTGGCTACAAGGCCAACAGCGATGACCGGCCGGATTTTCCCGAGGCGGGCGTCGAGCTCAAGGCTACGTGCTTTGATGTGCTCAAGGATGGTCGCAAGTCTGCCGGCGAGCGCCTCGTTCTGACGATGATTCCCTACGATCGTCCCGTTTCGCTCGACTACGACAGCTCGCATCTCAAAACTAAGCTCAGCAATATTCTGCTGATTTACTACGGTCGCGATCGCTCTATCGATAAATACGACCAGCGCATTGAGCGTGCGGTCATGGTCCGCCTGCCCGAAGAGGACATGAAGATCATTCGCGCGGACTACGAGAAGATCGTTTCGTACATTCAGGATGGTCGCGCGGACGAGCTGTCGGAGGGCATGACTACCTACTTGGGCGCCTGCACAAAGGGCGCAACCGAAGCAACGATGTGGGTCGACCAGTATTACGAGTACTTCAATACCGATACGGGTGAGATTGAACGCCGTCGCGCGAAGCGTCGCGCCTTTTCGCTCAAGCGCTCGTATATGGACTACGTGCTCCACACCTATGTCCTCGGTGCTCCGCGCGTTGGCGAGAGTATCGTTCAGGCTGGCGACGAGTCCGTTGATTTCGAAAGCTTTGTTACTGCGCTTATCGAGCGCCACTATGGCGAGACCGATCGCCAGATTGCTGAGCAGTACGGCCTGGAGTATACGGGCAACAAGGCGCAATGGACAACGCTCGTTTATCGCATGCTCGGTATAAAAAATAATGCTGCTGAGGAGTTCGTTAAGGCTGGGATTAACGTCCGCGCTTGTCGCGTTAATAAGAGGGGACACATCGAGCAGGCAATGTCTTTCCCTCCGTTTGAGTTTAAGCAGCTAATCAACGAGGATTGGGAAACGTCTTCCTTCCGTGCGCGCCTTGAGACCAGCCGTTTCTTCTTCGTCGTGTTCCGCGAGGACCACGAGGGGGAGTGGTGCCTCGACCACTGCCTGTTCTGGGCAATGCCGGCAAACGAAATCGAAGGCCCCGCAAAGGCTTGCTGGGATGAGATGCGAAAGGTCATTCGCGAGGGCGTTGAGCTCAATCCGTATCGGGATGCAAGCGGAAAGCTCAAAGTGACCAACAATCTGCCCGGTATGGCCGACAATCCAATCGTTCACGTTCGTCCACATACGTCGAAAGCTGCGTACAGATTCGCCGACGGAACCGAAATCGGCGATATTACGAGGAACGCCTACGAGCTGCCCGACGGACGCTGGATGACCAAGCAATCGTTCTGGTTCAACAAGGGCTATCTGGAGCACATCCTGGGGTTGTAGGTCCTCGAGCCCGCAACTTAGCTACCTGCGCATACTCGATTTTCGAGGAAAACTGGACTCGATTTTCGAGCTTTGCCCTATAGGTAGATCCCTTCGCACAGGGGTTTGTGGAACTGGGTGTGGTGGTCGCGTGCCCAGGTAAAGAGCGCCTGGTCAAAGTTGTCCTGACTGTCGGGGATGCCGTAGACGCCGGCGACTTCCACGCGCACGAACTCCAGCGCGGGCAGCTTGTTGATGGCCGTGAGTGCAAACGGCGACGTGGGCTCCTCGAACAGGTAATGGCTGCCTTGCAGCGCGCCGCAGCCGGTGCAGGTGCTGGCGAGCGATACGGTCTTAGTGGTGCGCGACGTTGTGGGCTTGTAGCCGCAGCGCTCGCGCAGGTAGTCGCGGAGCTCGGCCGGCACGCAGCCCAGCGCGGGGACGATGGCTATGGCGTTGGCGTGGGCGGTGTCGATCGCAATGTGACCCGCGTCGTCCATGGCGCGCGCATCGCCGGGCGCAGCCTCGCTGCCCGAGTCTTCGGTCGCCCAATACGGAATGCCAAAGGCCGCGACCGTCGTCTGCTCGTGGCACTTCCAACACTCGCGCTTGCCCAGCACCAGGTAGATGTAGGGCGCGCTGGGGTCGGAGCGATCAACGCCGGGCAGCCACGCGGCAAAGGGCTCGGGGTTGACGCCATCGGGCACGTACCAGATCTTCTTGACCCGGTCCCACTTGGCGCCCAGGGCCTTGGCCTTGTCTTTGTGCGAAAAGGGAACATCGAGCTCGGTGCGCATGGCGGCTCCTTTGTGCGGCTTGCGGTGCATGTGCTCCAAGGATACCCCAGCAGTGGGTGTGTGGTCGCTAAACGAGCACTTCGACCGCCTGAGAAGTCGCGGAGCATTTTGGCGAGGGCGCGCCGTCAAGCAAATGGGCAAGCAAATGGTCAGATTTTGGTCAGTTGAGCGGCAACCTTGCCAAAAGCTTGACGGATTTGCAGCTAGACGTCGACGAATGAGCACTTTGGACGCGTCGCGGCAAAAATCCGCCGGTCGTTTGCCGATAACTTGGCAGGACCGCTAACGGCCGCCGACGCGCGTGCTACCTTTGCGCCATGAGCTACTTTATCGTTTCACATAACGCTGCGCTGGCGCTCTTGGCGCACATCCCGAACCCGCGCTTTGGGGATTCGGAGCCAGAGGTCGTGTCGATCGCGGGTGCCTGCGCGCTCTGTGACCAAGAGGCGCAGGAGTTTATCGATCGCTATGACCTGGGGATCCAAACGCTGGATTTGCTGGTGCCGTCGCGCGCCGACCGTCGGCGGAGCAAGCATGTTAAGACGCACCTGTGCACCAACGAGCTCCCGGCGGGTTCGTTTATCTCGCTGGGCCACTGGATGGGCGACCTGGATGCGTACGTGTGCTCTCCCGAGCTGGCGTTTTTGCAGGCCGCGCACGATGGCGATGCGGCGGCGGCCATCTACGCCGGCTATGCCATGACATCGGACTACCGGCTGGATAACCTTGCTCCCGGTGGGGTAACAAGCAGGGATGCGGGCATGCGCGATGGCAGGCTCACGACTAAGGAGCTCATCGCGGCGTACCTTGACCGGGCATCAAAGGTGAGAGGCGCCGCTAAGGCGAAGGCGTTGCTTCCGTACGTGGAAGAGGGCTCACGGTCTCCAAGGGAGTCGGGGCTTTGCATGTTTATGTCGCTGCCTGCGCATTACGGCGGGCTTGCACTGGGCAAGGCCGAGCTGAACAAGAAGTACTTCATTCGCGACGGTTACAACGATGGGCGCAACCGCAAACTGCGCGTGTTGGAGCGCACGCCCGACATCACGCTTACGGCGAAAGCAGAGGTGGGCCTGGATAAAGTAAGGGCTGGCTTGCTGCCCGAAGTACTGACCGCGCTGGTTGATTACGACAGCGACGCCATTCATGATGGAAGCGAGAAAATCCACAAGGATGCCGAGCGCCGCAACGAGCTACAGATGCTCAATGGGGTCGCGTACTTTACGGTGACGACCGATCAGGCAAGCGACTACGAAAAGCTCGTTCGCCTGTGCGAGCGCATCCGGCGCAAGCTGCATCGGAATAAGCGACCCATTTTTAACAAGCCCATGAGCGAGGAGCAGCGATATTTTGCCCTCAAGCGTGTCGAAACGAAGCGGTTTAAGCTTTGGCAAACGGTTATCGAGGCGCGTCAACATTGGTAGGGGCGGTTGCTGGCGGTGGGGCCAGGGGTCTTATTTTCAGGTCTAATACTTTTCCGCGAAGTGAACGAGTCAAAATGGACCCCCGAAGCATCGACACTTTTGGCGGCTCATTTCCTGCGGTTTTGACGTTAGAATCCTGCGGTTTTGGCTTCAAAAAGTGTGCATGCTTCGGGGGCCCAAATAAGCTCGTTCACTTCGCGGAAAAGTATTAGACCTGACTATAGGAAGGTTGTCCGGATGCGATATCGAGGCCCATCCAAGCCCGATTGAGGCGGTCGCCAAGACTGTTTGGGCGACTGTGGGCTTGGTTGGGGTGGTTGCTGGCGTTGTTGAGGCGGCTTTGGGCGCCGCGGCGTCCGCTTGACTTGGTGGCGTAAAACAAAACAGCTCAGAGGCGAAGCCTCTGAGCTGCGAACATTTGGTGGGCGTTAGAAGATTTGAACTTCTGACCTCTTCCGTGTCAGGGAAGCGCTCTCCCCCTGAGCTAAACGCCCGATCAAGGGTGCGCGAGTGCGCAGGGAATAATATAACGGAGCTCCCACCCAGTGGCAAGAACTTTTTTTTAAAAAGCGGCGATTTGCGACCCTATCCGCCCCGATGCAGCGCGAACAGCACGTGGAAAGTTGCGTTTGTACCCCCGATGAACTGCACATTCGCGTAAAATAACTCCATTATGGGCAAATGGTGTCCAGGTAGTTTACAACGCGGCAAATGGGGGAGGGGCATGTCGGACGCGCGTTCGCTGCAAAAACAGTTCAATCGCATGCTCGCCACGTTGCTGGTGGCCCTTGCTGTTGCCGGAGCTGTAACGTATGCCTGGTACATCTACAACGCCAACCGTCATATCACCGACGTCAAGATGGCCGCGGGCACGGGCGTTACCTTCCTTATCTCTAACGAGTACGACGGCGAATACAAAACCAATGCCGGCCTGAACTTTGCGGGCCTGCTCGATCCCGTCTCGACCGACAACGTGCTCAACGGCTTCCAAAAGGTAACGGGCTTTACCGGCGGAACCACGCAGGACTCGCTGTTTGCCAGCATGTTTGGCACGGCCGAACATTCCGACTACTACAAGACCTCCCTGTACCTGGCCACCAACTCGGCCGCAACCGACGTGTACCTGTCGGGTATCGACTTTACCGAGCAGGATCCGGCAAACCCCATCTCCACCGCCCTGCGCGTGGGGCTGGTCGCCTATGCTCCAGGGCAGGGCGATGCCGTTACGGGCCAGTATGTCTTTGAGGTCTCGGGCGAGCACAATCCCCAGGCGCGCTACAACACGCTTGATGGCAAGGACGCCGGCGAAAACGAGCAGAACCACCTGGTGCTCGACAGCAGCCGCTCCGACGGTGCCACGGTCCATTTTGACCAGCTGACCAGCGCAAACTTCTGCGACTACAACGAAGACACCGGCATCGTGAGTCTCAAGGAGGCCACGACCAAGATTTGCAGCCTACCCGCTGCCGCCAAGGGCGCCAGCCGCAGCACGCCCGTGCGCGTGGACGTGTACGTGTGGCTGGAGGGCTGCGACCCCGACTGTACCAACAACCTGGCCGCAACCAGCCTGCAATCGCTGGCGCTGCGCTTTGCCGGTAAGCGTTCGTAGGGGGACCAGGGATGAGTGCATCGAACATCAAAGACATCCTAGGCTCGCGCCGTCGCATGGTTGCCGCGGCCGCATGGATGTTGGTGCTGGTAGCCGCCCTGAGTGCGGCTACCTATGCCTGGTTTAGCAATTCGCGCTACACCAACGTGACGCCCGTGGCGCACACGGTAAGCGACGAGAGCTCCGACCTGCAGATTGGCCTTTCGGCCAACGGGCCCTGGGACACAACGGCCACGCTTGCCGCCGCCGACAAGACGCTCTATCCCATCTCGACGTCAGACCTTTCCCGCTTTTGGCGCGGCACGTTCCAAAACGCCGCGGGTATCACGACCGACTACGCCGACTGCACCGCGCAGCTGGATGACTACGCCCTTTCGGGCACGCTGTACCTTAAGGGCAGCGACAGTGCGCTCAACGTGTACCTGTACCAGGGCAAGATGGGCATGACGA
Source organism: uncultured bacterium (assembly GCA_905214465.1). Lineage (GTDB taxonomy): Bacteria > Actinomycetota > Coriobacteriia > Coriobacteriales > Coriobacteriaceae > Collinsella. The sequence goes on from CAJMMD010000009.1 coordinate 53,353, forward strand.
GCGACCCGCAGCTGCTGGCCGCACTGCGCCTGGGCTTGGTGATCACGACTGCGTCGGGCACGCAAACGCATATCTTTACCTGTGACGACTTGGGCAATACTGCAGGCGCCACCAACAGGCGCACCACGGCGCAGGACGGCGCGGTCGTAGCGGGTGCCGCCTCGGGCTGGAGCTACACCGCCGACCCGGCCCGCGCTATTAGCTCTTACAGCATGGATGGCACCGGTGACACGCCCACGCCGCGCGCGGGCGCCACGCCCATCTGCACGCTGGCCGCCAACGAGGTGGCAAGCGTTCGCTACGTTGTATACATGGAAGGCTGCGACGCCAATTGCATCGACGAGGCCCAGGCCCGCGATGTGGTGCTGCAGCTTGCCTTTGCTGCGGCCAAGGCGTAAGGGGGCGAGCGACGTGAAAGATCAGAAGCGCATGCCAGCAGATAGCTGCGAGGCCAAAACCCAGAGCGAGAGCCCCGCGGTTCCCTCCAGCGTAGCCGCCGAGTGCCAGGTTCTCGAGGGCGCCGCCGCCTGCCGTCACGCCCGTCGCGCGCGTGCCTACATCGCGCTCGTTATGGTGGCGCTCGCCGCCACTTTGGGCGTCGCGACCTACGCCTGGTTTACCAACAACATGAAGGTCAACACCAACTCGGTGAGCGTGCACAGCGACACGTCCAAGCTGGTGCTGGAGCTGGGCGACGCCGATCGCGGCAGCTGGTCGCAGCAGGGCGATGTTTCCCTGACTTCCAATGCGACTGGCGCCGTGACGCTCTATCCGGTCTCGACCTTCGATCTCAACGGCTTTGCTGCCTGCGCGCAAAACAACTCCGCCGGCGATGCCACGGTGTTTGAGCAGGCAAAAGACAACGGTTCCGCGTTCTACCACGGCTGGATCAATCTGCGCCCCACCATTACCGGAACGGGCGCCAGCAAAGTAAAGGGTAAGGTCAGCTTGTATCTGGCCGAATCGCTGGTCCCGCAGGGCGCCGATGCCGAGCTGCTGCGCGCGGCCCGCGTGGGCATAAAGATCTCGAGCGGCAACCAGGTGCTTGCCACCAACATCTTTGAACTCGACGGCTCCGATAGTGGTCACCGCGCCGAGCACCCGGCGACTGCCCCTGCAGGCCTGGCGGGCTACACCGAGGGCATGCTCCTGGGCTGGCAAAACGGTCAGCTCACCTGCGGCGCCAACGTGACGCAGGACCCGGCCACCTTTACGCTGGACACGAGCGAGGCGGCCGCGCGTCCGCAAAACACGCTTGCCACGCTGGGGCTTGACCAGACCTATCGTTTGGATGTCTATTACTACATCGAGGGCACCGATCCCGATAGCGCCGACTATCTCTATCAAAATCCGGGCACCTTGCACCTGGCGCTCTTTGCGACCTTGGACGGTGAGTAGCAATGGCACACGCCACGCCCGACAACCGCCGCCCGACCACCGGCGCTCCGGTTGCCGCGCCCGCCGATATCGACCTGCGCCGCAAGCTCACTACCACCGTGGTGCTGGTGCTGTTTGCGCTGGTGGCGATAGCCATGGCAACGTTCGCCTGGTTCTCCATCGCCGATAGCGCCAAGACCCGCATGCTCATGATCGACGCCAACGCCGACGGCTCGCTGCGCTTTGACCTGGACGGGCACGCCGCGTTCGACGAATACGTGCACAGCCTGGGTTTTGATCAGATCTCGGCGCGCATTGCCAGCGAAAAGGGCGTGGACATCGACGCGTCCAAGCTCAAGCCCGTCACCACGAGCGACTACCAGACCTTCACCTTCGAGGACGGCTCCACCGCCGATCCCGCCACCGGCGCCTACCTGGAGTTTACGCTGCACTTTATGAGCAGTACGGACCTGCGCGTTCGCCTGACCGGGCAGGATGGCGACGGCGGCGTGTCCGGCACGCGGTTTAGCTCCGACACGCAGGGCATGGCCAGCGCCATGCGCATGAGCTTTACCGCCGACGGCCATACTTGGGTCTACAACCCCAACGGGGGCGGGGGCTCGTCCGGCGCGGCCACCGTCTTTGGGCTCGACTCGGGTGCTGCCACCGCGGCCAGCGACATGTTCGACCTGATAACAGAAACGGACAAGCCGGTAACCGTTCGCATATGGCTCGAGGGAACGGACCCAAATTGCACTAATATGCTAAAGGGAGCTAACTATTCGGTATCGATGCGCTTTGAGGGCATCGAGGAACAGTAGATATGCACGGCGGCCACCGGGCCGCGCACGACCTAGACAGACACGGTAGTAAGGGACATCATGCAATCTGTTAAAAAAGTCGCATCCATCGCGCTGAGCGTCGTCATGTGGATCATCATCCTGGTGGCGGCCCTGTATGCGTTTACCACGCTCGCCACGCGCGAGGACGGCAGCGTTTCTGACATCGCCGGCTTCACCCCGCTCGCCGTGCAGTCCGACTCCATGGCGCCCACGTTTAACAAGGGCGACCTCATCTTCATCAAAAAGTGCGACACCTCCAAGCTCGAGGTGGGCGACATCGTGACGTTCCATACCATCATCGACAACGAGTACGCGCTCAACACGCACCGTATCGCCGCCATCGACGAGGTCAACGGCATGCGCAGCTTTACCACCAAGGGCGATAACAACGACGTGGCCGATACGCACATCATTAGTGACGGCGACATCGTGGGCAAGTACGTGTTTGCGTTGCCGCAGATGGGCAAGGTCATGGACTTCCTGTCCAGCTCCATGGGCTTCCTCATTGTGATCGTGCTGCCCATGCTGCTGTTCTTTATCTACCAGGTGTATCACCTCATCGTGGTGGGCATGAACCTCAAGCGCGCTATGGCCGAGGAGGACCGCCTGGCCGCCGCGGCTGCCATCGTGGACGCTGAGGGCAAGGGTGGCGCCGCCGTCACCGCCGATAACGCCGCCGAGCAGCTCGCCCAGGCCGAGGCCAAGCTCGAGGAAGCCCGTCGTCTGAAGGCCGAGGCCGAGGCGGCGATGAACGCGACCAAGCAGGAGGGTACCGACGGTGAGTGAGCTTCTGGGATTTGCCTGGGAGCTGCTGGCAAAGGTCGTCTACAACGTCGTTGCCGTCGTGAGCTCCATCCTTAACCTGCTGGTGTTTGGCTGGGTTGAGTACTTCAACATCTTTATGACCTACTTCACCACGTTTGACCTGGTGGGCAAGATCGGCGCGGTCATTCTGTTTGCCATGCTCATCGCAGTCCCCGTGCTGATTGTGGCCATTCTGATCCACCACTACCGCATCAACCGTCGCCTGCATCGCGACGACACGTCCAACAAGGCGCTCTATCGCGAGATCGGCCGCCTGAACAAGCAGGTGCTCGACCTCATGGACGAGAAGAACAAGCTGCTGGCGCTCAAGGTCAATGCCATGGGCGGCACCAAGCAGATTCCGTACGTGGGCGCCTCGGCCTTGGCTGACGACCACCTGCCCACGGTGGGCAACGTGGTGGGCGCCGCCGCGGGTGCGCCTGCGGGCGAGGGCGTCGCGGCGACGGCCGTCATGTCGGGCAACGCGTCGCTCGCGCTCGATGGCGAGGGCGTCAAGGACGCCGCGGCCGCCATGGCCAAGGCCACCGTCGAGGCCAAGACTCTTGCCGAGGAAAAAGAAATCGCCCAGGCCAACCGCTTCCCCAAGCTGTCCCTTGTGGACCTTAAGTACCGCGACTGGGAATCGCCGGCCTACGACGATGCCATCTCGCTGGAGGACTTTGTCGACAGCTTCCGCGCGTTCGCCTGCAGCCAGATGAAGCTCTACTACACGCCTGAGGTCATCCGCCGCTTTGTGGCCGGCATGGCCGCCTCCAAGCTACTGATCCTGGAGGGCATCTCGGGTACTGGTAAGACCTCGCTGCCCTACAGCTTTAGCCGCTATCTGGATAACCCCGCGACCATCGTGTCGGTGCAGCCGAGTTTTCGCGATCGCACCGAGGTACTGGGCTACTTTAACGAGTTTTCCAAGCGCTTTAACGAGACCGAGTTCCTCCGCGCCGTGTACGAGGCGGGGCTTCGCCAAGACCCGTCCATGATCGTGCTCGATGAGATGAACCTCGCCCGCGTGGAGTACTACTTTGCCGAGATCCTGTCGGTGCTCGAGATGCCCAGCCACGACGAGTGGGTGCTCGATCTGGTGCCTACCCAGTGGGCCGCCGACCCCAAAGGCCTGCACGACGGCAAGCTCACCATTCCCGACAGCCTGTGGTTTATCGGCACGGCCAACAACGACGACTCCACCTTTACCATCACGGACAAGGTGTACGACCGCGCGATTCCCATCGAGCTCAACGAGCGCGCCGATGCGTTTGAGTGCGAGCCGCACGAGCGCGTGCACGTGACGGCCGAGCATCTGCAGTATCTGTTCCAGAAGGCCAAGGTCGAGTACGTGATTGACGAGGAGCTGCTCCAGAAGATGCACAAGCTGGACCAGTACCTGCAGACCCGCTTTAAGCTGGCCTTTGGTAACCGTATCATCAAGCAGATGTACGACTTTATCCCCGTGTACGTGGCGTGCGGCGGCACCGAGCTGGGTGGCATGGACTACATCATCGCCCGCAAGGTGCTCAAGAAGTTTGAGTCCATGAACGTGAGCTTTGTGCGCGACGAGATGAAGGGCCTGATCGAGTACATCGAGAAGACCTTTGGCGAGGGCGGCCTGCCCGATTCCGTCATGTATCTGCAGCGGATCCAGAACTTCTACTAATGCCGTAAGCGCGGGGCGTGGGACAAGACAATCAGTAGCGTTTGCCCTGTGTGACGTCGCCACGCCCCTTACCGATCGATCCAATCTATGGAGTAACCCATGTCCGAGACCATTCAGGACCTCTATACCAGCTTCTCCGAGCAGATGGAGCCCATCCAGGAGGACAGCCGCTACTTTCGCTATCTGTTTGAGATGGCGCAGGCCTCGGGCACCACGATCGAGCAGCAGCGCGAGGAGCTCGTCAAGGTGGTGGACGAGGAATGGATCAGCATGATCGAGGACTCACTCGACGCCATCAACACCATTATCGAAAAGCCGCGCCGCTTTATCACCACCGAGGAAGAGGTGGTGCCGGTCTCGCTCGCTAAAAAGATCAGCGCCGACAGCGTCCGTCATCTGAGCCAGAACACGCAGTTTTTGGCGCCGAGTGAGGACGGCGGCGTTCACCCTACGCGCATCCTCAACGTCAATACCGTCGAGACGTACGACCTGTACGAGAACCGCTTTATCTACCACCTGATTCAGCGTCTGCTGACGTTTGTAGACAAGCGCACCGACGTGATCTTTTGGTCGACGGGCAACGAGATTCGCAACCGCTTTAAGATGCACAGCAAGATCGACGACGCGTACGAAGAGATCGAGTACAACGTCGAGATGACGGTCAAAAACCGTCAGAGCTTTGCCGAGAACGATGCCGACAACATGGATGTCTTTATGCGCATCGACCGCGTGCGCCGTCTGGTCATGGCGCTGCGTGGCGCGTCGTTCTGCCAGATCATGAACGGGTGCAGCGCGGTCCGCAGCCCCATCCAGCGCACCAACCTCATCATGAAGGACCCCAACTACCGCAAGTGCTACCAGCTGTGGCAGTTTATGGAGCGCTACGACAAGGTGGGCTACAACATCGACGTGCAGCAGCAGGCGCTGGCGTTCGATGACGAGTACATGGTGCAGATGTACACCAACCTCATCAACAATTACGCCGTCTTTAAGAGCCTGACCGACGACGAGCGCAACCTGCAGGAACTCGAGAGCGTGCAACACGCACCGGTGGCGCCCAAGTTTATTAAAGAGATCAAGGAGGTGCAGGTCGATAGCCCCGACCTGCCCGACGTCGAGGTCCGCCGCGTGTTTGTGGAGGAGGTCACGCAGGCCCAGCTCGACGCCGAGCAGGCGCTGGCCGAGGCGCGCGAGCAGATCGAGGAGCTGCAGGGCCAGGTGAAATCCTGGAAGGTGCAGGCCCATGCGCTGACCGACGAGCGCGACGACCTGGCCGACGAGCTGGACGAGGCAAAGACGCGCGAGCTGGCGTTGACGCAGCGCGCTCAGATGGCCGAGGCTGATGTTGAGGAGCTGCAAGGTTCGCTGGAGGATGTCGAGGCGGGCAAGAAAGCTGCCGAGGCCGACGCTGTCGAGGCGCGTGAGACCGCGGCGGCGCAGTTGGCGCAGATGCGTGCCGAGGCCGATGCCGAGGTCGCGGCCGCCCGTGCCGACGCGGACGCCAAGGTTGCTGCCGCCGAGCAGGCCGCTGCCGCTCAAGTCGCGCAGGTTAAGAGCGACGCTACTGCGGCCCTGGCCGCCAAGACGGCTGCCGACGCTGCCGAGCTGCAGGCCGCCAAGGACGCTGCTGCGGCCGAGCTCGCCGCCGTGCGTAAGGCCTCTGCCAAGGAAGCGGCTGCACTGCATGCCAAGCTTGATGCCGCCGGGCTGCAGATCGAGGAAGTGCGGCTGGCGGCCGAGCGCGATGCCCGTGCCGCGCAGGAGGCTGCCGACGTCGCCGCGGCCGAGGCGGAGCAGAAGCTCGCCGACACCGTTGCCGCGGCCGAGGAGAAGGTTGCCGCCGCCCAGCAGGCCGCCGATGCTGCGATCGACGCCGCCCGTGCTGCCGCCGATTCTGCCGTTGAGCAGGCTACGGTGGATGCCAGCGAGAAGGTCGCCGCTGCCGCTGCCGAGCGCGATGCCGCCGCGCGTGCCGCCGAGGAGGCTCGTGCCGACGCCGACGCGCGTGCCGCCGCAGCCAAGCTCGAGGCAGGGGAGCGTATTGAGCAGGAACTCGCCGCCGCCAAGGCTGCGCACGAGCGCGAGCTCGAGGCCGCCCGCGCGGAGATGCAGCAACGCTTGGACTCGTTGGCACACGAGCTGGAGCAGTCCGAGCGCGATCGCGCCCGCGCCGAGCGCCGTGCCGAGGGCAACAGCCTGTCGCGCTATCTGCTGGCTCGCTTGCGCGGAGAGGCCGCCGAGGGCGATGTCGCCACGACCGTTGAGGGAGATGAGACCGGCGTTTCGGCATCTGACGCCACTGACGTCGAGCCTTCCGCAAAGGACGCCGACAAGTGATGAAGCACGTGCTCCGCGTGATCAACGTGTTGGCGACCGTGGTGATCCTGGTCGCCTTTGTGGTGCTGCTGCGCACGGTGTTCACGCCCGCTGGTGAGATCCCCACCATCATGGGCTATGGCTTTATGCGTACGCTGACCGGCTCGATGGAGCCGGCGATTCCCGTGCATTCGTTTATCGTCGTCGATACCGACAACAGCCAGGCCTACCAGGTCGGCGACATCATCACCTTCCATTCGTCCGATGACGCGCTGGAGGGTTCGCTCAACACGCATCGCATCGTTGCCGTGGAGGATGCGGCCGACGGCACGCCGGTCTACCACACCAAGGGCGATGCCAATCCGGTCGAGGATGCTGCGCCCGTGCCCGCCGCCGACGTGGTGGGGCGCGTGGTCTTTGTCTCGGCGGGGCTGGGCGTGGTGGTCTCGTTGCTCACCAATCCGCTGCTGTTCTTTCCGCTTATCGTGGTGCCGCTGATCGTGCTGCTGGTGCTCGAGATTCGCCATATGGTCAAGACAACGCAAGAGGTGGCACGCGCCGAGGACGAGGCCGCCCTGCGCGCAGCCGTGGAGCAGATTCGCGAAAAACGTCGCCGCGAGCAGGAAGGCCGGGACGGCGTCAAGGAGCAGAACGACGGTGACCATACCGATGAAAGTGCGGAAGCCGATTCCGGCGCCCCAGGCGATTCCAACCGCTCGGCATAGCTCATCGGTGCCTTTCGTCCCTGTAATTTGGACGCTCGCAGATGCTCCGCATCATCTGCTATTTCATACCAATATTCGTGCTACAGTTTGGACGCTTTATTGCCATATGTTTTTGGGGAGTGGAATGAAACGGGAGCGCTCGGCAGAACATGCTAATGCGAAGGCATCGGTGCCGATGACGGCTGCGTCCGATTTTGTCGTTCCGGAGGGAACCGACGAGCTCAGCCGCAACACCCGTCGCGCATGGCGCGACCGCCTGAACAGCGCTTCGACGCGCAAGATGATCACGGGCGTCTTGGCTACGCTGGTGGGCGGTTCGTTTTGGGGCTTCTCGGGCACCAGCGCGAGCTTTCTGTTCGATACCTACCACGTCGACACCTTGTGGCTTATGAGCGTGCGTCAGATTCTCGCCGGTCTACTCTTTATGGCCGTGGTTGTTACGCGCGACCGCGAGCGCCTGGTTAAGCTCTGGACCACACCCGCCGATCGCAAGCAGCTGCTGCTCTTTACCGCCTTTGGCCTGCTGTTCAACCAGTTTTGCTATCTATCGGCCGTGCGCCTGACGAACGCCGGAACCGCGACGGTGCTCCAGTGCCTGCAGCTCGTTATCATCATGGGCTACACCTGCGTGACCGATCGCCGCATGCCGCGTACTCGCGAAGTCATCGGCATTGGCTTGGCTCTGGGTGGAACCTTTTTAATCGCCACCGGTGGCGACCCCACCAGCCTGAATATCTCGCCGCTCGGTCTGATCGCGGGTCTCATGTGTGCGGTCAGCGCTACATGCATGGCGGTGATTCCCGCCAAGATCCTGCCCGAATACGGCAGCCCCATCGTCACGGGCTCGGCAATGCTCACGGCGGGCGTGGTCTCGTGTGTCTTCGTGCAGCCCTGGGCGCATATGCCGGCGCTCGACGCTGCCGGCGTCGAGGCGCTCGCGGTGTTCGTGGTTATCGGCTCGTTTTTTGCTTACATGCTCTATATGCAGGGCGTTAAGGACATCGGCTCGGTGCGTGCGAGCCTCATCGGAACTGTGGAGCCGGTTTCGGCGACCATCACCAGCGCCGTTATGCTGGGCACGGTGTTTTTGCCGACCGACCTTATCGGCTTTGCCATGATCATCGTGATGATGTTCCTCACGGTGTAGTTGACGCCGCCGCCAAGACAGAAAAGGTGTTGTGCCGCATTTTCGCCAATTGACGTCCGTGTCTGGAGTTTAGCTGTCGATGCTCAAAATGCCATAAACTAGTAACGTTATGGACTTTTTCATTGCGACTCAATTGCGAGGATTTCTTTATGGCTGGTAATCACTTTAAGGGCAGCGATAGCGGCCGTCCTGCAGTTCCGCCGCGTCCGAACGGGGCTGGTAAGGCCGGCACGCCGGGCGGCGCTGGACAGGGCGGTTCCGGTAAGCGCGTGTCCCCGGGCGAGACGGCGATGTTTACCGCTCTGTACGAGCAGTCTCAAAAGGCAAAAAAGACCGGCCGTGCAAGAGGGAGTGTCTTTGCGGGCGGTGCAACCTCCGCGTCGCAGCCGAGCGGGGCTCCTTCGGTACCTGCGAACAACGCAGGTGCTGCCAACGCCGCGAATGCCGCCGGCAACGTTAATGCCGGCAAGGCCGACAACAATACTCTCTCTGCCGGTGGTGCGGGACTTACGGGTAACCTTGGCACGATTTACACCGGCGCCTCCGAGACTGGCACGTTCGCCCGCCTGGATGATAGCGGTGCCGAGTTTGCGGGCTCGGGTTCCAAGGAAGATTATTACGATTTTGGCTTGAACTACGGTAGCGACGCTTCGTCGAGTTCGACCTCTGACGGTCTGGTCCGTCATCGCCATCGCAAGGGCGAGCGCAAAAAGCGTCATACTGGCGCCATTATTGCCGCTGTGGTCGCGGTGCTTTTCGTTGCGCTTGGCGCAAGCGGCTTTATGCTGCTTAACTCGGCAAAGACCGTAAAGAGCGAAGCGAAGGAGGCTGTCGAGATCGTCGGTGGCCTTAAGGACAAGGTCACGTCGGGCGATTTTTCGACGCTGCCTGACGACGCGAAGAAGATTGATGAGCTTTGCGACAGCATGAAGGCGGAGACCTCGAGCCCGCTGTGGACGGCGGCTTCGTTTATCCCGGTGTATGGCAGCGACATCAATGCGGCCCGCACCATGATCGACGCCCTGTCCGATGTCTCGAGCAACGCGCTGGTTCCCATGGCCGACAACCTTTCGCAGGCCACGCCCGGCAAGCTGTTCCAGAACGGCATGATTAACGTGTCCGCGCTGCAGGCCGTTGCCGATTCGCTTTCCGATAGCTCGAAGGTGTTCAAGAGCGCCAACGAGAAGGTCCAGGGCATTGGCGATACTCATATTTCCCAGGTGACCGAGCTGGTCGATAAGGCCAAGGACGGCTTTGCCACCCTCAACGGCGCGGTTGACGCGGCAGAGAAGGTCGCCCCCGTCCTTCCCCAGATGCTCGGCGCCAACGGCCAGACGCGCAGCTACCTTGTGTACGCTATGAACAACGTCGAGATTCGTGCCTGCGGCGGCTTTGGCGGTTCGCAGGGCCTGATTTCGGTCACTGACGGCCAGATGTCGATTGGCGAGTTTGTTCCCCGCATTGGACTCAGCGAGGATGAGGCAGTCGAGAGCGTCGACGAAGAGGATGAGGCGCTGTTCGGCAACCACAGTAACCTGTACAACTCGGGCAATACCTATTCGCCTGATTGGCCCCGCAACTCGCAGCGTGTCGCCGCGCTGTGGAAGTCCCAGTATGGACAGGACGTTGATGGCGTCATCGGTATCGACCCGGTGTTCCTGCAGTATCTGCTGGGCCTGGTCGGTAACGTGTCACTGCCCGACGGAACGGTTGTCGACGGCACCAACGCCGCAAAGGTCCTCATGCACGATGTGTACTGGAACTATCCGGTCGAGGAGTCTGACGGCATCTTTGCATCCGTCGCCAGCGCTGCCTTCGACAAGATCCTTGGCGGTATCGGCGATGTCGATGTTACGAAGCTTGTCAGCGCCGTTGAGCGCGGTGCCGAAGAGGGCCGCCTGATCGCTTGGATGAGAAACGATGATGAGCAGAATGCCATCAAAGAGACGGGCATTGACGCTTCGCTGCCCGATCCGGATGATCCGAGTGCCGATCCCGTTGCCGGCGTTTACTTTAACAACCTGAGCTTCTCCAAGCTCGACTGGTATCTGAACGCCGACACGCAGATTGGCCAGGGCATCAAGAACGGCGACGGCACATGCTCGTATCGCATCGCCGTTACCCTGACGAACATCATGACGCAGGAGGAGGCCGGCAAGCTGCCCGACTACGTCGCGGCGAGCGCGCCCGATGCCGCGCGCGACGACGAGCGTCTGAATGTCTCACTGTTTGCCCCGACGGGCGGCAACATCAGTGACCTTACGGTTGAGGGCACCCAGTTTGGTCTTGGCGCCGCTACGTGGCATGGAATCCCCTTCTATTCGGGCACCGTTGACCTGCATGCTGGCGAGACGACGACGATCACGTATACGCTGACCACGTCGGCCGAGGCGGGGGACAAGCCGCTTACGCTGCGTCAGACTCCTACATGCCAGGCGGCTCGCGACGGCGCGTCGGCGTAGGGTTTTTCTGGTAGCGCAGATAATCGAGTACCATTTTGGGGCGGACAGGCAATCTGTTCGCCCCTATTTTGTAAGGAGAGCGCATGAAGTACTTTGGCACCGACGGCTTTCGCGGTGAGGCCAACGTTGGGCTGACGGTAGAGCACGCTTATAAGATTGGCCGTTTTGTGGGCTGGTATTACGGCGCCAACCGCGAGCGCAAGGCGCGCGTGATCGTGGGCAAGGACACCCGTCGCTCGAGCTATATGTTCGAGGCGGCGCTGGTGAGCGGCCTGGTCGCGAGCGGTGTGGACGCCTATATGCTGCACGTGATCCCCACGCCGGGCGTGGCGCATCAGACCGTGGAGGGCTGCTTCGATTGCGGCATCATGATCAGTGCGAGCCACAACCCGTTTTGCGATAACGGCATTAAGCTCGTCAACAGCGACGGCTTTAAGATGGACGAGGACGTACTGGAGCTCATCGAGGACTACATCGATGGCAAGAGCGAGGTACCGCTGGCAACGGGCAACCACATTGGCGCCACGGTGGACTACATGCAGGGTCGCAACCGCTATATTGCCTCGCTCATCGCCAGCGCGAACTTTTCGCTGCAGGGCGTCAAGATCGGTATTGACTGCGCCAACGGCTCGGCTTCCTCGGTGGCCAAGCCGGTGTTCGACGCACTGGGTGCCGACGTGCGCGTGATCAACGCCGCGCCCGATGGCTTTAACATCAACGTCGACTGCGGCTCCACGCATATGGAGCGCCTGCAGCGCCACGTGGTGGAGCAGGGGCTGGACGTGGGCTTTGCCTACGACGGCGATGCCGACCGCTGCCTGGCCGTGGATGAGCGCGGTCGCGTGGTAGACGGCGACCAGATCCTGTACGTGTGCGGCGTGTATCTGAACAAGCACGGGCGACTCTCGGGCGGTACCGTGGTGCCGACGATTGCCAGCAACTTTGGCCTGGTCAAGTCGCTGGAGCTTGCCGGTCTGAGCGCCGTGACCAGCGGCGTGGGCGACCGTCACGTGTATGCCAAGATGCGCGAGGGCGGCTACAGCCTGGGTGGCGAGCAGACGGGCCATACGATCTTTGGCGATATCGAGCGCACGGGCGACGGCATTATGACCTCGCTGCGCGTGATGGAAGTGATTCGTGCCGAGCGCGAGACGCTCTCGCAGCTCACGGCTCCGTGCAAGCTGCTGCCGCAGGCGCAGGTGGCCGTGCACGTGGCGGACAAGGACGCCGCGCTCGAGAACATGGGCGTGCAGAATGCCATCGCCGAGGCCGAGGCCGCGCTGGCAGGCGAGGGCCGCGTACTGGTGCGCAAGAGCGGAACCGAGTCGGTGATCCGCGTTTTGGCCGAAGCCCCCGACCAAGCCGCCGCCGACGCCGCCATGAAGCGCATCGCCAACGCGCTCGAGGCTCTGTAGTTACGCGGTTTTACCAAACCGCGTAACTGCTCGACGCTGCAAACGACCCCAAGCGGCAATCTGACGTTCAATTTCAAGGGCGCGACCAGAAGGTCAGCGCCCTTTCATTTCACGTCACCTTGCTCGCTTGGGGTCGTTTTCGCTGACGTTGCCAAGACACTAGCGTCAACGAACTAGTCATTGGGTACCTAGTTATTGGGTGAAAAAAGGGGACGCTGCGGATTGGTTCCGCGGCGTCCCCTTTGCGTTGGCGTGTCGGTTATGCCTTACAGCTCGTACAGCGTGGTGAACTTGTCCTGCAGGTAGCTGCAGTAGTAGCGGGCATCGAACGCCATGCCGCAGGCGCCCTTGATGAGCTCCGGCGCGTCCTTGGCGCGGCCCCACTGCCAAATGTGCTCGCCCAGCCAGGCGCGGACAGGTGTCAGGTCGCCGCTCGCGCAGGCGCCGTTGAGGTCGACACCGTCGCGGCACATGGCCGGCACAAACATGGCGTCGTAGGCGCTGCCCAGCGCATAGGTGGGGAAGTAGCCAAACGAACCGCCGCTCCAGTGCGTATCCTGCAGGCAGCCGCGCGTGTCGTCGGGAACGGGAATGCCCAGGTACTCATCCATGAAGCGATTCCAAAGCGCGGGGATATCCTTGGCTGTGGCCTCGCCGGCAAACAGCATGCGCTCGATCTCGTAGCGCACCATAACGTGCAGCGGATAGGTGAGCTCGTCGGCCTCGGTGCGGATCAGCGACGGCTGCGCGATGTTCACGGCGTGGTAGAGCGTGTCCTCGTCGACGTCGCCGTAGACCTCGGGCGCGTGGCGGCGCAGCACCTCGAGCAGCGGTCCCATAAAGGCACGGCTGCGGCCCACGGTGTTCTCAAAGAAGCGGCTCTGGCTCTCGTGGATGCCCATGGAAGTGCCGCCCTCCAGGCAGGTGCGCGCATAGGCAGGATTGACGCCCAGCTCGTACATGGCGTGTCCCGCCTCGTGGATGATGCTGTAGACGTTAGAGATACAGTCGTCCTCGTAGATGTGCGTCGCGATGCGCGCGTCGCCCACGGCAAAGCCCTCGCTAAACGGGTGCTCGGTAAAGGCAAGTGTGGTGTCGTCCAGGTCCAGGCCGACGAGCTTCATGAGGTCGAAGCTCATGGCGCGCTGGGCGGCCTCGGGTACGCGGGCGTGCAAAAAGTCGGCATCAGGCTGCTGGCCGCGCTCGCCGATGGCGTGCACGATCGGCACGACCGTGGCCTTGACCTCGTCGCAAAACGCGTCGAAGCTCTTTGCGGAAAGCCCGCGCTCGTACTGGTCGAGCCAAACATCGTACGGGTCGCGCTTGGGATCCATGAGCTCGGCCTGATATTTGAGCTTGTCGACGATCTTGTCCACATAGGGCTCAAAGCTCGCCCAGTCATTGGCCGTCTTGGCCTTGTGCCACACGGCGTCTGCCTCGCAGGTGAGCCTGGTCCAGGCCTCGGCCTCCTCGGTGGGGATGGCGCTGGCCTCGCACTGGTCGCGGCTGAGCACGCGGATCTCGTCGAGCAGCTGCGGGTCGTCTACATGTCCGCCTGCAACCGTCTCGCGCGCTAACGAGCGTACGAGTTCAACGGACTTCTCGCTGGTCAGCAGCTTGTGATGCTCGCCGGCAAGCGTGCCCATGGCGTCGACACGGGCGGCAGCGCCGTTGGCAGGAGCAATCGTCGCTCCATCGAACTCGGCAATCTTGAGCAGGTACTCGCGAGTCCACAGCTTGCCCTCGAGTTTGCGGAACTTTTTGACGGCCTTGTCGACTTTAGCAGCCTTGACGCCCTTGGCAGCCTTTGCCACGGCGGCCTTGGCCTTCTTATCGAGTTTCTTTCCCATACCGTATCCTTAATCTCGCAGGCCGAGCGCCGCAGGCGGGTGCGCGGCCAGTTTGCACAGCTACCTGCCTTGTACCCAGCGCGAACAAAACGGAACGCGGCGATGCGCTCGCGAAATGTGTTATCCTATAGCCCAATGCGTTGACGGAGAGGGTTTTGCCCGCCGCGTCGCCGGCAAGAGAGGGAAGGTCATGGGCTGCAAGCCTTCCTGCGGTGACAAGGGCCAAGCGTTCACTCCCGAGCAGCGACCTCAACGGACGCGCGGCCAGTGGCGGCGAAGCCTCAGTAGGGAAGCCGTGAGCCTCGCGACAAGGGGCACAGAGTGGGCGCGGCGGGCTAGACATCCGCCGGGTCAAACAAGGTGGTACCGCGGAATTCAACCGTCCTTGGGCAATGCACATGCCCGAGGGCGGTTTTTTGTTACCGAACCGGGCCGCGTTTTCGCAGCGCCAAGCGGCATCGGTCGTCCCGGCAAGCGAATGCGCGAGAGACGAAAGGGAAGACATGAGTCTGATTGATGATCTGGTCAAACTCGAGGAAGAGGCCAAGGAGCTCGTCGAGAGCGCCGAGGACGCCGAGAAGCTCGAGGCCGCGCGCGTTGCACTGCTCGGCCGCAAGGGCCGCATCACCGGCCTGATGCGCATGATGGGCAAGCTCGCCCCCGAGGATCGCCCCGTCATGGGCAAGCGCGCCAACGAGATGCGCCAGCTGATCGAGGGCATGCTCGACGAGCGCTCTACCGAGATGAAGGCCGCCGCCCTCAAGCACGCGCTCGAGCACGATGCCGTCGACATCACGCTGCCGGGCGTCCGTCCGCAGATCGGTCACCAGCACCTGATCAAGCAGATCATCGAGGAGGCCGAGGACATCTTCTGCGGCATCGGCTATACCGTCGAGTCCGGCCCCATGGTCGATACCTCCTACTACAACTTTACCGCGCTCAACGCGCCCATGGATCACCCGAGCCGCTCGGCCCGCGACACGTTCTACGTGGTCGACAACAACCCCGGCAGCGTCGCGCACCCCGAGGCTCACGCCCACGGTGAGTCCGACGTGCTGCTGCGTACCCAGACCTCGGGCGTGCAGATCCACACCATGGAGTCGCAAAAGCCGCCCATCTACATGATCTGTCCGGGCACCGTTTACCGTCCCGACACAGCCGATGCCTGCCATCTGCCGCAGTTCAACCAGATCGAGGGCCTGGTCGTCGACGAGGGCATCACCTTCGGCGACCTGAAGGGCACGCTCGACTACTTTGTTAAGTGCATGTTTGGCGAGGACCGCAAGACGCGCTACCGCCCGCACTTCTTCCCCTTCACCGAGCCTTCCTGCGAGGTGGACGTGAGCTGCCACGTGTGCGGCGGTAAGGGCTGCAACTTCTGCAAGCACAGCGGCTGGATCGAGATCCTGGGCTGCGGCATGGTCGACCCCAACGTCCTCATCAACTGCGGCATCGACCCCGAGAAGTACACCGGCTTCGCCTTTGGCATTGGCGCCGAGCGCGTCGCGGCCCTGCGCTACGACCTGCCCGACCTCAGAACGCTCATGACGGGCGATATGCGCTTCTTAAATCAGTTCTAGGCCCGGCGGCTTTCCCAAGCACCGCACCTTGCCTTTCAATCGTCGGTTGCGTACCTAAGTACGCGGCCCTCCTCTTTCAAGGCAATCTGCGGCACTTGGAAAACCCGTCTCCGTTGCAGTTTTTGGCTCAAAGCCGCATTTATGAAAGGAGACCAGTTAGATGCGCGTTTCTTACGACTGGCTCAAGACCATGATCGATATTCCGGAGGATCCCAAGACCCTTTCGGACGAATATATCCGTACCGGCACCGAGGTCGAGGCGATCGATACCGTGGGCGAGTCCTTCGACCACGTGGTGACCGCCCAGGTGCTCACCAAGACCCCGCACCCCGATAGCGACCACATGTATGTGTGCTCGGTCGACGTGGGTGACAAGAACCTCGACGCCGACGGCAACCCCGCCCCGCTGCAGATTGTCTGCGGCGCGCAGAACTTTGAGGCCGGCGACCACATCGTCACGGCCATGATCGGCGCCGAGCTGCCCGGCGACATCAAGATCAAGAAGAGCAAGCTTCGCGGCGTCGTGTCCATGGGCATGAACTGCTCCGCGCGCGAGCTCGGCTTGGGCGGCGACCACTCCGGCATCATGATCCTGCCCGAGGATACGCCCTGCGGCATGCCGTTTGCCGAGTACGTGGGCTCGAGCGACACCGTGCTCGACTGCGAGATCACGCCCAACCGTCCCGACTGCCTGTCCATGATCGGCATGGCCCGCGAGACCGGTGCCATCTTCGATCGCGATTTCCACGTTGATCTGCCCGCCATCAAGGCGGAGACTGGCCGCGCGACCGACGACGAGCTTTCCGTCGAGATTGCCGACGAGGGCCTGTGCGACCGCTATGTCGCCCGCATCGTGCGCAACGTGAAGGTTGGCCCGTCGCCCGACTGGATGGTCAAGCGCCTTAACGCCCTGGGCGTGCGCCCGCACAACAATATCGTCGACATCACCAACTATGTGATGATGCTCACCGGTCAGCCGCTGCACGCCTTTGACCTGTCCACCTTTGCCGAGCGCGAGGGCAGGCGTCGCGTGGTGGTTCGCGCTGCCCAGCAGGACGAGAAGTTTACGACCCTCGACGGCGAGGAGCGTGTGCTCGACGCCGGCATGGGCCTCATCACCGACGGCGAGCGCCCCGTGGCGTTGGCCGGCGTTATGGGCGGCATGGATTCCGAGATCGAGGACGACACCGTCGACGTGATGGTCGAGAGCGCCTGCTTCAACGCCGGTCGCACCTCGCACACCAGCCGTGACCTGTCGCTGATCTCCGACGCCTCCATTCGCTTTGAGCGCCAGGTCGACGAGACCGGCTGCGTGGATGTCGCCAACGTCACGTGCGCGCTCATCGAGGAGATCGCCGGCGGCGAGGTTGCTCCCGGCTACATCGACGTGTTCCCCGCGCCCAAGACCATCGACAGCATTAAGCTGCGCCTGGCCCGCGTGCACGCCATCTGCGGTGCTGACATCGAGCCCGACTTTATCGAGCGCTCGCTCACCCGCCTGGGCTGCGCCGTCGAGTGCGACGGCGAGGACTTTATGGTCACTCCGCCGAGCTTCCGCCCCGACCTGCCGCGCGAGATCGATCTGATCGAGGAGGTTCTGCGCCTGTGGGGCATGGGCCGCGTGACGGCGACCATCCCGGCTGCCAAGAACCACATCGGCGGCCTGACCCGCGAGCAGAAGCTCACCCGCAAGGTCGGCGAGATCTTGCGCGCCTGCGGCCTCAACGAGACCACGACCTTTGGCTTTGCCGCCCCGGGCGACCTGGAGAAGATCGGCATGTCCACCGAGGGCCGCGGCTGCCCCGTGGTGCTCATGAACCCGCTGGTAGCCGAGCAGACCGAGATGCGTCGTTCGCTGCTGCCGGGCCTGTTGCAATCCGTGGCCTATAACGAGGCCCACGGCACGCCCAACGTGCACCTGTACGAGGTCGGCAGCCTGTTCCACGGTCGCGAGAACGCCAGCCTGCCCAAGGAGACCAAGTCCGTGGCGGGTGTGCTCTCGGGCCAGTGGAGCGAGCAGTCCTGGAACATGAAGTACCGCAAGCTGCGCTTCTTCTTTGGCAAGGGTATTGTCGAGGAGCTGCTCGCCCAGCTGCGCATCGAGAAGGTTCGCTTCCGTCCCGTCGAGGGCGAGAGCTATGCCTTCCTGCAGCCGGGTCGTGCTGCCGAGGTGCTCTCGGGCGGTACCGTGCTGGGCTGGGTTGGCGAGATCCACCCCGAGGCACGCGAGGCTATGGGCATTGACGAGGTCGTCGTTGCCTTTGAGCTCGATCTGGACAAGCTGATCAAGGGCGCCCGCAACCAGGAGAACTACCGTGAGTTCTCGCAGTACCCGGCCGTTGAGCACGACCTCGCTATCGTGGTCGACAACACTGTGACCTGCGAGGATCTTGAGCGTCGTATTACGAGTGCCGGAGGCAAGCTGCTCGAGGGCGTGCGCCTGTTCGACGTCTACCGCGATCCCATCCGCATCGGTGCGGGCAAGAAGTCCATGGCCTTCGCGCTTACGTATCGCTCCGACGACCACACGCTCACCAGCGAAGAGGTCGAGAAGGCGCACCAGAAGATCGTCACCAAGGTGTGCAAGGGTGTGAACGGCGAGGTCCGCGGCTAGGACTTGCGCTGGGAGCGTAGGGCCTGATGGCGGTTGCTGTGGGCTCTGCGTGACCGCGGTGTTCGGAAAAGGCATCGCTGAGCCTGCATATATGACACACGCATTACATAACGGCGTGCTGCTTTGTCGGCAGCGCGCCGTTTTGCTATGATAGCCCGCGGCGTGTTACGAATCTGGCAATGCGTAACACTGGCAAGGTGATTCAAGCGGCGTTGCAATTCTGTGCGCCGACAACCGGGAGGCGTATATGCACATTCCAGACAACTACCTGTCCCCGCAGACCGATGCCGTCATGGCGGTGGCGATGGTGCCCGTATGGGTCCACTGCATCAAAAAGGTGCGCGCCACGCTCGATCGCGAGCATATGGCGTTCTTGGGCATTTGCGCCGCGTTCTCCTTCTTGCTCATGATGTTCAACGTGCCGCTGCCCGGTGGCACCACTGGTCACGCTGTTGGCGGCGCGCTCATCGCGTTGCTGCTGGGCCCCGAGGCTGCGGCTATCGCTGTCTCGGTCGCGCTGGCGCTGCAGGCGCTGCTGTTTGGAGACGGCGGCGTTCTGTCGTTTGGCGCCAACTGCTTTAACATGGCCTTTGTGCTGCCGTTTGTCGCTGCTATCGTGTTCCGTGCGCTCAACAGCCGTCTGCACGACAAGAGCTGGGGCACCTCAGTTTCTGCCATCGTAAGCGGCTGGGTCGGCCTGTGCCTGGCGGCCCTGTGCGCGGCAATCGAGTTTGGTATTCAGCCGATGCTCTTTACCAATGCTTCGGGCGCGCCGCTGTACTGCCCCTTCCCGCTGTCCGTGGCTATTCCGGCCATGTTGATCCCGCATATGCTGGTTGCCGGCGTGATCGAGGGCGTGGCGACGGCCGCGATCTACGGTTTCATTAAGAAGACGGCGCCGAGCATCATTGTCGGGCCCGAGGCCGTCGATGGCCAACTTGCTGCCGAGGGCGTTGCCGCCAAGAAGACCTCGCTGGTCCCCACGCTCATCCTGGTTGCCGTGCTTGTCGTAGCAACACCGCTGGGCCTGCTGGCCACGGGTGACGCCTGGGGTGAGTGGGACGCCGAGGGCGCCGCGACCGCCGTTCAAGAGGCTGGCGATGACAGCCTGCAGGCTTCGGTCGGTCTCGATACCCCGACCTTTGCCGATGCCCTGCCCACGGGCGATTATCTGCAGGCCTATTCCGAGGAGCAAGGCCTTGGCTTTGCCGGCCAGGCTACCATGTATATCCTTTCGGGCGTGATTGGCGTGGCGGTGCTCACCATCGCATTCCGTCTGATCTCGCTGACGGTCAAGGAAAGCGGTGCTCATGGCAATAGCCGAGCTGCCTAGCTGGCTTGCGGTCGAGCAGCGTTACGAGCCCGCGGGGGCTCGGCATCGTGTGATGCAAAAGAACGTCCTGCACCTGGCGAGCCTGCTTGAGCGGGTTCGCCTGGGTGGAGGCGCGCACGAGGGCGGGTCGATGGTCGACCGCGCCCTTTCTTGCGTTTCGGCTCCGGTGCGCCTGGTGGGGATGTTCGTCTGCGTCCTGTGCGTGTGTCTGACGCAGAGCCCGCTGTACCTGATGCTGATGGCGGCTATCGCGCTGGTGTTGGTCGCGGTGCGCCCCGCTCGCGGGCTGCGTGCGACCTTTGTACCGGCGCTCGGCGCCACGGGGCTTGCGGTGGTTCTGGCACTGCCTGCCCTGCTGCTGGGCGCGTCTGCCGCGGGCGCCATGCTCAAGATCGCGCTCAAGACGTTCATTAATGTGTCGCTGGTGCTGGGTGTTTCGTGGACGCTTACCTGGAGCCGCATGTCGGCGGCGCTCAAAATGCTGCACCTGCCCGACGAGGTCATCTTTACGTTTGATATGGCGCTCAAGCATATTGAGGTGCTGGGACGCACAGCGCACGATCTGTGCGAATCGGTCATGCTGCGTAGCGTCGGTTCCGCGCCTGCGGGTTTTTCGCGCACCGACTCGCTGGCGGGTATCATGGGCATGACGTTTATCAAGGCGATGGAATGCAGCCGCGCGATGGACGAGGCCATGCTGTGCCGCGGCTTCGCCGGCGTGTATCCGGCGCCTGCACTGAGCGGCTTTGGCTGGCGCGATGCGGTTTATGCGGCCGTTGTGGCGTTGTTCGCCGTGTTGTGCGCGGTGTTGTAGTGCGGACGGTCGAACCGTCGATGTGAGTAGGGAAGGGCAACGTTTTGGCAAACGATACGAATAACGCGATGGTTGCGAGCGGTGCTGCCGGCGTTGAGACCACGCCGCTCATCGAGTTTCGCGACGTGGCGTTTTCCTATGCGGGCCATACGGTGGTCGACGGCGTTTCGCTGCAGGTGAACCGTGGGGAGCTCGTTGCCCTGCTAGGTCCCAACGGCTGCGGCAAGACGACAATCATGCGTCTTATTAACGGCCTTGAGCTTGCGGACGCGGGTGCGTACCTGTTCGACGGGCATACGGTCGATTCGGCATATCTCAAGGATTCCGCGACGGCCCAGCGGTTCCATCAGCGCGTGGGCTTTGTGTTCCAAAACGCCGATGCGCAGCTCTTTTGCGCTACGGTGGGCGAGGAAGTCGCGTTTGGCCCGGCTCAAATGGGGCTGCCGACAGACGAGCTCGAGCGCCGCGTCCGCGATGCCATGAAGCTGTTCCAGGTTGCCGATCTGGTCGATGCCTCGCCCTATCAGCTCTCGGGCGGGCAAAAGAAGCGCGTTGCGCTGGCTGCGGTGGTGTCGATGAACCCGGATATCCTGGTTCTCGACGAGCCTACCAATGGGCTCGACGAGGATTCATGCGACATCGTGGTTAACTTCTTGCTGGCTTACGTCGCGGCGGGCAAGACGGTCTTGATGAGCACACATCACCAGGATTTGGTGCGACGCCTGGGTGCCCGTGCAATCTATATCGATCGATATCACCATGTGGTCGAGGCGCCTTCGCCGTCGTATGGGACCGAAAGCGGTGCTACGGACTAGTTGCTGCGTAGAGCGTGCGTAGCCGCCCGCGCGGCTTTGCCGTGATGGTATAGTTATCCAGGTTTTTATGGGGGTGGCTATGCCAAGCTGGAACATTCATATCGCTCAGACGGAGCGTTTGCTGGAGCGCACCGGTGCGCTTGCCAATAGCGTGCGCGACCGCAATGCCTTTTTGTTTGGCTGCGTGGTTCCGGATATCTTCGTGGGCTATATGGTCCCTGGCATCGCCGATCCCATCCCGTACCGCATTACGCACTTTGCAAAGCCCGAGCCTATCCCTAAGCCGCGCGAGCACGAGTTCTGGGATACCTATGTGGCGCCGCTGCTCAAAGGGGCGCCTGTTGGTACGCCGGCTGCCGCGACCTCGATCGCCGAGGAGCGCGAGCGACTCAATCGGGTGCATTATCCCCAGCGCTACAAGGATGCCGAGCCGGTTGCCGGTCCCAGCGCCTGTGAGTTCTCGCTTGCGTCCGAAGATGTGGCGCAGTCACTGCTCGATTTAACGCTGGGCGTCTGGTCGCATCTGGTGGCCGACACGGTATGGAACACGCGTGTGAACCAGTATCTGGAAGCACACGGCGGCAAGCCGTGCGAGGAGTTCCGCATTAAAAAGCAAGGCGACTTTGACTGGTTTGGCAAGACGCTGGGCATTGTTTCCATCCCGCGTGCGACCGATCGCCTGTATACCGCTGCGACGCGTTTTGGGCAGTATCCCATCCATAAGGAGTATGTGCTCAAGACCATCGGCGTCATGCACGAGATTGTACGCGAAAACCCCGGCGAGCCCGATCATCCGCCGTATCGCCTGCTAACTGAGGAGTTTTTCGATGCAACGTTTACCGAGGTCATCGAGCTGACCGAGGTGGGCTTTGCGACTCGCGTTGCCTCTTCTGACGTTCCCGCAGTCCCCCTGATCGCTAGCTGCTAGCCGGCCGGCTTGACGGCGAACAGCTCATCCCAATCGACCAATAGCTCCCGCCGCAGGGCATCTTCGGTGGTGCGTTCCTGATCGGTCTTTGGGATGTAGGGGAGCCCTGCCTTTTTATGGATGAGTTCGGCGATGTTGTTAAAGCTCTTCGTGTCTTTGATTTGCTCATAGGTTATCTGGATAACGTCATAGCCCATGCTTGTGAGGGCGGTGGTGCGCTCGGCATCGGAGAGACTTGCGGCTTCGCCATCGTGGGCGGAGCGGCCTTGGCATTCCAGGATGACGCCCATGCTGTCGGTGTTGCTCTCGATGAGGATATCGGCGTAGCAGCAGGTTTTGTCATACAGTGAGCGCGCGGCGTCGCTGAGTGGGATGCGCACGTTGTTTGCGATGTTGATACCCATGCCGCCCTCGTTGCGGGGGAGCGAGACAAGTATGGAGGTCTGTACTTCGAAGGGCGAGGCGGTCTGCCCCGTCATGTGCTCGGCCGCCCAGCGCAGTTGTTTAACGCCGCGCAGGCCTGCAGCCTGCTTGGCGAACGCGGCGATATCCGCCGCGCTGAGGAGCGGCGGGCGCTTCCACAAATTGGTGTCATTGCCCTTGGTGTCGACAACACGCTCCCAACCGCAGTTGGGTGGAATGAGCTTAAGCGAAATGGCTTCATCGAGTTGTTGTTGCGTTCGCTCGCAGGGCTTAAACACTGCAAAGGAGCCGCACATCTCGTGGCAAGCCATGAGTAACTGGTTGCGTGAGACCTGCGTAGCAAGGCTGAGCAGCGTAAACTCGGGCGACGTGACATCAAATCCATGTTCAGTTTGCCTAAACGACCCGGGAGGCGGCTCTTGGGTCAGGAGGTGCGATTTAAACAGGCTTCGCGACCCGGATTGTGCTCGAGTGAATACAAGCCTGTGAAGCGGTGCATGAAGCAGGTCTTTTACAACTGCATGACTTCCGAGGCCGCAACATCTGCGATCCATATTGCCAAGGCTAATGGCGGGGTAAAGCCCTAATACCTGCGGCGGGATACGGTGATAGTAAAAAGCGGATTGACCGCATAGCGTCAGGTCCATGATATCCTCCTGGTCGAAATGTGCTTTTGGACCGTGCGATGCCAGCGTCAATTCGGAAGTATGCGGCAAAATCTGAACCCTGTGAGCAGACCTGGCTTTTGATGCCAGTTTATCAGGCATTTTGTTGCGAAAAAACGGGGTGTGCTCGGAGGTCTCAGGTAGCGCACAGAGATGTGGTGTAAGAGGCGGGGCATGCCCCGCCTCCGCCCTTT
>CAJMMD010000010.1 GCA_905214465.1 uncultured bacterium
ACGAGCCGGAGAGCACTTAATGTGCTCTCCGTGCGAGCAGGACTGTCCGAGCAGGCGACGTTGTCCATGGCGCCTGTCCGGGGCCGCCGGGATTACGACAGCTTGACGATCGGTGCAAAGCCCTTCATTAGCTTTTTGGTCTGGCCGGTCTTTTCGAATTGAACCTCGATCATGTCTCCGGCGACCGAGATCACGGTACCGGTGCCAAAGGTCTTGTGGCTCACGGTATCGCCCGCGGCAAAGTCCTGCGACGCGCTGGCGCGATCGACCTTGCGCTCCACCGTCGGCGACACCTTGGACGACGGCTTTTTGGCTCGCGGCGCGCCCGAGCCAAAGGTCGAGGCAACGCGGCCGGCGTCAGGCGAAACCCCACGATGGCGCTCGGTCCCATAGCTGCTGCCGCCAAAGAAGTCGTCAAAGCTCGACCCGCCGCGCGAGCCGGAGCCGCCGGTCGAGCGCGTATGCGAACCGAACACCTTGCCGCCATACATATCCGAGCCCATGCCCGAGCCAAAGGTGCCGTGACGGTCGCCGCGCTTCTCCCAGCCCGTGCCCTCAAAACCGGCAGAACCGATACCGCTAAACTCGATATCCTCAAACGGAATCTCGTTGAGGAAGCGAGAGCGCGGGTTGGCAGAGGTCGAGCCGTAGGTGCGACGCGTGGCCGCATAGGTCAGGAACAGGCGCTTACGGGCACGCGTGATGGCGACGTAGGCCAGGCGGCGCTCCTCCTCGAGCTTGCCCGGATCATCGCTGCCGCCAAAGTCGTGCACGTGCGGGAAGATACCCTCCTCCATGCCGGCCACGAACACCGCAGGGAACTCCAGGCCCTTGGCGGAGTGAATGGTCATCATGGTGATGGCATGCGTCTCGCCGGCCAGGGAATCCAAGTCGGAGCGCAGGGCCAGCCACTCCATGAGTGCCGGCAGCGCCTTGCAGGTGAGCGGACCGTAGGTACGCTCGATCTCGTCGGCATGCACGGCACCCGCCGGCATCTCTGTCGGCGCGGCATACGCGTTGCCCGCGATGGCGGCGGCCAGGGCATCCTGCGGAGATAGCACCGGAGCAGCCAAGCTACCGAGCGGATTAGAGCCCGCAGCGTCACGAGCGCCGACAAGTGCCTCGAACGAGGATGCCGGGGCAGACGGCCCCGGTTCGGGCGCAGGTGCGCTCACCACAACGGGCTCGGGCTCGGCACTGGCAGGCACATCGGCAACACCGGCTGCGCGCAGCTCTTCCAAGCTCTCGAGCGTGCCTTCGATATCCTCGTGCGTCTCCTCAAATTCCGCCGCAACGCCCAGGAATTCCTGGATGTTCTCGGCGCGGCTCTCGGACTCCATGGTGCCCTCGGCGCGGAAGGCCTGCAGCAGGCCCGTCTTGTCAACAATCATCTCGACGACGTCCTTGAGCTCGCCGTCCATGCGACGGCCCTCGCGCACCAGCGCCACAAAGCTCGACAGGCCATTGCGCACCTTGGCGCTAAACATGCCCGTCTCGGCTGTCGCAATCTCGCAGGCCTGGAAGAACGAGCAGCGGTTGTCGCGCGCCAGCTGCTCGATCTTTTGGATCGAGGTGGAGCCGATGCCGCGGCGCGGCGTGTTGATGACGCGCTTGACGCTCATCTCGTCTGCCGGGTTCACGATCATCTTGAGGTAGGCCATGACGTCGCGGATCTCGGCACGGTCGAAGAATCGCGTGCCGCCCACGATCTTGTAGGGCACGCCCGCGCGCAGGAACATATCTTCGAGGATACGCGACTGGGCGTTGGTGCGGTAGAACACGGCAATATCGTCGTAACTCGTGCCCTTGGAGTGCAGCTTTTCGATCTCGCCGGCAATCCAGCGGCCCTCGTCGCGCTCATCGCTTGCCTGGAAGGCCTGGATCTTCTCGCCGTCGCCCTCGGCCGTAAACAGGCGCTTGTCCTTGCGCTGCGAGTTGTGGCGCACCACGGCATTGGCGGCGCTCAGGATGTGACCCGTGGAACGATAGTTCTGCTCCAGCTTGACGGTCTTGCAGTTTTTAAAGTCCTTCTCAAAGTCCAGGATGTTGGTGATGTCGGCGCCGCGCCAGCTATAAATGGACTGGTCATCGTCGCCTACGACCATGAGGTTTTGGTACTTGGCGGCCAGCAGGTTGGCGATCTCGTACTGGACGTGGTTGGTGTCCTGATACTCGTCAACGCTAATGTAGCGGAAGCGCTCTTGGTACTTGTCGAGTACCTCAGGGCGGGTGCGCAGCAGCTCGAGCGTGCGCACGAGCAGGTCGTCGAAGTCCATTGCGTTGGCGGCGCGCAGGCGGCGCTCCAGCTCCAAGTAGACCTGCGCGGCCTTTTTGTCGTTGGGGCTATCGGCGGACTTGAGCATGTCCTCGGGCCCGATCATGGCGTTTTTGGCCGAGCTGATCTTGCTGCGGATCATGTTGATGGGGAACTGCTTTTGCTCGATGCCAAGTGCCTGCATAATGTCGCGCACCATGCGCTTTGAGTCATCGTCATCGTAGATGGTGAACTGGCCGGTGTAGCCCAGCAGATCGGCGTCCTCGCGCAGCATGCGCACGCACATGGCATGGAAGGTGCACACCCACATGCCACGGGTGCCGCTGGGGATGAGTGCCGTCAGACGCTCGCGCATCTCTGCCGCAGCCTTGTTGGTAAACGTAATGGCAAGAACCTGCCAAGGCTTAACACCCAGGTCGCCGAGCATATGTGCGATACGGAAGGTCAAGACGCGGGTCTTGCCCGAGCCGGCGCCGGCGAGCACCAGCAACGGGCCCTCGGTGGACAGGACCGCCTCGCGCTGGGCGGGATTAAGGCTGTCGATGTCGACGAGCGGCTTGGCGGGCTTGGGCGCCGGCGCGGGAGCGTCGTAGATGTCGAGCGGAACGAGCTCGGGCTCCGGCGCAGCGGGGGCGGTGTATGCATCGAGTGGCACGGGTTCCGGCGCGGGCGGCACGGGTACCGCGGCGTTCTTTTCCCAGGGCAAGGGCTGGGTCATGGGCGACTCCTCATCTGACGGACGGCGCGCCTGCGGGCAGCGCCATAGTTTGAGCCGTACCAGTATACCGAGCCGCGCGGACACCGACGCAAATCACACCACGACTCCGTGCGTCACCGTCAGGCGCGCCCCATCGGATTTGGCGCAATGGGTTCAGGTTACTTTGCACCAATCTATTGACAATCACGAAACCGCCGATGTCATGGCCGCCGCGCAGCGTCAACCAAGTTACAGGCCGAGCATAGGCTCCAGAACGAAGAAGTACGCGAGCACCACGATGCCCAGGATGATGCGGTAGACGCCGAAGCACTTGAAGTCGTGACGGCGAACGAAGCCCATAAGCCACTTGATGGCAATGAGCGACACCACAAAGGCGACGACGCAGCCCACGCCCAAGATGGCGATCTCGTTGGTGCCGAACGTGCCGCCCTTGATGAAGTACTTGACCAGCTTGAGCGCACTCGCGCCAAACATGACAGGGATGGCCAGGAAGAACGTGAACTTAGACGCCACCGAGCGCGTGCAGCCCAAAAGCAGGCCGCCGATGATGGTAGAACCGGAGCGAGACGTACCAGGCACCAGCGAAAGCACCTGGAAGCAGCCGATACCCAGCGCAGTCTTCCAGCTGAGGTCCTCGAGCGTGGCGATGGAGCCAAAGTCCAGGCTCTCGTCATCGTCCTCATCCTCAGCGGTAGCCGTGGCGGGCGCCGCAAAGTGCGCACCGGCGGGACGTCCACCCGACACCACAGCACGCGAACCAAACGAACCGGCAACGGCCATTTCCTCGCGCTTGTTTGCGCGCCAGTTCTCGATCACGATAAACAGCACGCCGTACACAATGAGCGCCAGCGCCACGACGGGAGCATTGTAGAAATGCTCCTCCATCCAGTCGTTGAGCGGCAGGCCGATCGTCGCGGCGGGAATGCAGCCGAGCACAATCTTGCCCCACAGCACCCAGGTGCCGCGACGGCCCTCCTTGCCCTTGCTGGGTGAGAACGGATTGAGCTCATGGAAGAACAGGACGCAGACGGCCAGAATGGCGCCGAGCTGAATCACGACCAGGAACATATTCCAGAACGTCTCGCTCACGTTCATCTTGACGAACTCGTCCACCAAGATCATGTGACCGGTCGACGAAACAGGCAGCCATTCGGTGATGCCCTCAACCAGGCCCATGAAGGCAGATTTTAGAAGCTCGATAATATCCAAAGGGACCCCCTCGTTAGACACCCGCCGATATTGTTCTGCGGACGGTGCGGGCGATGTCCCATTATCAACCGTTGGCGGCGCGCCTGCGCCTACCCTTACCAAAAAACTCGCCCGTTCACAGAATTGCGAGCGGTCAAACCCAAATCCTTGGGTATAACTGCAACAAGATAAAGTGTCCGGCGGCCAACGCGCCCGCGCCCGCCCGATGCACGAGCCCCGCGCCCGTGCGATAGACCAAGGAGGAAACCATGAACGAGGGTTACACCAAGGTATTTGTTTCACTCGACGGTACTGAGCAGCAGGATTTTGTGCTCGCACGCGCCATCAAGGTCGCCGCGAACAACGGCGCCAAGCTGATTATCGGCCACGTTATCGATTCCACGGCGCTCGAGAGCGCCGGCTCCTATCCGGTCGATTTGGTCAACGGTCTGGAGGAGGCCTTTAAGAACTCCATCGAAAAGCAGCTCGAAGAGGCCAAGGCCAATCCCGATATTCCCGAGGTCGAGGTCATGATACGCGCCGGTCGTATTCGCGAGACGCTCAAAGACGAGATGCTCGACGTGGTCAAGCCCGACCTGGTGCTCTGCGGCGCTCGCGGCCTGTCCTCGATCAAGTATGCGCTTCTGGGTTCGATTTCGACGTTCCTGCTGCGCAATACCGACTGCGACATTTTGGTCGTAAAGTAGCGTTGCTCCCACCGGCCGCGGGGCCTGAGGGGTTTCCACGGGCACGTCCTCGCCGCGTTGCGGCTGCGGGATGTGCCCTTAGGAAACCCCTCCCGGCCTCGCGGCCTTCGCAGCCTTACTTCAGCGAGTTGGCTGATAAAAGATGGCCTGCCGCCCCGTTTGGGGCGGCACGTTTTGTTTGGGCTGCACGTTTTTGTTTTGGGAGATCCATTTGAGCCTCATAGTTATGTTCACGTTCGGGAACATAACGCCAGTTGCCTTAGCTAAGTTCACGTTCGGGAACATAGCCGTCCGCAGCGCAAGACGGCCCGGCTACTCAAAGTATTGGAACTTGTTCGTCGAGAAGGCGAACGTTACGACAAAGCCTTCGCCGGAGTCGGATGCCGCCGTGACGTCGATGCCCATCTTGGAGCATAGGCGCGCCACCAGGTAGAGGCCGATGCCCGTTGCGCGCTTGGTGGTGCGGCCGTTGTCGCCGGTAAAGCCCTTCTCGAACACGCGCGGCAGGTCTGCCGCACACACGCCGCAGCCGTTGTCCGCAACGGTGAGCTCGATGCGCTCGCTCGCCAGGCCCTCGTCCAGTAACGCGCCCGAAAACACGATCTTCGCGCCGTCCTCGCGCGCATATTTAATGCTGTTCTGAATGAGCTGGCCCAGGATAAACTCGAGCCATTTTTCGTCGGTAAAGACCTCGAAGTCGAGGTTCTCGCACACCGGAGCCACGTGCGCCGCAATGAGCTCGCGCGCGTTGGCCTTAATCGCACCCGTCACCAAGGTCTTAAGGTCCCAGCGGCGAATCAGGTAGTCGCGCTCCACGACTTCCGAGCGCGCGTAGTACAGCGCCTGGTCGATATAGCGTTCCACGCGAGCCAACTCGCGACCCAGGTCATCGACACGTGTTGGGTCATCTGCGCCGCCGTCGAGGTTTTCCAGAATCAGGTGAGCCGCCGCCAGGGGCAGCTTGGCCTCGTGGACCCAGCTCTCGATATAGTCGCGATAGTCTTCGGTCTGACGCCGGCCCTCGGCAACCTCGTCGCAGGCGGCTTTGCCCACCCGGCACAGGACCTCGTACTCGAGCTCGCCCTCGGCATAGGTTGGGCATTGCACCATCTCCTGCACCCATGCGGGACTCTCGAGCTCCTCTGCCGCGCGCTCCAACTGACGCAGAAAACGGCGACGGCGAGCGTACTCGATCACGATGCCGAGCATACCGAAGATAAAGGACACGCCAACCGCCACGACCACGATAGAAACGGGTGCGCCGGCGACCGTCAGCACAAAGCAGCTCAGCAGCACGCCGCACGTCCACACGGCGACGGGAAGCAGTGCATCTTTAAAGAACTTGCCAAACGACATAGCCGGCCCCTAGACCGAATAGCCTTGGCCGCGATGCGTCGTCAAATACCCCTTGATGCCGATTTTTTCGAGCGTGGTGCGCAGGCGGTTGATGTTGACGGTGAGCGTATTGTCGTCCACGAAGGCGTCGGAGTCCCACAGGTCCTGCATGATGGCCGAGCGCGAGACGATCTTGCCCGCGCGGCTCAGGAGCAGCGAGAGGATACGCAGCTCATTTTTGGTGAGCTCGGTGCTGTCGCCGGTCGCCGTGTTGGTGACCATAGAGCGGGCGAGGTCGAGCTCCAGCCCCTTGTGGACGAGCGTGCTGCGCTCGCCTGACGCCGCGGTGCGACGCAGCAGTGCGTTGATGCGCGCCACGAGCACGCGCGCGCTATAGGGCTTGGGAACAAAGTCGTCCGCGCCGAGCGTCATGGCCATGACCTCGTCGATCTCGGTCGTGCGCGAGGTGAGGACGATGATGGGGACCTCGGATTCGCGGCGAACCTCGTGGCAGATATGCTGGCCGTCCTTGACGGGAAGCGTGAGGTCGAGCAGCACCAGGTCGGGCGCGGCGGCGAGAATATCGCGCGAGACATGCTCGAACGATTCGCAGGCCTCGATTTCAAACCCGGCGCGGGCAAGGATGTCGACAAGCTCACGACGAATGGGCTCGTCGTCCTCAACGATATAGATTAGCGCCATGGATTCCGCTCCCCTCTTGATTGTCTTGCCACCATTATGGCTGCGAAACTGCAGGTGCGCGCCACGCACATCGCCAAGGTGACAGAACTGTTCGCGAGCGGGGGCGTTTTGTCCGCCTCGCACTCGCAGCGGTGGCGGGAACCAAAATGATTCTTTAATCCCCGTCCCAGAATAATCATTTAGCGGCGGGCACGGAGCTTTTCGTAGCCTTCGGCGAAGAAGGCGACCGTCGCGGCGTCGGCCTCGGCGGCGTCCGTCTCGGTTGCGGGGACCACACCGTGCTCGTCGCTCACCAGGAACAGCGCGCCCTTGAGCTGTGCGGGAATGTCCACGCGCGTGACCGGGATGCCCTTGGTCTGGGCCAGCTGCTCTATGAGCGTCGCCGTGCCACACAGGCACTCGTCCGCCGGCGCCACAAAAGCCAGCTCGCCGTTGTTGACGGCAGCGAGCAGCTCGGGCGCCACGCCGGTTTCGTCGGCCTCGGAGCGGGCCTCGGCGGAGCGGGCACGCAGCGCCTTGGCCGAAGTATCGGCCAGCGGCTCGTACTCACCCACCGTCATGGCGGCATTGCCGTTAACGTCGATCACCAGCATGAGCACGCCGTCGTGCGCGGTGTAATCGCCCTCGGCAAGCGACCACTCAACGTGCTGCTTGGCCCAGCTGAGCATGTTATGGGTAAGCGGCTCGCCCTGCACCAAGCGCTCGGACAGCGCGCGAATGTGACGGTTGAGCATGGGCACCTTTTTGTTGGACATGCGCCAACGGCAGATAAGCGCGGGCTTGTCGAGCATAAACTTCTCGACCGCCTCCTGATTGGCGCAAAAGTCCTCGTACGCACGCTGGTCCTCGGCATTGCCAAACAGCTCTGCATCATCAATCTGGGGCATGGTCATACCTTTCGTGTTAGTCATTCCGTCCTCTTATACCAAAAAGACGGCCCTCCAAACGGAGCGGCCGTCTTTTGCAGAGATTATTTTAGAAGCGAGGCGGTCCAAGGGACGAGATAACATCCCATCCTCCCCAGTCAACCTAACAGGTCGGCGAGGGTTGCCCAGGTGCCGCAGATTGCCGTGAAAGAGGAGCGACGCGTACTTGGGTACGCGGGCGACGAATGAGCGGCAAGGTGCAGTGGTTGGGCAAGCCGCAGCGCCACCTCCCTACTTAATGGCGGAAGTGGCGCGCACCCGTGAAAACCATCGCAATATTGTGCTCGTTGCAGGCCTGGATGCTCTCGTCATCGCGCTTGGAGCCGCCGGGCTGGATGATGCAGGTCACGCCGTGTGCGGCAAGCACGTCGACGTTGTCGCGGAACGGGAAGAACGCGTCGCTTGCGCAGGCAAAGCCGCCCTTCTCCACGCCCTCGCGCTCGCAGAAGTCCTCGGCGCGCTCGCAGGCAAGCAGCGCAGAGTCAACGCGGTTGGGCTGACCGGGGCCCATGCCAATGCCGGCCTTGCCCTTGGAGACCAGGATGGCGTTGGACTTGACGCCCTTGCAGACCTTCCAGGCAAACTCGAGCTCGGCCATCTCAGCGTCGGTGGGCTTGCGATCGGTGGGGAACGTAAAGGTCGCGGGATCCTCGGTCACGTGGTCGACCTCCTGCACCAGCATGCCGCCGTCGATGGAGCGCAGCTCCACCTGGGCACCGTGGTCCACGCCGCCGGTAGCCAGCACGCGCAGGTTGGGGCGCTTGACCATGCGCTCGAGCGCCTCATCGGTGTAGCTCGGGGCGATGATGACCTCGACGAACTGCTTGTTCTGGTCGGCGAAGTGCTCAACCAGCTCAAAGGGAACCTCGCGGTTGCAGGCGATGATGCCGCCGAAGGCGCTCTTGGGATCGCAGGCGAAAGCGCGGTCGTAGGCGGCCGTGATATCCTCGGCAACGGCGGAACCGCAGGGGTTCTGATGCTTGAGGATCACGCAGGCCGGCTCGTCGAACTCGCGGACCAGGTTCCAGGCGGCATCGGCGTCCAGATAGTTGTTGTAGCTGAGCGGCTTGCCCTGGATCTGCTCGGAGCCCACAAGCGGGAACTGAGAGCTCGCGGTGTTCTCGCAGCCCTCGGCAAAGCGGTAGACCGTAGCCTTTTGCTGAGGATTCTCACCATAGCGCAGGTCGTCGACCTTCTCCAGCGAAATCTCGAGCTTGGCAGAGGTGTCCGCCACGTCGCTTGCCTGGGCGGCAAGCCAACGGGAGATAGCCGTGTCGTAGGCGGCGGTGGTCTGGTAGACCTTCACCTGCAGGCGACGACGGGTGGAAAGCGTGGTGCAGCCACCGGTCTCGCGCATCTCGGCCAGGACGGCATCATAGTCGGCCGGGTCGGAGATGACGGTAACGCTCGCGGCGTTCTTGGCGGCAGAGCGCAACATGGAGGGGCCACCGATGTCGATGTGCTCGATGGCATCCGCAAAGGTGACCTCGGGGTTGGCGACGGTCTTCTCGAACTCGTACAGGTTGACGACGACCAGGTCGATCAGCTTAATGCCGTGCTGGGCGGCCTCCTGCATGTGCTGCTCGGAATCGCGGCGGGCCAGCAGCGCGCCGTGAACCTTGGGGTGTAGGGTCTTAACGCGGCCGTCCATCATCTCGGGATAGCCCGTGAACTCCTCGATGGGGGTTACGGGAACGCCCGCGTCCTCGATGGCACGAGCCGTGCCGCCCGTAGAGATGATCTCGACGCCAAAGTCATCAACCAGCGTCCGTGCGAAATCGACGACACCCGTCTTATCGGTAACCGAGATCAACGCGCGTGCGATCTTCACATCAGATCCCATGCAGTCCTCCTGTCTGGTACGCCGCCGTGCTCTGTGAGTCGGTGATACGTCGATCTGCAGCGCTCGCGCAGCGGCATTGAAAATACTGATTCAATGTAGCGCATCGAGCGCGACGTTGCACCCCGCAACGCACGGCTGTGCAGAAAAAGTTTGCGAGCGGGGGGTTGCAAGAGCGCCGCTGGGCACGGTGAGTTGATGGAACACAGGGGCACCATAATTAGATGCCAATGGCGTGGTAGAACTGTGCTCGATATGCATCCGCAAAAGAAAGAGGCACCATGGTCTCGCGGGTTCTCTACCGACCGTTTGATACCGAAGATTTCGACGCCATCGCGCTGATTCTGCAGCAGCTTTGGCACAACAACTCGGATAACGATGAGTACAACCGCCTCGAAGCCGCGTGCGACCTCGCCTATTGCCTTTCTTCCTCAACGTTTTCGCAGGTTGCAGTTATAGATGGCGAGGCGCGCGGCATTTCGCTTGCGCGTGCGGGACAGAGCTCCGGCACCGCCGTCAGGGAACATTGGATGGATACTGAGCGTACACTGCTGTCGCAGATGCGTGAGCTAGAACCCGAGTCGTGCGCCGAGTATCTCTCGTTTGTGCGCGCCACCATTCGAACCAACAACCGCCTGCTCGAGAAAAGCCCACTGCCGCATGACAATGAGGTCACGCTGCTCGCCGTCGACCCTGACGTCCACGGCCTGGGCGTGGGATCGGTGCTGCTCGACGCCGCAATCTCACATCTGTCCTCGTGCGGGGCGACCAGCGCACACCTGTACACCGACTCCAACTGCTCGTGGAAGTTCTACGAGTTGCACGGCTTTAAGCGCACGGCCACGCACCGCGCCAACCGCGAAGAGCGTCGTCACGACATGCCGCGCGAAAGCTTTCTCTACGAACTCGACCTAACAGCCTAGCCCAAGCAGCCACAACTAGTCATTTAAGAACGTCCCCAATGACTGATCCCCAACAACTAGTCATTTAAGTCTGTCCCCAATGAGTGGCCTAGGGGGTTTGTAGATAGCCGTGGTCAAAATACATCAAATATGAGTACTGTTACCTTTTTAGTAGCAGCGATTCGGGGCATTTTTGATGCTTATAGGCATGACGACCAGCTGCACGAGCTGACGTAACTCCCCAAATGTTCAATAAAATGGGCTCCTAACGAGAAGTACTCTCATTAGGAGCCCATTATTATGTGCAAACATATGTGACCAACGCAGCAACAGTACTCATATTTGGTATTTTTTGTCCACTGCCCCTAGCGCGAAGGTCCTCAGCGGAAAGTTTGGCCCGTTTCGATGCACAAAAATGGGATGAATCTTCCCTGGCAACCGCCCAGAAAGATCCACCCCAAAGCAAGCGCTCGCTAGAACGTTCCGCCGCCGCCTCCGCCGACGCCGCCACCGCCGCCACCGGAAAAGCCGCCGCCGCTGCCGCCGCTCGAGCTATCGGAACTCGAAGCCAGCTCGCGGATGGTCTCGTGGTACACATCGTTGAACGAATCGAGCGGGGACTCGTTGCCGTAGTGATGGTAATACCACCAGTAGCAGGGGTAGTTGTCGTAGAAATCGTCGCTGTTGCGCAGGTCCGCAGGCACGGCCTCGGCCAGCTGTCGCAGCACTTCTTTCGAAACGCCCAGGGCAACGCCCATCACCAGCAGTTTGTTCCACAAGATCAGGTCGCTGGGAATGGCCTCCTTCAGGCGCGTAAAGTCCTCAAGCCAATGCTTGAGCGCCTTGCAGCGAGCCGCCACCTCGGCGCCCTCCGGCGTGTAACGGCGGAAGGTGCAGCTCAGGACAAAGCCTACGATCGTAACGGGGATCGAGATCATAGCGGCACCGACGTTGGCGTCCGCAAAGTCGGTATAGAACAGAGAGCCCAGAATGCCAAAGACAATGATGATGCCGAGAACCAGGCCGGCCACCATCGCGATAGTGCCATCCGATGCAATAAGCTCGCGCGCCTCCAGCTTGCCCTTAACTGTGCTCTGATAGTCCTCGAGCTTGTCGCCAACAGATGTGGTGCGCTCGCTAGCGTACTCCTCCAGCTCGCTAAACGTGCGCGAACGGACTCCGTCCTTATCGGGCTTAACGCCAGCAAAGAAGACCTTGAGCACGTCGCGATCGATGCCGTCCTTCTTGGCAGCCTTCCAGGCCTCGTCGGTCACTGTGATGCGATACGTCTGCTCCTCTTTTTCGCGACGGAGCAGACCCTTCTTCTTGGTCTCGGTCGCTTCTTCCAGCTTGATCACGCGGTCGTCGGTGAGCTTCATAAGCGTGGCGATATATGCCTGATCGGGCACGTCGTTCCAGCTCATAAGAGCTGCAAGCACCGCGGGATGGTCGGCAGAGGGCACATCGCGGAAGTACTCGTCCTGGAAGAGCGGCTTGGGCTTGGGCCTGCGCAGCTTGAGCATCACGATCGCGCCGGTATAGGCAACCGCCACGACAACACACACCACGGCAATCGCGCTGGCAACCGCACGCGCGTGCTCACGGCGGGCGTTGGCCTCGTCGGCCCATTCCTTCTCTTCGCTCAGGATCGTTGACATGCGCTCTTCGCCCGAGGCGGCAAGCTGCGGCACCCAGTCGCTGGGGAAGGCGATGCGTGCCTCGGCGAATTCGCCCTGATGCACGCAGGGAATGGTATAGGTGACCATGGGCTCGTCCTCATCGAGCGACACGTCGCCCGTCAGCGGACCGTGGCCCCATGCGCGGAAGTTATCGCCCTTGACGGCAGCCGTCCCGGCAGCGGCATTTGCGAAATGCACTTCCATCTCGACGTCATCGGAATCCGCCGACCAGCCGTCACCCACAAATTTCCAGTAAAGCTCGGCGGTATCGGCCCAGTTCATAACCGCACCGGTCATGGAATAACTCACGTAGTAGATTGCGCTGTCGCCGCTCTCGTGGGGGCTGAACACCTTAATCTTTACGCCGTCGTCGGACTGTTCCACCGTGTAAACGCCGTCGTCGCCTTTGTTTGCGCTGTCGACCTTGTTAAACACAGTGTCGTCTTCCTCGACGCTTAGCACATTGACGACCACCGAGCCGCCTTGCTGGTTAGAGCCTGTATTGATATCCCAATACACGCCGTTGATGTCGTCGTCGAAATCGAACTGGCGTCCCTCGACAACGGTCAGCGAGCCATCGGCCTCAACCGTGGCGCCGATGTAGGTTTGGCTCATGGAGTAGCCGTCGGCGTGCGCGGCGGCAGGCAGCAGCAACAACGCAAGCGCGACGAGTGCGCAGACGGAAGCGAATCGCGCAAACAGGCGGCGCTGCCGACAGGGCTGGGCAACGGGGGCGTTCATAGGCACATCCTTTGTCTGTGGTACCAGTAGCGTCATTGTCCCACGTTTGCGGGCTCATGTGACGAACATCTAGGCCAGCGGAGTATCAAACGGGACGAAAGTCACGTCCACGGCCGGCACTTGGGGACGTTCCTTATCTGCCGGCAGTCTGGGACACTCCTTGCCATGGCCCGCGCCAGCAGCAGACACCACTTCACAGCTCCGTCACAGGTGTAGCGGCTTTGTGTGGGCGCGGCATGCGCTGATTGAGCCGCCAGTTGAGGGGCATAAAGCAGTTGAGCGAAAACGGTTTGCCCCTTTGCCGTCCGCTTGAGGATCATGTCCCCCTTTTCCGCAGAAACCCCGGCAGTTGCGAAGAGCTGCCGGGGTTTCTGTCGTTTGAAGGCTAGATTGATTGACGACGATTAAGGCGCCGAGCCGGTGGTCCGGCACGCGCAACGTGTGGCCTCAGCAACTTGCAGGCCACGGCAGCGTCTCCCCCACCGCGCCCCGCGCTATACTCGTCCGCATGGACATCAACGCACGCAACATAGCAACAACCGCCGCCGACGCGCCAACGACGCCGGCCGCTCCCGCGCCCGTCGTGGGGCGCTTCGCCCCGTCGCCCTCGGGCCGCATGCACTTGGGCAACGTGTTCAGCTGCCTGTGCGCATGGCTTTCGGCCCGCAGCCAGGGCGGCAGCATCGTATTGCGTATCGAGGACCTGGACGATCGCTGCAAGCGCCCGGAACTTGCCGCCCAATTGATTGACGACCTGGCCTGGCTGAGGCTCGAGTGGGACGAAGGCCCCTACTACCAGCACGATCGTCTAGACCTGTACGAAAGCGCCCTGCGCCAGCTACAAGACGCCGGCCTCACCTATCCCTGCTTTTGCACGCGCGCCGAACTCCACGCCGCGAGTGCGCCGCACGCGAGCGACGGCACGCCCATCTACCGCGGCGCCTGCCGAGGCCTTTCTGCCGAGGAGGTTGCCCGCCGCAGCATCCTGCGCGCTCCGGCCACGCGCCTGCGTGTGCCCGACGTCGACGACCTCGCCGGCGACGTGATCGAATTCGTGGACCGCACGTACGGAGCCCAATGCGAGGCACTCGCCACCGAGTGCGGCGACTTTTTGGTGCGCCGCAGCGACGGCGTGTTTGCCTATCAGCTGGCCGTGGTGGTCGACGACGCCGCCATGGGCGTCACCGAGATCGTGCGCGGATGCGATCTGCTGGGCTCCACGCCGCGCCAAATCTACCTGCAGCATCTGCTGGGACTTCCCACGCCGCACTACGCGCACATTCCGCTGCTCATGTCGCCGGACGGCCGCCGCCTTTCCAAGCGCGACCGCGATCTGGACCTGGGCGAGCTCCGCACCCGCTTTGGCACACCCGAGGCACTGTTGGGATGGCTCGCCGGGCAAACAGGCATCGCGCCGGACACCACGCCGCGTACCGCCGAGCAGCTGGTCGAGCACTTTAGCTGGGACGTTATCCGTGCGCACCGCGAGAACATCACCGTAATGGCCGAGTAGTCAAACGCCCTGCCCCCTTCACTACCCCCCCCGACGAGTGCGTAATTCTGCATCTTGTTATGTACGGAATAGTTCCGTACAATGATGAAAAGGAGGTTTTACCATGCCAACAATTGAGAAGCAACGCCGTATGGATCTAAGGCTGACCGAGCGTCAACGCCTTACTTACGAGCGCGCCGCGGCCTTGCGCGGGCAGACTCTCACCCAATGGGCCACGGCTCACCTTGACGAGAGCTCCGCACGTGACATCGCCGAGGCGTCAACAACCTATCTTTCTCCTGATGGTTTTGATGCATTTTGCGAAATGCTCGACTCCCCCATGCCCCAAGCCGCAAAAGCGCTGCTTGACCGTAAAGCGATTTGGGAATGAGCACGTTTACCAAGCCCGTTCAACTCCCCGTTGGTCAAGGCATCGAGGCTTTCCACTGCGGTAATACTCTTGTAGACGGATGGGCTAAAAACAGATCAGCCTCGGCGCGAAGAAGAGGGTCGGCGGTTATATACGCATCGTATTGCGACGGCGCAGTCGCCGGGTTCTATACGCTATGTACGCACTCCGTAGCTCGCGAAAATGTTGACGGAGGATGGTTCGTTCGGAACTCCCCCTCCCAAGTTCCCGCAGTATTGCTTGGAATGATGGGGGTTGATGAGAAATTCAAAGGGCTTGGTCTGGGAGCATCGTTGCTCAAAGATGCCATCAAGAACGCCTTGAAAATTTCTGCCCTGGCAGGAGCGCGAGCCTTGATTGTCGATCCAGTAGATGATGAGGCGGCAGCGTTCTATGCGCATTTCGGCTTTGTAACCCTACCCGGCACCAACCGAATGGCGCTGAAACTCTAGACCGTCGGCGACATATCCTCCAGCTCCCAGCATGCCTTAAGTTACCCTACAGATAATGACTATTGATGAAATGTAGGGTAACTACCCGAGGCATCTTATGAAGAACTCGCCACCCCGCCCCTACGCCACATTCCAGGGTTGGAGTTCGTCGCCCAGGCGAACGATGCAGTCGTAGAGCACGGTGTGGCGCTCAGCCGGGTTGGCATCCCGATGAAAATGCCCGTAGTACCAGCGCTTGTAATCCAGGCGGTCCTCAAGCTCATCGAAAAATGCCGTAAGCCGATCAACGGCGGGGTAATTCCAGCCAGATCCTGGATAGAGCGTGGGCGAGAGCATGCGCGTGGAACAGGTGTGGGTGACCACGTAGTCGACCTTCCAGCCCACGCTGTCGAGTTTTGTCCGCGCCTCCTCAAAGTTGCGCTCGTCCGGCAACTCCTGCGGCCACCAGCTGGAATACGGAATGCGGTATTCCTTGTCCACGCTCGTGGCGCCGCCCATGGTAAAGACCGTTGAGCCGTCGAGCTCAAAAACCTCGCCGCGCGTCAGGCGCCGTATGGGGGAGGTGTCCGACAGGCGCTGCGTCAGCCCACCGTGCCACAGCTCCATGGGACGCTCCGCCCAGTGATCGAAACGCTCGTGGTTGCCGTCGACGAACAGCACGGTATAGGGGCGCGACTCCAGCCAGGCGATGTCGGCACATTCTTCGGCAGAGAAATCCCACGGAAAGCCAAAGTCACCCGCGATTATCAGATAGTCGTCGCTCGTCAGACTGTCCCCAAACTCCCAATCGCGGAGCTTTTGCATGTCGATGCCACCGTGGACATCACCCGTCACATAGACCGTCATCGGATCATCACTTCCCTCTTATAGGCTTCGAGATCGCGCTCGACCTGCTCGTCGCCCGTGGCGTTGACCCACCACGGCCATTTAACGCAACACGTCGGCTCGTCGACCTGCGCAAACCACGTCTTGAGCTCCCCCAGGCTCACCGGGGCGTAGCCGTTGGCGTCGACACCCACGTCATAGCGCAGCAGTCCCTGCCTGCGGTTGAAATTGTTGTACGCGCCGCCGCAACTGTGGATATGCCCGTGCAAATGCCAGCTGCCGTGTGACATGCCCTGCCAGTCGACCATAGGATAGTGGCTCAGCACGATTTTTTGGCGGTCGATCTTGAGCACGCAAATGGGCGGCTCGACGATAAAAGCTTCCGCCACCGCAGGCTGCGTCCAGTCTTTGTCGTGGTTGCCGGGCAGCAGATGGACACGCTTGCAGACAATGCTCTTGCGCAGCTCGTAGGCATCTTGGACTGTCATCTTAAAGCTAAAGTCGCCCAGGATGTAGAGCTCATCATCCGCAGCGACCTTGCTGTTAATGTTGGCGACCATGGCGTCGTTCATCTGCGCAACAGTCGGCCAAGGCCTATCGCTAAGCCGTAGCATGCTCTCGTGTCCAAAGTGAGTATCGCTGGTAAACCAGATCACGGGGACCTCCTAACGCTCTTGCTCGGAATAGTTGCTCGTCGTCTCGCCGAATCCGTCAGCACATCGCGCTTCGATCCGCACGATATCTTGGTAGATCAGGCGATGCTTGTCGTCGCGCCATTCATCGTCATGGTAATGGCCAAAGAACCAGGTGCGGTAGTCGAGTCGCCCGTCGAGCTCGCCCAAAAAGGCCTGCAGCGAATCGTCGTAGAACTCGCGATTGCACTCCATGCACAGCTCGTCTGCCAAATCGACCGGCGCCTCGTGAGTCACAACATAGTCGACCTTCCAGCCCACACGATCGAGCGAGGCGCGACAGTATGCCATCTCGCTCTCACTCGGCATTTCCTCGGGCCACCACGTCTTTCCCTCCCGGCGCCACTGTTTGTCATGGCTCGCGGCGCCACCCATGGCGAGCACCGTGTTCCCCGCGATGTCGAACACCTCTCCGCGCATCAGGTGCAGCACATGCGGGCGAGCCTCGTGAACGAGGCCCCCGTTCCACTCTCGGATCGGCAGCCCCGCCAGCAGATGATAGTTCTCGTGATTGCCGTCGACAAAACACGTAGTCCAGGGCTTGGACTCAAACCAGTCGAGCCAGTATTTGTCGGTGTTTGAGCCACTCCATATAAAGCCAAAGTCGCCGGCAACGATCACCACGTCATCGCGCGTCAGCGTACGGCCCAATGGCCAAACGCGCGACGAGAAGCGGCTCGCCCCGTACTCGGCAACACCGTGAACGTCTCCGGTAACGAAAATGGACATTAAGCGGCACCTCCGTGCTGTGCGACTCTAGACAAATCGATGGCAGAAATTGCGGATCAGCCCCGGCATCCGCACCCCTTAGGGCTTACCCCTCGTTCTTCCATCCAAACGGATCAAACACCCAAAAAACTAGATCGAGCACACTGTTGGCGGGCAGCATGTTGGGCAGGGCGTCTTGCCTCACTTGAGTGCGGTTGCCAATGGCACGCTCGTTTTAATGGCGTTTCGGGACAAGTTTTTGCATCCCGCAGAACGGTGGTAAATCTTGCCGTTCTTGGTGACGGTTACCTTGATTTTTGAGGTATCCACACTGCGGGGCTCGATGGGCGCGGCCACCTCTTGACGAGCTGGCGCTGTTTTCCAAGGCTTGCCTCTCGAAAAACCAAAATCGCAGAATCGATTGATATAGCTGTCGAAACATCCATCGAACAGCAACCCCGTTGCCAGGCCCGCCATGAACCCACAGGCAATCGCAGCTTCTCCTCTGATTTGCATATGTCCCTCCATAATCAATCTCGAAGATTAAAAACGGCGCGCGCCGCAGGGCCTATCCCTTGCGGCGCGCGCCGAAAATGATCCGTTTTCCTCCGTCCCTAACGGATCAGTTGGCGGCGCTTGTCGGAGAGGAAGACGCCAGCGGCAACCAGGACCGTGCCGCCGATCACGAAGGTCTCACCCAGCAGCTCGGACGCATCGCCCGTGGCGGGCATCGCCGTCTGCCAAGTCGTGGCCTCGGTCTTTGCCTCCGCATGCTTGGCCTGGTACGTCACTTGCGTGACGGGCCGGGTCTGCTCGCCGTTTCCGCGGTCGGCGGCCTCTTGGCGAGCGATCTCGGCGTTAAGCTCGGCAATAGCCTGGTCGAGCTCGACCTTGGCGGCGGTGTAGTTGGCGAGCGCCTCCAAGTATGCCGGCGCCACGGCATCCGTCGCAGCCACGGCGTCATCGAGTTCGGCCTTGGCGGTCGTGGCGCGCTCGGCGGCATTGTGAGCTGCAGCGATCTTGGCGTTGAGCGCCTCGTCCACATCGTCAGCGCTGCCGTTGGCGATGGCTTCGGCAAGATTGATCCTGCGCAGGCGGGTGACCGCGGCGGCAGAGGCATCGCGGGCGGCGGCCGCATCCGTCACGGCATCGTCAGCCTCCACCAAGTCGTACTCGGCATCGCTCACGGCCATCTCCGCAGCATCAAGCGCAGCATCGGCAGCGAGCTTGTCCTCAGTAGCCCTGGAAAGTGCTGCAGCGGCATTCTTAAGCTGGGAGGCACGCGCGGCAGCTGCATCAGACTTTGCCTGAGCCGTTGTCGCGGCAGCGCCAGCATCGCTCGCAGCCTGCTGGGCCATATCGAGCTCCGCCTGAGCGCCAGCAGCATCGATGGCTGCCTGATCGGCATCGCCTTGGGCGACAGCAAGTTCAGCCTCCGCCTCACGCTGATTGGCACGTGCGTCTTCGAGCGTAGACGATGCCGCATCAAACGCACGCTGAGCAGCAGCGATATCGGCCGAATACGCCGCCAGCTCATCCTGGGCCGCGGCAAGTGCATCCTGCTTGTCGCCGACACCGACACGAGCGGCATCCAGTGCGCGCTTGGCAGCAGCCACCTTGCCCTTGGCAATGTCGAGCTCGCCAGACTTGGCGGCCACGGCGTCCTGAGCCGCCGCAACTGCGGCGTTGGCAGCGCTCAAATCGGCGCGGGCATCGCTGACAGCACGCGCGGCGACGTCAGCTGCAGCCTGCTTTTGCTCCACAGAAGCCTGAGCCTCCGAGACCTTGGCAGTCGCGACAT
The DNA here is from genome assembly GCA_905214465.1 of uncultured bacterium. Taxonomy (GTDB): domain Bacteria; phylum Actinomycetota; class Coriobacteriia; order Coriobacteriales; family Coriobacteriaceae; genus Collinsella. The sequence goes on from CAJMMD010000010.1 coordinate 19,393, forward strand.
CAACGTCAGCGACAGCGCGCTCAACCTGAGCTTGCTTTGCCGCAACGGTCTGCGATGCTGCGTCCACCTTGTTGCCGGCATCGTCGGCAACGCCCTGCGCCGTAGCAAGCTCCTTGCGTGCCGCGTCAACGCCCTGCTCGGGATTTGCCAGAGAGTCGCACCACGCGTTCAGCGCAGTCTCATACTCAGCAACCGTCATCGGATTGGCGTTGTACGGCTCGTACCATTGACTAGAATATACGAATGTCTGCGCTTGCGTGCTGTACCCGTTGATCGTTCCACGCGTGCAAACGCCCATGCCCGTCACGGTGTAGTTGGGATCGATTACGTTGATGTAATGGCCGACTGAGCGAATTAACCCACCATGCTTCGCAGCGTAGTTATCAATCTCGGAGCTATGCATCGTATAGAAATCGTAAGCGGCCTTTCCCGTAAGGCCCGTCGCGCCCAGCGAGGCTGCGGCAGCGTCAAAGACGGCCTTCTCCTGATCGACCCACTGCTTAAACGGATTGCTTCCGTAGTTCCATGCCACGTTTTCGCCCACTTCGAACTGCCTGGCGTGGTCGATCTTAGTGTCGGAGAAGTTCGCATCGGCAATGGCAGTCGCCATCATGGCATACGTCACCTTGAGCTCACCCAGGCCAACGCTCGCGCGATACTCGTTGCACGCCTTGAGCCACACGACCGCCTGCTTCATGTTGGCCAGGCTCGTCGCATCGGCCTCCTCGCCCACCTTGTTGTAGCTAGCGAGTTTGCAGTTGAGGATGATATCCGCCGCGTCGTTGGCGCCCACGCTCTTAAAGAACGCGATAGCACCCTGGCGGTAGTTCTCCGCCGATGCATTCGCCGTTGCCTGAGCGGCATCGAGCTTGGCCTGGGCCTGAGCCACAGCCTGGTCGGCCTGCTGCTTTTGAGCCGTCGCCTGATCGAGCGCCTTGCCAGCAACTTCCTTCTCGTCTTTGGCTGCCGAGAGTTTGGCCTGAGCATCGGCCAGCTCCGTAAGCGCAGAGGCATGATCGGTCTTGGCCTGGTCAAGAGCGGCATCTGCCGCAGCCTTGGCGGCAACGGCGACATCCAGCTTGGACTGAGCATCGGTAGCAGCCTGTTGCTGGTCGGCAACTGTCTGCTGGGCAGTCCGCACCTCGCCCTGGGCAGCGGCAGCGTCCTGCTCGGCGGCAGCAAGCTCACCCTCGCGCTGCGACTGCGCGGCCTTGGCGTCGGTCAGGGCTTCGGACGCAGCGACCACCTTTGCCTTGGCGGCCTCGTACTCCGGCCCCGCAGCGCCCTGCTCGGCTCGGTCCAGATCGGCCTTGGCCGCGTCATAGCTCGCCTGCGCGGCATCCACGTCCGCATCTGCCGCGGCCTTTGCCTGCTGAGCTGCCGAAAGCTTGCCCTGCGCGTTCTGCTGCTTGACAGCGGCGACAGCGACAGCGGCCTGGGCATCCGAGAGCTTGGCCCGCGCATCGGCGGCCTGCTGCTTTGCCTGCTCCAGGTCGCTTGCTGCCTGCTCTGCAGCAGCCTGGGCAGCGGCTACGGCCTCGGGCGTGGCATCGGATGCAGCAGCCCGTGCAGCTTCGAGAGCAGACTGGGCATCGCGGGATGCCTTCTGGGCGGTAGCCAGGGCTTCGTCCTTGTCCGTCAGGTTCTTCTTGGCGGCATCGAGCGAAGCCTGGGCATCCTCAAGCGCCTTGACATCCGCATCGGCCTTGTCCTGCGCAGCGCCCATCTGCTTTTCCAGCTCGGCCGAGGCAGCAGAGGCCGCGCTATCGCTCGCACCACGGGCCGCGTCATAGGCACCCTGCACCTGCTGCTGGTTGGCGGCAGCGACATCGTAGGGAACAGCAGCCGTTTCCAGATCGGCCTTGGCGGCAGCGGCCTTAGCACGAGCCACATCGACCGCAGCCTGCAGGTTGGCGACCTTCTGCGCCGCCGACACCGTGCCCGCGCCAGTACTAGCAGCGGCCGCGCTCGTCAACGGAGACAGCACCGCAGCCGGCTTCCCAGTAGCGTCGGCACCGTTCGCGCCCTGTGCCACCGCGGTCAGCGGAGACAGCAGCGACCCGCCCGTCATGGCGATCGTCGCCGCGGCAACCGTCGCTATGCGCCCGGCGGCCTTCGTCTTACCCGCAGCGCCGCCGTTGATGTTCTTATTCACGTTCTTGCTCATTGCCGATTCCTTCCCACGATGAGCTGATGTCTGACACACATAGTCGATCTAACGTGCCCCGCTAAAAAGAGGTGATAACGGGGTAATTAAATCGGAGGAGTTGGAGACAAGCCCACATCCATCAGCGGATGCCGAGCTCATACTCTCGCTCGCGCTCAATATCATTCAGGTACTCATAATCTTCGGAGCTAAGCTCTAAATCATCTTGAGCGAACATGTAGTTCTCAGCCTTAGAACAAATACTGTAACCGCAGATGGTATTGAAATCGATATGGTCGGTATTGTCGTTGTAAAGGGGGAAAATTCTGCTGGTCATGCTCAAATACCTCTCAACATAAACTGAAAACTCGTTTGCTTGGTCTCTTTTTGAGACCCCATCTGATGTGCTATGGCTGCAGTATATGTTCTCCCCTTTTACAATGCAAGCATAATTTCAAAAAGTTCTAGGAGCGATAATTGCGCAACACCATCACTTGCCGCCACCGCCATCCCCCACCGCGCCCTCACGCGCAGCGCACTCGTTGAGATACTTGACCGGAATCGGCCACCTGGAGGGAGCTCCGTAGCGCGAAAGCCCCACATTGACCAGCTGAACCAGCAACTCGGACAGATCTTCGCCGTCGAGCATCTCAATCGAGCGCACATGGATCGCCGTTGCCACATCCTCTTTGGTGCCGTTGTTGACGCCGACAAAGTAGCAGGTCGTCCCTGCGCGTTCGAACGTTCCAATGCCGTAATAGGACGAGTTGAAGCTCTCGAAAAACTCCTTCTTACGACCCGCCTTACCCGTAAGCTGATAATCGCGCACCAAGGTCACAAAGTTGTTGGAGAAGGTCGTTAAGCCCGTATCCCGCACGCGTGCGAGCATAGACCGCTCGCTCGCCTGCACGTCAAAGATATAGGCATCCTTGTCGAGTTTGCCTTCGGCCGTCAGCAGCTCGAGCTCCATCTCATCCACGGGACCGTCCTCGATCGGATGTGAGGCGTAGTCCATGGCCCCATCCACACCGATCGTCAACATCGCAAGGCGCTCATCCAGCTCAACTTTATCCTTCTCCTTGCGCGGGACATTGACCACGCCGCAGGCCGTCACCGACTCAACGCCAAAAGAGCCAAGGTCAAACGCCCTCACCCGTCCGTCGGCAACATCTTGCTTAACCAGCAGCTCTTTGAGCATGGCCCCCAGGATCGCCTCTTGCACATTGCGGTCCTTTTGCTTTGGCGCCACCTTAAACAGTGGCTCGCACACATCCGGCGTCACGTGCTGTTCCACCACGCCAACATGTAAGGCATAGCCGTCGTCCTCAGCAACCTCATTGGGCACAACGACAAGGTTCAGCGCCCGCGATTCCACGGTCCTTCCGCCATACGATGCGCGAACGCCCCACGAGGAATCGCTAAGTCGATCGGCCAGCCGGCGCGCCACTTCGGCAAGCCCATTACGCGCAAACGACACCACGATTCGCTGCCCCGCCATGCGCTCCGCAACCACGCGCATGTACTCATCGCCCTTGAGCACCTCGTAGAAACTCTTACGCGGGTATTCCATGAGCGTCACCCGGGCAAATTCGCTGTAACGGCGTTCGAGAATCTGCAGCTCTCGATACAGGATGCCCTTCTTGGTATAGGCGACCTTGTCCGCCTGGGCCGAGAACGTCAGATCACGGCGCTTGGACGGCTTGTCGCCCTTGGCTCGGCGCAGGATGTACTCGTCTTTTTGTTCGTGGGCAAGCACCATCGTCGCCACGGGCGATAGCCTGTAGCCCACTTGGCTCTTAATCTTTTCGAGCTCTTTCTCGTCACCTTGTGCCCTGCCAATAAGCACACGGCGCTTGGTGAACGTCCGAATCTTAAGATCAAAGGTGCAGTCTTCATCGATAACGATTTCAACCGTTTCGATCTTGGCAGGTCCCCTTCCATCGCTTTCGACAGCATCGCGGCGGGCACCCTTGGCGCTAATGACATACAGGTGCCCGGTGTCATTGGGAACTTCGTCCTCAATCCCCTCAAACTGAGAGCAGGAGTTGAACAGCAAACGGAGTGCAACGCAATCGTCCAGCTCGTCCCAATGAGTTTTAATCGGAACCAACTGCTCCTGATAAAGCGAGGCATTAAGGTCGCCCGTCTGCACGCCCGCTTTGACCATCAGAAAGACGCGGTTGTCCGCAAGCTGCGTGAGCGCGGCGACCTTGCCCGTCTGGCACACATCGGCCATAAAGTTCGCCACGGCATGCTTACCAGCATCGCCTACGTTGCACCAAAAGACCGAGTAGCGCTCCTCGGCAGCAGCGGCGTCGAGCTGCAGCTTAAACTCAGATACGGCAATGTCTCCCAAGCCACACGACTGGTTATGCTTCGATTGCACGATGAATCGCCTCCATCATCTCCAGGCTGATTGCTCCATCAGCTGCCATATAGGGGAAGGAGAACACCATCCCCTCGCCATCGATTGGCTTTTGACGTAGCTCCAGCGCCGCTTCATCGGCCAAAACATTGACGATCAACAGGCGCTTCGCCCCAACTTTTTGGGCCTTTGCCTTAAAGCGCTCAGCATCCGTAGTCTCGCCGCCGGAGCGCCTGTAGGCCTCGTAGGCGCCGATGCGATAGTGCTTAAAATCGATCCACACCCCAGTCTTGTTGCCAGCGGCATCGAGCACCTCAAAATCGCCGCCCGTCTCGGCATGGGCAGCGTCACCACGCGCAAGCAAATACCGGCCATCGTAATACGCCTCGAAGATGGCCCTACCGGCAGACTCTCCCAGTTCTCCCAGATACACCGCCTGGAACATATAGGGCGTCATGTGCGCCGTCGCCGCCGGTTGCAGCATCGCGGGCACCCCGTCGCGCGACCAACGCTCGCGCACCTCCCGAATCGACAGCAACTCGGGCACGCGGGCCGCCGTCTGGCTTACCTGGCGAACCGTCGCGCCCTTTAACCCCTCGTCGTAGCGGCAGCACTCCTCCAGGCGGGCAGCAATCTGCTCAACAGGTTCACCCTCATAGCTGGGAAACTCAAAATGCGGCACCTTACACGCTCCGCCCTGCGCATACGCATAGCCACTCGCGGGGAACGGCATGTGCAGCGCAGTGCTTTTGCGCGCAGGATAGCTCGCAAGGTCCTCCCACGGCAGGCAAAAATGATGCAGATAAAAGTCGCGCTCGTCGTCAAAGGCGGCCAGATCTTCCTCGCGCGCATCGAGCGAGGTAACCCTCCACGCCAGCCTCTCGTGCTTCTCCTTCGCCAGATTGTTCCTAAAGGCAGCAAGGTTCTGTTGCTTGCTAGCAGCGTGTTGCTTCTTGTCCGCCATGTGGTTGTTGACGGCCGCGCAGGCACCAACCACCTGCTCCAGCTCGTAGCCCATCGGCAAATCGTGCAGGAACGAAAAATCGCAATCGCCGGCGATTTCGCGATCGAGCATCACCCGTACGTGCGGCATCTTTACGCTCGTGCGCATCAAGCGACCCACGGCCTGCGCCACAATGCGGGCTCCTTCGACCTGATAAGAGAGGGTGTCGCGCACCGGCAGTTTTCCGCCAACGCCCGCCAGTACCGTGCGCACGCGATGGCGCTTCTGAATAAACGGGATCTCACCGCGCGTCACGAGCTCCTCCTGTTCGACCACGCCAAGCAGCGCCTGCTGGTCAAACTTCTTTGAACTAATATCGACTCCCCAGGTCAAGCGGCTCGTGGGCGACTCCATGTACAAAAAATCGAGATCCATCTTGGGATGTCGCTCAGCGTTATCGAAGCCGCAGTCCACCTGGCGCACCGTGTCGCGCAGGCTCTCCGGCACCTCGTATTTGAGGTTTTTGGAAAAGCCGCCAGCAGCAAGATTGATAAACATCAGGGTCGGCTTGCCGTCCTTCAGACGCCCCTGAGCGTCACGCCAGCCCTCCTCCCAGCCGGAGGCGTTAAAGCACAGCACCATATCCTTGGCTTCCTCGAGCGACTTCTCGTACGACGCCTCGGGGTGCTTAACGTTCCTAATCACCAGTTCGGCAACGATTTCTCGGGCAAGATCCAGCACCAAACTATTAAAGTCGCCATGGTTTCCCATGTGTCGTGTCGTAAAGATGGCTCCCGCCTGCTGCTCACTGCGCGCCACGCCACGCGCCCAGGCGCTCACGGCAACGAGCGTCTTGCTCAGACGCTTTAGTTCAAACTCGATGCTTTCGGCATCGCTCGTGGTCACCCTGTCGGCAATCTTTCGGCGCAGGCGCGCCGCAAGCCCTTCGCTCACGCCAATCTGGTCAAAGAATCCCATCACATGCTCGTACACCTCGTCGGGCGACACGATACCGCCGCCATAGGCGCCGCCGGCCACGGCCGCCATGCCGGCAAGCTTCTTGGACTCGTCAACCCAAACGACGTCGACGTCGTACACCGTTGCCGCCTGCTTGTTGAACAGCCTGGTCTGCCGCACGATCTCCTGGTTGAGCTCGCCAATCCAGGCATCTTTACGAACCACGCCATGCACTTCGTCCAGGTAATCCAGGTCAAAGTTCTTAATAGTCGGTGCATTCCAGGTGGCGCTCATGCACACACAGGGAGCCTTGGCGGCAATGGATGCCAGATACGCCTCGGGCATGCGCTCAATGCCGTGATTAGTCAGGTACGTGGTAAACATATGGTCGATGGTGGTTTCCATCACCAGGTAGTTAACACCACGCGCATACACCGAATCGTCAACGGCATCGATCTCGTCGTTCTTGCGGTCCTTAAAGAACAGCGCCAGCATCAGCGAATTCCAGAAGTATTTCTCGTTGGTCTGGTCGTTCCTAATGCCCAGGGCATCGATGATATTCTTGCGCGAAAGATCGTCCTTGTACGAAATGCTGCCGTAGTACAGCTTGTCCATAAGCGTGGCACAGCGGGCAAGATGGCCCACCACCATCCTGACAAGGCCGCGCGCACGGCGCACCGCCTTATTGACGGTCTGCTGCTCGTCCGTCCCACAAGACGTAATCATGTTGCGGTTGCGGCGAGTATCGAGCTCATAGCGCAAGGGATTCGACAGGCCATCGCCCACCGAAATATCGTCGCTGCCAAACAGGTGACGACCGGCAAGCTGCTCGTCTTTCGCCTTGTCAGACAGGGCAAAAGGCTGCTGCAGCTCCATATCCTGAATACACGCAGCGATCATCTTTTGAATACGCTTGGCACCCTTGGCGATCTCTTCGGCAGTCGTCTCCACACTTGCGCGCGAAACCTTGCTCGTGGCCGCGTTTGACCCCTCGTGCTCGCCCGAGGTCGAGGCATGCGTATAGACCGCCATCCACTGGTCCCGATTTCCCAGCAGCAGAGGATCAACCACGCCGCCATTAAAATGACGGTCAAGAATACGCAGCATCTCGTCGGGCTGAAATTTCATATGTCCCGCCGCCAGCATCGACAGCATATCGGCCTTCGCATGGTCGATCTCATCAAAGATAAACAGGCATTCGTCGGCAACCGTTGCGTTAAAGAACACGACGCCCGCTCCTGTCACCGTATCGATTCTATTGACGAGCTTTTGCGGCGTGCATGCAATTACATGCGGCGTGCGCTTATCGTTGAGCAATGCCGAGGGCCAAATCCGGGGAATCTCCTCAAAGCCACGCGTGATGCTCTGGCGTCCACGGCTCACCGCTCGACGCAAGCTCGCGTCTGCCAACGCCAGCTTATCCCACAGCCCTGGAGTCAGGCGGTCGACAACGCTTCCCAGGCGTTCCTTCTTATCCAAAATGCCCAAAAGATCATCTGCGATCTCCATCGCGCTGTTCCACGCATGCGTAATGTCGCGAAGAACAGCCTCGTCCTTCGCTCCAAAGGGGCATGGAATATCGCGCGGCCTTACGCTGCCCTTATCAAACGTGGCGTCGATCCAGTTTTTGATATTCTCACCCGCTCGCGGAAGATCGAACACCATGCGCTCCGCATCTTTGGAATCCATGCCCTGATGGATCAGCAATTCGCGCACGCTTGCAATGTAGTTGTCTCGGTTGTCCTTACCCGGAACCACAAACACCAAGGTGCGGCGACCAGGGCATTTGTTAAAACAGCCCGACTCATCCCAGCCGCCGACGATCAGATCAGCCGTGACCTGCTCGGCCGTATAGTTTTTGCCCGAGCCCGTCGTGGCACCCAAAAAGAACAAACCATTGTTGTCCTGGCACTTGGCGCCGCCCGGGTCCTTGGGAACAAACAGCGCACGCTCAAAAAACTCGCGCATCGCCTTTTGGCGCGCAAGATAGGGAGCAAGCTCCTTGTCGCCCGCAGACGACGGATTCGATTGACAGTTCAGCTCCCACGTAGCCATGGTCAAACCTCCGATTTAGTTGTTGCATGTGTTGAATACCATCCCGTGCGGACAAAAACTCACGCAGGGCGGCTGAGCGATGGCATCTATGCCGCTTGAGAAAAGAAAGGAAAGAGAAGCAGTCGGCGACTACTCGCACGAAGCGAGCAGCTTCTCAAGATCGCATTCCAACGCCTCGCGCTCCTCAGCGTCGATCACCGCGAGGGCGACACGCATCAGGGACACATCGGCGGCAAGCTCCTTTACCTGGTCGGGACGCTTGCTAAAGTGGTCGTAAATCCGCAGGGCCTCCCCGGCCGCCAGGTACTGCCACTTTTCCAACGAAGGCTTTTCGGACCTGCTCACGGCATCAACCCACTCGCCAAGACCCTGAAAACCGTTGCCCGTAGTCGTGCCGTTCATAACCACATCGAGCGGGCTCAGCAAGCAATCGGGCGATTTTTTGTACACCAATTTGGTGAGCATAAGCACCTGGGCAAGGTTGCGATACTTGTCCTGATCGGCATAGAGCACGTCGTTGTAGCAGGCGCACGCCTTAAGCAGCTCGTGGGCGGCAATGCGCTCCGGCCCATCAAACGGAACGCCGCGCAACAACACCCCAGCAAGATCGAATGCCTTGCCGCCCTGCACGATCTTGTCGAGCGCCGAGCCGTCCACCAAATCCGCCAGCCAAGCAAACTCAGGCTGATACGGCTTATGCTCGTCCTCGTCCTCATGCTCCATCCAGTTGTTCACCAGCGTCAGGGCTTCAATCTCCCTCCCGTTCAGAAAGGGCGAATTCTCCCCCATCTCTTCCTGCAAAAAGCCCCGCGGCTCATGAGAGCGCTCGTACGCAACCGCAAGTTCCCCGTCGCTCACGACCAAGGTCGCACGGGAAATATAGGTATCTTCCCGCATGTCCCTCCAGGCGTACATCATAAGGGGACGCAGCTGACGGAGCATGCCGCGCGCGCCGGCACCTTCCTTAACCGCGCGCTTCGCCGCAAGGCGAGCAGCATCTGCCATCAGCTCCATCTTGGCGCCATTTCCCATCATGTTGTTGTACTTGGGCAGGTACTGTTCATACGCAATCTGGACCAGATCGTCCACGCTCAAGGCGTTAAAGTTAATCACCGAGCCAATGCGCCCGCACAGCTCGGACATAATACCCCAAGTCTCAACATCCTCGATGGTCGCACTGTCTCGCAGCTCGTTTGCCGATTTTGCGGCGGTGCGCACGGCGGCATACGAGGATCCGAAGCCGACCGTGGTGCCAGACTTGTCACTCAGGCGCTTGCGCACCAGAGCATCCAAGCCCATAAAGGCGCCGCCCAAAATGCAAACAACCTGATCGAGGTTGAGCGTCTTAATAGCCGCACTCTTGGAGGTATCACATTCAAACGGCATCTCCCCGCCTTCCAAGAGCTTAAGGAACGACTGCGATGGACTAAAGCTCGATGCAACTTCGCCCCCATCGGGCTCGGCACGAACCGCCTTGTCAAACTCGTCAAAGAGCACCAAGCAAATTTCGCCGGGATTGGCAGCCTGATAGTCCGCGACCTGCGACAGGCAGTTGCTCATGCTGGCACCGCGCCAGCCCTCGCCCGTCATGGTGGAGACATCGAACACGAACAGTTTGAGCCCCGCGGCATCTGCCACGGCCTTGATGGTGTGGGTTTTTCCCGTGCCGGTGGAACCCATCACCAAAATGGCAGCGGGCGAAAGAACGTCGCGCGGGTCGGCGCCGCGTGCCAACATCACGCAGCGGTTGACCTCAAAGCTCAGCGCCGTCACAAAGGCCTCCAAGCTTCCTTCGTGGCCAATAACACTCTGACGCGTCTGCTCCACCAGGCGCGTAGGCGCAATTCGATTGAGCAAGTCCTGGTAGCGATCGATGTTTCGATACTGCTTCTGAGTCATGGGCGCCTTCCTTTCCATATTGGTTTTCTTTCCTTCGATGTGGGCCGAGCCCTTAAACCACTACAGTGCCAGCGATGTCGCCGACTCCAGATAGATCACGTTGCCCGGCTGGGTAAAGACCGGAATGTGGTAGAGCAGCTGCAAAATGCCCTGCTTGAGCAGCGGAAACAGTGTGGGATGCAACACTTCGTACATCAGGGCACCAGCCATAAGAGCGGTAAGTACGGCAAGCAGCAGAAGCTTTTGAGCGTTAGAGAATACCGACATGGTCGTTCCTTTCTTTATGCGAGATATTTGGATTGCGTTGTGGGTTAGCGACTCATAGCGATGGCAATGCCAATAACCGTGATAACCACGGGAATCGCAAGCGATGCGAACACAATCCCGGCAAAAAGGCCTACCACCACCGCGCACACGACGATGACCAGCGCTGTGGGCACAAGCGCGAGCAGAGGAGTAACCACGCAGGCAGATGCAAAGCGAAGCCCGTGGAACAAGCACTCATGAGGGAATAAAGCCTTGAGAACTCCTTCGACAATTCGCCACTCGACAATCGTTCCGACTGTTAAGACAACAGCCCAAAGCAGATAATCATTGGCGCGGGAATCCGAAGCCATCTTTCCGGTAACGCCAGCCCACCAATCAAATGCGGCGGCACAGCCCAGCAAACAGACGATCGCGCAGACGACGGATGCAAATGCGCCCGCGCCCTCAATTGCACCGAGCAGCTCGCGCATGTCGGATTCGCGCTCTCCCGTTAACAGCACAATCCATTTGTGGGCAAGCGCCGCAACGACCGCCACGCCCAGCACAACCCAGTACGCCCTAAACGCCACCAGGCGCCACGAATGGAGCGGAATCACCGTGTTGCCCTCGCCAATCTCGAACATAAAGCCGCCGAGCCACGTCGTCAGCAAGCACATCATGTCGACGGCGACAACGTACAGCACAACCGCAAAGAGGGTTTGCAGAATCATGCCTAAAATATTCACTGTTGTTGGCTTCTTGAGAGCGTCTGGCTCGATCCTATACGTGTCGTATCCGTTCATTAGCTGTCCTTTCGTTGCTGAAACAACTAGTTGGTTTATCCACTGTAGCTTGATACAACTAGGAGATATGCAAATCTCTTAGTGTTAGTATCTAGCGAAATATTACCCAATGCGTACGGCCTCATACGCACCATTCGATTTTTTCTTTTTCATTTGAGTGCCCCGCCTGAAAAACGCCGCAACTGCTCTTCTTGTAGACTGAAGGCAATTGAGCCGCGACGGGCCAGTCAGCGAACCGCGCAATATAGGGAATATGCAGGAGGTGCGCATGCTCAAAACTAAAGCAGAATTTGCAACTCTTCGCTTAAACGAAGATCTCAAGCCATATATGAGCCGATATCTATCGGATCTTGTGTCTCATATGGTCGAGAAATATCAGCCTTCGTCGAGAACGAAAAGGCTCATTGAACTGTGCTGTCGCGATTTTGAGTTTTCGAGCGAGCACGTCGATGGCCCCTCGTGGTCTGTTTTGGGGATTGACCTCAAGCGACCTTCGGCCGCCTCGTTTGAGTTTGAGGACCGCGTTTACAACGAAGCAACCGACGAATGGGATTATGTGCCCGCTTGCGTTTGCAAAAACCGAGTCAAAGTCCCGACGTCGACGTTTACTGCCATCGAGGAGAATATCTTTTTATACGACTACGAGCAGGACGCAGCCTCTCACACGTACGAATCAGCACTCATTTACTGCAGGCCCCCCGAGCTACGACCGCTATCCCAATTCCCGGCATCTATCGATGCGGCAAATGCGCGAGTCCTGGATTTCCTCAGAACGCGCTCGAAGCAGCTGCAACGCAGCGCAGGCATCCCCGATCTGCTTTCGGTCACTGAGTGGTACTACATCTTTCTTGCGGCATCCATTGCCTGCTCTCAGTCCCATGCCACGGCCGTCATTCAGATTTCGGACCGTCTGTTCAATCTGGCGCGAGCCGTAGATGGACGTCGCCTTCTTTGTGACCTCGGCCTGCTAAAGAGCATTGTGCTTCTTCCCAACACCATTGCCAAAAAGGCCGAGGGTCGCGCGCTGCTCTTTATTGGCGACGGCGAGCCCAATGATCCGTATTTCCTTTTTGACGGCAGGAGCTTTGACGACAAGCAAATGACCGATGAGATTCTGCACCAGCTCCTCGATTCCGTCGACCGAGCCTACGGCGATCAAAAGAATCCAGTCTATTGGCATCGGCTCGAGGATCAGGGCAACGGCATCTATCCCCTATTACCCAATACAAAGAGCGGATCGTTCGACGAGAGAATGTTCATCCCCCTTGGGTCGCTAGCACCAATCTACCGCGGCACCGCCCGCAGCGTTGTAACCAAACTGCCCGAATCAGATCCGACAGACAGTTACCAACAGCACGACTGCTACTACCTGTCGCTAAAGCATCTTCATGATGGCGCAATCATTGCCGCAGAAGATGTACTTGAGCGTGTCCCCGATACAGATATCTACGATGTAAGCCGTGTAGACTACGAAGATTTTCGGAAGGCCAAACCGATCGACGCCCGCGAGGCGAGCCTTCTCATATCACGCGTCGGGCCTCCATTCAAGCTTGCCCTCATCACGCCAGGCCACTTTTCTGTCGGTTCTGAGCGCCCCGTGGAGCGCGGTCTTTTGTTTGAGAGCATTGTCCCCTGCGACGCCATGTTCTGCGCTACCTTTGAGGACGAGCTGCTTGCCCAGTTTGTCCTGGCATACCTGTCGTCCGATGAGGGGCAGAAGAAACTGGCGGACACCTCGCACGGAGACGCGCTTGTGCAACTTGCCCCAATGGACCTGCGAAGCATGACCGTGCCTGTTCCCGGGCGAGCGGAGCAGGAGCGCTACGCGCTAGAGTACGAAGCAAAGCAGCGCGCCTACGAGGACGCCCTTAAGCAGGCGGAACATTACGCTGCGAGCAAGGGAACGATGTAGCGACCGAGGCCGGCAGACTGTCCGGACTTTTGCCGACAGTCTGCCGATCAGGCACGCCGTTCAGCGCAGCAGCTAGAGATCCTCAACAGACTTCGAACTGGCTTTGGCCGCCTCTTCGCCCGCGATCAGGTCCCTAACCGTTATATACGCACTGTACGTAGCATCTTCAATCTTTTCCATAACATCAGGGTCGCAAGTTCCCCAAATATCTTTGAGAACTCGAGCCAATCCCCAAGCAGCGCTGAGCAGGACGTCAACGTCCTTTAGATCTAAGTGGCTGACCGTAAAGGGACAGTACTCGCACTCCAACAGATAGGTGTCAACAGCCTCAATTGTCTCAGCCACATACTGCTCAAGATCGGGATGGGGATGGAAGGCGCACAGCGCCTTGTGCGGATCGGTCGGCTCAATCCAATACAGCGTTGTCGCTTCCTCGCATTTCTCGAGCGGATAACGCTCAGCTGCCTTCTCCCAGCTTTCATACCAGGGATCGGCATCGCCGTCCGTCATCGACCTGCAAAGATTAATCGCCGCAGAAACAGTCGCACACGAATATCTATAGCTGGCGTCTTTCTTAAACTCATCATTGAGCTCGACGTCACCAGACAGCTCCGCCTCCATGATAAGGAACGGACCATCCTCATCCGTAATGCTTATGGGATAGTTGTTGCACTCATAGCCCGGATACATTTTGTCTCCAATCAATCGTTCGGACACATTAACAAGCAATATCGAAACCGCGCTCACGCGGAGGACCGTCGTCCTCGCACCAACCTGCAAGTTTTTCTCATCGCATGAAAAGAACTTGCGATTCTTGCAAGTTTTTCTCACGCGGTGACAAGAACTCGCATGATCGCCCCGCTACCTGCGCCACGAGGCGGCAAGGATAACGGGAAGCCCGGCGATGCACACCACTAAGGCCACGGCTGCGAACGCAAGCACGATAGCCACGCTCACGACGATATAGGCCACGGCAATGAAGGCCAACGCCAGCAGGCAGGCAAGCAGCTCGGCCACGTAGCACAACACCAGGTTCGAGCTCGCGCGCTTCAGCAGGACGTCGGCGAGGCGGACAAGCTCGACGGCAAAGCCGCTGCCGTAATTGCGTCCGGGGCCCTTGGCGATAAACCACTTGAACAGGCACATCAGGGCACAGCCCAGCATGATCATGATGGAAACGGCCCATACATCGTGCCCCGACTCAACAAGGCTCTGGTCACCCATCGCACTGCCGTTGATGAGCCAACTCGTTCCATAGCCCATGAACAGCATCGCCAGCAGCAGGCAGGCGCTCACCGCGGCGAGCAGGCGCGACACACGGCTGCAGAATACCGGTGCCTCGCAGCTGAGCCCAAGTCCCTCGCGAACGCGCCAGACGGCATGGTAGGCAGGGTAGGCCGCGATGAGCACGGCCACGAGCAGCGACGCCCAATCGGACCCGGGTGCCGCTGACGCGTACTCCGCGATCGCAGAAACTGAGCAGTTGGTGTGGAACGACTCGTTCAGAAACAGCGCGACCTCGCCCTTCCAGACGCAATGCGGGGCGGCGACAGAGGCGATGCCGACAATGGCAATCGCGGCAACGGCAGCAAGCAGCGCGCCCTGCACGAGCTTGACGACCTCGCCTTTGGCGGTGCGGGGTGCAGCCTCAACGGCGCTGGACGAAATTAGGATAGAAGTGTTCATGATCTTCCTTTCAGAGAGGCCTGATTGGCTGGCGATTGGGTTTTGGGGTGATTGATGCAAATACAGGGGTTATCTAATTGCCCCAGCAAAACAGCAGGTCAATTTGACCGTTCGTGAAGAAATTGGGCTAGCAGGCGATATCAAGATCGTCGCGGCTCGAGAACTCGGCGCTAGCGACACCACGCGATGGGATGCACGTAAATTCAAACTGGTGAACCGGCGAGACTACCGGATAGTCCTCAGCACCCCACTCAAGCTCAAAGCCCAAGCGGGCAAGCTCCTCACGGCAGTTGTCGAGCATAAGCTCACAAGCGCTTTGACGAGCGCAGGCCTCAATATAGCCAAGCCCACGTGCATCGGAAAGGCAAGCCTTCAGCTCATCACAGATGGTCATAACTTCGCAAACGAGATCTTCGAGTTCATCGCGCCTGGCGGAATTCACCAGTTCAAACAGGGTATCGTCAAACATTTTCCGTCCTCCTTTGGACTTCTTTTTTGCTCGACACCTATTGAACACGACAAAGTGGCACAATAGCACAAGGTTTATTCGATTTTGAAAGTTGTGCAGGTTTAAAAAATATGCAGGGTGCCAATTTAATTACTCTGAACTGGCGCGTTAGAGCTAGCTTCATTCGATTCGGTAGAGACAGCTCTTTATATCTCCGTTGTAAACAACCATCACTTTTAAACCCCAATAAGGATCAAGAATTTGAAGAGGTGGAATTCGAGCAGCATTGGACAGTTAAAGAACTGTTAAACGCGTTGCTAAGAATTGATCTGGAAAAGTTCTATAACGAGCTGTCCTCTTGGTATACCGAGTATCGCGACACCCATGCAGTGCCTGTTCCACACCGTATCTTTTTATCGCTCCAGCGAAAAGCACACCTTCAAGAAGCTCAATACCTCAAAGCCTCAGACTCTAAAACAGCGGCCACGTGTTTTCCTCCGCTATGTTCGGGAATTATTGACGCAGGCGAAAACCTCGACAAATGGCATGCCGAAAAGGCAAATATAACCCGTGAGCTCGGAAAGGCAGTCAAACAATCGCTTGATTCCGCAACAAGCGGCGGTTACTCGGACAGTATCTACCGGCTCTTTTTTAACATTTGTTCCTTGTGCATCGATTCGGCTTATCTTGATGAAATACCCGATGCCTATTTGCCTTCAAGGGTTTTTTCTCTTTGGGCACTAGAGTGCGGGAACATCGCGAAAGTTACTATGCCGGCGCTTGAGCTGCTGAGCAGCTGTAGCACCACTGATTCCACTGCGTCAGACCTAGCCAATTACATTGAAATGGTCTTTGGCCTAAATAGTGGGCCTTTGCTCGCCCGCGGAAGTGAACACTCGATTGTCAATCACCCGATGGCGCTTAAGGCGCCACAAACAAAAAGGGAGTTTTATGAGGCGCACTTCCTCGGTCAATTAACTGAGCCTCAGCTAGCCATCGATATCCATGAGTTGGCAATAGCCGTACTCGGCAACATCATCATTGAGTGTCTTAGTTTATCCAAGAAGATCAACGAAGCCTCTTATCAGGATGACCTAAGCCGTCACGTCTCATTATTCGTGAAGCTGCTTTCCAGCGGGGAATCGATTCTGGATGGCGCAAACCAAATTCGCCGCTTTGGGGAGATAACGTCCTCAAAATGTACGAAACATGCAATCGCCGGCCCGATAGTCCAGAACCTCAAGAGCCTCAACGCTCTGGCGCTCAATCTAATAAATAGCGGGCTTTACAACAAGGTTGAGTTATCGAGGAACTCCGAAAGCACAGTCGGCCTTATGCGGTATATCGTAAATGACGGAAAAGACCTTGTTGTCGATATCAACGACAGCAGGGAGATGCAGAAAGCCCTCCATTTTCAGCATTTGATAGACCGCTCCCACTCATTGATTCATTCTTTTCTTCCAAAATCATTTCCTGCTTTCTATGCACAATTACTATGCGAAGCCCTCCGATCCGGGGCGCTTCCAGCAAAATGCAGCACATGCAACAAGCCTTTTTTTCCAACTGGCAACAATAGCAAGTATTGTTCTGGTTACGACAATGAAACGGGCCTATATTGCAATCCCGCGCGCAACACAAATAACAAGCTTGGTAAAAAACTGCCCCATGCAACTGCCGTTAATTTAAGACGCAAAGCAGATACCGCAAGCGGGAAAGACGGACATAACCCGATGGCCGCTAACAAAAAGCGACAGCTATATTTTCAAGAACTAGCCGATGCCGTTGACCACACCCTTGGATCTTATTATCAACGGTCCCCCCTTGTATCGAAAGCACTCTACGAAAAGTGGCTCAAAGCAATCAATCGGCCCAAGAACCAGCCTTGCACCCAAACGCCTGAAGCGTTCGGCTATCCTCATCCTGTGATTTGGAACGGTTCGCTGGCGGATGGCAATGAAGTCGTTGTTATTACGACTCAGTCAGCGCAATTAGGCACTCTTCCAGAGCTCTTGGACAAACTCGCTGGAAAGAACGCTAGCAGCTGCCGCAAATCGGATAACGGTTGGGCGCTTTCTAAGTTCGACCTGGTTGCCACGGTCATCTCATTAGAGCTGGAGGCTGACAAGACCAGAAAGAAGGGAATCGAGTCAATCAAGCACGTCCCCATTCCCGGCCTATCCAGCTACTGGGATTAACCTTTACTAAAGAGTCAGCAGACATCGAGGAGCGCCTATATCTTCCTGCGCTCGTCGAGTGTCTTGCCGCTCTCGTCCTTCCAGACATTCCAGCCGTTGTTCGAGCAGCCAAGCACAACCCAACCGGCAGTCGAGGGCGACTTCGTCACCACATCCGCTTGCAGCACGCCATCCACAATTGGTGCTGTGCGACGGGCCTCAGGAGTCCAGACCCCGTCGTTGACCGGCATTGCGCAGATAAATAGCGCCGATCAGATGGCTAAGCCCATTCCATTGCTTGGAATTGATGAGCCCGTGTGCGTCTCAACCGACCTGACCGTCCAAGACACATGGAACACGCCCGACGCATGTGTCTGCAGCACCGGCATGATCGATGACCTGGGCTTTACCGTGCATACAAAGGGTATGACCCGCAAAAGCAGAACTGGGCTTTATCCCGTGGCCTCCAGCAGAGCCGAAGGCCACGGAGTGGCATTGGACGCGGACGCCGCCCATCCCAATCTGCAAGTTTTTCTCGCGCGATGACAAGAGCTTGCATAGTTATTCTGAGGCCACCTACCGGCTGCCCCAGATGCAGCACCGACCGAGGCTTGACCGCCATTGAAAAGATTGGCATCGACAGCTCGGACGAAAGAGACCCGGATTCTTCACAAGACGGAAGAGGCGATTTATCGTAGTCTTTCCCCGCCCGATGCCAGCATATTTGGCAATCCGCGCATAATCAGCGCTCGTTGCCCAGTCTAGTTGAGTGTCGAAAGGATCACCCCCTAGCCTCAGTTGCCAGTTAACCGACTTGGCTTTCCCGCTAGCAAGCGCCATCAACCGCAAGTAGTCGGCAAGTATTCAATACCTCTCCGCGAAGATACGCCTCGAACACGACCCCCGCTGGCAGCATTAACATGTTAATGAAATTGTCGAGCGGCTTATCTTCCTCCGCAATCACGCCCGGAAACGACGCCCTCGCCATCAGCTCGGGCCTATCAACGGTCCCCGGCACTAGGAACGTGTTCACCACCCGATCGAACCCGCAAGCCTCGATAAACTCCCGGTATGCACTCTGGTACAGGAACTGCTTGGCCACTGACTCCAGCCCCGGCTGGTGCTCCATCTTGCCATTTGCACTCGGCACATAGTACTTCGCGTCACAGATGCAGAACAGCCGCTCGTCATCGGGTCCATTTGCAATGGCAATGGCGTCAGGGATGAGCGTATCGGTACCTTCGGGCTCAGCAAACCCATCGCCGCGCCAGCGCTCCCACAGGGGCCGTGGAATTATCTCGATCAACTTCTTCCGACTATCAGCCGCCCACTTACCCTCAAGCGTAAGTCCGAGCGCGCCCAGCCGCTTACCAAGCGCATCGCCGAGAGCCGTTTTGCAGGCCTCTTCCCACAGGTGGTAAAAGCTCGTTGTCCCCAGTGCCTGGACCTCATCACTGCGCACCTCGCTCTCACGCAGCAGCAGGTAGCGCTCAAGCAAATCGAGCGTTAAGAGCTTCCAGTCCAAGAACTGGGCCGCGCGCTCGCACTCCAGACGCCAACCTAGCATCTCAACATCGCCGAAAGCCTCGATATCCTCGTCCGAAAGACACACCTCATCGAGCGAAAGCAGTTTGTCGATACCCACTTCCCCGAACTTACGCGAGCACTCGGTCAGCACGGCGCGATGCAGCCGCGTGATAAAGTCAGAGTCATCGCGATACGTCTTGCGTGTCTCGTACACCATGTATATCGGTCGACCGTTCGAGAGAACGGGCAAGTGTCCGTCAATTGTACGGTTCCAGTCAATGTTTCCGTTACCGTTGAGTTCGCGATCTTCCACGTAGTTTGAGTACTCACCGTACTCGCCGTACAGCTCCAACAGCGCCAGCATTACGGACAACTTGTCGCTAGCGCCCTCATCGGCGTCTTCCAAACTCGTCAGCACCGCGATGCCCGCATCACGCTTGAGAACTCGCATTATCAACCTGAGCTCATCAATAACAGGTATCCGGTCGTGGAAGTACTTGGGATAGACAATAATCACCGCGCCCTCGGTCATCACCAGGCCCACGAAGCGAAACTGGTAGACTTCAGAGGGAGCGGCGTTCTCCACATCGGCTTCCTCGGGATCGGCTTTCTTTCCCGTCCGGTACCGCACAATACCGCGCGCCATCATGTCGCCAACGAGGGTCTTTGCCCTCGCAACCGTACATCCCAGCTCGTCAGCAAGCCAAGCAAGCGAAAAGGGCCTCAGCTCGCGGACCATCACCGGTTTCATTGCCTATTCCTCGGTCTCTTCTTCAGATTCGGCAGCAACGCCCTCCGATGGCTTGCCAGCGACAACATCAGCGAGCTCGATGCCCTTGAAAATGGCAACTCCATCGCGGTCGAACTGTTTACACAGCTCGAAATAGGTCGCCGTCTCATCGCGGAAAAGCCGTCCGCGCTTCAACTTCCCGACGTCCTCGCATAGATAGAGAAGAACCTTGTCCTTGAACACATCGCTGAATCGATCATTGAGGTCATTGGGCGAGATGAAGAAGGGGCCCAAGAACTTATCCTCATTGATCCTGAGGTCCTTCATCAGTCCGTTAATCTTGCGGCGCAGCTTATCCCAAACGATTTGAGAATCGGTGCCGTTTACCGTAATCGTCACCTCTATCTCGGATATCTTCTTCCCGTCTTCGAGAGGCTTGCCGGCCCCAGCATCGATGTCAATATACCTGAAGTTCCAACGCCGCTTAAATGCGGTGTCCATCGGAAACACCCCTTGGTCGGCGCTGTTCATGGTCGCCCAGATGTACATGTTGGGCGGTAGGGAGAGCTCCTCGCAGGCTATCTCCCTAAAGTCATCGAAGTCCATATCGGGGTCGTAATACCCCTCGATAGCGTCTCGAACATCGGCATCGTCTTTGAGCACATTGAGATAGCTGCCGATGCAGCCAGCCATCTCCTTCGGCGCTGCAACTGGGAAAACACTGTTCCCGCTCTTGTCGCGGTCAAGCAGCTGGAACACGTCACCGAAGACAGCGGCGGGGTTCGCGCGGTTGATTTCTTCAATTAGCAGGACGAAGTTGTCATAGGGGTGTGCTATTGCCTCGAGGTAAGTCTTCAGGAATGGACCCTCAACGAACTCGTAGGATATCTCCTTACTGCCAGGTTCACTATATGGTTTAAAACATCCCACGAACTGCGAGTACGTATAGTCCGGATAGAAGGTCACTCGCCGAATGTTTTTCTTGGCAAAGCCATCCCTGACAAGCTTATTCAGTTGATAGGACTTTCCTGTACCAGGAGCACCAAAGTAAATCAAATTGCGAGGCAAGCCCGCCACTTTTTCGAGAAGTTCAGAACTGTTTTTTACTAGATTCGCCCTGTCTGGTTCGGAATGAGCGCTGTTCGGTTCGCCCACTGGAAAGTACTCCCCAATCGTCGCCCAATCAATACGCGGCTTAACATTTGAAAAAACATCATCGCCAATGCCAATATCATCTGGGAACGGCGCACCCTCTTTCCAGAGAGCGTTTATCAAATTGCCAGTATAGCTTTGCCCAAGAGCGTCCTTAAGGGCCTCCGCAAAAGAAGAGTCATCTTTGAAGGCGGAGTTGCGTTCAACCCACACGGCAAACGCAGTTTTCATTTCCTTTGATGGAAGATAGGCGTCCAAATGCTCATAACAAATTGAATCAGCAAGAAGCACCTTCTTGGAGATAGCAAAAAGATAGCTTTTTGCCCCGCTGGGGTAAAGCTCGGGGTCTTCGCGGGTTGCGCGCTCGGAACGTTGAACAGCTCCTGCGCTAATGAAATTTGAATGGATTCGGGCAGAATCTTTGTCCTTTTTCGGCTTTTTGCCGGTAAAGCCATCAATGTGGTCAGGGACTTCCCCATCTTCAAGTCCGCCAACTTTATGGGCGAAAGAAACAAATGTGCCCTCATCGGAATCGGTATCGCAGTCTCTACCGAACTTGTGAGCATAGTTGTCAAGGGCGAACATATATTGCAGCGCGCTAAAATGTGTCCCAGCTGAAAGCTCTGTGTTTAGTAGGGAGAACGCTGCCATAATTGCATCGATTGAGAAGTATTTACTCACCGTCAGCCTCCAGGAGCTTGTTCGTCAGGGCTTTGGCAATGACCCAGCCAAGCACTGGCGGCACAGCATTGCCGATAACCTTATAACGTGACTGCAAGGGGATCTTGCTGAAATCGTAAGAATCCGGGAAGGACTGGATTCGCGCAATCTCGCCAACTGTATAGCGGCGGTTCTCAACGGGATGAGTGATGCCGCAATTCTCCGGCTGCGCTGAGGCCGTAATCGTACCGTTAATCTCGCCAAAAGCGAACCTGCGGAAAAACTTAGGGGCGTGATAGCGTTTTGGATCGTCGGCAATCTTCTTAAACCTGGGCTTAAGAAGTTCGTAGGGAATATCCTTCCACGACCGGCCCTCAAAGACCACCTCGGGGAGATCGCCAATGGTCATGTCTTCGGTAAAATACTTAAAAGCCTTATCGCCATGAGCGCAGGGACCGATCTGCTCAATCATGGCCTGAGTGGCATCGGTATACGACCAGAAATCCCCATTTTCGTGTTCAACCGAGGGATTTTGAAGGATGGACCCCAGGAGCAACTTCTCAGGCCGCCCAGCAGAAACGGAAGGCAGCTGCTCCGAGTCGACAACGCGATCCATCTCATCGAAATCAAACGTTTTGTTCAGAGAACTATCTATGCCGATAATCAAGAGTCGGAACCTGTTCTGGGGCACACCATAGTTACTCGCCTTCACAAGCCGGTGACAGACGTTGTAGCCAAGTATCCTCATGCGGTTCTCAATCTCAGCAATGACGGGAGTTCCGTCATCCATCTTAGAAGACATGATTCCGCGCACGTTCTCAAAGACGAATGCCCTGGGCTTCTTGCCCGCATTAATTTTCCCCTTTAGGATGCGCTCACATTCCTCAAAAAGGGTTCCACGGTTGTATTTATCGTTTACGCCACCGCGAAGGCCGGCATTGGAAAAGGGCTGGCAAGGGAAGCCGGCAAGGAGAATATCGTAATCCGGTATCTCGTCAAGCTCAACTTGGCGAATATCCTTCTCGATGCAATTAGCGGCGGCATCGTAATTCGGGATGTTCTCATTGAAACAGGTCACGGCATCGCGATCGAAATCGTTGGCATAGACTACTTCAGTGGCCAAACGAGCAAAATGCTTGCCTTGGAAATCAAACCCCCCGGCGAAACCGAGGTCAAGACCACCGCATCCCGCAAAGAGAGAGGCGATGCGATAAGGCTTTGTCTGACGAGTCTCCACGATGTCTATCTCATTTCAATCAGTAATAGCAACATTCTACAAACACAAGACTTTACCATTCAAAAAAGCAGAGCTTTTTAATTCGCCTTATTTCTAGAAATCCACCTCTCGCCTCCGAATGGCAGTTACTACCGTTGTTACCAACCGTAGGCCGCACCACCCGCGCTCACGCCCCGCGCGCCTCAGTCAGAGTCGCTAGCCCCCAATCGCGCGTGCCTAAGCAGCGCGAAGCAGCAGACGGTCGCCTGCGTGCTTCAGCAACTGTTGATGCTCGCTTTGAAGTAGTCCGAAGAGCGCGGATCCGGCGGTGCGGTGTTGAGCTGCAGCCTCACCCTCACGCTCGTGACGGTGAGGCTCAAGTACAACGTGGATTGCGAGTGGGACAAGATGATGTATCTAGATATGTCTAAACTGGAGAGAGGAAGGACGAGCTAAGGGGAAAGACTTAGTTCTAAAAGAGGACGGGGCCGAGGCCGAATAAACCAATTTGCGAAAGAATACCAACGGTGTCCCCTATGCCTAAAGGCAGCGACACGCGTTTCTTACCTCTGTCTTTGATTTCATGCAACTATGGCTGAAGCGTCTTTATGTGCTCCAATGCACACAATAGCACGGTCCGATTTCGCTCAAAGCAAAACCGAAACCATGCATATATTCCCAAGACAATCAGGAATAGCGCCCCGAAAATTCCGGCAGAAAGTGGATTGCTGGCTATCAACGCAGACAAATATCCTCCGGCCATAAGAGAGACAATGATGCCGATCAGGCTAAGGACCCAGCTCGTATAATGCGTCTCAGCAACCGCCCGTTCGATTATTTTGCATTTCTTTTTCAGGCTGATGTCCTCGTCAGCTCCAGCGAGAGAGAAGTCCATTCCTGAAATTAAATCGAATAATTCAGCCTCGCTGTATCCGCTTTTCTTGAATCTTTTAATGAAGAAACCTCCTGGTCCAGGACCATAGATAGGACGGTTTACACGAAACAGTTCCTTATAGACGATTTCCATTGCCAACTCCTTAATGCACAGATTCCATTTGCGCTATCTTTCTACCATTCCGTCCGGACAGATTTTTGTCTGACCGCTAGCAACCATTCACAAGGACATCCCGTTCAGTAAATCCTCGTCAAATTGATCCTCGCGCTCCTCATACCCTCGCTCAAGTTTCTTCCCAAGCTCGGCAGCGCAGCGCTTCGTTTCCTTAGAAAACAGGTCATCGATAGCCCTGTCGATTCGCGTGCAAGTCTGCCGGTGCTCGTTCTTCCAGGGCAGGTTGAGTCCCAAACTCGCATCCCAATAGCCGCCGAGTTTGGCGTTGATCACTTCCTCGGGATACAGTACGTCGCGGCGAATCCCTTCGATCGCCTCGTCCTCGTCCATATCACAGGCTGTCTCGCCCTGCACGAGGCACTTGCGCAGCTCCTTTTGCGCCCGGATGCTGTTCAGTATGCGAACGCACACCACGGCCAAAAAGCGGTAGCGCTCGCACAGGTCCCACTCGCCGCCGAGCCATACGCGATAGCCCAGCATTTCGCTCGCGGACTCATCATCCATCAAGATCAATTCCCACGGACGTACTTTGGCAAGCACATCCTCACCTAGCATTTGAACGCCGCCGCGTGTAAAGATGCACGGCTCCACGTCGTAATAGCCAAAGCCGTGGCCTGCACCACGACGATTGATGACGTGCTTGGGCAGCAGGACGATATTGTCGCTGGGCTCGGGGTCAACCTTGCGCAGCTTTTTGACCTTGCGGCGGGCGCGCTTTAAGCTGCGCTCGTTATCGACACGGCCGCGGCCGTCCGGCTTGCCGCCGTATCGCAGGGCAACCTCGCGCGCCAGGATCTTTGTGTCCGCAGCGCACAGCAGGTCGCTCACGGTGGGCAGGTCTTCCCACTCAATGCCGTCGACATCCCAAATCCTGCTCATGTTCAACCTCTTTCTGGCCGTTAAACTACGCGATCGTTCGCCCCGCTCTATATGCCCACAAGACATGAGCCCCGCTAGAGCGCCTTCTTACTCGGAGCAATCACCTCGTCCACCAGACCCAACTCCAGAGCGCGCCTGGCGTTGCACCAGCAGTCGCGCTCGGTGAGCTCGTGGAACTCCTGGGCGCTCAGGTTGCCATGCTCGGCCAGCAGCTCGTCCAGCTCGGCGCGCATGGCCGCCGTGTGCTGGGCCACGATCTCGATATCGGTCTGCTGCGCCATGCCCGTGCCGCC
The DNA here is from genome assembly GCA_905214465.1 of uncultured bacterium. Classification (GTDB taxonomy): domain Bacteria; phylum Actinomycetota; class Coriobacteriia; order Coriobacteriales; family Coriobacteriaceae; genus Collinsella. The sequence continues at coordinate 44,553 of CAJMMD010000010.1, forward strand.
CATCAACTGGTGGATGAGCACTTGCGTGTGGCGGTATACCTGGCGGTGGTCGCCGCAGGCCAAGATCACCGCGGCCATCGAGGCCACGACGCCCTCGCCCACCGTGATCACGGGGCAGTCGAGCGACTGCATGGTGTCGATGAGCGCCAGCCCCGCCGTAACGCTACCGCCCGGGCTGTTGATGATGAGGGTGATGGGCTCGGTGGCGCTCTGATGCTCCAACACCAGCATGGACTTAATAAGGTCATTGCAGGTCACATCGTTGACCTCGTCTTCCAGCAGCAGCACGCGGCTGTTAAGCAGCTCACTTGCCATATCGACGGCGGCAACGCGACCGTCCTTGGACTTCTTGATAATGCTAGGCTCACGATACATAACGGACATGGTAATTCCCTTCTAAACGGAATCGGTAAGGAAGTAAAACGAGGCCGCACGGCTAGCGGCCAATGGAAGCCGTGCGGTCAAATAGGCAAGATTGAACGCGCGAAGCTGCAAGGACTAATCCCTCAGCCACTTGGCCGCATTGGGATGGTCGCCGCAAAAATACTTCTTGGCACGGAAGGGGCGCATGCCGGTTACTTTGACCAGGCAGTCGGTACGCGGCATAAGCCCCACCTCGCCCGGGGTTATCACGCAACCGCGCACATCGACGGCAGTACGCTCGGCGCCCACGTAATTGGTGCCCAGAACCGACTCGCCGCACAGATTGCTTATGTACTCCTGTGTCGCGATGTTGCTGCCGCCGCCCATGTAGACCAAGCTGTCGCAGTTATCGAGGATGGTATGAGCTGTGGTTTCGCCATACACACCATCGAGCTGGCTCAACGACTGCGCGCACATCAAAAAGCTCATGCCACGGCTGCGCACGGTCGCAATACTCCGCTCAAAATCGGGGATGCGGCCCACGTTGGGAAACTCATCCAGAATAAACTGCACGCGGCGCTGCAAATGCCCACTAGGGCTGGCGTCGGCGCGGCGCTGGGCCAGGTTAAACAGCTGCTTAAGGGCAACGTTGGCAAGCCATGCATTGGTCGAGTCGTTGTCGCTCACCTTAAGATCGATTACGCGCTTGCCCTCGTCGATACGGTCAAGACGCATTTCATCTTTCTCATAGACGCGCATGAGCTGGGGAGTCTTAAGCCGCGAGATGGTCGCATTGAGTGTGATCAGAATACTCTTAAGCGTCCTATCGGCTGCTCCGCGAAAATCGCGGTACTGCTCAACGCCATACAGGTCCGCGTTCGCCGACTCATACCTGCCAAGAAATTCCTTGGACTCCACCTGCCCCACAAGGTAGTCCAACGGAAATCGGCCCTCGCCATCTCCCGTGACCTTGATGAGCGCGGCCAGCTTAAAGACGTTGTTTATCTTAAGGTAGCGGCGCGGAGCCGTGGGATCCCCACCCGGCGCAAATGTGCCGGCAAGGCACTCCAAAAGGAACAGGATTCCAATAATCGCTCGGAGCAGCAGATCGCTCGCGTTGTCCCAAAACGGGTCGTTCCTAAAGCTGCGCCCATCAGGATCGACCCCCTCCATGATTGCCGCCACTGTGGTGGGGATATCCTCGACATCCATCACGTAACGCAGAGGGTCGTATCCGGCCGACCGCTCGGGATTAACAGTATCGAGAACCGTTACCTCGTAGCCGTCCTCTTCAAAGCCTTTCCCCGTACGGCGCAGCAGCTCTCCCTTGGTGTCTGTGACCACATAACAGCATTCGTGGTGATTGAGCAGGTTGGGCAAAACGAAACTCGCCGTTTTGCCGCTGCCGGTTCCGCCAAAGACAAACACGTTGTTGGACACGCTCGTCTCCCAATGCTTATCGCCCTCGTAAAAAGCAACCGTGGCACCGTGCGCCAAGATCACATCGCGCTGCTCATCGCCGGACGACAGCGCCTGCATTTCCTCCTTGGTCGCCCACTTCTTGGCTTGATACTCCGTTTGCTGTGCGGCCTCGTAGCCGTACATCTTAATGACCGACATGTCACGGCCCCTTTCTTGTCGATGGTTCTGCGTAGTTGCTAGGAAATACGGCCGATGCCTTCGCCCTCCTTGGGGCTTGTCGCGCATGGCAACTTGACCGCGCCGTCAATCAGTCGCTCGGCCTGCGCCACATAGCTCTCGCGCGCCACGGTTGAGACCGTCCCGTCGCGCAGATACGCAAGCAACGACTCGATCATCAGCTTGTCGAGCAGGTCGTATCCCTTGGCCTGAGCGTAGTTGAGGAGATAGCGGTCCTGGAGCCCCCGTACCTTAGTTGCCAAATCGGTTTCCATCTTTTCCTCCCTGTAATAAAAGTTCTGCCGATTGTCCGAAAGCGCCTCAAACGGGCGTTTGACACATAGCTCGAAGTTGAAACGCGAACTCGCATCGAATACGCGTTGCTGAATCACGCGGTAACGTTCGAAAAACATGACGGCATCGTCTTCGTCCGCCGTAAATCCATGCGATCCATCGCGATGCACGTGGTCGCTGGGTCTTTTGTAGTCGATGCTTCGCACAAAGCGAGACGGAATGCGTCCCCCTTTTTCGGACGAGTACTTCATACCTGTCGAAACCTGCTCAAACATGAGCACGCCGCTCGATTTAAAGCGCGGATTGCTTCCGTGCCGAAACAGGCTAATTAAGATGGCCATGCAGCGCATACAGTTATCGCGCTGGGGAAAGTACAGCGACAGCAAAGCGAGCGCCGCCGCGGCCAAAAGCTCGCGAGCCTCGTGCACATCGTCTCGATACTGCTCGGGCACCAGCCCGGGAATATCGGGTGAATGCTTTTCCAGTACGCCAACAAGCGCCTTAGCGAGGCGTTCAACGTTCTCCTCACCGCAGTACGGATACGGAAACGGCTTCTCTGCCTTCACGTTCTTTTCGCACATGCCACGGAGGTCTTCGTCGAGCGTGTTGAGGAATACCTCATAAATGTTGTCTTCGTTCTTCATGGATGCTTCTTCCTGTCCGGTTGCAAATGTTTGTCGGTAAGTTTGTTCTAAGTTTTAGAATGTTCTGAGGCATAGGTAGTAGTTATTGACCTAACCTGCTGCTTCGTAAGTGAAATTGCCCTGCTCGATAGCGCAGTTTGCCTAAAGGCTGTATAGCGGTTGTATCAAGCAGTTAATATTGAGTTGGCTTTGGATTGCTTCGAGGATAGCACAGTGCACTGTTCTCGTCATTAGAAATTTTCATTTTTTTTCTGCTAATATAAACCCACTAAGAAGAAAGGGCTCTATACATGCGTGAAACTACATCATCATTGCCACGCCTCACCGCCGCCGCCCTCTCGCGCGCGCTTAACCTGGAACAAGGCAGTCGCCTGCTCACTGTCCGTCTGCCTGGCGCTGTGGATGCCGAAGATCTCGCTAAGTGCTTTACCCTAAACGGTAACGGCGTGCCCGATATTTGTGAGCTTGAACCCGGCAAGCAGAATGCAAGCGATGATGATGCAGCGCCGGTGTTTGTCGATGCATCAAACTACTACCGCGCAAATAAGCACGATATCGAAAAAGACAGTGCCGCGCTCATCGATTATTTAGAGCCTGGCTACCTTGATTTTTGCGACTGGGGTCCTTTTATTTGGTGCCTGTATGCTCTCGCCCTTTCGGGCCGCACTCGAGCAGCCGTGGTACTTCCCGCCGATTTACTTGATAAAGCTGAACAAGCACGCACGATTTTGATACGCGAAGGGCTCATCGAGAGCGTCGTTTATTTGCCACTTTCCGAGCCCAGGCCCTACATGACAAGCGCGCTCCTCATACTGTCTTCAGGAAATCGCAGCGTTGCATTTCGCAGCGCAATTGAGCCCGGACCGCGTTTTCAATATGTGACTAAAACATCGTATTACTCTGATATCACCTTTTCTATCTCTCCTGACTGGGCCCGCATTGATACCAATACGCCAAGATCGACGCCAATCGAAACGTCCACTTTTGCCACGCGCGAGCTGCTCCAACACCACGCCGCTCTCTCAAAAGGCAAAATCAGCCTCATCGCCATCACCCGAAACTACAGCGCCACACTCGGTGACTCTTTTACGCGAGTCGCGCCATTCATGCCCCGCGAGAGCACGACATCGAACGACATTGACGCAGTCGAGGTGCGCCGAATCTCATCTCAAGATTTTCAAGACGGCAACCTTCTACCCGCAGATGCTGTAGAGAGTGCAAATGGCTCGGATTCCAAAATCGTAAAGGTGAACCCCAGCGTTCTCGATCGATATGAGCTCCGCGCTGGAGATATCGTCATGCCACGCATGCTGGGTCGCTACGGCGCGTCCAACCTGCTCGTCGTCAGCGCCGATGACGCGAAGCAACACCTGGTTGCTTCGCATAACACCACCGTCATTCGCCCGTTGTTCCAAACGATGACCGAAGAGGAGCGCGTAGTGTTTTCGGAGATAATCGTTGGATACCTTACCGAAGGCCATGGGGCGAAGCTGATTCAAGCATTAACTGAAGCAGCCAGCATCCGCGCCATCCGCCCTACCGACCTGTTCGAGATCGAAGTCCCGCCAGCGCTCGACCCGCGCACGCGCGAGTACAGCGAATCCATCAATCGCTTTGCCGAGGTCGTAGAAGCAAAGAAACAAGCCGAGACCGCTGTCGCCCAAGCCCAGCGCAACCTCGAAACCGCAAAGAAGGCCGTCACTCAGGTGGTCGACCAGGCCTGCGAATAGCGCATAGGCAGTAGAAACGTCTTAAGCCGGCGTCAGGAACTGGTCCTGCCGCCGGCTAAACTATCTAGACTATTCCCATCCCGTGGTCTGAGGATTCCATTTGCACATATTCGCCGAACGGTCAAAGCACGGTACGTACAACCGATTGACGATCTCTTCTGCTCCAGTGATACTCCCCGCGAGATCAAGTACCCCCGCCTGCCTAGCCATCTTTACATACTGCGCAGAACCATTTTGTTTCCACCAGAGAGGCGCCACGAACTCTTCCGGCATTGCCACCTTGCGGACAGACGCTTCTTTCTCGACTCTCTCGATAAGTGTAGCCCCATCGATGAAGCAAGTTTTCGCGTACACCAAGATGTCGACTATATCCTTGATTCGCGAAGAGGCACGGCCCTCATGCATCTCTATCATTGCGAGCAATTTATCTGCAAGGGCGCTCTCCACTCGGCATACTCGATAGTCGCAGACTGGGAGCCCCTCGATATTCAAACGATCGATCGGCGCGAGAACCTCAGGCTCAAGTCCCCGCACTTCATCAATTACCAAGTCAATTGAAATTGGCTGTAGCTTCTTGGTTCCCATAAAGGGGGTGAACCATACCTTAGCACCGCACCGATACTCATCTTCTTCTTTGATCTGCTCTGCACGATCAAAGACAAACGAAACGAAATCCTCCAGATCAATCGAAGCCGCCCGCACCAGATCGGCAACAGCCTCTTCGAGGCTCTCCTCTTGAGCAACCAAGTCAATATCTCTTGTGACACGCGCATCGAGCGTTCGCGCCAGGACGCTTTGACCACCTTTAAGCACAAAACGGCAGTCATCTTCTGAAAAAACGCGACATAGGAAGCGATGAAAGTAGAAACCAACGATTGCCCGATTAGTATCCATTGGTGATTCTCTTGCGGCATTTCTAACAGCCATCTCCAATGCGGCAGGCGTTTTGTACTTCACCATGTCCTCCGTTTCGCATTACCCGTTCAGTACCATCAGCAAAGGCGCCATCAGCTCGCGTCGTTTGGCGGTTTTAGAGTTCTCTTCTACAAGATCCTTCAGCCGTTGTATATCGAGTCCACGTCCAAGCGCGTCGTTATAGGCATCGATAATTAATGAGGGATCCTCGCAATCGAGGCAAAGATCGACAAGCGTGCGCTCGGGTTTAGTTACCGGCAGGCCGTCGAGCCAAACGATGTCCCGCTCAGCAATCTCGCGCTTTACAAAAGAAAGGGATTCGTTTCTTGTATTGATACGCATGGGCGCGGTCATCCTGTAGGGGGACAGATAGAAATCGCCCATTTGCTGCAGGTTCGCCGCTGTCGTACCGCTCACGGCGATGCCATCCCACTGACGTTTTCTCTCCCACGCGCAAAGGGAGGGATTGGTGAGCTTCCAAAAGGCGTTGAGTTCGTCGGTGTCTCGGCGCTGCGTTCCAGACATCCGGTAGGCGCCGTGGCATATCCGTTCAAGACGCCCTGCGCGGCATGAGTGCGCTAGCGCATCTCGAGAGATGTCCATGCGAGCCGCCTGGGCTGTGGTGAACACGCCCTCGCTCTCGGAAAGCTCGCTTATCGCCGCTATGTTGCTAAAGTACTTCATGCTGCAATTGTAGGATATTTTCATACTTTTGCAACGTGATTTTTGATCCATTAGATCCGTTTGCCTTGTTTACCCCATTTCTGACGCCGTTTTGCACCGGCACCCCATCCCCCGCTATTGAGGTCTAATACTTTTCCGCGAAGTGAACGGCTGTTTTTGGACCTCTGAAACATCCGCATTTTTCGGCGGCAAAATCGTGGGATTTCAGCATTGAAACCGCAGGAAGCGGCACCTCTAAAGTGTCGATGCTTCGGGGGTCCGTTTTCACTCATTCACTTCTCGGAAAAGTATTAGACCTCGCCATCAGCTATCCCAAAGATCAGACCGCCCCTCCTTCACGCCACGCAAAACCTGCCTTTTCTGCCCCTGCCCGCCTCCGCACCACCCAAAAACTCATCCAACATTAATCTTGGCTCAAGAATCGCTTAATCTATAACCTGCACTATAGAGTTCGACCAAGGGCGGGGCGGCGCAACGCAGACCGCCGAACGCAACGCTCGCGCCCGGGCAGATCGCCCGGCGTCGCGCCCATCGAACGAAAGGACAGGTCATGGACGACCTCGAAAAAGTTGAAACCATCCGCACCAAGTGCAACGTGAGCTACACCGACGCCAAGGCCGCGCTCGACGCCGCCGACGGCAACGTCCTGGACGCCATCATTTGGCTCGAGTCGCAGGGCAAGACGCAGACCACGTCGGCGCACGCCGCCACCGAGTCCGCGCCAGCCGACGAGCCCTCGGCTGAGATGGTCGCCGCGCAGGTCGCCTACGAAAAGTCGAGCGAAAAGACCGACTTCTCCAAGAAGATGGACAGCGTGTGGGAGTACCTCAAAAAGCTCTTCCGTCTGAGCCTGGACACCAAGTTTATCGCCACGCGCCGCGACGCGATCATCCTCAACATCCCCATCCTGATCCCCATCGTCGCGCTGTTTGCCTGGGGCGCCACGATTTGGCTGATGCTCATTGGCCTGTTCTTTGGCATGCGCTACCGCATCGATAGCGACGGCGACGTGCCCGGCAGCATCAACACCCTGATGGACAGCGCTGCCAATGCCGCGGACGACATCAAGCAAAATCTCAACGACGACAAGTAATCGCAGACGGGGGCACGTATGGCACGGATCCTGATTGTAGAGGACGAGGAGAAAATCGCCCGCTTTGTGACGCTCGAGCTGGAGCACGAGGGCTACCAGGTGGAGCACGCCGCCGATGGCCGCACCGCCGTTGACCTGGCGCTGGAGCGCGACTACGATCTGATTCTGCTCGACGTGCTGCTGCCGCAGCTCAACGGTATGGAGGTGCTGCGGCGTGTCCGCAAGCACAAGGATGTGCCGGTGATCATGGTCACCGCGCGCGATGCCGTGATGGACAAGGTGGCCGGGCTCGACGCCGGCGCCGACGATTACCTGACCAAGCCATTTGCGATTGAGGAGCTGTTCGCACGGATCCGCGTGGCGCTGAAGCGCTCGGAGGCCGTGCGGGCGGCTTCGGGCGTTGGCGGCGTTGGGGCGGGCGGTGCGGGCGGGTGCGCCGTTGCGATACCCCCGGCTAGCGACTCGGCCAAGACCTCTGCCGTGCCCTCCCCCGCCGTGCTCACCGTGGGCTCGGTTGCGCTCGACCCCGACCGCCGCGAAGTCACGGTCGGCGGCTCGCCCATCGCGCTCACGGCTCGCGAGTTCGACGTCCTCGCCCTGCTTATGGCACATGCCGGCACCGTGCTCACGCGCGAGCGCATCGCGCACGAGGCGCTGGGCTACGACTACGTGGGCGACACTAACAACGTCGACGTGCACATCGCGCACCTGCGCGCCAAGATCGAAGACGCCGGCAGTGCCCGCATCATCCAGACCGTGCGCGGGGTGGGCTATGTCTGCCGCGCGTAACGACGAGGCTAAGCGCGTCACCTCCATCGCCCGCGCCATCAACTGGAGCTATATGTGGCGCCGCTTGGTGAGCTACGTCTGGCTGGATCTGTTACTGCTGCTTGTTGCGGCGGCGATCCTCGTCTATGGCTACAACCAGACGCTGCCCGATGGCGCGTTTACCGCGGGATGGATCCCCAGCGCTAGCGTTCACGGCATGTCACTGACGCCCGCGCGCGGCTGGGACCTGACAACGCTCACCTATACCGTCGAGTTTGCGCGTACCACCAAGACCTTCCCCCTCGCGCAGGACCTCGTCGCACTGTGGCCCCTCTACCTTGTCGTTGTAGGTTGGCAAGTCATCAGCGTGCTCAACATGCTCGACGGCGCCCGCCGCGTGCGCCGTACCATGGCACCGCTCAACGACCTGGCCCTGCGCGTTGACGAGCTCGGGCGCATGCAGCTCGCCGGCGGCAAGATGGAAACGCTCGAGCAGGCCATCGAGCGCGCAAGCGTCGACTCGCCGAGCGTCACCACCGGCGACGCCGATCTGGCGAGTATCGAGGTCGCGCTCAACCGCCTGCTGCGCCAGATGCAAGAGGCCAAGCTGCAGCAGATGCGCTTTGTCAACGATGCGAGTCACGAGCTGCGCACGCCCATCGCGGTGATTCAGGGCTACGTGAACATGCTCGACCGCTGGGGCAAAGACGACCCGGACGTGCTGGCAGAGTCCATCGCCTCGCTCAAAGCCGAAAGCGAGCATATGCAGGAGCTCGTGGAGCAGTTGCTGTTTTTAGCGCGCGGCGATGCCGGTCGCACCGTGCTGCGGCGCGCGAATACCAACCTGGCTGCACTGGTCGGCGAGGTTTGCGAAGAATCACAGATGATCGATGCCGGGCACACATATCGGCTGGCGTATGATGCCGCACTTACCGGCGACCCGCGCTGCAACGCATCGGTTGACGTGGCACTCGTGAAGCAGGCGCTGCGCGTGATCGTGCAAAACGCCGCCAAGTATTCGGACGCAGGCACGACCGTCACGTTTGCCATAACACCCGATGCGGGCACGGGCGCGATTGACATAAGCGTTGAGGACGAGGGCATCGGCATGAACCAGGAATCCGCAGCTCACGCTTTCGAGCGGTTCTACCGTGCCGACAACGCACGCGATGCCGGCGCACAGGGCTCGGGCCTGGGGCTCGCTATCGCCAAGTGGATCGTCGACAGCCACGGCGGTGTCATTGGCGTGACCTCAGTCGAGGGCGTCGGCAGCCGCTTTACGATTCGGCTGCCACGGTAGGGGCGTCTCTCACGAATCGAAGGTGAATGCTTTTCCGCGAAGTGAGCGACCTATTTTGGACCCCCGAAGCATCCGCACTTTTTGGCGCCAAAACCGCAGGAAATACCTGACAAAACCGCAGGAAAGAGCGACGTAAAAGTGTCGATGCTTCAGGGGCTCGATTTCACTCGTTCACTTCGCGGAAAAGCATTCACCTTCGATTTACGGCAGCCCGTCAGTCACCCTCTCGGCATTAAAAATGGGGCAAAGCCACGCGCCTTACCCCATTTTTCGTTAGCTATAGCAGCCTGTGCGCTACTCGCGGCACAGGTGCACGGCGAAGCCGGCGAACTCGCGCTTAAAGTACACGAGCTTGGTGCCGCCGTCGGGCAGCAGCACGCGCGACTCCTCGTTGACCTCGAGCTCGCGCTCGGCAAACCACTTCTCGGCCGCATCGATGTCGTTGACGGCAAAGCCAATGTGGCCCTTGGTGCCACGACCGTTCTGCTTCATAACCTCGACCAGCGAATCGTTAAAGTACGAAACCGGGGTCTCGATAACGGGCAGGCCCATCATCGTCGAGAACAGCTCCGCGATCTCCAAGGCGTCTACCGGGTCGGTGGCGTTGATGCCCACATGGGCAACGCGCATGCCAAAAAGCTCGACCGGGTTGGCGTTCTGCTCACTCATACAGTCAGCGCCTACTGAGCCATGACGTCGAGGACGGCCTTCTCGGCAGCGACGCGGTTCATGCCGGTCATGAAGGGCACGCCGCTCACGTACGGGCAGGTGAGTCCCTCGGGGGCAACGGTGGTGGCGATCAGCAGGTCAGCGCCCTCGTCGCAGTAATCCTTGGCCTCGGAGATAGCGCACTGCACGATCTCGTACTTGCCGGCATAACCGTTGGCATCGAGCATGGTGGCGACCTTCTGGGCAACGAGCGTGGAAGTAGCAGCGCCAGCACCGCAAGCCAAAACGATCTTCTTCATAGGTAATGTCTCCCTTCATGGTTTACTTTAGGTAAGTGTACCGCAGCGAGCGATGGCGCTCGGCCTCGATGAGCTTTTATGCCAGTTTGCTTGCGCGCTGCGTATAATACATCTAGTACGTGTTGCCATACCGCTCGCTTTACGAGCGACTAAGGACCTTAATATGCCCGATTCCCGCACCCTCTGGACCGCCGTCGTTATCATCTGCATCGCCGTGTCGGTATTCTTTAGCGTCAAAAAACGTACCACGTTTAAGCGCCTGCAGCAGCTTATGGCTGCCAAGCGGTGGGACGAGTTCGATCGCCTGCTCGACGCCAAGCTCACCAGCATGCTGTACCCGCGCTATAACCGAGACTACCTGCGCCTGAACTCCTATCTGCTGCGCGAGGACCACAAGCGTGCCGACGAGATGTTCGATTTGCTGTTGGGGCTCAACCTGCCCAAGATGCAGCGCGTCGACCTGGTGATCAAAGCTTTTAACTATTACGTTGGCCAGGAGGACCGCAAAAAGTCCAAGGAGCTCCTGCACGAGATCAAGGGCTTTGAGGGCGGTCAGGCCGAGGCAGTCGCGCACGAATGCCAACTGATGTACGACACGATGATTCTCAAGCGCCACAACGACATTCCCGAGCTGGAGCGCATGCTCGAGGATGTCGGCGACGACCCGGTCAAGCGCTGCCGCCTGGAGTACCTGCTGGCCCTGCAATACCAGAACAAGGGCGACGAAGCCAAGTTCCAGGAGTTCCTGGAGAAGTCGGGCCAACACTCGATGGCCGTCAACGCGTAACGGACGGCTTGTGCTAGACTTCTAGTCTCACGGGGGCGTGGCGGAATTGGCATACGCAGGAGACTTAAAATCTCTCGCCGCAAGGATTGTGGGTTCGAGTCCCACCGCCCCTACCATATGAAGCGTTCGAGCCCGTGTCCCCAAGGGATGCGGGCTCGTTTCTTTTTCACGCCGGCGGGACTCTAAGTTGCGGTGGAATAGCTAGAGGGTGCTGAGGCTGGGGGTCCAGGCGATGGTGGGAGTCGCGCCGTCGAGAACCTCGTTGATGGTGGCGGCCATGCCGGCGAGCAAGCTGTTCTCGCTTACGGTGAGCGTGTCGTAGCCGCCGACTCGCATGAGCTCGCGAATCACCACGGCGCCTGCCAAGATCACGCCCGCGCGCTTGGGTTGCACGCCCGGCAACGCGGCGATGCCCGCAACATCCAGCGCGGACATGCGCTCGATAGCGGCCGAAACCTGCTCCAGCGAAAGCTCGCGCAGGTGCACAAAGCTCGAATCATACGGCTCCAGCTCGTGAACGAGTGCCACGAGCGTAGTGACGGTACCACCCACCGCGACCAGGCGCTCGGCGCGCTCAAAGTCGACAGGCAGGCTCTCAAAATAGCCCGCAAACTGCTCGCCCGCCCAGTTGGCAGCGGCAGCAAGCTCGCCGTCCGCCGGCGGCAGCGCCGAGAAAAACCGCTCGGTCACGCGACGGCAACCGATGTCCAGCGAGCGCGTTCCCTCCAGAGCAAAGATGCCGCGCTCCGGTGCATAGACGCCCGTCGCGAGCTCCGTGGATCCGCCGCCCGAATCGGCAACGATGATGCGCTCGCCGGCAAAGTCGTGCGCCACGCCAAAAAACGTCAGGCGTGCCTCGACCTCGCCCGGAATCACCTGAGGCTCAAGCCCCAGATCGCGCAGGCCGTCCAGCAGCAGCGCGGCATTGGAGGCATCGCGCGCGGCGCTCGTGCACGTGGTGCAGATGCACGCGGCCCCAAAGGCACGGGCCTCGTCCACAAACATGCGACACGCAGCGAGCACGCGCTCAACGGCCGCCTCGCAAAAGCGCCCCGTCGCGTCCACGCCCTCGCCCAAGTCGGTAATCTCGGTATGCTTGGACGAGTCCACGATCGTCCCGCCCTCGACCTGGGCCAACACCAGTCGCGACGACACCGTTCCCAGGTCAATCGCCGCCACCTTATATCGTTTGCAATTTGTCATTGCGGGCTCCCCTCCGGGCGCTATTTGCCGTTGGACACGACCGTCTGGCCCTCGACGCCGTTAAACCCAAACAGCATGTCGAGCGCCTGGATGTACCACGGCGCATCCTTACCGACTTCTTCGATTTCCTTGGCAACTTCGCTGGCCTTCTTGGCGTTCGACGACCTCTGGCTCGACGAGGCATCCGAATCGCCGTCCAGGCCCTGCACTTCAATCCTCTTCTCGCCGGGCATCACCAGGCCCAGGTCCTCGGATGCCGCGTCCTTGATACCCTCCTCCGAGAGCAGCTTGTCGACGCTTTTTTGCAGCTCATCATTGTATTGCTGGCGAATCTCGACCTGCTTGGCCAAGATATCGCTCGAACGCTTTGCCACGTACAGATCGCGCACGGGGAAATACAGGCTCACGAGCACCAGCGCCACCACGATACCGATAAACAGCGGACGCAGAGGGCCATGCGTAAAGTCATAGATCGCCTTGACAACCGCGTTGTCGTTGGCGTAATGCATAAAGTCCGAGCCCGAAAGACGGTTCGAGGGCCTACTCGATTTGTCGTGTGCTTGAGTCGAGGGACGCGACGCATGCGACGAACGTGCCGGGCGCACCGGTCCATCTGCCAAGGTATTTGATTGAGCATTGGGGCGCGAGGTACTTGCCGGGCGCTGCGTGGAGCGGTCGGCGCCGGCATAAGCGGACCCACCGAGCTGCACCGTGCGCGCACGGCGAGGCGACGGCTCGCGCGAACCGGCGGAATAGTACCTGTTGTCGTAAATCTGATCCATGTGCGCCTTGTGCGGTTGAGGTTTGTTTGCGCTAAGTCCTTTAGTTATAGCACGAGCGCCTGCACCGCCTTCGCCAGCCTTTGCTCGACATAAAAAAGGCGCTGAGCCGTATGGCCCAGCGCCCATGGCGCTTTGCAGCATCCAGTCAAGGCGGGACGGAACCGAGTCAGCCTCCCCCTCGCCAAATTCGCCCGTTTAGCGAATGTTGTAAAACGCGGCCTTGCCGGCATAGCGCGCGCTGCCCTCGAGCTCGTCCTCGATGCGGATGAGCTGGTTGTACTTGGCGATACGGTCGCTGCGGCACGGGGCGCCCGACTTGATCTGGCCGGCGTTGACGCCCACGACCAGGTCGGCAATCGTGGAGTCCTCAGTCTCGCCGGAGCGGTGGCTCACGATGCAAGCATAGCCGGCCTCCTTGGCGGTCTCGATGGCCTCGAGCGACTCGGTGAGTGTGCCGATCTGGTTGACCTTGACCAGGATCGCGTTGGCGGCACCCAGCTCGATGCCCTTCTTAAGGCGCTCGGTGTTGGTGACGAACAGGTCGTCGCCCACCAGCTGCACCTTGTTGCCAATGCGACGGGTGAGCTCAACCCAGCCGTCCCAGTCCTCCTCGGCCATGCCGTCCTCGATGGAGATGATGGGATAGGTGTCGACGAGCTTTTCCCAGTAATCAACCATCTGGGCGCTCGTGTACTCCACGCCCTCGCCCTTGAGCTCGTACATGCCGGTCTCGGCGTTGTAGAACTCGGTCGAGGCCGGGTCCATGGCGTACATGAAGTCGACGCCGGGCTTAAAGCCGGCCTTCTCCACGGCCTTGGTGATGTACTCGAACGGCTCGGCATTGGTCTTGAGGTTGGGCGCAAAGCCGCCCTCGTCGCCCACGCCGCCGCCCAGGCCGGCCTCGTGCAGCGCGCCCTTGAGGGTGTGGTAGACCTCGGCGCACCAACGCAGGCCCTCGGCAAAGCTCGGGGCGCCCACCGGCATGATCATGAACTCCTGGAAGTCAACGTTATTGTCGGCATGGACGCCACCGTTGAGGATATTCATCATAGGCGTGGGCAGCAGGTGGGCGTTGACGCCGCCCAGGTACTGGTACAGCGACAGGCCCGCCGACTCGGCAGCGGCGCGGGCGACGGCCAACGACACGCCCAGGATGGCGTTGGCACCGAGCTTGGTCTTGTTGGGGGTACCGTCCGCGGCAATCAGCGCGGCATCGACGGCACGCTGGTCGAAGGCGTCGAAGCCCACGACGGCGTTAGCGCACTCGTTATTGACGTGCTCGACGGCCTGCGAAACGCCCTTGCCCAGATAGCGGCCCTTGTCGCCGTCGCGCAGCTCACATGCCTCAAAGGCGCCGGTCGAAGCACCCGAAGGCACCATTGCGCGGCCAAAGCTGCCGTCCTCGAGCACGACCTCGACCTCGACGGTGGGATTGCCGCGGCTGTCGAGCACCTCGCGACCGTAGACGTCCAAAATATCGCTCATGTTGTCTCCCTCTCACTTGGAAACGGGTTGAATGCTTGGCGACACGGCTTGCACGCTACAGCGGCGCGCAGGTTCATAAGTTAGCCTTATCGCACTTTTTGCATTATGCCCTAAGTTAGCCAAGGGATACAATCTTTTTAAAAATAATAGGGGCGATGGGACAAGTCCGTCCCGTCGCCCCCGCAGTCTTACTCCTCTGCCTTTGCGGCATCCCAGAGGTCATTGAGGCCGTGGGTCGAAAGCTCGGCCAGATCCACGTGGGCGTCGGCCGCCATCTGCTCCATCGCGGCCCAGCGACGACGGAACTTGGCCGTGCTCGCGCGCAGGGCGCTCTCGGCGTCGATGCCCTCTTTGCGTGCAACGTTGACCAGAGCAAAGAGCAGGTCGCCAAACTCCATCTCGCGCTCGGGCGAGCCGGGGGCCTCGGCCTCAAACTCGGCACGCTCCTCGGCAACCTCGTCCCACACGTCCTGGACCGTCTCCCACTCAAAGCCCACGGCCGCTGCCTTGCGCGACACCTTCTGGGCCTGCATCAGCGCCGGCAGGTGCGTGGGCACGCCGTCGAGTAGACCCTCGGGTGCGGCCTCGCCTGCCGCCACGGCCTTGTCCTTGGCAGCCTTCTCGGCAAGTTTGACCTCGTCCCAGATCTTGAGCACCTCGTCGGAGCTCTCGGCATCCGCATCGCCAAACACGTGTGGGCGGCGGCGAATGAGCTTGGCGTCGATATCGCGTGCCACATCGGCCAGCGTAAACTCGCCCGCGTCCGCCGCAATCTGCGCATGCAGCACCACCTGCATGAGCACATCGCCCAGCTCCTCGCGCAGATGCGCCACGTCGTCCGCCTCGATGCAATCGAGCGCCTCATAGGCCTCCTCGATCATGTTCTTGCCGATGCTCCGATGCGTCTGCTCGCGATCCCACGGGCAGCCATCGGGCTGACGCAGACGCCAGATGGTCTGCACCAGATGCTGCAGCTCGACCGACGCGTCGACCAGCGTGGACAGATCGCGCGAGCCCTCGGCATTTTGCTGAGCCATGTGCTGCGCCATGGTTATTCCTCCTCCAGGATCACGTGGCGGAACGCGCCGCCCTCGTAGATGCCGTAGCTGTGCGTACCGTCCTTGGGAATACTCACGCTGCCGGGATTGAAGAGCCACAGGCCCGGGTGCGCCTCGCTTGCCTCGTTAACCTTGATGTGCGTGTGGCCGTAGACGAGCGCGGAGCCCTCGGGCAGCGCGGGCGCGTGGTCGACGCTGTTGTGCATGCCGGCGCCAAAGACGTGGCCGTGCGTCAGGAACAGCTCGCGGCCGGTCTCGTCGAACAGCGTGGCGTAGTCGGCCATGACGGGAAAGGCGAGCACCATCTGGTCGACCTCGGCGTCGCAGTTGCCGCGCACCGCGATGATGCGGTCGGCCAGGGCGTTGAGCAGCGGAATCACGCGCTTGGGGGCGTAGTCGCGCGGCAGGTCGTTGCGCGGGCCGTGGTAGAGCAGGTCGCCCAGCAGCACGACGCGGTCGGGCTGCTCGGATTCGATGGCGGCGACCAGGCGCTCGGTCCAGTATGCCGAGCCGTGAATGTCGGAAGCGATGAGGTATTTCATGGTGGTCCTTTCGGGTAGGGTTGATGGGGGCTGAATACGGGGTCCGGCGGATGTGGAGCCCATCTACCGTGTTACTCGAATCGTAGCGCCGCGCTCTGAGCCGCCTGCATCACGCGTTGGAGTGGCACGCCATGTTCGCGGGCAAGACGGGCGCAATCCTCGTACTCGGGAGCCGCGCGC
The DNA here is from genome assembly GCA_905214465.1 of uncultured bacterium. Taxonomy (GTDB): domain Bacteria; phylum Actinomycetota; class Coriobacteriia; order Coriobacteriales; family Coriobacteriaceae; genus Collinsella. Next base: position 60,987 of record CAJMMD010000010.1, read on the forward strand.
TCGCTGCCGTCTGGCAGGGTCGCCACCTTAACGGATACCTCGCCCCAAGGCGTTGTCACCTGCTCGAATCGGCGCGGCAGGCAAACGCGTTCCATCACCTGGCGACGAATGGCGTTGGTCGTGGTCTCCAAAAAGATAATCGTCTGCAGGCGCTCGATATCCTCGTGTGAGCAGATCACCTGCAACTGCCAGCCGGGGCGGCCTTTTTTGCAGTAGAGGGGCAGCCAGTGCACCTCGCGGGCGCCGGCCTCGCGCAGGCGGTCAGCGGCATAGGCGAGTACCTCGGGCGACGCATCATCGATGTCGCACTCCAGCTTGACGATGGTTTCGGGCGCATCGGTCTCGCGGGACAGCGGAGATGTACTTCCACGTTGCATACGGTCCGGATCCTTTCCGCACGGGCTCGTTTTATTCACCCAAACGCTAGCACATCGAACGTGGCACAGGCGTGACTTTCGTCCGTCGTCGCCCTTGCCCCTATCCAAACATGTACGTCAGCCTCCAAACATGTCATTTTTTGTCGGTTTTGGAGGCTGACGTACACGTTTTGGAGCGGGCCGCACACGATCAAAATTGCGCCCGCATTCCGTCCACCACAAAGTTCGCCGCACTCAACAATTTTGAACTTTCTACGCAGTTCATCGGCTAAAAATTACCCTCGGCATACTTACCCGCTGCACGATGTTACTCTAGTTGCATTTGGCTAACTAAGCGGCTGCCGAGGACCCAGCCCGGCACCGTTACGGCATAGGAGGTTTCATGTTCGAGAAGCGGCTCTTCTCCCTGGTTCCGCAGGCAACGCCCTACATTGTGGCGAGCGTCCTGTTTAAATGGATCGCGCTGATGGCAAACATCACGGTGATGTGGATCCTCGCGCGCATTCTGGGCGGCATCGTTGCCGGCGGACTGCCGGCTGCACTCGCCGTCGACGCGCTCGCGCAGGCAACTCCGCCGCTCGCCGGCGCCATCATCGTGCGCGCCGCCGCCATCTATCTGGCGCAGCGTTCCGGTGACAAGGCCGCCTTCAAAGCCGTCCGCCGCGTGCGCTCGCTCGTCTACGACAAGCTCACCGCACTCGGCCCCTCCTACACCGAGACCGTCCCCACCGCCGAGGCCGTCCAGACCAGCGTCGAGGGCGCCACGCAACTCCAGGTGTACTTTGGCGGCTACCTGCCGCAGCTCTTCTTTGCGGGCTTGGCACCCATCACGCTGTTTGTACTGCTCGTGGGCCAGGCGGGTCTTCCCGCCGCGCTGCTGCTCGCCTGCGTTCCGGTCATCCCCGTCTCCATCATGATGGTCATGCGCAACGCCAAAAAGATCGGTGCCGAGTACTGGGGCAGCTATGTCGATCTGGGCGGCATGTTCCTGGAGGCCGTGCAGGGTCTCACCACCCTTAAGGTCTACCAGGCCGATCGCAGCTGGCACGAGCGCATCAACGCAGAGTCCGAGCGTTTCCGCACAGCGACCATGCGCCTGCTGGTGATGCAGCTGCGCTCCATTTGCGTTATGGACCTGGTCGTCTATATGGGCGCCGCGCTCGGCATTATCGTAGCCGCGCTGCAGCTCGCCACGGGCAAGATTGGCTTTGAGGCTGCCTTCCTCATCGTCTTTCTGTCGCAGGAGTTCTTTTTGCCCATGCGCCGCCTGGGATCGCTGTTCCACACGGCCATGAACGGCATGGCCGCCTCGCGCCGCATGTTTGGCATTTTGGATACGCCCGAGCCCGAGCGCGGCGATGTTGAGCTTGACGGTCGCGGCGATATCGAGCTCGCGGGCGTGAGCTATGCATACGGCAACCGCACGGTGCTGGACAGCGCCAGCGCGACCATTGCGCACGGCTCGCTCGTGGCACTCGTGGGCGAAAGCGGCGGCGGCAAGTCCACGCTCGCGGGGATTATCGCGGGCCGCAAGGGTGCCTACCGTGGCAGCGTTCGCATTGGCGGCGTCGAGCTGCGCGATGCCACGGCCGCCTCACTCATGCGTGCCGTCACCCTGGTGCCCACCAACGGCTACCTGTTTGCCGGCACCCTGCGCGACAACCTGCTGCTCGCCCAGCCCAACGCCACCGACGCCGAGCTTTTGCGCGCGCTCGGCCGCACGCGCGTGGCGGCCTTTGTGCAGGCCAACGGCGGGCTCGACATGGTGATTAACGAGGGCGGCACCAACCTTTCGGGTGGCCAGCGCCAGCGCGTGTGCATGGCACGCGCCCTGCTGCACGACTCGCCGATCTATGTGTTTGACGAGGCGACGAGCAACGTCGATGCCACAAGCGAAGCCGCAATCGGCGAGGTCATTGCATCGCTCGCCGGCGAGCACACCGTAATCGTGGTGGCGCATCGCCTGTCGACAATCGTGGACGCCGATCAGATTCTGGTGCTGGAGCGCGGTCGCATTGCCGAGCGCGGCACCCATGATGAGCTCCTGTCGGACGCGGGCGCCTATGCGCGCATGTGGAACAGCCAGGAGCAGCTCTCGGCATATGCGTATGCGGAGGATGATGCCGAGGATGCCGGCGCGGTTGAGGCTGTTGGCGGCAGTACTGCCCGTACCGATGGCCTCAACGGTGCTAGCTCGTCTTCCGCTGCCGCGGCGCCTGACTCCGGCCGCGCCCGTCGCTCGGCGCCGTCCATCATATGGCGCATGATGGGGCTCGTCCGACCGCTTGCCGGCTGGCTTGTGCTAGCCGTCGCGCTGGGCAGCATTGGTATGCTCACCGCCGCGTTCGTGCCGGCCTTTGGCGCCCTTGGCCTTATGGCCGCGCTGGGCCGCAACGCCTTGGGGCTTGGTCTGATCGCAGCATGCGCGGCCTGTGCCGCCTGCGGCATCGCACGCGGGCCGCTCCACTACGGCGAGCAGCTCTGCAACCATTACATCGCGTTTCGCCTGCTCGCGCACATTCGCGACCTGGTGTTTGGCGCCCTGCGCCAGCTCGCCCCCGCCAAGCTCGAGGGCCGCGGCAAGGGCGAGCTCGTGAGCCTGGTCACCTCGGATATCGAGCTGCTCGAGGTCTTCTACGCGCACACCATCTCGCCCATTGCCATCGCTCTGGTCTGCACCGTTGTGTTTGAGGGCTTTTTGCTGGCTGTGAGCCCCGAGCTCGCGGGCATCGCGCTCGTGGCCTACGCGGTCCTGGGCGTGCTGCTGCCCCTGACCTCGGCCAAGGCGTGCGGCACCACCGGCCGCCAGAGCCGCGAGGGCGCCGGTAAGCTGGGTGCCTTTGTGCTCGACAGTCTACGCGGCGCGTCCGAGACTATCCAGTTTGCCGGTGGCGCCGATCGCAGCCGTGCCCTGGGCAAGCTGACCGAGCAAGTCGGCGCCGTGGACGCGCGCCTCAAGCGCCGCCAGGCGGCCAGCGAGGCCGTAGCCGATGCGCTTATTCTTGCGGCCAATCTGGTGATGCTCGAGCGTGCGCTGCAGCTGGTTTCTGCGGGAACGATTGATTTTGCCGCGGCGTTTGTCGCCGTCTTTACCTTTGTGTCGTCGTTTGGCTCGGTGATGGCCGTGAGCCGCCTGGGCGCCTCACTGCAGGAGACGCTCGCCTCGGGCGCACGCGTGCTCGATTTGCTCGACGAGCAGCCCCAGTGCGCCGAGGTCGCCGATGGACAGAACGTTGAGTTTGCCGGCGCCGCAGCCGAGCATGTGAGCTTTAGCTATGTGGGCGGCGTGGACGCGGGCGGTGCGGGCGCCACAGAGCAGGTCGCGAACGACACCGCTGCGAGTCTCATCCTCGACGACGTGACCTGCACCTTTGCGCCCGGTACCATGACCTGCATCATGGGGCGCTCGGGTTCGGGCAAGTCGACGCTGCTTAAGCTGCTCATGCGCTTTTGGGACCCCGCAGCCGGCACCATCACGGTGAGCGGCGTCGATGCCCGCCACATCAACACGGCGAGCCTGCGCAGCCACGAGGCCTATATGACCCAGGACACGCATCTGTTCTGCGGCACCGTACGCGAGAACCTGCTGGTCGCGCACGCCAACGCCACCGATGCCGAGCTGCTCGACGCTTGCCGCTCCGCCTCACTCACCACGCTCATCGACCGTCTGCCGCAGGGACTCGACACGCCCGTTGCCGAGCTGGGCGACTCGCTTTCGGGCGGCGAGCGCCAGCGCATCGGCCTTGCGCGCATCTTCCTCAACGACGCACCCTTCATCTTGCTCGACGAACCCACCAGCGCGCTCGATGCTCTCAACGAGGCGTCCGTGATGCAGGCAATCGACGAGCTCAAGCGCCGCGGCAAGACCATTGTGCTCGTGAGCCACCGTGCCAGCACCTGCGCGTTTGCCGATTTCTCGCTTTCGGTCGAGCATGGGAGGCTGAGCTAATGGCGCGCCCAGTCGACACACCGGAGCTAGCACGCAAACGTGAGCGTGAGGCCCAAATGGTGTCGCAGATGATTGCGCTGTGGTGTCGTGGGCATCATGGCGGCGGGCATGTGGTCGAACAGGCTGGCGACGATGAGTCCGTGCGCGTGAAACTCGGCCTTCGAACCATTACGCTCTGCCCCGAATGCGCCGAGCTGCAGAAATACGCCATCGCGCGCATTGAGCACTGCCCGCACATGGGCACCAAGACATTTTGCTCGGCATGTCCTTCGCATTGTTACCGGCCTGCCATGCGCGAGAAGATCCGCGAGGTTATGCGTTGGTCGGGACCGCGTATGATCCGCTATCGCCCCATCACCGCCGTGAGACACGCGATGGTAACAGTGCAGGCCAAACGCGCGGCGGCACGAAGCAAGTAGTCGCCGGCGCCGGCACGCGCCGCCCCGCCTTTCCACTCGATTTCGGCACCCGGCGTGCGCGGCGTGTTGAGAGCTGCACCATTACAATGGAGCGGATTCACCAAATGCAAAGGAGTCGCCATGCCCGCCTGCCCGCTGGTCGATTGCCATACTCATACCTCGTTCTCGGACGGGCACGCCTCGTTCGAGGACAACGTCCGTGCCGCTGCTGCCGCCGGCTGCCGCGTCATGGTCTCGACCGACCACCTTACCCTGCCCGCCAGTATGGATGCTAACTGCGAGGTGCAGGTCGTCGAGGGCGACTTGCCGGCACATCGTTTGTCCTTTGAGGACGCCCGCAAACTCGCCGCGCAGATTGCGCCGGAGCTCACCTTTATCTACGGTTTTGAATGCGATTGGTACGAGGGCTGCGAGCCCTTGGTAGAGCACTGGTCCCAGGGCGCCGTCGTACGTCTGGGCAGCGTGCACTGGATTGGCAACCCGGGCGATATTGCGGCAGGCGCCGCGGGCACGGCAGGGACAGAGGACGTCGCGCGCCCCGATACACCCGATTCCCTTTGCGGTTGGATCGACGACGATACCAACCTGCATGTTTGGGAAAACTTAGGCGTGCGCGGCGTGTGGGAGTGCTACGTCGACGACTGGTGCCGTGCTTGCGAAAGCTCACTCAACTTTGACGCGATGGCCCATCCCGACCTGGTCATGCGCTTTTCGAAGGACGGCTTTGCACCCGACTTTGACCCCGCGCCGTTTTGGGAGCAGATGGCCGAATGCGCCCACGATACGGGTCGCCGCGTTGAGGTCTCGACCGCCGCACCGCGCAAGGGGCTCGACGATTACTACCCCGCGACCGGGCTGTTGCGCCGCTTCGCCCATGCCGAGGTGCCCATCACCTTTGGCTCGGACGCGCACCGCGCCTGCGACATCTGCTGGAACATCCGCGAGGCCCAGGCCCACGCCTACGACTGCGGCTACCGGGCCTTCGATATCCCCCACCCCACCGGCGAATGGGAATCCACGCCCCTCGCCTAACTAGTCGTTTAAGAACGTCCCCAATGACTAGTGGCGGCGGGCGTTGAGTTCGCCGGCCAGTTCGTCGAGGGTGATGCCGCAGCGCTCGAGCGTCACGAGCAGGTGGTAGATCAGGTCGCCGGCCTCGTAGCGGATGTGATCGTGGTCGTTATCCTTGCAGGCCATGATCACCTCGCTCGCCTCCTCGGCAAGCTTCTTGAGAAGCTCGTCCTCGACGCCGGTCAGCAGACGCGCGGTATAGCTCTCCTGCGGCGATGCGTCGCGACGACTGTGAATCACCTCGGCCAGTCCCGTCAGCGTCTCGCCGATATTTCCCGGCTGCACGTTAGCTGTTCTGACTCCCATGGTTATTTCCTCTCGTTACTGCAGCGTAAAGTAGGTACCGGCCTCATCGAACCGAGGCTTTGCGCCCTTTTTCTCAAAGAACTCGACGATGACGGCATGGGCCTCATCGAGCCTTTCATTCTCGGCCTCGAGCCAAAGCGACTGCGCCCCGCAGGCATCAGTCAGGTGCACGCGGCATGGCACGCCCGCGCGGAGGAGCTCGGTGTTGCATTCGGCGACCTCGAACGGCGTCACGACTTTCATCGCACTCCCCCTTCCACGCGCTTAAAGAAGCAGGTACGGTTGCCGGTATGGCAGGCCGGGCCCGGTGAGTCCACCTTGACCAGCAGCGTATCGCTATCGCAGTCGGCCCAGAGCTCCTTGACCTCCTGCATGTTGCCACTCGTCGCGCCCTTGTTCCAGAGCTCCTGACGGCTGCGACTCCAAAACCACGTGGTCCCGGTCTTGAGCGTCAGCCCCACCGATTCCTCGTTCATCCAAGCAACCATAAGCACCTCACCGGTGTCATGCTGCTGAACCACGCAAGGAATCAGCCCGCGGGCGTCGTATTTAAGCTCGGTAGCATTTATTACCTCAGTCATCATTTCTCCCAAGTAACAAACGAAATCCCACAGGTCGGCGAGGGTTGTCCAGGTGCCGCAGGTTGCCGCGAAAGAGGAGCGACGCGTACTTTGGTACGCGAGCGACGGTTTGAGCGGCAAGATGCGGTGCCTGGGCAAGCCGCAGCACTAGAAGTCCAGCCTCACAGGGATGCCTTGGCTGGCCATATACTCCTTCACCTGGCGAATGCTGAAAGTTCCAAAGTGAAAGACGCTGGCCGCCAGCACGGCATCGGCCTCGCCCTCGATCACGCCCTCGGCAAAATGCTCGAGCGTGCCCACGCCGCCGCTTGCGATCACCGGGATCGGCACCGCGCGCGCCACGGCGCGGGTGAGTGCCAGGTCGAAGCCAGCCTTGGTGCCGTCGCGATCCATGCTGGTGAGCAAGATCTCACCGGCGCCGCGACGAGCCGCTTCCTCGGCCCACGCCACCGCATCGATACCCGTGGCGTTGCGACCGCCCGCCGTGAAGACCTCCCACTTGTCGGCATCCGGCTGACCGGGCAGGCCCACGCGCTTGGCATCAATCGCCACGACCACGGCCTGGCTGCCAAACGCCGCGGCGGCCTGGCTGATCAACGACGGATCGCGCACGGCGGCAGAGTTAAGCGACACCTTGTCGGCACCGGCGGCAACCATGGTTCGCATGCCCGCCAAGTCGCGGAAACCGCCGCCCACGGTATAGGGAATAACGAGCTCCTCGGCCGCGTGCGCCGCCATCTCGATGGTCGTCGCACGGTTGTCGCTCGTCGCGGTAATGTCCAGGAAGACGACCTCGTCTGCACCCTCGCGGTCGTAGGCGCGCGCCAGCTCCACCGGGTCGCCAGCATCGCGCAGGCTCACAAAGTTGACGCCCTTGACCACGCGGCCGTCCTTAACATCCAGACAGGGAATCACGCGTTTGGCAAGCATGGGCTACTCCTTCCCTCGGGCGGCGGCCAACGCCTGGGCCAGCGTAAAGTTGCCCTCGTAGAGCGCACGACCGGTAATGGCACCCTCGATGGCATCCTCGCCCACCGCGGCCAGTGCGCGGATATCGTCGAGCGTCGAGATGCCGCCCGAAGCCACGACGGGAAAGCCCGCGACCTCGGCCACATGGCGATACGCCGCCACGTCGATGCCCGTCTGCATGCCATCGCGCGCGATGTCGGTATACACCAGATGCTTAAAGCCCAGCTCGGTGAGCTGCGCCACGGCGTCGTCGAGCGCCACACCCGCGCCGTCGCGCCAACCATTCACCTTAACCTGGCCGTCACGGGCGGCAATGTCTGCCACCAGTAACTCGCCAAAGCCTTGCGCCGCCACCTCGGCAAATCCCGGCTCGGTCACGAGCACCGTGCCTAGCGCGATGCGACGCGCGCCGTAGCCGGCCAGCTCGTCGATGCGCGCGAGCGAACGAACGCCGCCGCCCACGTCCGCGGACAGACCGTCGACGCCGCAGATGGCCTTAATCGCTGCCAAGTTGGCAGCGCACGCGTCCTCGTCCTCGCCAAAGGCAGCGGACAGGTCGACGACGTGCACCCAGCTCGCGCCCTGCTCGGCAAAGGAGCGGGCAACGGCCACGGGGTCGTCAGAATACACCTTACAGCGGCTCCGGTCGCCGCGCTCCAGGCGCACGACCTTGCCGCCGATCAAATCGATTGCGGGAAACAGAATCATCGGCCGGCCCCCTCGACGATGCTCACGAAGTTCTTAAGGATGCGCTGACCCAGCGCAGAGGATTTCTCGGGATGGAACTGGCAGCCCCACACGTTGCCGTGGCGCACGATGCACGGGAAGCTCCGTGTATAGTGCGTGCGCGCCAACACATCGGCGGCATCGACGTCGTCGGCCACCGCGTAGCTGTGAGTGAAATACATGTTGGCGCCCTCGGCAAAACCGGCAAGCAACGGATCGGCCGCACCGGCGGGCGTCATGCGCACCTGGTCCCAGCCCACGTGCGGGACCTTCAGACGGCTCGACTCCAGGTGCGTGCACGAGCCACGCATGATGCCCAGGCCATCGACCCAGGGACCACCGGCCTGCTCGGAGGCATCGTCGTCCGCGTCCGCGTCCTCGTTCGCAGGCACGCCCTCGTTGCCGCGCTCAAAAAACAGCTGAAGGCCCAGGCAGATGCCGAGCAGCGGAGTTCCGGCGGCAACGGCATCGAGCACGGCCACCTCCTCGCCGCTCTGACGCATAAAGGCGATCGCGTCATAGAACGCACCCACGCCCGGGATGACCAGGCCGTCGGCGTTGCGGATCTGCTCCGGATCGTCCGACGTGCAGGCGGCAGCACCGGCGCGCGCAAGCCCGCGCACGACGCTCGACAAGTTGCCCTTGTGGTAGTCGACCACCACGATCTTCGGTTCGCCCACGCGACCCCTCCACTTCTCATCATCCAAAACCACCACAAAGAGGACAGGCATCTTCGTGGTGGTTTTACCCTTGTGACGGTTACAGCGAGCCCTTGGTGCTGGGGATACCCTGCACGCGGGGATCGAGTTCGCAGGCGCGGCGCATCGTGCGGCCCACGGCCTTAAAGGCGGCCTCGATAATGTGGTGCGAATTGCCGCCCGCCAGCTCGCGCACGTGCAGCGTGAGCTTGGCATCGCGCGCAAAGGCATAGAAGAACTCGACGGCCAGCTCGGTATCAAAGCTGCCCACGCGCTCAGTCGGCACGGGCAGCTCGCAATAGGCCTGCCCGCGACCCGAGATATCCACGGCGGCCATCACGAGTGTCTCGTCCATGGCGATCGCCGCGTCGGCAAAGCGCGCAATACCCGCCTTGTCGCCCAGCGCCTGGCAAAACGCCTCGCCCAGCACAATGCCCGTGTCCTCAACGGTGTGGTGCGCGTCGACCTCGACGTCGCCCACCGCATGCACCGTCAGATCGAACAGGCCATGGCGGCCAAAAGCGTTGAGTATGTGGTCGAAAAACGGCACGCCGGTCGAGATATCGCACACGCCAGATCCGTCCAGGTCGAGCTTTACGACAATGTCGGTCTCGCCCGTCTTGCGGGTTACCTCGGCATAGCGGTCCATCTACATCTCCTCCTTCACCAGCGCGGCAAACGCGGCCAGCACCTCGTCGTTTTCCTGCGGCGTACCCACAGTGATGCGCAGACAGTCCGCAAGCCCCGGCGCGTAGCTAAAGTCGCGCACCAAAATCGAATACTCGTCGCGCAGACGCTCGCGCACGCGCGTGGCATGCGGCGTGCGCACGAGCACAAAGTTCGCCGCGCTCGGCCATGCCTCCACGGGCATGCCATCGGCAGCCATTGCGCGCAGGGCGCACAGCTCGCGCTCGCGCTCGGATGCGATCTGCGCCACCACGGGCGTGTAGGCATCACGGGCACGCACGCAGGCAAGTGCTGCCGCCTGGCTCAGCACGTTAACTGAATAGATCTGGCGAATCGCCGCGAACACGTCGACGACCTCGGGTGCCGCAATCACATAGCCCAGACGCGTGCCGGCGGCGCCAAACGCCTTGGACAGCGTATGTAGAATCACCAGGTTGGGATGCTCGGCGATAAGGCCTTGCGCCGTGGTGGCCGCGCCAAACGAATCGTCGGCAAACTCCACGTAGGCCTCGTCAACCATTACCATGCCGGGGCACGCATCGCACAGCGCCGCGACAAAGTCGAGCGGTGCCACGTCACCCGTGGGGTTGTTGGGCGAGGTCACGATTGCCAGGTTACACTCGGGTGCCGCCGCAAGCACGGCGGCCTGGTCGAGCTCAAAGGTCGCGGGGTCGCGCCACACGTCGCGCACCTCGGTCTGGCAGAGCGACGCAAAGAACGCATACTCGCTAAAGCACGGCGGGCAGTTGAGCAGGGTCCGTCCCGCGCCGCCAAACGCCAACAGGTAGTTATAGAGCAGCTCGTCGCCGCCGTTGCCCACGCAGACATTCTCGCGCGCCACACCATGCCAAGCGGCAAGCTCGTCGCGCAGATCGTTGGACATGGGATCGGGATAGCGGTTGAGCGGCGTGGCAGCCAGGGCGGCGTCGACCGCCTCGCGCACGCCAGCCGGCACGGGATAGGTGTTCTCGTTGGCCGAAAGGTTGATGCGCGTGGGCGTAAAGTTGGGATCGTAGGGCTCAATACCGGCCAGGTAAGGCTGGACGAGCTCCTTCATGCGAGGCGTGAGTTCGGCCATATTAGGCCTCCCCGCCGGTTACGCCAGCGCCATCTGCGCCTGCAGCCGCCAGGTCCACGCCCTCGGCAACCGTCGCCACGGCGTCGCCCGGCCAGGCAACCTTGGTCAGGTCGGCCGCGGCGAGCGACTCGGCGCTCACGGCATCCTCGCCCTGCTCCAACACGCGGCGACGCAGTGCGGCCGAAAGCGCGTGCGCCCACAGGCCCTCGGCCTCGGCCAGACGCTGCGTAGCGGGAGCGTCGGAGAGCAGGCCCTCGGGCGTATAGCATATAACGCTCGAGCGCTTAACGAACTCTTCGACCGAAAGCGGGTTGGAGAACATGGCCGTGCCGCCGGTCGGCAACGTGTGGTTGGGACCGGCAACGTAATCGCCGAGCGGCTCGGAGCTCCAAGCGCCCACAAAGATGGCGCCGGCGTTGCGAATGCCGCCGAGCAGGCCCATCGCATCCTTGCAGTGCAGCTCAAGGTGCTCGGGCGCCACGGTGTTCACGGCCTCGACGGCGGCCGCCATGTCGGCGGCCACCACGATGGCGCCTTCGTTATCGAGCGAAGCGCACGTAATCTCGGCACGCGGGGACTGCGCTACCAGAATGTCGATACCCGCCTCGACCTCACGCGCAAACTGCTCGTCGCAGGTCACCAGATAGCAGGCCGCCAGCGGATCGTGCTCGGCCTGAGCCATCAGGTCGGCCGCGACCACCATAGGCTTGGCCGTGGCATCGGCCAGCACGCAGACCTCGGAGGGACCGGCGACCATGTCGATACCCACGTCACCCGAGACAATCTGCTTGGCAGCGGCAACAAAGGCGTTGCCCGGGCCGGTGATTTTGTCGACGCGCGGAATGGTCTCGGTACCGTACGCCAGCGCGGCCACGGCCTGGGCGCCGCCCACCATATAGATTTCGTCCACGCCGCCGAGCTTGGCCGCCGCGAGCGTATACGGGCTAATCAGTCCATCCTTTTGCGGCGGGGTCACCATGACCACGCGCTCAACGCCGGCAACCTTGGCGGGAATGGCGTTCATAAGCACGGTGGAAGGGTACTGCGCGCGACCGCCCGGCACGTAGATGCCGGCCGCAGCAAGCGGGGTCACCTTAACGCCGAGCATCGTGCCGTCCGGGCGCGTGGTAAACCAGCTCTGCTCGACCTCGCGCTGGTGGAACTCGCGAATCTGGCGCGCAGCCTTTTCGAGCGCGGCGACAAAGGCCGGATCGAGGCCTTCGAGCGCGGCATCGATCTGCTCCTGCGGAAGACGGAAGCTCTGCAGCTCAACACCGTCAAAACGCTGGCAGTAATCGCGCACCGCGGCATCGCCGTTGGCACGCACGTTGGCCACGATATCGCGAGCGGCGTCGACGATGTTTTGCGGCAGCACGCCCTTACGGTTGAGCTGGTTGGTAACGAGGCGCTCACCGGGAGCAAGCTTGATGGTCTTCATATCGGTATCCCCTATCGGTCGAGGTTTTGTTCGAAAAACGAGAGACCGGGCGGCGGTGCCAGTCGGCCCGCCGCCCGGACGTTGGGGCGCCCGTACGTGCTCGCGCTATTGTGCCGAGCCCGCGACGGGCTCAAAATGCTTGTCCTTCACGGCCGCGGCCAAGCGATCTGCCAGATTGCGTACGCGCGGATCCAGACGTGCGGCGCCCGGATTGACAAAGAAGCGGGCCGTGCAGTCCATAATGCGACCGGTAATGACCAGGTCGTTGTCGCGCAGCGTGGCGCCCGTAGCGGTAATATCCACGATGCGATCGGTCATGCCAACGATGGGGCCTAGCTCGATGTTGCCGTGCAGCGAAACGATGTCGGCGTTCACGCCGCGCTCGGCATACCAGGCACTCGCGATGCGCGGGTACTTGGTTGCCACGCGAAGCGAACCGCGGCGGGCATAGTTGCGCTCGGCCTGCCCGGCGCGCCATGCGGGCTCCGCCTCGATAAAGGTGCACAGGCCGTAGCCCAGGTCGACCAGCTGCAGCAAGTTGAGGTCTGCCTCGATAAGCGAGTCCCAACCGCAGATGCCGCAATCGGCACCGCCACAGCCCACAAAAGCGGGCGCGTCGCTGGGACGCACGATGACAAACTCGATATCGCCGACCGTACCCTCACCGGCACGCGTGTCGCGACCGCGCACGATCAGGTGACGGCCGGGGTCGCGTAGCTCAGAGACGTCCAAGCCCGCTGCCTCGAGCACGTCGAGCGTGTCGGCCTTAAGCGAGCCCTTGGGCACGGCGATGCGCAGCGGACCCTCGGCACCACGGCCCGCGGCGTGGTCGCCGTCGGAAGCGGCGTCCTCAGCCGAAGTGCGCGCGGCCTCCAGACGCTCGAGCGAAAAGGCAAATCCCGCCGCCGGTACCTCGATGCCATCGCCAAACGCGCCGGTAAAGATGGAGTCGTAGCGACCGCCCGAGCCGACCGGATCGGGTAGGCCGCCGGCATAGGCCTTAAAGACCAGGCCCGTGTAGTAATCGAAAGAGTTCATGATGGAGAAGTCGAACGACAGCACCTGGGCGTCCTCGGGTGCCAGGCCCTCGACCAGGGCACGCAGCTCGCGCGTCAGCGGCGCGACGATACCGGCGGCCTCCAGCAGCGCGTCCACGCGGTCGAGTACCTCGGCACCGCCGTGCAGACGCGGCAACTCGCTAATGGCGGCCTTGACGGCATCGGACTCGGCGCTTGCCGCCACGCGGGCATCGAGGCCCACAAAGTCGTTGGCGTGCACGCAGCGCAAGGCCTCGGCGGCCAGCTCGCGATCCTCGCACGCCGCGAGCAGCTCCTTAAACGGACGCACGCTACCTGCGATAATGCGCGCATCGGGCAGCGCCAGCTCGCGCACGGCCTCGGCCACGAGCGAGACAATCTCGACATCGCCCGCGGTATCGCCCGCACCGATAAGCTCAAAGCCCAGTTGCGTAAACTGACGCGAGCCGCCGGCATTGCGCTGGCACTCGCGAACCACCGGTGCCTCGTAGCGAAGGCGCAGCGGCAGATCGGCCGCGCGCATGCGGGTCGAAACAAAGCGCACGATCGGCAGTGTGTTGTCGGGACGGACCACCAGCAGGCGACCGTCGTCATCAAAGAGCTTAAACGGCGTATCCGCAATGCGGCCGCCTTCCTCGAGCGAACCCTTGTCCTCGAGTAGCGGCGTCTCGACCGGCAGGTAATGATGCTCCCTAAAGCAGCCCTTCACCGTCAGCGCGATCTCCTCGCGCGCCTGAGCCTCCTCGGGCAATATGTCCCGGAATCCCCACGGTGTGGCCGTCATCTGGTGAGCCTCCTCATGCTGTGTTTCATATAGAACGAAAGACCGGCATAGCTCCGCCGGTCTTCTGGGTACTTTAACATACTAGAGTGTTTGCGGGGAGAATCGTCCTCCTCGGCTCACACCGTATTCATTTGGAAACATAGGAGCGGATTGTCGCAACCCAACCCCACCTAGACGTCAATCGCACGACGATACTCTGCCATTACCTGCGCATCGGCAGCTGCGGGGTCGGCAAAATAGCGCCAGTCATAGGTCTCGGCCGAAACAACTCCGCGATAGCCGCGCGCCACCAGCCTATCCAGGTCGGCGCGCATATTGCGGTCGCCGTCACCCCAGGCAAGATGCGTCGTGCCATCTGCCGCAACATCGACAAAATGCACGTGGGCGACATCATCGCCAAGCAGATCGAAATAATCGTCGATGGTATCCCCCGCCACCGCCATAGCGCCCAAATCCAGACACGCCTTAAGTGCCGGATGATCAACTGCCTCGATCATGCGCTTCGTATCGGCCGCCGAGTTCACGATCATCGACTCAACCGGCTGTAGGGCCTCGAGCACCAGTCGCACGCCGCGCTCTCCCGCATGCTCGGCAATCGCACGCAGCATCGAGGCGCTGCGACCCCACGCGTCCTCGATCGGCTCGTTCAAAAATGCCCAGCCGCTCGAGACCATGACCTGCTCGGCTCCAAGTTCCGCCGCGATATCCACAACGTTCTTAAAGTACGCGAGCGTGCGAGCGCGCGCCTCATTCCCGCGCGCCGCGATATTCCACGGCTTGGGATTGTTCTGTTCGGGACAAAGCCCCACAATCCGAACCCCATACCGCTGTGATAGCTCCCGCACCTGCTCGAGCGAATCGTATCCATGGCAATCGACATACAGATGCATCGCCCCGGTCCAAAGCTCGCAACACGTGTAGCCCGAAGCCGACGCCGAAGAAAAGAACTCCTCAAGGTCAAAATAACGATGGCTGATATTCATGACGGCAAGCTGGAAACGGCTGTGAACGAGGATGATGGGCTGAAGCTGATCAAGAATGAACTGATTGACGGCGCCTCCACTGAGATCAATGCGTTAAGCGATTTCCTTCTCGGATTTTTGTTTTCTGAGGAGGGATAGGTATGTGCTGCAACATCAATGATTTTACGCCGCATCGGGCGGGACAGCACTCCGTATTTACTTCGGCGGAAAATCGCTGTACCCATGTCGGCAAGAACAAAAATAGGCACATGATCCGGCAGTTCAAGGTGGATGGAGAGGTGGTCGCAGCGGGGGATATGTCTCCGCGCTGTGATTATCTCCTTTTGAACGATGATGCAAAGACTTCCTACTACATCGAATTGAAGGGCTCCGATCTGGTCAAGGCCATTGAGCAGATTGAGACTACCGTCGCCATGATTGCCCCCTCCATTCCGGAATATGCAGTCCTGCGCCGTATCGTTTTCAGAACGGGTACCCATGGAATACAAACCAGGCCCGTACTCTCCTGGAAAAGGAAGCATGGAAATACCGTCGTCATCAAAGAGCGGCT
>CAJMMD010000011.1 GCA_905214465.1 uncultured bacterium
GGCCGTCCAGGTCGTGGTCCTTCCCAAGGGCGACCCCGCCCCGGGCGACACCTCCACGCCCTTCGTCGACAGGTCCTCCGAGCCCCCCTCGGTCTCATACCGCGCCCACGTTGCCGGCATCGGCTGGCAGGGCTCCGTCTCGGACGGCGCCGTCGCCGGCACCACCGGGCAGGGCCGCGCCCTCGAGGCCCTCTCGGGCTCCGTCTCCTGGTACGGTCACGGCTCCTCCTCCCTCGAGGTGAGGGCCCACGTCTCGAACCTCGGCTGGCAGGGCTGGACCTCGGGCACCGCCGGCACCACCGGGCGCGCCCTGGCGGTCGAGGCGCTCCAGTTCAGGCTCTCCGGCGAGGCCGCCTCGTCCTACGACGTCTGGTACCGCGTGCATTGCGCCGACTACGGCTGGCTCGGCTGGGCCAGGGACGGCGCGTCCGCGGGCACGGTCGGCCTGGCGAAGGCCGTCCAGGCCGTCCAGGTCGTGCTCGTCCCCAAGGGCGGCGCCGCGCCGGGGCCGGCCGGCGGGGCCTTCCGCGGCGCCGGCGAGCGCCTGTCCGGGTCGTCCCTCTCCGTCTCCGGCTCGCCGGCGGGCTCGTCGTTCTTGGGCGGGGTCCTGACACTTGGCTCCGAGAGGGGGCCCGTGCTGGGCTCCGTCGCCGCGACCGTCGACAACCTCGAGTCCGACGGGTCGGTTTGCTACCGCGGCCTGCTGCTGGGCTCCGGCTGGCAGGGGGAGACCAGCTCCGACGGGGCGCAGCTCGGCGGCTCGGGCGGCGGGCTCCAGCTCAAGGCCGTCCGCTTTGAGCTGTCCGGCGGCCTCGCGGAGCGCTACGACGTCTGGTACCGCTCCTGTGACTCCGCGCGCGGCTGGCTCGGCTGGGCGAGCGCCGGCGAGCCCTCCGGCGTCGAGTCCGGCGCGTCGGGCCTCACCGCCGTCCAAGTCGTCCTCGTCGCGAAGGGCTCAGGCGCCCCCGGCCCGGCCGAGGGGGCCTACGTTTCCGGCGCCGCCTCCGGCCCGTCGCTCGTCCTGCAGGGCCACGTCGCCTATCTCGGCTGGCTGCCCGCGGTGGGCGGCGGCGAGGACGTCGGCACGACCGGCAGGGGCCTCGCGCTCCAGGCCGTGCGCGCCTCCCTCGAGGGGGCGGGCGAGGGGAGCTCGGTCTCCGTCGCCGCCCACGTGGCCGGCATTGGCTGGCAGGACGCCGCCTCCGCCCCCTCCTACGCCGGCACGGTGGGGCAGGGCCGCGCCGTGCAGGCCGTGAGGGTGTCCCTGTCCGGCCCCGTCTCCGAGCGCTACGACGTGTGGTACCGCGTCCACGCGGCAGGCTACGGCTGGCTCGGCTGGGCCAAGGACGGCGATCCCGCGGGCACCGAGGGGCTCGGCGTCCAGGCCGAGGCCCTCCAGGCCGTCCTCGTCGAGAAGGGCGGCGACGTCCCCTCGGCAGGCGGCCCCGCCGAGCTCTCCGCCCCCTCGCTCAGCCTCAGGGCCCACGTCTCCGGCGTCGGCTGGCAGGACGCCGTCGGGGCCGGCGGCACCGCCGGCACCACCGGCCAGGCCCGCGCCGTCGAGGCGATCGCCGCCGAGGTCTCCTCGTCGGTCGCCGGCGGCCTGTCCTACAGCGCCCACGTCGCGGGCGTCGGCTGGCAGGACGAGGTCTCGGGCGGCGCCGTGGCGGGCACCACCGGACAGGGCAGGGCGGTCGAGTGCGTGAAGATGCGCCTGACCGGCGACCTCTCCGAGTACTACGACGTGTGGTACCGCGCCTACGTGCAGGACTACGGCTGGCTCGGGTGGGCGAGCGACGGGGCCCGCGCCGGCACGACTGGCATCGGCTACCGCGTAGAGGCGCTCCAGGTCCGCATCCTCGCAAAGGGCTCGGCGGCCCCGGGACCCACGGACGGCGCGTACAGGGACCGCCCATTGCATCCGAATTCGGTTGTCCTCAACGTTCCTTGTGTAATGCAGAACCCTGAGCTTCCGACTGGCTGCGAGTCCGTTGCACTGACCAATGCGCTTAACTATTACGGATTTGGTTTGGGTAAAACTGTCATTGCAGACGCGTATATGCCTAAGAGCAGTTGGGATTTTGTTACGGCGTTTTGGGGCAATCCTCATAGCGCTTCGAATGGAAACTGCATATCTGCTCCCGGACTGACCAACACCGCAAATTCTTTCTTGATTAGTAGTGGCAGTAGTTTGCGAGCCTACGATGTGACCGGTACTGGTTTCTATGACCTTTATTCGTACTTGGAAGCTGGACATCCCGTTATTATTTGGTCAACGATAGGTATGCAAAACCTGGGAAGTTGCTATGCGACTCAGGCTTACGGTGGAAGGGTTTATAGGACCTATACCAACTCTCATACCGTTGTTTTAAGAGGTTTTAATCGCTCTCTAGGTACCGTTTACATCGCCGATTCACTCGCTGGCTATGTCTCTAATTCAGCTCAGCGCATTGCTTCGCTATACTCGCAACGAGGAGCTCAGGCGGTCGTCATTAAATAGACGCCGTTGAAGTCGAAGGAAGGTGGAATCGTGAAGCGTCTCTTAGATGTGTCTGTTTCTATACTTGTGGTTATCGCGCTGTTCATGAGTCAATCATGGGCCATGACTGCTGCATATGCCGATTATTCTATTGACGGATCTGATGGCTCAAGCAGTTTTCATCTTGAAGACTCTACTTCCAATCAGGTTAAGCCGATCTCTGAGGGGCAAGAATCGGATGCTAGCTCCGTAGATAGCGAGCCTCAAGACGCGCAGCAGGTTTTATCGGGGGAGACTAACGAAGCCGCTGCCGCTGATTCTGCCTCCAGCGATCAGCTCACCGTCAAAAACGTTAGTGTTTCTGCCCATGTGCAGAATATTGGCTGGATGGATCCGGTTGGTTCGGGTGAGGTTGCC
Organism: uncultured bacterium; assembly: GCA_905214465.1. GTDB lineage: Bacteria > Actinomycetota > Coriobacteriia > Coriobacteriales > Coriobacteriaceae > Collinsella. Next base: position 2,897 of record CAJMMD010000011.1, read on the forward strand.
GGAACGACGGGTAGGGGCTTGAATCTTGAGGCACTAAAAATCTCACTTGAAGTGGATGGAGCCACCTCTCAAGAACAGATTGCAAGCGCCGTATCCGTCGAGGCCCACGTCTCGAACGTCGGCTGGCAGCCCTCTGCCGGCAACGGCTGCACCGCCGGCACCACCGGCCAGTCCCGCGCCGTCGAGGCCCTGAGGCTCAGGCTGTCCGGGGAGCTGTCGGCCCGCTACACCGTCTGGTACCGCGTCCACTCCGCCGGGTACGGCTGGCTGGGCTGGGCGTGCGACGGCGCCGAGGCCGGCTCGGCGGGCTACGGCCGCGCCGCCCAGGCCGTCCAGGTCGTGGTCCTTCCCAAGGGCGACCCCGCCCCGGGCGACACCTCCTGTTCTTTTAAGAACCGCAGCGATGAACCTGCCTCTATCATTGTTCGTTCGCATACGTCGAATATTGGTTGGATGTCATCTGTGGGGAGCGGATCTGTTGCTGGAACAACTGGCAGGGGCCTCCCCATGGAGGCTCTTGAGGCCCAGCTTGACTGGTATGGCCATTCGGGTTCTATTGAGCTTCGTGGCCATGTGTCGAATATTGGATGGCAGAAGTGGTCCGAAGGGCGTTGCGGTACGACTGGTAAGGCGCAACGCCTTGAGACCGTTCAGATTCGCTTGACCGGTGAGGCGGCTGTAAAATATAACGTTTGGTATTGCACTCATGTCGCGGGTATAGGCTGGCTCGATTGGGCATGCAATGGCGCAGCTGCTGGCTCCGCCGGTAAGGGCAAGGCTATCGAAGCGATCAAAGTTGTTCTTGTAGAGAAGGGCGGATCGGCGCCTGGTTCTTCGGATAAGGTTTTTATCGGAGATCCAGATGTTGTTACGGTTTCCGGGTCGGCTATTTCTGGAGAAATGTTAGGCTCTTCCTCTGGGCAAAAGGCTTCAATTGGAGGCAAAGACTCCAAGCTGTTGAACTCTATCGCCTTAAGCGTTGCAGGACAGACTGATGATGGCTCTATTTCCTATGCCGTTATGGATGAGTATTCGGGCTGGGGTTCTTCCTCATTGGATGGCGGTGCTGCCAGGGCAGCATCTGGTGCACCCATAAAAGCGATAAAAATGTCATTGAGCGGTCAGCTTGCTGCCAATTATGACATTTGGTATAGGGTTTATGATTCTAGTAACGGCTGGACCGGATGGACCTCAAATGGCCAGGCGTGTGGCGTTTCCGGCGGTACTTCCGGCTTATGCGGTATTGATATAGCACTTGTTAACAAGGGGCAGTCTTCACCTGGCTCCACTGACAATGCGTTTATCGAGGCATCTGGAGTCGCCCTTGTTTCTCAAGCGCACGTTGCTTCTGCGGGTTGGCTGGCTCCTGTTGGCAACGGTGAAACTGCCGGCCAGACGGGTAAGTCACGCTCTCTGCAGGCGTTGTATGTTGCAACGCAGGGCATCGATGCCTCCGTCGAAGTGTCGGCACATGTTGCGAATATTGGCTGGCAGCCATACGTTTCGGGTACCGACTATGCTGGCACTGTTGGCAGGAATCTCGCAATTCAGGCAGTCAAGCTAAGGCTGACTGGCAACGATGCCTCGAAATACGACATTTATTATCGTGTTCACGTAGCGAATTACGGTTGGCTTGGTTGGGCTAAGAATGACGCTGCAGCTGGCACTGTTGGCCTGGCTAAGCAGGCTGAGGCAATTCAAATTAAGTTAGTTGCCAAGGGCTCTTCTGACGCGCCTGCCCAAGATCAGACGGCTTTGATTCAGCTTCCTGGGCTTTCCGTTAAGGCAAACTGCTCTGGGCTTGGTTGGCAAACGGCTGTTGGTAATGATGCTGTTGCTGGTACGGTTGGACAGAATCGTGCCATGGAGGCCATGCAGCTGTCGCTTTCTGATAGCTCTGTAAGTGGTGGTATTTCGTATTCCGCCCACGTGTCAAATATCGGTTGGCAATCCGCTGTTTTTGATGGGGCTACATCGGGGACCATTGGTCAAGGGGAACAAATTCAAGCCGTAAAGATTAGCTTGACTGGCGATGTTTCCAATTATTTTGATGTTTGGTATCGCGTTCATGTCTCAAATTACGGTTGGCTTGGCTGGACCAAAAACGGCTCTCCGGCGGGCACCACGAAGCTTGGAATTCCCGTTCAGGCTTTGCAGGTAAAGATTGTCCCCAAGGGCGCTGCTGCACCGGGTTCTACTTCCGATTCTTATTTTGAGACCTATCGTTATATGGGCTATCAGACCCCGGGGTCTTATCCAAAGGTTAGTTGCAATAGCGTGCAGCTTCCTTCGTACTGCACCGGTTACTTTACGTATGTCACGCCTTCTCGAATTCCTTACAACGCTTCGCGACAGGATTGCATCAACGCCTTTATCCGGCGTGCCCGTGAATATATCGGAACGCGTTATATCGAGCCTTGGTCTTCTTGGCCGGGGGATGCGGTTGATTGCTCAGGCTTGGTGCTGCAATGTCTGTATGCGACTGGCATGGATATGGGTTGGTATAACCCCTATAACCATCGTTGGTTGCCCGAGCAGACCTATAACTCCATGAACTGGTATCGCAACAACACGTTTATGCCGGTTAGCACCTCTGCCATGCAGAGGGGAGATGTGGTCTACTACCAGGGTCACATTGGAATCTACATTGGAAACGGGCGAATTATCGATTCATGGCCGGGAATTGGAGTCACCGAGCGTTCGGTATATGCTCCTGGTCGTGTAATCGGTGCCGCAAGGCCTTTTGTATAGAGTCAATCGAGGCGTTCCGTAATAGGAGCGCCTCTTTTTTGTCTGAATGCTATCGCTGGGTTCTTAAGCTTAAAATGCATGTTCGGTAGTGCGGTAATATAGCTTTGTGTCTTCGAAAGTGTTCAATGTCTCAGGGGATATCCATGAATCGTCTCAAAGCGTCTGCGGCTTTGGTTTGCATGCTTTTAATGGCTTGGTCGCAAATCATCCAGCCTTACAGTTCATACGCGTTGTCTGTCCAATCTATCGCTGCTGCACAGTCGGTGCAGCAATCATCGAACGATTGCGGATTCCAAGACGAAAGTTCCCAGGAAGAGCAGGACGACGCCTCGGGTTCTCAGGGGGTAACCGAATGGTATGGTGACGATGCGAACGCTGCTCTCCCGGATGGGGACTCGGGCTCAATTTCTGACGATCAGTCTGGAATCGGAACCGATGAGTCTGGCGTTGACAATTCTGGTGGCGAGGCATCGGCGGATGATTCCATGCAGGCGGATTCTCCTGAAGCTGACTCTTTGGCACCGAATTCTTGGCGTTACGCGAACGGCGTGCTTATTGATGCTGGCAACGAGGGTATCGATGCGCAGTCTTTGGCTGACGATTCTTTGCCCAATGGTGCCGTTGCGCGTGGAATCGATGTCAGCAATTTTCAGGGGACGATTGATTGGAGCCAGGTTAAAGCCGCGGGGATTGAGTTTGCCATTCTCAAGGTCGGTCCTGTTTACGGCAAACCCGATTCAACGTTTGAGCGAAACGCTACTGAATGTGAACGTCTCGGGATTCCTTACGGTGTCTACTACTACTCCTATGCTCGTTCTGTAGCGGATGCAAATAAAGAGGCTGATCGAACGCTTGCTTGGCTGGGAGGCCATCATCCGTCGCTTCCCATTTATTACGATCTTGAGGATAGCTATATCCTGGAGGATTCGAATTTCAGCAAAGATAAGCTTGCCCAGATTGCCCAAACTTTTTGCAATCGCATGGAGGCCGTTGGCTTTAAGGCGGGCATCTATGCGAACCTTAACTGGTTTAACAATTATTTGAACTCTCCGTCGCTGAGCGGCTATGACCGTTGGGTCGCTCAATACAATTGGCGTTGCGATTATTCTGGAAGCTATAGCTTCTGGCAATATTCAAGCAGGGGTAATGTTCCGGGCGTTAATGGATCCTGTGACATGAACTATTGCTTCAATGGGTCTTATTTAAACGTGGATGACGGTAAGATGCATATCCAATATGAGACTCATGTCTCTAATATTGGGTGGATGAGTAGCAAAAGAGATGGCTCTACTGCCGGTACAACGGGGCAGTCTAAAGCCGTGGAAGATATTAAGGTTAGTATTCTGAATCCTGTAGTTGACGGTTCCGTCCAGATCGACGCCCACGTCTCGGGCATCGGCTGGCAGGGCTGGGGCACCCCCTCGGCCTCCGAGGGCGGCACCACCGGCCAGGGCCGCGCCGTCGAGGCGGTGCGCCTGAGGCTCACGGGCTCCCTCGCGAAGGACTACGACGTCTACTACCGCGTCCACGCCTCCAACATCGGCTGGATGGCATGGGCCAAGGACGGCGGGGAGGCCGGCACCACCGGTATGTCGTGTTCCCTCGAGGCTATTCAGATTAGGCTCATTAAGAAGGGCGCTTCCCGTCCTGATACGTCGGGATATTCACATCTTGAAATACCTACGGTAACGTATTCCTCTCAGGTGAAAGGTGCTTGGCAGAATTCTGTTTCTGCCGGAGTGGTGTCCGGTACAACTGGTCAGGGAATTCCCATCACCGGGTTTTCGGCTAAAACTACTTCATCTGTTGCCGGTGGGATTAATTATCAACTGCTTTTTTCAAATGTAGGCTGGACTTCTGGCAAATCAAACGGAGGACAGCTTTCGTCTACCGCTAAGTCCAATTCGGTTGAGGCTATAAAAATCTGTCTTTCTGGTGACTTGGCATCTTATTTTGATGTTTGGTACAGGGTCCATGTCGATAACGTCGGTTGGCTTGGTTGGGCTAAAGATGGTGCTGTTGCCGGCGGTACCGGCTATGGGGTGCATGTTCAGGCCGTCCTAGTGCGCCTTACAAGAAAAGGTGCCAATGCACCCGGAAGTACCATTAAGCCGTGTTTGCTTGGGCAACCTTTTGCACTTGCAAATCCAATGTAGAAGAAGATTGTAGAGCTTGCTCGACAGGTACCGTCTCCTGGTCCTGGTTTGTGCTCTGAGTGGATTGCAAATATTTATGAGCGTGCCGGATTTAGGAACGTCCATACAGATGCCTGCGATTACTACTGGGATTATTGTAAATACACCGATTATTCTCTGCTGAAAGTCGGAATGGTCATTGCCGTTCCTTCGCATACGCATATACGCATGGGCAGCATTTACGGTCACGCTTGTCTTTATATCGGCAATAATCAGGTAATGGATAACGTCGGTCAGATTAGGACACTCGATATGGCGTACTGGTTGGATTATTATTCGACCTCATACAAGCCAAAATGGGGCTGGTATGACAGCGTGTCGCTTGCATGGCAGATCGAAAGTCGTGTCTTCACACAGGTTCTAGTAGATGCTCTGATTTAAACGAACGGGTCGTTTTGCAACGGTCCGTTCGTTTCTATTTTAGTGTCATTCACGTTTTCGGTATTTAAGCAATTGCCGAAACGGTAAATAATGATGCTAAAGATGGTCGAGTGATGGGGAGTCGAATGAAAAAGGCGCAAAGACTGAGCTCTTCCATTTTCTTATGTATCCCCTGTGTATAAATGAGACTCTTTTATAATGCGGTTTGGTCTAATGATGGTTTAAGGACAGGACGGTAAAAAATGAAAGGCATCATCCTCGCCGGCGGTTCCGGCACGCGCCTGTACCCGCTCACGCTCGTGACCTCCAAGCAGCTGCTGCCGGTCTACGACAAGCCCATGATCTACTACCCGCTGTCCACCCTCATGCTGGCGGGCATCCGGGACATCCTGGTCATCTCCACGCCCACCGACCTCCCCAACTTCGAGCGCCTGCTCGGGGACGGCTCGCGCTGCGGCGTGAACCTGTCCTACGCCGAGCAGCCCAGCCCGGACGGCCTGGCGCAGGCCTTCACCATCGGCGAGGACTTCATCGCCGGCGAGCCGTGCGCGCTGGTGCTCGGCGACAACATCTTCTACGGCAACGGCCTGTCGCGCCACCTGACGCGCGCCGTGCAGAACGCCGAGTCGGGCCGCGCCACGGTCTTCGGCTACCACGTGGACGACCCCGAGCGCTTCGGCGTCGTGGAGTTCGACGGCGAGGGGAGGGCCGTCTCCATCGAGGAGAAGCCCGACGAGCCCAAGAGCTCCTACGCCGTCACCGGCCTTTACTTCTACCCGGGCGACGTGGCCGCCAAGGCGCACAGGGTCGAGCCCTCGGCCCGCGGCGAGCTGGAGATCACCGACCTCAACCGGATGTACCTGGAGGAGGGGACGCTGTCCGTCGTCACCCTCGGCCGCGGCTACGCGTGGCTCGACACCGGCACCATGGAGAGCCTGCACGAGGCCGCGGAGTTCGTCCGCGCCGTGGAGCACTCCCAGGACCTGCCGGTGTCCGTGCCCGAGGAGATCGCCTGGGAGAACGGCTGGATCACGACCGCCGAGCTGGAGGAGGCGGCCAAGGCCTACGGCAAGTCGGTCTACGGCCAGCACCTGAAGAAGGTCGCCGCCGGCGAGATCGTCAACAGCCCGCGCGAGTACTAATTGCCCGGTGAGAGGGGATGAGAGATGATCGACATTCTGGAGCGCGATGGCCTCTCCGTCGAGCTGCTCTCATCCCTTTCTTATAAAAGCGAGCTGGGGATATCGCTTAAGAAGAACCTGCATTATTTTGATCGGGACCTTCTGCTTGCTGAGCTCTTTAAAGCTAATGAGTGGTATCAAGGCCAAACGGCATTGGTTGACTTGCCTATAGACAGTCGAATTAAATCTCTTCAGTCTATCAAGCTTAAGTTGGACCGTTATTGGCCCGATCATCAAGTGCGTAAAGTCTTTAATGACCTGCTCGGCTTTCGATCCATTGTTGATTCTTATGATTCCGTTCTTGCGTTAAGCGGGTCTGTTTTTAAAGTCGTTAATCTGTCTGCTGGAAAAGCCATAGACGACGGTTATCGTGGCGTTCATCTCTATTATGTGCGTGAAGCTCGCTGTTATCCGGTAGAGCTTCAGTACAATACCTTCTTTGATAGGCAGTTAAATAACTGGCTTCACAAGTATTTGTATAAGAAGACCGCTGATTCGTCGATTGGTGCCTTCTTGCGAATGCGTTACGAGGCCGGTTTGATTCATGATGAAGCCGAGTTTAGAAGGGAGTTGGCTGATGCGCTATCTAGTTGCTAAGTGGTTTTCTAAGCAAGGTTCGCTGGTGATGGCCGTTAAGCCCGGCAAGGAGCTTGTCGAGATGATGCGAAGGGTGCAGGGTCGTTTTGGCACCTCTGACCTTCAGCTCGTTACCATCAGTCGTCCTTCCGCATATGGCGAGTACGAACCGTTTGAGTTTGTCCATTCCGAAGAGCAGCTTGTAGCACGTCTTGAACAGCAAGCTGCTTAAATAAGGAGAATAATGTCTGAGATTTTTGAACCCAGGAACATCATCGTCACGGGCGGCTGCGGCTTCATCGGCAGCAACTTCGTCCACTATGTCGTGGACAACCACCCCGAGGTGCACGTCACCGTCCTGGACAAGCTGACCTACGCCGGCAACCCCGAGAACATCGCGGGCCTGCCCTCCGACCGCGTGGAGCTCGTCGTGGGCGACATCTGCGACGCGGAGCTCCTGGACCGCATCGTCCCGGGCCACGACGCCATCGTGCACTATGCCGCCGAGTCCCATAACGACAACTCCATCGCCGACCCCGAGCCGTTCCTGCGCACCAACGTCGAGGGCACCTTCCGCCTGCTGGAGGCCGTGAGGAAGTACGGCATCCGCTACCACCACGTCTCCACCGACGAGGTCTACGGCGACCTCGCGCTCGACGACCCCGCCAAGTTCACCGAGGAGACGCCGTATCGCCCGTCCTCGCCGTACTCGAGCACCAAGGCCAGCTCCGACATGCTCGTGCGCGCATGGACGCGTACCTACGGGCTTCGCGCCACGATCTCCAACTGCTCCAACAACTACGGCCCCTACCAGCACGTTGAGAAGTTCATCCCGCGCCAGATCACCAACATCATCGACGGCGTGCGCCCCAAGCTCTACGGCAAGGGCGAGAACGTCCGCGACTGGATCCACACCGAGGACCATTCCTCGGCCGTCTGGGACATCCTCACGAAGGGCCGCATGGGGGAGACCTACCTCATCGGGGCTAATGGCGAGAAGAACAACATTACCGTGCTCCGTATGATCCTCGAGGCGATGGGAAAGGACCCCGAGGACTTCGACTGGGTCGCCGACCGCCCCGGCCACGACCGCCGCTACGCCATCGACAGCACGAAGCTCCAGCGCGAGCTCGGCTGGAGGCCGGCACACACCGACTTCGCCGAGGGCCTGAAGGCCACCATCGACTGGTACGTCGAGAACGAGTCCTGGTGGCGCCCGGCCAAGGAGGCCACCGAGGCCAGGTACCGCGCACAGGGGCAGTAGGAGGGGAGAGACATGGCTGACATCGCATTCGAGAAGGACCTCGCCGTCACCGAGACCGGCATCGGGGGCCTCAAGGTCGTCGACCTCGCCGTCCACGGCGACTCGCGCGGCTGGTTCAAGGAGAACTGGCAGCGCGCCAAGATGTGCGCGCTCGGGATCCCCGACCTCCGCGTCGTCCAGAACAACATCTCCTACAACGACAGCCGCGGCGTCACCCGCGGCATCCACGCGGAGCCCTGGGACAAGTTCATCTCCGTGGCCCGCGGCTCGGTCTTCGGCGCCTGGGTGGACCTGCGCGAGGGAAGCGAGACCTTCGGCAGGGTGTTCACCTGCACGCTCGACCCGAGCAAGGCCATCTACGTCCCGCGCGGCGTGGGCAACTCCTTCCAGGCCCTGGAGGACGGCACCGCCTACACCTACCTGGTGGACGCCCACTGGTCGCTGGAGCTCAAGAAGACGTACACCTTCGTGAACCTCGCCGACCCGGAGCTCGCCATCGAGTGGCCCATCCCGCTGGCCGAGGCCACCGTCTCCGAGGCCGACCTCAACCACCCGATGCTCGCCGACGTCGTCCCCATGGCGCCCAGGCGCACTCTCGTCACCGGCTGCAACGGCCAGCTGGGCCGCGCGGTCCGCGCGCTGGCGGAGGAGCGCGGCGTCGCCAAGGACTTCGACTTCTGCGACATCGACACCTTCGACATGTCCGACCCGGACGCCTACGCGCAGTACGACTGGTCGCTCTACGGCACCGTGATCAACTGCGGCGCCTACACGGCCGTGGATAAAGCGGAGACCCCCGAGGGCCGTGTCATCGCCTGGAAGGCCAACGCGACCGGCCCCGCCCTTCTCGCCCGCACCTGCGCCGGGCACGGGATCACGCTCGTCCACGTGTCCTCCGACTACGTCTTCGACGGCACCGCCGAGGTCCACACGGAGGACGAGCCCCTCAGCCCGCTGTCCGTCTATGGCCAGACCAAGGCCGCCGGCGACATCGCCGTTGCCGGGTGCCCGCGCCACTACATCATGCGCAGCTCTTGGGTCATCGGCGAGGGCCACAACTTCGTCAAGACCATGAAGGGGCTGTCCGACCGCGTCGCCGACCCGGAGGACAAGCTGGAGCAGGTCACCGTCGTGGACGACCAGCTGGGCCGCCTGACCTTCACGCGCGACATGGCCGAGGCCATCTTCCATGTGCTGGGGACGCACGCCCCCTACGGAACCTACGACTGCACCGGCTCCGGCGCCGTCAAGTCCTGGGCCGACATCGCCCGCTCCGTCTTCGATGCCGCCAACGGCAACGGCGACGGGGTCGTGCCGGTATCGACCGCCGACTACTACGCCAGCGCCGAGGGCCCCATCGCACCGCGCCCGGTGCACTCCGCGCTCGACCTTTCCAAGCTCGAGTCTACCGGCTTCCACATGCCCGACTGGGAGGAAGAGCTGGTGGAGTACCTTGAGGAGCTGATGCGGTGATGTCTGCACGCCACACTTTCGCAGTATGCGCGTATGGCCAGAGCCCATATTTAAAAGAATGCCTTGATTCTCTCAAGGCGCAAAACAATGAACGCAGCGATATTTTTATTGCAACTTCAACCCCAAGTGAGTGGTTGGATGATCTCGCTTCTCTTTATGGGGTGCGGGTGTTTGTAAATGAAGGCGAGTCGGGAATTGGTCAAGACTGGTCTTTTGCTTATTCCTGTGCAAATACGCCTTTCGTCACAATTGCCCATCAGGATGATGTATATTCACCCGATTATGCCTCATCTGCGGTTTCGTCCCTTTTAAGTGACCAGCGATCGCTGATTTATTTTTGTGATTACGGAGAGATCCGGGAAGGCAATATTGTCGATAAGAACTCGCTGCTATTTATCAAACGAATACTGTTATCACCACTAAAAAATCCAAATAATTCAGCTAGCCGAACGGCGAAGCGGGCGGTGCTTCGATTCGGTTCTGCAATTTGTTGTCCTGCGGTAACATATAATGTTGACAATTGCCCTAATCCTCCATTTGTTATTGGTATGAAGTCGAATCTTGACTGGGCAACTTGGGAGAGGCTGTCGAATCTCGAGGGATCGTTTTTATACGACGCCGATAGGATCTTAATGCATCATCGTATTCATCTTGGCTCTGCTACATCTGAGCTTATTGCTGATAAGTCACGTGATGTCGAAGACCTTGAAATGCTAAAGCGATTCTGGCCAGATTCTGTTGCCAAGGTAATTGAAATGATTTATGCAAGGGGAACAAAAAGCAATGAGCTCTGAGTTTAACGCGAAAAAAGTCTCTGTCTTGATTCCTGTCTACAACTCTCAGGCATACATCTCTCGTTGTTTGGATAGCATAATTGCGCAAACTTATAGCGAATGGGAGATTGTATGTATTGATGACGGCTCCAGCGATAGCTCTCCTTTGATTCTCGACGAATATCGTAGTCGGTATCCCGATAAAATCATTGTCGAGCACAGATCTAATGAAGGGGTTGCAGCCGCGCGCAATCGAGCTATCGCTCTTGCAACTGGTGAATACTTGGTATTTGCTGATAATGACGATTGGCTTGATGTCGACTACATCGACACGCTCCTTACAGCTGCCTTAAACTCCGGGGCAGATGTTGTTTGCAGCGGATATAAGCGCCCCAATAATAATGGTGACATTTTATTTTCAACTTCGCCTAAACCCGATACTGAATGGGGACCATATGTTGTTGAGGCCGCCTGGGCAAAGATATACCGAACAGATTATGTTCGAAAAAATCATCTTTGTTTTTTAGACACTAATATTGGCGAAGATTTATATTTTTCAATTCCTGCTATCGAGCTAACAAATAATATTCAGATTATTAGCTACTGCGGTTACAACTGGTTTTTTAATGAGAGCAGTGTTTCTAATACAAAACACCGCAGCTCTGATTCTCTGCTCTTTGAAGAAACTCTTAATAAAATCATACTCATGCTTAAGGCCAGAGGGCTCTTTCAAAGGCCAATTTTAATTCACTATATCATTAGACTTATTGTTTGGTTTCTGTTCTACACGGGCAAGAGTGACGGTGTTCAGAAAGCAAGAATCAACTATGATCACTATGTAAACTGGTTAGATTCAGAAGTTGTCGGATGGCGCCATGAATCGTTCGCTTCTTGCCAACACCCAACGGGGGACGCTATAAAGAATCGTTTAGCAGTCTGGCTTTTCGTGCGACATCCAAGATTGTTTGGCTGCATCCTTCATGTTTACGTTGGGTATTTTTAAAAAAGTGCGAGGCCTTGAAGATGAGGCTGCTCTATTGTGACCAAGGCACAGCGACCAGTTGGGCGCTTGCGAGCTAAGCTATGTCAAGCTCGGGAACCTGCTTCCCAAGGCTGCCAGGCTCAGTTTCGACTGATTCTTCCCGGTCGACCTTGCACTTCCGATGCCGCACGTGTGCTCCGAGCCCTGTGCCGCGATTGGCTTCTCGCCGCCAAGCGCGCTTCTTCGGGACGATACTCGGCGAAGGGACAGCGCTCCGCGATGCCCTGTAAGGCCTCGCCGACGGCACCGCGGAGCGCTGCTGGGCTCCTACGGTATGAAACGTCTCCGAACCTGAACCCATCGAAACATGTCACTACCATTCCTTTGACTTGAAAAACGTCTTCCCCAGCGGCCCGAAAGTGGCTGCGGGGGAAGACGTTCGGCTATCCGCGGGAACGGCCCATCTGTTCAATGTATTCGGCTGAGATTGGAAGTCAACACCTAGTTAATGCTTGCCAAGAGTTAACCCATATTCATCCTTGAGCCTTTCATTGATCATATCGATGGGATATGTGTTCTTGCCGTCTCCTTGGTCTTGCCAGACCGAATGGCCAGTAAAGCCCTGCCAGCAATGGATATAGTACATTGATTTTTCCGAACGCAGCTCGGTCTGTCCTGTCAACGGTGAATTCGGAGCGAGAGGATCATCAAAATCATATCCTCGATGAACAATTTCATCAAACCAATACGCTCCAATATCTCCTAGGTCTTCGTATGCGCCGAAATAGATAGAGTCTTCTGCAAGTTCTTTAGCAATCTTCACATTTAGAAGGCAGCACCATTCGTTGATTCTGCAGGATCTTTTTTCATATTTGAAGCGATGGATATCTTTGAGCGTGTCAGCGCAGTACGTTATCGGCCATCTCGAGTTACTGGGAAGCTTGTGATTGGCAATCTCGGCAGGGCAACACCTATTGCTGAGGGGGCACCTCCAGCACTGTCCAAGATCACCAATGATAGCTGTGTTGTTAGTTATGGAATTAAGATACTTTGCAACAATATCTCCGGTAAATTGAACATCATCGTGAATCAATAGTACGTACTCTTTGTCGGTATTGTCCAACGCATATTGATACCGCATGTCCTCACGTTTGACTATATTGGGATTTACCCCCCTAAGGCGATAAAGAACATACATAATTCGATTGTGAAACTTGTTGAGTGAATCTGCTGAAAAATAATGAATGCCACAGTTGTTGGAATTTATATGCAGCTTAATATTGATTGGATTCATTGCTTCGAGGAATGCGGGATCTTGATACTTTTTAATCGTTTCAAGTCCTGAACAATCATCTTGAATATAGATCGTGTCTATATGTTGGCCGCAATACTTTTTTAAAGTTAGCAGGGTGTAAATTAAACTCTCTGGTTTTTTATACGATTGAATTGCAACATCAATCTTTTCAACATTCATACTGTTGCCTTTCATTTTGATGGCCATTGCGATAATCGCGTTTTGATCGAAACTATACTAATCATTATTCCGATTGCATATGAAATGGAAATAATGATACTGATGCTATTTGAGTCCTGATTTAGTAATAATCCAGTGGCCAATACGCTGCAACAAACCGGAGTAAAACTTGCGGCTATTGTACCTATGGTGTCTTTCATCAATATAAGTACGTCAACCAAAAAATATAGGCAGGCGTTTGTTGTGGCAACGGCTAACGCTCCATATAAAAGATTTGAATGAATTGAAATGCTGGGTGAGTATAAAAGCGACAAGGCAAACGACCCGAGAAAAGCGGAAGCAAGACAGCCTGCTATCAATAGAAGGAGAATAATTGCAATTATTTTATTTAGTAATTGTGAAATCCAGTCTTTATCGTGCACCCGCAATGCATCAGAAATTGGTTTATATAAAGGTGCATACAAGTAGTTTGCAATTGCTTGAATAACAACGGTGGGAGTTGCTACTGCTGCGTATACGCCAAGAAGTTCATTGCCGTATCTTAAGGCATAGGACTGCCGCGTTTGACTTACTACTAGCGAAATAAGAAGGCAAGAAATAAATCCAGGGAAACAGGTTCGAGCAATTCGTTTAATTTGGCAGACATTGTAGACGGCATGAGCTTGGGTGAATCTATTTGCTATTCTTCTATCATAAAAGATAACAACGAAAAGTGTGGTTAACGTCATTAGGATGATGCTGTTAAGTAGTGTATGAAATACAGATAAACCTATGCTGAATGATGCGACGATTAATACTCCACGTGCCATTTGGGATTTTCCCGCAATATCAAGGCGATCATTTCGTTGAAAAATGCCCTGATACACATCAATAAAAGTTTCAATTATTTTAAATATAATATACATTATTGTTGTAGGGTAATTTGCAATATCTACAGTGAACAATGTGTAAATTAGGCTGACAAGCAGACCCGCAGCACTGCATATAACTTTAAATCCAACAAAATCAGCCGCAGAATACTCCGTTTCCTTGCAGCCAACTTGCACAGGACGAGTTTTGAAAAAAACAATAGTGGAAGTGATGTTTCCAACTGCCATAGCTACCGCTAGAGAACCTGAATCAGAATAGCTTGTCGACAGCCTAACAACGAGTACCGTGGTCAACCATGTGCATACAAGATAGAAAAAAGACCCGATAGAATTCCAGAGCATGTTTTCTTTCAATGAAAGTGGCTGGTTTTTTTCTGCCTCCATTAATTACTCCTAGCAATTAATTTGATTTCGAATCAATCGTTGTATCTAAGTCTTAAAATAGAGTCTAAATATAACTCAGACGCATGTCTTTGGTTGGTTGATTTACGAAGTCCTTATGCAGGATGTAAATTCGCGGATATGTGTATCGGTGCTGATTTCTTGCACTAAAATATACATGTTCAATTAAGACATCGAGAATGGATTTGCGTGTCCTATAGTCCAAGAACCATTGTTGCCATTCCGGCATATAATGAGGAAGAGTGCATAGAAAACACTATAATTGAGCTTAGACAGGTCGCGCCTAAGTTCGATTTTGTAGTTATTAATGACGGATCTCATGATCGCACGCTTTCTATCTGCAAGAAAATCGGCTGCAATATTATAGATATGCCTATTAACTGCGGCTTGACTGTTGGATTTCAGACTGCGGCTCGATATGCCCTCGACCATGGATATGACTATATGATCCAATTTGATGCCGACGGACAACATCGTCCGGAGTATTTGGCTGCTCTTGTTGAGAAGGCGGAAAATACTGGTTCCGATATCGTTATCGGTTCTAGGTTTCTGACTGTGCGCAAAGATAAGTCGATGCGCATGGTGGGCTCACGTATGATTACCGTCTTGATAAAGATGCTGACCGGTCGACGTATCAGCGATCCCACCTCGGGTTTCAGGTTGTTTGGTCGTTCCGTGCTCGATCGATATTACTACGACAATACTCTTAATCCCGAGCCAGAATCGATTGCTTTGTTTTTAAAGCAGGGCTATTCGGTCTCCGAAGTCCAGGTAACAATGCGTGAACGTCAGGGTGGCGAGAGCTATTTAAACCCAGTTAAGTCGATGCAGTATATGCTTAGGGTTTTCGCTACGTTGCTGATAGTTCAATGGTTTAGGTGATTATTATGTCATTTACACTGCGTGTTTTACTTATTGTATTTGCCGTCATCGTTTTCTATTTCGTTATTAGGAAACTAAAAAAGGCACAAATGCAGGTCTTAGACTCCTTATTTTGGATTATGTTCAGCACAAGCTTTGTTTTGCTTGGCATATTTCCTGAGATAGCTGTACACATTGCCGGTCTTTTAGGGTTTATGTCTGCCTCGAACTTTGTTTTCCTATATGTGATAGCTGTTCTGGTGGTTCGCGATTTCACTATCTCATTGAGACTAGCTAAGCAGGAAGAGCGATTGAATTCGCTGGTGCAGGCTGCTGCTTTGAATTGGAACAGCAACGACCTTAAATCATCCAATGACGGTCAATTGTGATTATTCGTAGCGGTAATGTCATCTTTTGACATATTACGTCGTGCTTCAAATAACTGTTGTGGTTGCCTTGCCTTGTCTTGAACATTGATGACAATGTGAAATAATTAATTGATTTAGCGCAACCAAACGGCGCTTTTATGTTCAAAAGCTTGAAAGGTTAACTGCCAATGTGGTTTGAATATACAGCGTGCTTCAGCGTCTGCCTTGCTTTTTTGTATTTACCGGGTTTGATCGCGCTTCTGCCCCTTAGGCTGAATCCAATAACTCTTATGGCGATTTCTCCTCTTCTGGGCGCTGCATGCTACGGTGTGCTTCCTATTGCGTACGGGCTGTGTGGCATACCCTGTACGACCGTTTCGCTTTTTGGACCTGCGCTGTGCGTGGCATTTTTGCTCAGCTTTGTTAGTGTGATTGCAGCTAGGCGTCAGTCCGATCAAAGGCAAAGCATTGAAACAGCAGATGTCGCTATTGTTTTTTCCACGCTTGCAGTAAGCGTTCTTTTGGTTATCGTCTTTTTTACCAAGAACCTCGATACTGCCAACTCGATTTTCCAAGCATTTGACAATGGGCATCATCTAAATAAGATTGCTACATTTATTGCCACTGGAAATTACTCGTCATTTGGCTTCACTGAATACACCGTCTCTCTTGGGTCTGTAGCGTCTCCTTACTTGGGAACAGAGGGGTTCTATCCTTCGGCTTGGCATGGCCTTGTCGCTATGTGCTGTTCTGCCGTGGGCGCAAATGTCGCCGTCGGCATTAATGCCGTCAACACCGCTCTAGTTGCCGTTGTGTTCCCGCTGGGGATGACGTATTTCATTTCTTGCATTTTCAAATCTCGTCGTTTAACGCTTGTAGCGTCAGTGCTCGTTTTGGCAGTCAGTTCTTCTGTTTGGGATTTCGTTTCGTTTGGACCGTTATACCCAATGCTGTACGCCTATGCGCTCGCTCCCTCTTGCATGGGTCTATTTGTCTCATGCTTTGATTATGAGGGCCTTTTTGGACTCATGGGCAAAATTGGCGCCATTGTTTTAGCGGGGATTGCAATTGGGCTTGCACAACCCTCAGGCATTTTTTTCATGGCAATTGCTCTTGCACCCTATCTGGTAAGTCGAATTTACTTTATAGCTAAGGATAAAGTTGGCGATCGCGTTGCCCTATATATTGCAAGTGGAGCTGCCGTCGTTGTCTTTTTTCTTTGGTTTGTCTGCTTTCGTTTGCCTGCGCTTCAGTCTACCGTTTCGTTTAACTGGCCAAAAACCGAGTCGCTGTTCCAGGCGGCTATAGATATAGCTTTCCTTTCGACCACGGACCATACGATTCAAATTGGCGTGGCATTGCTTGTTGCCGTTGGTCTAACAAAGCTTTGGAATTCCAGGGTAAACAGGTGGCTGGTATTTTCCTACGGTCTGGTGTGTCTTGGGTATTTTCTTTCGGTCTCTACTGAGGGTTTCCTAAAACACCTGTTCGGTGGTTTTTGGTACACAGATCCGCACAGACTTGGTGCAAATCTTGCCATTATGGCAACCGTTATAGCTTGTTTTGGTATCAAATGTATATATCAGAAACTTGTCCCGTTTATTGTTAAACATTGGTCGACTGAGGTTGCCAAGCGTTATACTCTATCTATTTTGTGTGTGTATGTTGCTATAATCTATCTTCCCAGTTTCGAGCTAAAAGGACTGCTTACCTGCAATACAAGTTTTGGTAACTATGCAAATACCGTAAGTCAAGAAAACCGCATTGACAATTCTCATGTTCTTACGAATGAAGAGCTAGTCTTTTCCCGTAAGGCACTGTCTATATTACCTACTTCCGCTGGTGTGATTAATGAGCCAAACGACGGTAGTGCATTTTTGTCTTCGCTTACAGGAATGAATGTGTACTATCGCAGGTTCAGCCTTCCTTCTTCTGATGCTGAAACTAAAGAGAGCCAGCTCATTAGGAACCATCTTTCCGAAATCAGTTACAACTGTGATGTTCGTAGCGCCTGCGATAAACTTGGTCTTAAGTACGTTTTGATTCTGGATTTAAATGAGCAAGATAATCCACATCATTTCTGGTCGTATTTTCCCGATCAATGGGAAGGTATAGAGACCATTGATGATGAAACGCCCGGATTTAAGACAGTATTGTCTGAAGGCAGCATGCGATTATATGAGATTGAGTAGATTCTTTATGTTTCGCGTATACTAGCCAATTGAAATTTATCAACCTCTCGCTTCTTTGTTTGTCAATCATGAAAGGCCAATTTTGAGTTCTCTTACTCCCTTAATTTCGGTGTTGGTTCCCATTTGTAACGTCGAGAAATATCTCGATGAGTGTCTTGGTTCGCTGCAGAATCAGACTCTCAAGGATATTGAAATCATTTGCATTAATGACGGCTCTACAGATTCTTCGCTAGACATCATTAATAAATTCGCTTCTGAAGACCCCCGTTTCGTTGTTATCGATAAGCCAAATTCTGGCTACGGTGACTCTATGAATCGCGGTTTGGAGATTGCAAAGGGCAAGTACATCTCCATCCTCGAGTCCGATGATTTTCTTGATGCTGATGCCCTTAAATATATGTTGACCGAAGCCGAATCTCGTCAGCTAGAGGTCTTTAAATGTAATTTCTGGCTTTATTGGTCCAAGCCCGACGTTTCCCGTGGGTATCGTACGGATCTCCTATTCAAGCTTGCTACTCCTGAGATGATTGCCTTGGGTGCACATCGTCCGTTGGATTATCCTGATATTTTTTGGGCTAAAGCTTCTATTTGGTCCGCGTTGTATCTCAAGTCATTCCTTGATGAAAATGAAATTCGTTTTAATCCCACCCCTGGCGCTTCTTATCAGGATTTAGGTTTTACCTTCAAAGTTTTTTCGTGCGCGCATCGCGTTGCCTATTCAGGACGTGCGTTTCTACACTATCGCCAAGATAATGAAAAGTCTTCTGTTAACTCTCCGGGTAAGGTTTATTGCGTTTGCGACGAGCATGATGAGATCTCTCGGTTTATTGATGAGAAGCGTCCCGATTTAAAGGCGGCGCTTGGGCCCGTACGAGCACACACAAAGTTCCTCAATTACCGCTGGAATTATGATCGTCTTGGCGATGAGCTTAAGCCTGAGTTCCTTGAGCGTTTTTCAACTGAAATGCGTCAGGAAATCGAATCGGGTTATATTGATCGACGTTATTTTGATCGATCCATTTATTGTGATCCCGCCGGCGAGGGCTTTCTATACTTTGAACCGTGGGAGATTGACGAGATTGATTGGATTGCCAACGATCCCTCTTACTACGCTGCACATCGTGCCTGCGAGCATAGCTCGGGCAAACTGGAGACACTCAAGACATATTGGAATGCTGGTGGCTTAAGCTATGTCTATCGTGCGCTCCGCGGAAAGCACTAACTGCGTTCCTTTGCCTACTTCTATAGTTAATAAAGCTATTAAAGGTTCCATGATGGTGCAATCATCATGGAACCTTTAAATATCAATTGTTTGAAATAAAAGTCGCGCAGGATCGAAGCTTTTTCTGGATTGGCTCAATGATGAGTGGGTCCACGACCGACGCTACCGCTAATGCCAATCCGTAGGCCACGGCTGTTGCTAAAATCCAAGTCGCTAGCCTAAGAGGCCATGCGAGTGCCGCATACCCACCGTTTAATGCTCCAGCATAGATAACATTAGTTGCGAATTCTATCGTTGCGTATTGTAGGAGATAGATCGAATATGACCTTTTTGCGGCCCATTCAATAGTTTTCGAAAGCGATTGTGATTGTAGTTTGATTTCATCAAATGCAACGAATATAGCCACGGTCACAATCATCCAGTTGAAACTTGGGTCAGATCGTTCAAGTCCAAAATATGCGCTCATAATATCGACGATAAAGAATAAGATGCCTGCTGTTTTAATAAGCCGAGCTTCGTGCTTATTCAATAACGGGCTAATGCGCTTGACGAAATACCCCATGCAAAAGAATGTGAAATACGTTCCTCCGATCAGCGATCGAGGGATTATGTTCTGAAGCATACTAACCGCGGCAGCAAGGGTGACATGCAGGGAGTTGGTGAGTAAGGAGTTTGCAGCAGAAGAAAGTCCACCCCATGCATAGATTCCCAAAGTTACGAACAGGACAATTTTGCAGGTGCGGTCATCAAGAGCGTCAAACATTTTGGACAGTACCGGTGCTACCAAAATGCACGGAATGAGTGCTGGGACAAACCACCAGCCACCTTGAACAAGGCTGCTGGTATATCGGATGTAGTTGGTATCCTGAAGTGAGCCAGTCGCCGCTTTGTAGGTGTATAAAAGCGCAGCATAGACAAAGATGGGCAGAAGCAGCGATAGAGCCTTGCCGAAGAGGTACTCCTTGTAGCTTTTCTTTAGAGGCTTCAACGCGAAATAGCCCGACAGACAGAAGAAAATCGGGTCACAGATAATTGCGGCCGTACTTGCTATTGCGCTAGCGTTGATGTTTCGAAAACTGCCCAGTTGCGGTGCAATGTGAACAACAACAACTAGAAACATCGAGAGGGCTCTTAGAAGATCCCAGTTTGTAAGGCGCTTTTTCGTGTTCATTGAAGTCTACTCACCTTTTGAATTACATGTTTTGTATACCTGCAGCTCCCACTGTTTCTTCTCGACCTTGGCGACCGAGTCGAGGATGAGGCCCGTAGCCAGGCTGAGGCCGCACAGGAACATGAACGATGCTGCGAGCATGGCGGTTGGGAAGCGGGGCACCAATCCGGTGCGGAGGTACTCAATAATAATCGGAATGCCGAGCGCGAGCCCTATGGCGGCGAAGAGCAGCGCGATGAGGCTGAAGAACTTGAGCGGGCGGTAGTCCTTGAAGAGCGTGCCGATCATGGCGATGACCTTGATGCCGTCGCCGACCGTGTCGAGCTTAGACTCCGATCCCGCGGGGCGGTCCCTGTACTCTACCGGGATGTCCTTGATGCGCCAGCGGTGGTCGACGGCGTGGATGGAGAGCTCGGTCTCGATCTGGAAGCCCTCGCTCAGAACGGGGAACGTCTTGACGAACGGCTGGCTCATGGCGCGGTAGCCCGTCATGACGTCCTCAAAGCTGTAGCCGTAGATCCACTTGATCATGGAGCGGACCAGGTCGTTGCCGAATCCGTGGAAGGCGCGCTTGTTCTCCTCGGCGTAGGTGCCGTTGGACAGGCGATCGCCCACGGTCATGTCCGCCTCGCCCGCGATGATAGGGTCGCAGAGCGCGCGGGCCGATTCGGCGGGGTAGGTGTCGTCGCCGTCGACCATGAGGTAGCAGGCAGCGTCGATGTCGCGGAACATCTGGCGGCAGACGTTGCCCTTGCCCTGGCGCGGCTCGAGGCGCACGGTGGCGCCATGCTCGCGCGCGATTCGGGACGTGCCGTCGGTCGAGTTGTTGTCGTAGACGTAGACCGTGGCTCCGGGGAGTTCGCGGTGGAAATCGTCTATGACTTTACCGATGGTGACGGCCTCGTTATAGCAGGGAATGATAACCGCTGTGTTTGTATAGTCCAAGATGAATGCCCCCATAACTTATTACGGGTTGTTAGTATAACTGCCGTCAGATGCCTGTATTTGATATGGGGTACTTTTCCAGATTTGCATCGCTGGGTTAGTTGCCGTCTTTGAAGGCTATACTTTCCACTGTTATGAATTACGAGACAAGGAGATGGTCCGTGACTGACAGCGTAGATAGTCAGAAAGCGGTGGCTAAGCCGGCCTCTCACGCTAAAAATGATTTCGAAAAAGACAAATACATCCTGAGGCAGCTTGTCACTAAGGATTTTAAGATTAAGTATCGTCGCAGCGTTTTGGGCGTTGCGTGGTCGGTGCTCAATCCACTTCTTATGATGGTCGTCATGTCCATTGTTTTCTCGACCATTTTCGGGCAGAGTCGTAATGGATCAATTACGCCCGAGATGTACCCGCTGTACCTGATCGTCGGCAACATTACATTCTCGGTTATGTCCGAGTCGACGAACCAGGCGCTCATGTCTATCATCGCGGCGTCGTCCTTGCTTAAAAAGGTTAAGGTGCACCGCTGGGTGTTCCCGGTTCAGAAGGTGCTATTCTCGCTCGTTAACTTTGCCTTCTCTCTGGTTGCCGTCGCGCTGGTTATGCTGTGGTTCCATGTTCTTCCTACCTGGCATTTAATCTTGCTGCCGGTTTGCCTGTTTTTGCTTATGTGCTTTTGCATGGGCTTGGGCATGATGCTCTCGGCGCTTGCCGTATTCTTCCGTGATGTTATGCACCTGTGGACCGTCGTTATCACCGCGTGGATGTACCTGACGCCTATCTTCTGGACCACCGATTACATTAGCCAGATGGCCCATTGGATTCAGGTGTTGGTTGTTGTGAATCCCATGTACAACTACCTGCAGTTTATGCGCGATATTTTCTTGTTTAACACGACACCCTCCATGCTTACGCTGGGACTTTGCGTAGTCTGGGCAGTATTCGCCCTGGTTGTTGGCTACGCTGTGTTCCACAAGACCGAGCACAAGTTTATTCTCTACATTTAAGGAGCGCTGTAATGACTGAATCTGCTATTGATTACAGCAAGCAGCCTCTTGCTGTTGAGGTTAA
Source organism: uncultured bacterium (assembly GCA_905214465.1). Taxonomy (GTDB): domain Bacteria; phylum Actinomycetota; class Coriobacteriia; order Coriobacteriales; family Coriobacteriaceae; genus Collinsella. The sequence goes on from CAJMMD010000011.1 coordinate 25,048, forward strand.
AGATGTCACTATGATCTTTAACATGGCGTCTGAATCGCTTACAAATCTCAAGGAGTACTTTATTAAGCTTGCCAAGCACGAGCTCTTCTTTGAGGAGTTCCGCGCGCTTAAGCACATCTCTTTTGATGTTCACCGCGGCGAGGTTGTCGGTCTGGTTGGTACCAATGGTTCCGGCAAGTCTACGATGCTTAAGATCATAGCTGGCGTTCTTGAGCCCAGCGAGGGCGAAGTTAAGGTTCACGGCAACATCGCCCCTCTTATCGAGCTGGGCGCCGGCTTTGATCCCGAGCTTACAGCGCGCGAGAACATCTACCTTAACGGTGCGCTGCTCGGTTATACCAAGGAATTTATCGATGCGAGCTTTGACGATATTATCGATTTCGCTGAGCTTAAAGACTTTGTCGACATGCCGCTCAAGAACTTCTCTTCGGGCATGGTTGCGCGTATTGCCTTTGCTATCGCTACTATTACCGAGCCCGATATCCTTATTGTTGATGAGACGCTTTCTGTTGGCGACGTGTTCTTTCAGCAAAAATGCGAGCGTCGTATTCAGCATTTTATTGAGAGCGGTGACGTGACGGTGTTGTTCGTTTCTCACTCCATGGAGCAGGTCGAGCGTATTTGCCAGCGTGCTGTTTGGATTGAGAAGGGCGACCTTCGTATGGATGGTCCCGTCGATGAGGTGTGTAAGGCGTACCACGACCAGTTTAAGTAGGTTATAATTAATTCCGCTGTGTAGACACGCTACTGGTGTGTTTGCATGGCTTTATGCTCCATTAGCTCAGTCGGATAGAGCAGGGGACTTCTAATCCCAAGGTCGACGGTTCGAATCCGCCATGGAGCACCAGTATTTATCGGGCCGTCAAAATGACGGCTCTTCTTTTATGGAGAAGCTAATGCGTACACTTTCGTCTGTTCGGATTGACGCCAACCATGAACTGCTTGAGAATGGTTTGACAAGTGTTGAGGATTGTCACTCCTTAAAACGAGTGCTAACGTATGGAACGTTTGACTTGCTTCATTACGGGCACATTCGCCTTCTTCAGCAAGCATCTAAGCTTGGTGATTATTTAATCGTCGGCCTTTCAACAGACGAATTTAATGCCCTTAAAGGAAAAAACAGCTTCTACTCCTATGATGTGCGGCGCGAGATGCTTGAAGCCTTGCGTTATGTCGACTTAGTTATCCCTGAAAATAATTGGGACCAAAAACCGAATGATATCAAAATGTATCACGCTGATATTGTATGCATGGGAGGAGACTGGGCTGGCGATCCTCGTTTTGAATCCTTAAGAGACATCTGTGATGTTGTCTACTTGAATCGAACTCCCGGAATCTCGACGACGGAAGTAAAGGACAGGCTTGCCCAATAAATTATGCCCCGCGCGTAGCGTGACAAACGCGCAGGGCATATTCGAGTCATTCAAGCAAGTGTTTCATGGCGAGATTTGATGAGCCATTTTCCAGTTCGTTATGATTGACATGCTGGAAATGGCTGTTTATGTCATTCGGAAGCTCGTAGATGTCTCCATAACGACTCCATAGGAACAGGTCAGGGTTATTTGGCTCCTCGAGCTCTGCACCTTCAAATGGTACCGTCCTAGTGGGGAAGAGATCTGCGATGGGATAGACCCATTGCTTTTGCTTTCCGTCATCCAAGTTATCGATAGCCCACATGACGGCCTTTGCGTACTGCTTTTCACATATGAGGCCCGCTGCTCTAGACTTCTCTAGGCAACGATCGTAATGCTTTTGGATTAGGTTATTATTTTCGCCCGAGTAATAAGGATCGTCTTCCCAAAATGACAATTCGTTGTCGGAGTTCATATCCTCCACCATTTGCGCGCGAAGTATTCGCTGCTCCTCGGCGTATTTGTTTTCCGTTGATGGTGCCCAGTCGTAAATGAACAAATCGAGGAAGCAGGGTATGTTTTCTTCGTTGTAGAGAAATCTGACTTGGCGACAATGGACGAAACGGTCGTAAACAATTGAAATCTTATATCGATTATCTTGTTGAACGACTTCACTCAGTTTTTCTAAATCATCACGCATTATGCCGAGATCCGTATCATCGTCCCAAGGAATAAACCCTTGGTGCCTTATTGCACCGATTAGTGTTCCGAAGTTAATCCAATACTTAATGTCGTTTTCTTTGCAGAGGACATCAAATTCCCCCAATAGCTTTCCACACCCAAGCTGTAAAAGCCTCAAGCCTCCAGTTGCCTTGGGCAACTCTCTAAAGAACCGCTCTTTTGCTTCCTGAATGTTTTCCCCCGGATTTCTGAACTCTTCCCATGCAAACATTTTCATATGTTTGTCATGAGCATTGAGATTGAGTGCAAGAGATTCGATCATTGGAATTGTCATATTGTCGAACTTGTAGTTGATGTTCATGTTGATGCCGTTGTCTGCGACTTCAATGCGATGATAAATTCGTTCTAGCTCTTCATGCAGCCTGTTTATATCGTCATGCATGGCGTGAAGCGACCTAGATGATGCTGGTAGAAGTTGTTTGATTTTGTTGAGCATTCAATACTTCTTTCTATTTATTTAGCATTACAAGCAATCAAATCCATTCTTTTGCAAATTCTAGTTGGTTAAGAATGAATGACTGGAATGATTGCTTTAAACATCATTTATATTTTATCAATTTGAGGCGATTGTACATTTTACCCTTGGAAATAGACCGGCGGAAGCGTAACCACTTCGCCGGTCTATTGATTCATTTAGTAGGGGCTGTGAATCGCTCGTCTCTTATGCCTCAGTCGGCTCCACGCCCAGCTCGTTGCGGACGAGCTGGAAGGCGGCGGCGATGGCCTTGTCCATGTCGTAGTACTTGTAGCCGCCCAGGCGACCGGCGAAGACCACATCGCCCTCCTGTGCCGCCAGCTCCTCGTACTGCCTGTAGAGGGCCTCGTTCCTGGCGTCGTTGATGGGGTAGTAGGGCTCGTCGCCGGGCTTCCAGTCCGCCGGGTACTCGCGCGTGATGACGGTCTTCTCCTGCGTGCCGAACTCGAAGTGCTTGTGTTCGATGACGCGCGTGTAGGGGACCTCGCGCTCGGTGTAGTTGACCACGGCCACGCCCTGGTGGTCGGCCTCGTCGAGCGTCTCGGTCTCGAAGCGCAGGCTGCGGTACTCGAGCGTGCCCAGCTTGAAGTCGTAGAACGCGTCGATGGGGCCGCAGTAGATCGTCCTGGCGGCGATATCGGGCTCGGCGGCGGCCAGCTCCTTGTACTCCACGCCGCAGCGCACCTCGATGCCCTCGAGCATGTTGGCGACCATCTTGGTGTAGCCGCCCACGGGGATGCCCTGGTAGCGGTCGTTGAAGTAGTTGTTGTCGTAGGTGAAGCGGCAGGGGAGGCGCTTGATGATGCTCGCGGGCAGGTCGCGGCAGTCGCGGCCCCATTGCTTCTCGGTGTAGCCCTTCACGAGCGTCTCGAAGATGTCGCGGCCGACGAGCGACAGCGCCTGCTCCTCGAGGTTCTGCGGCTCTCCGATGTTCTCGGCGGCCACCTGCTCGGCGATCTTTGCGCGGGCGTCTGCCGGCGTGACGACGCCCGGCCACATCTTGGCGAAGGTGTTCATGTTGAAGGGCATGTTGTACATGTTGCCGCGGAAGTTGGCGACCGGCGAGTTGACGTAGTTGTTGAACTCGGCGAAGCGGTTGACGTAGTCCCAGACGTCCTTCATGGAGGTGTGGAAGATGTGCGCGCCGTAGCGGTGGACCTGGATGCCCTCGACGTCCTCGGTGTAGACGTTGCCGGCGATGTGGTCGCGGCGGTCGATGACCAGGACCGACTTGCCGGCGCGCCTGGCGGCGTTGGCGAATACGGCGCCCGAGAGGCCGGCACCGACGACGAGGTAATCGTACTGGGACATGGATATGCTCCTTTTGATTTTATTTGGGAAGGATTATGGACCAAGCGCAGATGATTGAGTTGTGCTGAAAATTTATTCATTTTGCTATTACAGCAGATGAGGGTGGCTTTATTCAGTAGGGCTATGGTATCTGCCTCGATTATCAACTTCATTCGAACGTTTCCCACATTCATCCTTGCATGCACGGATGAATGTGGGGATCCGATAACCTGAGGGCCGGACGAATCTGCTTTGGATTATTGGATTACGGTATGTCCGGGTAAAGGAAAGGATGGTGATGGGGGCTGGTCTCTAGGGCCGCGCGAGGCGCCTTGGAATAGGAGTGAGCCGTGATTGAGGGGATGCTGGATTGGGCCTCATCATGCGGGTAGATCGCGCGGGTGTTGTGCCGCTACGTTTGTTGTTTGCGTTGAGCAGCGAGTTGGCTTTACTCTCGCTTGTTCGGATACCTAAGCTTAGGAGCTTTGCGAAAGTCGAGCGCTATGCCGTCGAACTCTATGTTAATTCGTGATAGGGGCCATGCGTCTGTGGCGCGTATAGTGGCTACCTAAGCTGCCGTCGTATCATGCCGGCGACGATGGGGGTCTCTCGGAATAGTCTAGTGGAGAATTATAGATAAGATTGATTGTCGTTGACGGTCTTGACGCGGTAGAAATGGCGGCCTAGATTCGCATTATCGTAGGGTATAGGAGTCCCTAACGGTGAGTTTTGTATCGCTGTCAGCTAAATGTCGAGGGAAGGATTGATATGTCTAAAATACTTACGGGTAAAGATTTTCGGGTCAATCATCTTGATTTGTCTAGGGTGACAATTGACTTTGGAAAGTCCCAGATTATTTGGGCACCCAATGGAGTGGGAAAAACATCGCTCTACAATGCTCTTCAACAGGGGCAGCTTGACTCGGCATCCTTCACGGAGTTCAATAATAACAGGGGTGAATTTGTTAAGAGTGCAAAGGATACCCTGCGGATAGGTGCTCATGTTCAGCAGCTGGATGAGCTTCAGGAGCGTAGGAAACATCTTCTCGACGATTGTGATATGCAAAGAAATCTCAAGGATGTTGGCCTGACGGCTGCACGTCAGATTAAGGAGACCTTTCCTTCGTATCCCAACTGCAAAAAGGAGCATGCGGAGAATTTGAAAGACTTCTCTGCTGATTCAGCTAAGCAATTGTGCGATGCTATCCCGGAAGATGATGCGAAGTTCTTCGTGAGCCATTGGCGTGGGTTGTCTACGGCTGAATCAATTAAAGAAGATATCGAATCGCTAAAAACCCGTATGCTGGATGATATTTCGAATCAACTTTTAAATTGGATTGAGGAGGATGCTACCGTTTGTCCTATTTGTGGCTCAGAAAACACCGAACCCATTGCGAAGCTCATAAAGTCGAGAATGACTGCGTTGACAAATAAGGAAAGCGAGCTCCTATCCGATTATTCAAAAGCCCATCCCAATAAAAATGCGGAAGAGATTCAAGAGGGCTTGCGAACACTTCGCGATGCGGCGGCAATCAAAGGTGTGGACGAAAAGGCAGTTTTCTGTTTTGCTATCTGCGGCGGGCGAATGCAAGCCGCTGAGCAGCTAAAAGCTGCTAAGGAAAAGCTCTCAATAATAGATGGAGAAATCTCAAATCTCATAGAAACGAAGAAACGCTTCTATGAGAATATCCGTAAACGGGAAACTGAAATAACCAATTTACTCAAAGTTAAGTTTGGAATTGAGCAGGGCAGTATTGTTTTTGATGACAGCACTGAAGAGCTGGTTGTAAAACTGCCACGACAACTTGATAGCTTTAGCACCGGCGAGGTCGACTTAATGGTAGCTCTTGTGAGCATCAATGAGTTCTGGGCGAGTGATTCTGATGTACTGGTGCTTGATGATCCAATCACAAGTTTTGATTTAGCAAATCAATACACAATTCTGTTCGACTTAATTCGCATGGTTCGCGAGACCAATTCTGACGGCTTTCGAAAATCCGTCGTCATTCTAACTCACAATACCAATTGCATTAACATCGCACAGTCTCAGTGCCCGGTGCTTTTTAACTATTATTCGCTTGATAGGTGGGAGGATGGGCTTAGGCTCAATCCCATTAAATTGAATGAAGACGTTGTTCATCGCTATCTTTGCCAGGTCGCCATTATGAGTTCGGCCAAAGGGAAGGCTGATGAGATCGTCAGCTGCAGTACAATTCCTCTGTCATCGAAGAGAGCATATATCGAAGCAGTCTCAAGCCGTGAGCAGGGCGAGGGTAATCTTCACTCTATATTTCATTACGACGGACCCAGTGGAAATATCGCCTATAACAATAGTCAATTAAGCAACGACGGGCTGGCTGACCTTATCGACCATACTGATGCATGCTCCCTTATTGAAAAAGACGATTTCGTTGAAACTTGCCTCGATAAGGAACTTGTTCTTATTGCACTTAGGGTTTGGGTCGAAAAGCAGTTCTATATTAATATGAAGGGCGATTCGGCCTACTTCCAAACAACCAGAGGAAATACAATATCCAAGAAAATCGATTATATATTTCCTAAAAACGGTAAGACCAAATGGAATGGACCAGCGGGTGTGACGAGATCGTACCTCATGGGAAAGAAGGTAATGCTAAATCAGGCATCGCATGAGAATGCGCAGTCCGTTCCTTTTGAGTATGCGCTTGGGCTTTCCGCCTATGAGATACAAAAGACGATCGACGACATCAAGGATCATTTTAAAGCATAGGTTTATGTCCTATCATGGTTGGACTACATGCGGAGCGGCATGAAAGGATTGCTGTAAGCCTCACGTTTCATCTGTTCCGGCTAGCCAGCTACGGGGGATTTTGACTCATAACTGCTACGGGCACGTGTGCTGCGGCCGCAGTCTTTTTGTTGAGCCGATAACGCGAGTTGTGGGTAAGGGCTGAATTTGTTCTGGCTGTAAAGTAATTTGATTGCGGTCCACCATGGCTCTTTGTCCTCTATATCGCTTTATCAGTATCTTGGTATGATGTGTGGCATGCTGTCGAGCATTGTGCAATTCTATTGTTGCTATTTGGTGCCAGGTGGGCGCTCGTTCATTTTCTAGGAGCTGATTATGATTGACTATCGCAATCCATATACCCCCGGTGCCGGCGCGATGCCTAAATACCTTGCCGGACGCGATGATATTCTTGAATCAGCTTCTCTTCAGCTCAAGGCTCTTGCAGCAAACTATCAGAGCCGCTCTCTTGTCTTGTACGGTCTTAGGGGCGTCGGCAAAACGGTGTTGCTTAACTCAATCGAATCAATAGCCGAGGAAGAAGGTATTCTTGTTCGTCATATAGAGGTCGAAGAGAAGAAGGGTTTGATTGCTCCTTTGGCTTCGGCTTGCTGTACACTATCGGCTTCGCTCAATAGAATTGAACTCGTTAAGAGTAAATTAGAGCAGATTAAGAACTTGTTTACATCGTTAACGTTATCTGTTGATGCGGGCGATGGCTCACTGTCTTTGGGCTTTAATGAAGAGGCTCTGGGGGAGGCTCTCGCCTCGTCTCATAATCTATCTGGTGATTTTACCGATGTGCTCGTCGTTCTGGGAAAATATGCTCAAGCTGCAGGATCTTCGATATTAATTGGAATTGACGAGTTGCAGTATGCCAGCAAAGAAGAACTTGAAGCCCTTGCATGCGCGCTTCATCGAGCGACTCAGCTTGGCCTTCCTGTTATGTTTGGCTGCGCCGGTTTGCCCAAGCTTCTAAAGATGTTGGGCGAAGCTAAGACTTATTCCGAGAGGCAGTTTAGCTTTGTAAAAGTCGACTCGCTTCCTCGTGATAAGGCGGTTGAGGCTATTGTCAGGCCAGCGTTAAAGCTTGACGTGCACTATTCCGACGAGGCGGTCAGTACCATTATTGACTATACGGAGGGATACCCGTATTTCATCCAGGAGCTTTGTTCGACCATTTGGACTTCATCTGATTGTAAGTTCGTTTCTCTGGAAACCGTGCTCAACTGCACCTCTATAACGGATGCGCGTCTTGACGAAGGTTTCTTTAGTGTTCGATATGATCGATGCACTCCAAGGCAAAAAGAGTTTCTGATTGCCATGGTGCGATGCGGCGAGCTTCCTTGTACGCTTGCGAATGTGGCTCATTATATGGGGAGAGACGTTTCATCTATTGGACCCCTGCGAGCTCAATTAATTAGCAAGGGCATGATTTACTCTGCTGCAAGGGGAGAGGTTGATTTTACCGTTCCTCAGTTTGATCGATACTTGAGGCGTACAGAAAGAATTGACTAGTCGATTAAGAAGGAGGCCCGCGCAGTAGCGAATGAACTGCGCGGGCCTCCTGTTTGTTCGGGGTGGTTGTCTGAGTGTCCTCGCTCCTACGCCTCAGTCGGCTCCACGCCCAGCTCGTTGCGGACGAGCTGGAAGGCGGCGGCGATGGCCTTGTCCATGTCGTAGTACTTGTAGCCGCCCAGGCGACCGGCGAAGACCACATCGCCCTCCTGTGCCGCCAGCTCCTCGTACTGCCTGTAGAGGGCCTCGTTCCTGGCGTCGTTGATGGGGTAGTAGGGCTCGTCGCCGGGCTTCCAGTCCGCCGGGTACTCGCGCGTGATGACGGTCTTCTCCTGCGTGCCGAACTCGAAGTGCTTGTGTTCGATGACGCGCGTGTAGGGGACCTCGCGCTCGGTGTAGTTGACCACGGCCACGCCCTGGTGGTCGGCCTCGTCGAGCGTCTCGGTCTCGAAGCGCAGGCTGCGGTACTCGAGCGTGCCCAGCTTGAAGTCGTAGAACGCGTCGATGGGGCCGCAGTAGATCGTCCTGGCGGCGATATCGGGCTCGGCGGCGGCCAGCTCCTTGTACTCCACGCCGCAGCGCACCTCGATGCCCTCGAGCATGTTGGCGACCATCTTGGTGTAGCCGCCCACGGGGATGCCCTGGTAGCGGTCGTTGAAGTAGTTGTTGTCGTAGGTGAAGCGGCAGGGGAGGCGCTTGATGATGCTCGCGGGCAGGTCGCGGCAGTCGCGGCCCCATTGCTTCTCGGTGTAGCCCTTCACGAGCGTCTCGAAGATGTCGCGGCCGACGAGCGACAGCGCCTGCTCCTCGAGGTTCTGCGGCTCTCCGATGTTCTCGGCGGCCACCTGCTCGGCGATCTTTGCGCGGGCGTCTGCCGGCGTGACGACGCCCGGCCACATCTTGGCGAAGGTGTTCATGTTGAAGGGCATGTTGTACATGTTGCCGCGGAAGTTGGCGACCGGCGAGTTGACGTAGTTGTTGAACTCGGCGAAGCGGTTGACGTAGTCCCAGACGTCCTTCATGGAGGTGTGGAAGATGTGCGCGCCGTAGCGGTGGACCTGGATGCCCTCGACGTCCTCGGTGTAGACGTTGCCGGCGATGTGGTCGCGGCGGTCGATGACCAGGACCGACTTGCCGGCGCGCTTGGCGGCGTTGGCAAAGACGGCGCCAGAGAGGCCGGCACCGACGACGAGGTAATCGTACTGGGACATGGATGAACTCCTTTGTATGTAATCAAACAGTTACTTAGGATTTGGGACAAATAAACCTGATAATTCTGTTCCAAGGATTAGTGTACCAGGCGTGTTGTAGGCTTTCTTTCAGTAGCTTCAGCTCATGTGCATAGCCCCGGTTTCTAGATGATTTAAAGAATCTGCTAATTCGTCTTCAAACACTCCGGTAAGACTTTCGATACGGCATTCATTGCCTGCGGCTTTAGGTACTGCTCGTTGAGTCGTGCCTTTTTGTAAGCGTAGCGAGTGTCTGCTGAGTATTTGACCAGCACATCGGTGAAGAACCGCTCCCAGCTTAAATAATCGCGACTTTCGATATAGCTTGAGGGGTCCTCGAGGATCTTGGGAATGTCGCTGCTGGGTATGAGCTCGGAGCGCAGGAGTGTCCACTCGAACGATTCCGGGAGGAATAGGCGAACGTTCTTGTAAACGCGCTGTCCGAGCACCTTTTCGATGTAGGGACCAAACGCTGCGCCGTCTCCTATGGCAAGAACGTTTTGCTCGGGGCATTCGTGAATCGTACGTTTTAGATTCGCAACGCCGGTGGCGGTATAGCAGGGAATCCCGAGTCGGTTGCAAAGAGCGTTGTAGAATTGATAGCCAGATTTGCTATCCTCGACAACTACGGCGTCGGGTACCTCGAATCCAACATTTAGATCCTGGTAAAGCATGTTTGCCGTGTGGCTGTATATCGGTTTTGTTACCGAGTAGAAGCGTTTATCGCTCTTTCGACCATTGATTGTTTTACTCGTGGTGTTTACCAGCTTTAGGATTTCGTCGACACTGTAGGGGAGTTCGCTGGCGTCTCGGCGAGATATCAGGACAAAATAGTTGGACGACCCGTTAACGGCTTTTGCGAAGTCCTTTGAGTAGATAAATTCGTTGCCCTCATCTAAAAAGATTATTGAGTCCTCGATAATCGAAAGCTCGCGCTCCCAACGCCTGCCAGATAGCGTTTCACAGGGAACGTCACAACTGAGCGTGACGCCGCTTTCCGGTCCTCGGTCGTTGTAGTCGCGAATCATCGAGATGAGCGTCGTTTTGCCCGTGCCGCTGTTGCCGCGTATAAAGGAAATATTGCGCTTAAACGTGAGTGTGTATTTGACCTTTGCACGCTCTACGTCAACGGTATGCGTTCCCTTCATTACTCATCAACATCCAAAAAGTCATTCGTGGCGCCGACAAACTCCTGCATGTTTCTGACGATGCGGCCATCGTTTTCAATGCGGATTTCAAAGCTCTTCCAGGGGAATTTCATGATGTGGTATAAGGTCACCAGCACATCCTGCTCTTTGCCGATCTTGAGTAGCCAGCGGGCACAGTTGTCTCCGCAGGTGGATGCGTTGAACACCATACTTGGGAGATTGCGCACCAGCAGCAGCGTCTTAACGCCGCCGGACAGTTCGAGTGGAGTGATTGAGCCCAGCTGCTTGCTTACGATGTTGTGGGGACCGATGAGCTCTGATCCGTCCACGCTTTTAATAATCTGTGCGGCCATAGGGTCTTCGAACCATGAGTCCAAGTATGAGTTCCTAAAATAGGTTTCGGTATCGTAGATGGAACCGGGGTAATCCCCCAGGTGAATGCTCAGCATGTGGGTCTCCAGACGTAGTGTGACTGCAACGATTATATGCCAGTAACAAAATGCCGGCAGCAGCGAGGTGCTGCTGCCGGCGCTGGAGTTTTGTTCGTGTGAATCGGTGTTAATGTATTGATCCGCGAGGCTACTTTTCGAGATGCTCCCTCAGCAGCTCCAGTGCGTGGGCGTAGCCCTGCAGGCCTTCGCCGGTGATGGTGGCGAAGCAGGCTAGGCGTGCATAGCTTACCTGGCGGAAGTCCTCGCGCGTCTCTACGGCGCTGATGTGGACCTCGACGGCAGGGATGGCGACGGCCTTGAGGGCGTCGAGGATCGCGACGCTCGTGTGCGTGTATGCCGCCGGGTTGATGACGATGCCGTCGACCTTGCCGTAGGCTTCCTGGATCTTGTCGACGATGCTGCCCTCGTGGTTGGACTGGAAGACCTCGACCTCGTCGAAGCCCTGTGCGGTGCCCGCTTCCTGGCAGATCTGCACTAAGCGGTCGTAGTTGTCACTGCCATAGATGCCCGGCTCGCGAATGCCGAGCATGTTGAGGTTGGGGCCGTTGATGACGAGTACTTTCATGGTTGCTTCCTTTGCGGTTGGGCGGGCGGAGAGGCGGAACGGAAAACCACCACAAAGGTACCTGTCCCCTTTGTGGTGGTTTTGGTTAGAGAGCGGGTGGGAGGGTGTCGAGGAGGGCTTGGGCGGTGTTGGCGGCGCAATCGCGCGAGTCGATGAGGTAGTCGGCCCAGGCGCGGTAGCGCGGCATGCGCTGCTCGGCCAGCTTGTCGATGCCATCGCGGGCGGTGATGGGGCGACCCTTGTGGGCGAGTTCGTCGAGCTTACGGTTGAGCATCACGATCTGGCTGTTCTGGTGCAGTAGCGGGTAGTTCTCGTCGCGCGTGACCACGCCGCCGCCCGTGGAAAGCACCAGGCCGCTGCGCTTGGAGATGCCGGTCAGCGCCGCCGTCTCCTGCTCGCGGAAGGCCGCCTCGCCGCGCTCGACGATAAAGTCGGCGCAGGGCATGCCCAGGCGCTCCTCGAGGGCGCGGTCCAGGTCGATGTGCTCTCGCCCCGTGAGCAGGGCAATCTGCTCGCCCACGCGGGTCTTGCCCGAGCCCGGCATACCGATCAGCGCGATGTTCTGTTCGCGGCGTGACAGGCGCTCCGTTACGTCCAGAATGCGCTCACGCGGAGTGACCTGGCCGGTGTAGCGCTCAACGGCTTGCGCCGCCTGGGCCACGAGCATGAGCAGGCCGCCGATGCAGGGGATGCCGCGGCGCTCGGCCTCGAGCATCAGGCCCGTGCGTGCAGGGTTGTAGACAATGTCGATGACGCCCTCGAGCGCATCGAGCCCCTCGAGCGTGCAGGGGGCATCGGGACAGTGGGGGAACATGCCGGCGGGCGTGCAGTTGACGAGCAGTGCGGCGTCGGACTGCTGCGCGATGTTGTCGTAGTTGACTTCGCTCGTGCGGCCGACCGGCACGACGATGGCGCCCAGGTCGCCGAGCACCATGCTGGCAGTGGTGCCGGCGCCACCGGTGGCACCGAGCACGAGGGCCTTCTTGCCGGCGACCTCGACGCCCAGCTCCTCGACCAGGCATTGGAAGCCAAAGTAGTCGGTGTTGTCGCCGCGCAGGCGGCCGTCGGGCAGGCGCGTGATGGTGTTGACGTTTCCCATACGCTCGGCGAGTGGACTCAGCTCGTCCAGGTATTCCATGACGGCGCGCTTGTAGGGGATGGTCACGTTGGTGCCCTCCCATTCGTCACCCGTCATAAAAGCCTGGAGGTCCTCGGGCTCGCGCTCAAATCGTACGTACTCGAGCCCCGCGAGCTCCTTGTAGATGGTCGGGGTGTAGCTGTGGCCCAGCACGCGGCCCAGCACTCCGTAGGGGCGGGTTGCGGCGACATCGGTCATCTAGAGCACCTCCGTGTAACTGCCAAAGTAGGTGAAGCTCTCGCACACGTCGTCGATGGAATCGAGCAGGTCATCGAGGGCCTTGCTGCCAAAGGGGCAGTCCAGGTCAAAGTAGAACATAAACTCAAAGTCGTGCCCGGGGATGGGGCGGCTCTCGAGCTTGATGAGGTTGATATTGAGCGCGTAGAAGCGCTCGAGTACGCGATAGAGTGCGCCCGGCTCGTTGGCCGTGGTAATCATGAGCGAGGTGCGGTTGGCGCCGGGGTAGACGCGTGGCTCGCGGCTGATGACGACAAAGCGCGTGTAGTTGTTGTCCGAGTCCTGGATGTTGGGCTCCAGTACCTCCAGGCCGTAGAGTGCGGCGCAGCTGCGCGATGCGATCGCGGCAACATCGGTGCGTTCGGAGCTGGCGACCATCTCGGCCGACATGGCCGTGTTGGGGTACTTGGTGGCGTGCAGGTCGTGCGCCTCGATAAAGCCGGCGCATTGGGCAATGGCCTGGCCGTGGCTGTAGACCTCGTGCACGTCCGCAAGCTTGGCGCCGGGCTTGACGAGCAAGTTGTGGTCGATTTTGAGGCGCAGCGAGCGCACGATATGGAAGTCGAACTGGGCGAGCAGGTCGTAGACGGCGTTAACCGAGCCGGCGGTGGAGTTCTCGATGGGCAGCACGCCAAACTCGCAGAAGCCGTCGCGCACGGCGCGCATGACGCCCTCGAAGGTCTCGAAGAACGCGATGTCGGGCACGTCGAAGAGTTTGCACGCGGCGATTTGACTGTAAGCGCCCTCAACACCCTGGCAGGCGACGGTGGCCGTCTGGGGGAAGGGCGTATCGAAGGCCTCGGCCGTGGCGTGTGCCCTTTGCGAGACCGTGATGCCCTTGAGCTCGTTGATATAGCGCTGCTGCTCGGCCTTGCTCATGCTCATGAGGAGACGGAACAGGGTGATGGTCTGCGCCTCGTAGCGCTCGGGCGCGCGGCTGGCGAGGTTGTTGAGCTTGGAGCGCTCACGGGCGGGGTCGAAGACGGCCTTGCCCATCTCGATTTTTGACTTGGCGACCTCGGTGGCAATGTCCATGCGCTCGACAAAGCTGTTGAGGAGCGTGGTGTCGATGGCATCGATGGCCTGGCGGATGTCAGCAAGGTCCATGGAGACCCCTTTCACGTGTCGGGGGATGTTGAGGGGTGGGTAGTTAGCGCTGGGCGGCGTCTTCGAGGAGGGCGTCCCAGATGGCAAGGGCGGCGGCTGCCTCGGCTACGGGGACAGCTCGGGGGACGATGCAGGGATCGTGGCGGCCGTGGACCGAGAGCTCGGCATTTTCCATAGCGTCCATGTCCACCGTCTGCTGCTCGCGGCCAATGGAGGGCGTCGGCTTTACGGCCATGCGCCACATGACGGGCGCGCCGGTCGAAATACCGCCCAGGATGCCGCCGGCGTTGTTGGACTCGACCTCGATCTCGCCGGTCTCGGCATCGATGCGATACGGATCATTGTTCTCGCTGCCGCGCATGGCGGCCACGGCAAAGCCCATGCCAAACTCCACGCCCTTTACGGCGGGAATGCCAAACGCGATCTGCGCGATGCGGTTCTCGATGCCGTCGAACATGGGGTCGCCGATGCCCGCGGGAAGCCCATAAATGCCGCACTCCACGATGCCGCCGATGCTGTCGAGTTCGTCGCGTGCGGCTAGGATCTCCTCGCGCATGCGGCCGGCTGCGGCGGCGTCAATGCAAGGAAGATCGTTCGTTTGGATCGCTTTGCGGTCGGCCTCGCGATAGACCATATCGTCCATCGGCAGGTCGGAGATACCGCCGATCTGCGCGACGTGCGCCATTACTTTAATGCCGCGGGCCTCGAGTGCCTGCAGCGCAATGCCGCCGGCGATGCACAGGGGTGCCGTTAGGCGGCCGGAGAAGTGCCCGCCACCGGCGACATCGTGCATGTTGTGATACTTCACGCGCGCAGGGAAGTCCGCATGTCCGGGGCGGGGCTTGCGGCGCAGCTCGGAGTAATCCTTGGAGCGCGTGTTGGTGTTCTCGATAATCGCGGCGATGGGCGCGCCGGTGGTATGTCCATCGACCACACCGGCGATGATGTGGGCGGCGTCGGCCTCGCGGCGTTTGGTCGCGGTCTCGTCGCGACCGGGGGCACGACGGTCAAGGAAGGCCTGCAGCCGCCCCTGGTCAACAGCGATGCCCGCCGGAATGCCATCGAGGGAGCAGCCGATGGCGGGGGAGTGCGACTGGCCGAAGATGCTTAAGTGCAAGACGTTGCCAAAGGTCGAGGACATGCTATTCCTCCTCGAGTGTGACCTTGCCGCCCAGCAGGCGGTAGTGGTCGAAGAAATCGGGATAGGACTTGTTGACGGCCTCGGCGCCGTGGATCACGACCTCGCCGGTGGCGCGGCTCGCGGCGATCGCGGCCATCATGGCGATGCGATGGTCGTTGTGCGAATCGACTTCGCCGCCGGTGAAGGCATCGACACCCTTGTTGATGAGGTCGTCGCCGGCAATGCGCACCTGCGCGCCCAGCGCGGTGAGCTCGCGGGTGGTGGTGACCAAGCGGTCGGATTCCTTGATGCGCAGACGGGCACAATCGCGGATAAAGGTGCGGCCCTGTGCCAGCGAGGCCACGGCCGAGATGACGGGCACCAGGTCCGGAATGTCGTGGGCACTCATCTCAAAGCCGGCGAGCTTGTCGGACTGCACGGTGGCGGCGTTGGTGGAGCGCACGATGCGGGCGCCAAAGCGCGAAAGCGCGGCAAGCACGTTACGGTCGCCCTGTGCGGAGCTTAGCGACACGCCCTCGACGGTGATTGGGTCGGTACCGATGGCGCCGGCGCACAGCCAAAAGGCGGCGTTGGACCAGTCGCCCTCGACGGCCACGCTGCCGGGCGTGCGGTACGAGCCACTGCTCACGCGGAAGTTCGTGACCTCGGGCTGGCCGTCCTTGGCCGGAATGCGCTCGACGTTGACCTCGACGCCAAAGGCCTTCATGGCCTGTATCGTCAGGTTGATGTAGGGGCGGCTCTCGATGAAGCCGGTTACCTGCACGCAGGAGGGCTGGGCCAGCAGCGGGGCTGCCAGCAGCAGGCCCGAGATGTACTGCGAGCTCACGTTGCCCGGAAGCACAAAGGTGCCCGGGCGCATGCGGCCGCTCGTCTTGAGCGGAAAACCGCCCAGACCCTGTAGGTCGCAGCCGGCGGCGATGATCTCGTCCGAGAGCGGGGAGAGCGGGCGGGCGCCCAAGCGCCCCTGACCCACAAAAGTTGCTTCTGCGCCCAGCGCGCAGGCGACGGGCAACATAAAGCGGAGCGTGGATCCACTTTCACCGCAGTCAAGCGTGCTGCCGGCAAGGGCCTTGAGCAGGCCAAACTCAACACTCTTCATGGTGGGGTGGACCTGGAAGCCGTCCTCGACGGTCTCGATGCGAGCACCCAGGGCCGTAAGGCAGCGCACCGTAGCCTCGATGTCGGCGCAGGTGGTGTTGCAGGTGACGTGTGTCTCGCCGTTGGCAAGCGCAGCGCAGATGATCAGGCGATGCGCCATCGACTTGGACGCGATGGCGGGAACGGTGCCCTTGAGCGGGGACGGGGTGATGCGGGCTAGCATGCGGATGCGTCTCCCTTCTGGCCGAGGCCCTCGGCAATGAGTTCGTGGAAAGTGGAAAGCGGTGTGCGGTCGATGCTGCAGCGGCCAATGCCGTGCGGAATCACCAGATCGATGGTGTCACCCGCGCGCTTCTTGTCGTGGAGCGCCTCGGCAAAGACGGTATCGGCATCTAGGTCGCAGCGGGTCTTGAGGCCATGGCGGGCGCAGAGTTCCTCAATACGATCGGGCAGTGCAGCATCGCAAATGCCGTGCAGGGCCGCGGCGCGCGTGATGATGCCCATGCCGATTGAAACGCAGTTGCCGTGTCCGAGCTCAAAGTGCTCGCAGGCCTCGACGGCGTGCCCGGCGCTGTGTCCAAAATTGAGGAGCTTGCGCTGGTTGGTTTCGCGCTCGTCGGCGACGACCACGGCGCGCTTGATGTCGATGTTGCGGGCGATGATGAGTGCTACGCGGGCCACATCGCGGTTGAGCAGCTCCAGCGTGAGCGGGGTCTTCTCCAGCTCGGCGAAAAGCTCCGGGTCGGCGATCACGGCGTGCTTGACGACCTCGCCGCAGCCGTCGGCGAACTGCTCGGGCGTGAGTGTGGCCAGACACCCCACGTCGGCGATAACCACGCTCGGCTGCCAAAAGGCGCCGGCCAAGTTCTTGCCGGCAGCCAGATCGATGGCGGTCTTGCCTCCCACCGACGAATCCACCATGGCGAGCAGGCTCGTTGGGATCTGCACAAACTTGCAGCCGCGCATGTAGGTGGCGGCCACAAAGCCCGCCACGTCGCCCACGACGCCGCCGCCGAGTGCCACGATCACGTCGGAGCGCGAAAGCTCGTGCTCGGCCACAAACTCCAAAATGGCAACATAGGTTTCGGCGCGCTTATGGGCCTCGCCGGCCTCGAAGGTGCAGATGCTCACCTCGTAGCCTGACGCCTCCAGGCTCTGCTTAACGGGCATCTGGTAGAGCGGGCCCACGTTGGTGTCCGTCACGATGACGGCCTTGGTGCCGCCGGCAGTGGCACGCACGAGCGGTCCCGCCTGCTCCAGCAAAAACGTGCCAACATGCACCTGGTAGGGGCGTGCAGTGTCGATATCGATGGTAATCGCCATAAGCTTCGGTCCTTTCGACCTGGCGTGATGGGTTGTCTAGTGGGAGGCCTCGTCGTCGAGTGCGCGCTTAATGCGGTCGCCCTCGGCAAGGAGATTCTCCAGATAGCGCTGGTCGCGGTCCTTGAGCGCACGGCTGTAGGCGCCAAGCGATTCGATCAGATGGTCGATCTCAAAGGCGAGCGCGTCGGCGTCGTCGATCATGAGCTCGGACCACATTTGCGGGTTGAGGTGCGCCACGCGGGTGAGATCGCGGTAGCTGCCGGCCGAAAAGCCGTGGTGGACCTGAGCGGTCGGGCTCTTAACATAGGCGTTGGAAACGACGTGCGCGAGCTGGCTCGTAAAGGCGATGACGCGGTCGTGCTCGGCGGCGCTGGTCACGCTGAACTTGCCAAAGCCCAAGGGGCGTACCATCTCGCGCACCTGGCCCAAAAGCTCCAGTTTGAGCGCATCGTCCACCGCGGGCGGTACGAGCACGAGCGGGGCGCCCTGGAACAGGTCGGCGCGGGAGTGCGCATAGCCCGAGTACTGCGTGCCCGCCATGGGGTGCGCGCCCACAAAGTAAAAGCCGTGCTCGCGGGCTAGCTCAAAGGCGCGCTCGCACACGATGCCCTTGACGCCCACCGTGTCGATCACCACGGGGCCCATGATGGCCTCGGTGTCGGTGGCGTCGGCGAGCGCCTGGGCGTGCGCCTCGAGCCACTCGATGCATGCCTCGGGATAGCAGGCAAGGACGATGATGTCGCATTCGCCGAGCGTCTTGTCGTTAAGCTCTCCGGCGACAGTGCCCATGCTGGCGGCCGTCATGACATCGTCATCGGGGTCCCAGGCCAGCACGCGGACGCCCGCCTGCGCATAGCCGCGGGCAAAGCTGCCGCCGATGAGGCCCAGGCCGACGATGCCGGCGCACTTGGGGCCGCCCTGGTTAACGCGCGCGTTTCTCACTGTACCCATGGGCTACTCCATGGTCTCATGGCAGACAACCTCGCGAATGGCTCGGATGCGGCGCATGGTGTCGTCGAACTGATCGGGGGTGAGGGCCTGAGCGCCGTCGGACCATGCGCGGCTGGGCTCGTCGTGGACCTCGATCTCTAGGCCGTTGGCACCGCAGGCGGTCGCGGCGAGCGCCATGGGCTCAACGTAGCGGGTGTAGCCGGTGGCGTGGCTGGGGTCGGCGACGACGGGCAGGTGCGACAGGTGGTGCAGCACCGGCACGGCATTGAGGTCGAAGGTGTTGCGGGTGCGGGTCTCGAAGGTGCGGATGCCGCGCTCGCACAGGATGACGTTGTCGTTGCCCTCGCTCATGATGTACTCGGCGGCCATGAGCAGCTCATCGATCGTGCCGGACATGCCGCGCTTAAGCAAGATCGGAGTCTTGGTCTTGCCGACCTCTTTGAGCAGAGGGAAGTTCTGGGCGTTGCGGGCGCCGATCTGCATGACGTCGATCTTCTTGTCCAGGAAGACCTGCACGTCGCGCGGGTCCATGATCTCGGTGACGATCGGCATGTCGAGCTCGGCAGACGCCTCGCACAGCAGGTCCAGACCGGCGGGGCCCATGCCCTGGTAGGCGTACGGGGAAGTGCGGGGCTTGTAGGCACCGCCGCGCAGCATCGTGGCACCGGCGGCCTTCACGCGGCGGGCGATGCGGATGAGGTTCTCGCCCTCGACGGAGCACGGGCCGGCGATGACCTGGAACTGATCGCCGCCGATCTTGACGCCGTGGCCGCAGTCGATGACGGAGTCCTCGGGGTGGAACTTGCGGTTGGCGCGCTTGAACGGCTCGGAGACGCGCTGCACGCGCTCGACGACATCCATGGACTCGAGCAGGAACGGGTCGATCTTGGTCGTATCGCCCACCAGGCCGATGATCGTCTCATTCTCGCCGCGCGAGACATCGGTCTTCAGGCCCTTTTTCTCAATCCAGCTGACGATATGGCTGACGGCCTCGTCGCTGGCGCTCTCTTTTAAAATTGCAATCATGGTGTGCCTCTCACCTCGATGGATAACCCTTGCAAAAACGGCCCGCATCGCGAGCCGTGTACATATGGTGCATGAGAGTTTATACTATCTGACTCGCTTTTGCCTTCTAAAGTGGGCCGTTGAGCCGCGTCTTCCTCGGAATTGCAAAGCTTTTTCTTTTATTTTGATAGCCCGTGGTGCACTTGGGTATAATGCCAAACGTTGGCCCTATTAGCTCAGGGGATTAGAGCGTCTGCCTCCGGAGCAGAAGGCCGTTGGTTCGAATCCAACATGGGGCACCATCGAACGTGAGACCGTCCGAACCTCGCATGGTCCGGGCGGTTTTTCTTATACCGACGCGACGTGATGGGACGTGGTATGGCAGCAACGGATATCGAGCGCGGACTCTCGACCGCCGAGGTCGAGGAGCGCATCGCCGCCGGTAAGATCAACCGCAACATGGAGCTCAAGACCAAGTCGGTCAAAGAGCTCATCATCGAGAACCTCTGCACGCTGTTCAATTTGATCAACGTGATTTTGGCGTTCCTAGTCATTTTGACCGGTTCGTTTAAGAATCTGACGTTCCTGTTCGTAGTGTTCCTCAATACTGCTATTGGCGTCATCCAGTCCATGCGTTCCAAGAAGATGGTCGATAAGCTCACGCTGCTGACCTCCAAGAAGGCCATTGCGGTGCGCGACGGCGCCGAGGTGGAGCTCGACCTGGACCAGATCGTGCTCGACGATATCATCCGCCTGGGGCGCGGCGACCAGATTCCCGCTGACGCCGTGGTGGTTTCGGGCGAGGCGCTCGTGAACGAGAGCCTGCTGACGGGTGAGAGCGACCTCATTAAGAAACAGCCCGGTTCCGAGCTCATGAGCGGCAGCTTTATCGACTCGGGCCTGCTGCGCGCCCGCGTGATCCATGTCGGCGCCGACAACTACGTGGCCAAAATTAATAACGAGGCGAAGTACGTCAAAAAGGTCAATTCCGAGATCATGAACGCGCTTAACGCCATCGTGCGCTTTGCGAGCATCATCATGATCCCGCTCGGTTTGGCGTTGTTTGCCTCGAGCGTGAGCGAGCTGTGGGATGCCGCGGGAACCCCAGGCAATAGCGCGCTTTCGTGGTGCTTCTCCGAGCTGTTGGCTGGTCATGTGCCTTCGTCGGCGCTGCTGTCCACGGTGGGCGCCCTGCTGGGCATGATCCCGCAAGGCCTGGTGCTGCTGACCTCGTCGGTGCTCGCCATCGCCACGGTGCGCCTGGCCCGCCGCAAGGTGCTGGCGCAGCAGCTCTACTGCATCGAGACGCTCGCGCGCGTCGACGTGCTGTGCCTGGACAAGACAGGCACCATCACGTCGGGTCGCATGGAGGTCGAGGGCACGTATCCGCTGCCGATCGAGGGCTTTGGCATGGGCGCGGGGGAGGGCGAAGCCGCCGTTCCCGTCGATACCACGGTGCTCGATTTTGCGCTGGCTAACGTGGCGCGTGCGACTTCGGCCGATGCCAACGAGACCTGCCAGGCGCTGCTCAACTATTACGCAGATCGCCCGGTCGAGGTGTCTGAGCCGCTGTCGGTCATTCCGTTCTCGTCCTCCAAAAAGTGGAGCGGCGCGTCGTTTGCGCAGGGCTCCTATGTGATGGGTGCGGCGCAGTTTGTGCTCTCTGATCGTGCGTTTGCCCAGGTCGAGAACCGTGTCGCCGAGCTTGCCGATACCTGCCGCGTGCTCGTGGTGGCGCGCGTGGACGGCTTTACGCCCGATGGCGATATGGCGGGCGAGGCCGAGCCCGTGGGCTTTGTGACCATCCGCGACGAGATTCGTACCTCGGCGGCCGAGACCATCGGCTACTTTAACGAGCAGGGCGTGACCCTCAACGTGATCAGTGGCGACGACCCGCGTACGGTGTCGTCGATCGCTCGCGTGGTGGGCGTGCCGGGGGCGGACGCTTATGTGGACGCCACGACGCTCGATACGCCGGCCAAGCTCGATGCCGCAGTGGACCGCTACCATGTCTTTGGTCGTGTGACCCCGCAGCAGAAGCGCGAGCTCGTGCAGGCACTCAAGCGCCGCGAGCACACCGTGGCCATGACAGGCGACGGCGTCAACGACGTGCTGGCGCTCAAGGAGGCCGACTGCTCCGTGGCCATGGCGGCCGGCTCCGATGCCGCGCGTAACGTGGCCGAGATCGTGCTCGTCGACAACGACTTTGCCTCGATGCCCGCCGTGGTGGCCGAGGGCCGTCGCTCCATCAACAACCTGCAGCGTTCGGCTTCGCTGTTCTTGACCAAGACGCTGTTCTCGATGGGCCTGGCGGCGCTGTGCATCGCGCTGCCGCCGTACCCCTTCGAGCCCATCCAGATGACGCTCATTAACTTCTTCTGCATCGGCGCGCCGGGCTTTGTGTTGGGCCTGGAGCCCAACAATGCTCGCGTGAAGGGTGCGTTTTTGACCAACGTGCTCAAGCGTGCGCTGCCGGCGTCGCTTGCGGTCATTATGGCCGCGGCGCTCGATATCTTTGTGGCGCGCGTGTTTGGCTTTAGCCAGCTCACGCTGTCTACGATGTGCCTGCTTACGTCGTGCGCGGCGAGCGTCAGCCTGATCTGGCGTATCTCGCAGCCCCTCACACCCTTGCGCGTGGCGCTCTTTGTGTTTGTAGTCGCCGGCATCCTGGTGGGCGTTATCGGATTCCCGGAGCTGCTGTCTATTGCCAACCTGTCGATGGGCCAGATGGTTATCTTGGCTGTCATCGTGGCCTTTACCTGCTCGGTGTTCTTTAAGCTCGCCACGATGATGGATTCGCTTAAGCCGCGTCGTCGTCATGCCGCAACTGGTTTTGGCCGCGGTGTGCGCGTCCGCCTGGGTCGCGGTGGCGGTAAGGTGAGCTCGACGGGTTCGACGGCGGAGCGTTTTGCCATGCGCGTCGCCGCCGACATGGCGCAGCGCCGCGAAGCTCGCACCGTTCGCGAGGCCGAGGCCCGTGCACTCGAGGGCGTGGCGCAGACCCAACCCAAGAAAAAGAAGAGCGCCGGTGCCAAGCGCTCCCGCGTGACCAAATCGGCCCAGGGCATTAAGGTCTCGATGCCAAGCAAAAAGAAGAAGTAACTACGCGCCCTGGCGATGTTGAATTGGTGCCTTGCTCCTGTGGGGCCGTGGCGATGTTATGCTCTAACCTCGATTGTTTGAATTGCTTCGAAAAGAGGATGCCGTGATCTGTCCGCATTGCCTTAAGACCATCGAGGACGGCGCCTCGTTCTGCCCCTACTGCAACGCCTATGTGGGTCCGGGCGATGGTCCGGAGCACACCGAGTTCGTGTTCTGTGAGGGCTGCGGTGCCCGTCTTTCTCCGCATGATCGTACGTGCCCCAAATGCGGACGCCCCGCTCCGGGTATCCTCTCCGAGGACGCGGCAGCATCCGACCTGGCAGCGGGCCGCACGGCGGGCTTTCCGCGCCTAACGCAAGAGCAGATCGATACCGAGGTGCCGCATGCGCCGGCCTCTGCCGCTGCGGTGCTTTCAGACGCCGCCGACCCCAATGAGACCTGCGTGCTGCCGGCTTTCGATAAGGATTTCGGTATCCCCAAGGTCGATATTCCCATGCCCGTTTCCCTGCATGACGATGCTCAAAAACCCAAGCGCAAGGTGCACCCCGACGAGGACGCCTATCACAAGCACAAGCGTCATATTCCCAAGCCGCTTATCGTCATCGCGGTCCTTGCCGTCGTTTGCGGCGGTGCCTATTGGTTCGTGACGACCGATCCCATGGGTGTTATGCCCGGCTTCTACGACCAGTTTGGCCAAGCTGCACAAACCACCTTCCCCACGCGCCAAAAGGGCGAGGCGACTGAGGACGATACCAAGCAGGACGATTCTGCCGAGGTGGTTCAGGAAGAAACCGTGCTCACCGATGATCAGCTCTATACCAGGCTCGACGGTCTGTATCAGACCATCGTGTCCTACGCTGACGAGGACCAGATCGGCGAGGTCATCGATTCCTTTAACAACGGTTATCTCCGAACGCCGCTGTCCACCCGTCAGGAGCTGTCGCAGAGTGCCTACGCCCTGCGCGACCAGATCAAAAAGACGCAAGATGAGCTCAACAACCTGAAAGTACAGGACGATACGGTCTATGCGGATGACATCGCCCACTTAAAGCAGCTTGCCGAGTGGATGTATGAGCGCGTCGACGTGATCTGCCAGAGCTGGGATATCTCGCTGGCCATTCCCGATGGCGAGTCGATGAGTTCCCACCAAAGCGAGATCCTGGCGCCCATCGCGCAGGGCGGCAACAGCGCGCTGAACCAGTACGATGCCAATGTGGGTTCCTGGAAGCCGCAGCAGCGTTCCTAAAATTAGTTCGCCATAGTCGGCATAACCTACGTGCGCAATTGATGTAAACCCGTGCTTATTGCTACAATTCGTACAAATATGCTTTAAACGCACGAGGAAGGAACCACATGTTTGGTTTTAAGAAAGAGCTCTACACGCCCGAGTATCAGCTTGTCGGCGACGAGTGCGCCGTAATCGAGACGTCGAAGGGTACCATCAAGGTCAAGTTTGACGGCGAGGGCGCTCCCATTCATGTCGCGAACTTCTGCGAGCTTTCCACGATGGGCTTCTATGATGGCCTTAAGTTCCATCGCTATGTGCCCGGTTTTGTTATCCAGGGCGGCGACCCCAATACCCGCGACATGTCCGGCGCCGACGTCGCTGCCGGTCTTGAGGGCCCCGACGGTATGCCCGGTACCGGTGGCCCCGGCTACTGCATCAAGGGCGAGTTTGCCACCAATCCGCGCAACAGCCATGTCGATGGCGCCCTTGCCATGGCACGCTCCATGGACCCCGATTCCGCGGGTTCGCAGTTCTACTTCTGCCTGGGTGCCCAGCATAACCTCGATTCCGGTTACACCGTCTTTGGTACCACGGTCGAGGGTCTCGATGTGATTTCGCAGCTGCGTGCCGGCGACGAGATCGTCCATGTCGAGATCGTTCACGAGTAAAGGGGACTTCCTTGAATAGCCAGCTGATCCAACAGGGCCGCGCCGCTTACCGCGCGGGTGATTTTTCTGCTGCAGCCCAGATGCTTGGGGCGGCAAAGACTCCCGATGAGATTATGGGCGAGGCCGATCACCTTCGTGGCAACGCCTTGATGCACCTTGGCATGTATGCCGAGGCCGCCGAGGCCTATGCCGCCGCCCTCAACGACGGTACCTACGGCAAGCGCGGCGCGCTGCTCACCAACCGCGGCAAGGCGCTCGCCGCCGTGGGCGACTACACGACGGCCGCTCAGGCTTTCTCTGCCGCTACGCAGGATGCTTCCTATGCCACGCCGTTCAAGGCCTATCTGGGCCTGGGCAATGCGCTGTTCCAGTCGGGCGACTATGCCAACGCGGGAACCGCCTTCCGTCAGGCTGCCATCGACGGCGCCAATCCGGCTCCTGCCGCCGCACTCGGCGAGCTCGGTCGTTGCTTCATTAAGCTCGGCCGTCCGGCGGATGCCGTGGAGACTTATCGCACGGCTATCGACTTTGCCGGCCCCCGCGACGACACGCGTGCGCTCAACGCCGGCATGGGTCAGGCGCTTTCTGCCGCCGGCCGTCCCTCCGACGCACTCGACGCCTTTAATGCCGCTACTGCCGATGGCATCTACCAGCTCACCTCCGAGCAGGCCGATGAGCTTGCCCGCGTGCAGGATTCGCTTGCCGCGCTGTCTGCCCAGACGGCTATGGCCACGGCTCCGGCGCCCGCGATGGACGCTCCTGCCGTCGATCCGCTCGATCCTACGGGCGCGACCGGTCAGTTTATGCCTGATCCCTCGGACACCGGCTTCTTTACGCTGTCCGAGTCCGAGATGGTCCAGCAGGACCGTCAGGATCGCAAGCAGGCCAAGGTCCGTCGTCGCCATCGCCATACGGGTCTCAAAGTCTTCATCGTGCTGCTTCTGCTCATTTTGATCGCCGCGGGCGGTCTGGGCTTTGCCTACACGCGCGGCTTTGGCTTCCCGTCTCAGGAGTCTGTCGTTACCGATCTGTTCCAGGCTGCCGGCGACGGTGACGCCGCAAAGGCCGAGTCTTGCCTGGCCTCGAGCCTGTCCGAGGACGCTAAGTCGATGATCATCTCCTCGATTCCGCAGGGTGCCACCGTGTCCGTCGAGGGCATGGATCAGTCCATGACCGAGACGACCGCCAAGGTGAAGGCATCGCTGTCCAAGGGCGGCGAGCAGGAGTACACCGTCAAATTCGTGCGCTCCGACAACCATATCGGCTGGGCCGTTTCTTCGCTCGATATGGATTTCTCGGCTGCTGACAACCAGTAGTGACCTTATGGGATTTAGCTTTGCCCGGCGCTTCACCGCAAGTGAGGTGCCGGGCTTGCGCTAGTATGATGAGCTAGTAGTTTTCCAGCAATCATCCAACACATCAGGAGTTGCGTTGTTTTCTTTGATGGATATGTTCTTCGGTAGCTATGCGGGCGATCTTGCCATCGACCTCGGCACCGCAAATACGCTTGTCTCCGTGCGCGGCAAGGGCATCGTTATTCGCGAGCCCTCTGTTGTTGCCATCGACAAGAACGACGAGCGCATCCTGGCGGTCGGTATCGAGGCAAAGCGCATGCTCGGCCGTACGCCCGGCAACATCGTGGCCGTTCGTCCCCTGAAGGACGGCGTCATCGCCGACTTCGATGTTACCGAGGCCATGCTTCGCTACTTTATCGACAAGGCGTCCGAGAAGCGCTATCCGTGGACTCCGCGTCCGCGTGTTGTCGTCTGCGTTCCCTCCGGTGTCACGTCGGTCGAGAAGCGCGCTGTCTTTGAGGCCACGATCCAGGCCGGCGCCCGCCAGGCCTATCTGATCGAAGAGCCTATGGCAGCTGCTATCGGCGCCGACCTGCCCGTCGAGGAACCCACCGGCTCCATGGTCATCGACATCGGCGGCGGTACCACCGAGGTTGCCGTTATCGCTATGGGCGGCATTGTCGTTTCGCAGTCCATTCGTATTGCCGGTGACGAGTTCGATCAGGCCATCCTCACGCACGTTCGCGATGCCTACAACCTGGCCATCGGCGAGCGTACGGCAGAGGACATCAAGATCAAGGTCGGCTCCGCCGTGCCGCTCAAGGATGAGCTCGACGTCGAGGTCAACGGCCGCGACGTGATCACCGGTCTGCCCAAGACCGTGCGCATCGAGAGCGAGGAGATTCGTCGCGCACTCAACAAGCCGCTCGACGAGATGGCCAAGGCCGTCAAGGACGCACTCGACGCTACGCCTCCCGATCTTGCCTCGGACCTTATGTACTACGGCATTTTGCTGACCGGTGGCGGCGCGCTGCTGCGCGGTCTCGACGTGCGCCTGCGCGATGAGACCGGTGTTTCGGTCAACGTCAGCCCCACGGCGCTCGATAACGTCGTTAACGGCTGTGCCCGCGTGCTCGAGGCCAATGCGTTTGATGGCGGCTTCGTCCAGACCAATGCTTAATTTCCAAAAGGTGGATTCCATTTGGCACGATCTTCGGGTTTCTCCACAAATCTGAATACCAAGCGACAATCAACGGGTATGCGCCCGTTGATTGTTTTCAGCCTGATTTCGGTGTTGCTGCTCACGTTTTACATCCGCGAGGGCGAGGCAGGACCGATTCATGCCGTGCGCTCGGGCGTGACGACGATTACCTCGCCGGTGCGCTTTGTGGGCTCGGCTGTGGCGGCTCCCTTCAATGCGATCGGTAACGTGTTCTCTAACCTTACGGCGTCGCAGGACACGCTTGACGAGCTTAAGAAGCAAAACGAGGAACTGACCTCTAAGGTTGCTGAGCTCTCCGAGGCTCAAAAGACCGCCGAGCGTCTGGAGGGGCTGGTCGGCCTGCAGTCGACCTATAACCTCAAATCGACCGCTGCTCGTATCGTTGGTGCCTCCGGCGATGCCTGGACCTCGACCGTTACCATCGACAAGGGCTCTGCCGACGGCCTTACCATCAACATGCCCGTGACGAGTTCTGCCGGTGTTATCGGCCAGATTATCGAGGTATCGGCCAAGACCTCTACCGTGCGCCTGATTGGCGACGAGAACTCCGGCGTATCCGCCATGGTGCAGGACACGCGCGCCCAGGGTATGCTGCAGGGTCAGGCTGACGGCACGCTGCGTCTTGAGTACGTGAGCGTCGACTCCGATGTTAAGGTTGGCGACATCATCGTGACCTCGGGCATTGGCGGTGTGTTCCCCAAGGGTCTACCGCTCGGCACCGTCTCGTCGGTTGAAAAATCCGCAAACGACGTGTACTACACCATTGTGGTGCGCGCCCAGACGACGGCCGAGAACAACGAGGAAGTGCTGGTCATCACCTCGCTGACCGACGAACAGTCGGCCTCGGATGAGGACGTGAGCACCGCTAATAGCACGCCGCAGGGAACGTCGCGCGATGCTGCGACCAAGACGAAGGACGAGAGCTCGGATGACGGTTCCGACACGTCCGAGACGACCGATTCCGGCTCGAGCGAATAGGGGGCATGTCCATGGATCTACACGAGCAGGGGATGAGCTCCCGCACGTTTGTAATCGCCGCCATCGTGTGCGTGCTGCTGCAGGCAGGCCTGGCACCGCAGATCTCCATTGCGGGCGGTCGCGTCAACTTTATGATTATCCTGGTGTGCCTAAGCGTGTTCTCGGGCGACCCGACCCGTGCCGTCGTGTGCGGTTTTTGCAGCGGCTTGTTCTATGACCTTTCCGCTGCCGTGCCGGTGGGCGTTATGTCGCTCCTGCTGACCGTGGGTTCTTTTGCCCTGGTGCATAGCGCTGCCGGTCAGACGGGCGGTGCCCCGAGTGCGCGCGGCATCACGGTGGGCGCCTTCGCGTTCGTCATTAATGTGATCTACAGCATCATCTTGCTGTTTATGGGTTTGGAGACGAGCTTTGTCGTGGCGATCTTCGGCCATGCGCTGCCGTCTTCGATCCTGACGGGTCTGGTTGCCATTCCGTTTTTGATGTCCGGCGTCGTGCCGCAGTCCGGTTATGGATTCTCCGCACGTGGCGGACGCCAGACGGGCATGCGCTTTAAGCCCAAGACCCGTAAGCTCAAATAGGGGAGGCTCGTAGATGTCTTCCCAGATGACGGTTATTATCGCCGGTATCGTGCTGGTTGTGGCTATCGTGGTCGCACTGGTCATTATGCGTCGCGGCGATTCTCGTTTTACCTACGATACGCAGCATGGGACGGCCCCGCGCGCCACCGAGGGCGAGGGCAATACCGCGGCGACCGCCTTTAAGGGCCGCTTCTCCATCCTCACCACGGGTGTGGGCGCGATGTTCGCGGCGCTTGCCGTCAAGCTGTGGGGCATGCAGATGGTCTCGTCGGACTATTACGAAAAGCAGGCTAATAGCAATCAGACGCGCACCGTTACCACACCCGCTGTGCGCGGCCGCATCCTCGACCGCAATGGCGTGGCGCTTGTCCAGAACCGTCCCTCACTTGCTGTCGTGGCCTACCGCGACCTTGCCGAGGATGAGGTTCTGGTTCGCCATCTTGCCAACGTGCTCGGTATGCCCTACGTGGCGGTGCTGCGCAATATTCAGGACAATTCCGAGGGCGCTCAGAGCCTGCATACCATCGCGACGGACGTCCGTCGCTCCACGGTTGCCTATATTCAGGAGCACGCCGGCGAGTTCCCGGGCGTCAAGATTGCCGAGCGTACCGAGCGCCAGTATCCATATGGCGAGACGGCATGCCATATCTTGGGCTATACCGGCACCATTACCTCCGAGCAGCTCGAGGCCCAGAATAAGAAAACCTCTGGTGATGATGATGCTTCTGCTGGCCGGATTACGTACCAGTCGGGCGATATCGTGGGCCAGGCGGGTGTTGAGAGCTACTACGAAAACCTGCTGCAGGGTATTCGTGGCGAGCAGACCGTCAAGGTCGATGCCTCGGGCAATGTGACCGGTCAGGCCGGCGCCGTGCCCGCCAAGGCCGGCTCCGACATTAAGCTCACGCTCGATCTTAAGATCCAACAGGCCTGTGAGACGGCGCTGGCGAGCGCCATCGAGCTTGCCAAGACCACTGGCTACAGCAATGCCGGCAACGGCGCTGTGGTGTGTCTCGATCCCAACAATGGCGAGATCCTGGGCATGGCGAGCGAGCCCAAGTTCGATCCGTCCGTCTTTATCGGCGGCGTCTCAAATGACGTGTGGACCGAGCTCAATGATGACAAGGGTTCGCACCCGCTGCTCAACCGCGCCATTAGCGGACAGTACATGTCGGCTTCGACCATCAAGCCGCTCTCGGCACTGGCCGGTCTTGAGTTTGGAACCTACACTTCAACGCAGACAACCAACTGCACGGGCTATTGGACGGGCCTGGGCAAGGCTTGGGGCAAGCGCTGCTGGCTGACGTCTGGCCACGGCACCATGACGCTGCAGTCGGGTATCGCCAACTCGTGCGACCCCGTCTTCTACGACATGGGCAAGGCCTTCTTTTATGACGAGCAACATTCCGAGGGCCTGCAGGAGGTCTTTCGTCGCTGGGGCCTAGGCAAGACCTGCGGTATCGATCTGCCGAGTGAGGGCGCGGGCCGTATTCCCGATGCCGAGTGGAAAGAGTCGTACTTTACCGACGCCTCTGCCGAGGACCGCAAGTGGAATGCCGGCGATATGACCAACATTGCCATCGGCCAAGGCGACATCCTGGTGACGCCCCTGCAGATGGCGTGCGCCTATATGGGTCTTGCCAACGGCGGCAAGCAGTACGTGCCTCACGTGTTTTTGTCTGCCGTGTCGCGCGATGGCGACGGCGATGCCTATAAGTACAACGGCAAGGGCAAGAAGAAGCGCCTGGAGGCCAAGATCAACAGCGATTCGGATTTGACTCTTGTTCGCAACGGCATGCACGACGTGATTTACACGGCATCGACGTCCCTGGCGGCTCACTTTGGCACCCTGACGCCGCAGGTGTACGGCAAGTCGGGCACGGGCGAGAAAAGCGGCGAGGACGAATACGCGTGGTTCTGCGCCTATGCACCGGCCGATGATCCCAAGTATGTCATCGCTACTGTCCTGGAGCAGGGCGGCGGTGGTTCGGATACCGCGATGCATGTCGTGCGCGACGTGCTCGGCGTGATTTATGACGAGCCCGATACCTCTTCGGCCTCGGGCGATTCTTCGGTTCGATAGGAGGTTGCGATGGATTTTTCTCCGGCGGATCTGTTCCGTTCAACCAAGACCGGCTCTCGCAGCAGCCTGGACCGCGTCAACAAGCAACTTTCGGCCTCGCGCGGTACGTTTCGCCAAAAGGTGCATATCGGTGTGCTGCTGGCTACCGTCGCGCTCGTTGCCTATGGCGCCATCATTATTTGGTCGGCGTCACAGTTTAAGGCCGACGCCTCATTCTCGCGCCACCTGCTGGGCATTGGCATTGGCGCGGTGCTTGCGGTGCTCGTCTGGCGTACCGATCTGCGCGGCATCTCTAACTTCTCGACGGCGCTGCTCGTCATTGACCTTATTGTGATCTTCTCGCCCAAGATTCCGGGCCTGTCCTATACGGGCGGTCTGGGCATGACGGGCTGGATCAAGATTCCCGGTATCGGCTTGACATTCCAGCCGGTTGAGCTTGCCAAGCTCATCACCATCTTCTTTATCGCCACGCTTGGCTCGCAGTATAACGGCCGCATCGATACCGTTCGCGACTACGTCAAGCTCTGCGGCATGCTGTCCATTCCGTTTTTGGCCGTCGTCGCCATGGGCGACCTGGGCTCGGGCCTGGTCGTGCTGGTCTCGGGCGCCATCGTCATCTGCATGAGCGGTGCACGCCGCGAATGGGTGCTGTCGACCCTGGCCCTGCTCGTGGGCCTGGTGGCCCTCGTCCTGGCGCTCGATTCGGTCTTTGATTCGTTGCTCGGCCACGATGTGCTCATCAAGCAGTATCAGATGAACCGTCTGACGGTCTTTATCGACCCCGATAATGCCGATTCGGACGATGCCTACAACCTGCAGCAGTCGCTTATCGCCGTTGGCTCGGGCGGCTTCTTTGGTAAGGGTTTGGGCCATGCGACGCAGTCGGCCGGCGGCTTTCTGCCCGAGTTCCACACCGACTTCGTCTTCGCCTTCCTGTCCGAGACCTTTGGCTTTTGCGGTTCCTTTTTGCTCCTGTGCCTCTACGTGCTGCTGATCTTTTCGACGATTCGCGTCGCCTTTAAGTGTGAGTCGCTGTTCTTGCGCCTATCGTGTGTGGGCATCGTTGGCATGTGGGCGTTCCAGACCTTCGAAAACATCGGCATGTGCATCGGCATGATGCCGATTACCGGTATTCCGCTACCGTTTATTAGCTTCGGTTCTTCTTCGATGATGATTCAGCTGCTGACGGTGGGTATCGTACAATCCATATGGCGGCATCGTTCGGGCGCCGCGTAACCGCTGGAGGGGTTTGCTATGAAAATTCCCGTAGATAAGCTGACCCGCGCTTTTAAGATGGGCGCGTCCGTTAAGAAGGATTCCGATACGCCGGTGCGCGTCTCGGTCTATTTGGATTCGTCCGCCTCGCGCTTTCTGGCCGAGACGGTGCGTGACGCCTTTGTACCGCAGACGACCTCGGGCATTGTGCGCGTCGAGCGTCTGGGGGAGGAGCGAATTGCTCCAAAGACCGATACCGATGTGGTACTGGTGCTCTCGTGTGGTTCCGACCGCTTGGAGAGTGCCGTGCAGGAGCTCGTGATCGCCGGCGCGCCCGTGTGCGTGCTTGCCGAGTCTGCTGTGGAGGTGCCGTTTATCGAGGAGTCCACGCCCATGCTCGGCGTGGTAGCGGCAACCGATAAGACGTATCTGCTCGAGACGCTTGCCCGCTGGATTCTCGATCGCACCGAAAAGGAAACGGCTTTTGCGGCGAACTTTGCCTTCATGCGCATCGCGGCGGCCAATCGTATCATCACCTCGTGCGCGCTCACCAATATGGCGACCGGTGCGCTGGTGTTTTTGCCGGGCGCCGATTATCCCGTTATGGCGCTGGCGCAGGTGGGCATGCTCTTTGAGCTCGCTGCCGTCTTTGGACGCGGCATTAAGCCTGAGCGCGGCTACGAGGTCGCTGGCGTGCTTGCCGGCGGTCTTGTGATCCGCGCGGTCACCCGCGCGCTCGTCAAGCAGACGCCGCATATTGGGTTTGCCGTCAAGGCGCTCACTGCTGCTGCGGGCACCTATGGCATGGGCCGTGCGCTCGTTTCGCTCTACGAGCGCGATGTCGACTACAGCCGTGCCAACGAGGTGGTCACTGCCACGTTCTCCCGCGTTCGCGATCTGGTGACCACGGTCGCGGGCGCTACCCGTCCTATGGCGTCCTACCAAGACGCATCCGATCTCGCTGCTTAGGGGTTTTCCGTTGCGCGTTCCGTATCAAGACTGCTTTCATTTAATTGAGCCGCTGCTCGCCAAGGTCGAGAAGCCGAGTCGCTATATCGATCACGAGTGGGGCACGCTTTCCAAGGCCGATGCCGACTACCGTTGCTGCTTGATCTACCCGGATGTGTACGAGGTTGGTCTGCCCAACCAGGGCATCGCCATCCTCTACAATATCCTTAACCAGGCCGAGGGCATCTCCTGCGAACGTGGCTATGTGCCGTGGCCCGATATGGGTGACGCCATGCGCGAGGCGGGTATTCCGCTGCTGTCGCTCGAAGGTGCTGCCCCCGTCGCTTCGTTTGATATCGTCGGTCTGCATGTGCCGCACGAGATGGCGGTGACGAACTTCCTCGAGGCTCTCGACCTCGCTGGCATTCCGCTGTTAGCGGCCGACCGAGGCGAAGACGACCCCATCATCATCGCCGGCGGTCCCTCGGTGTACAACCCCGAGCCGTACGCGGCCTTTTTCGATGCCATCCTCATCGGCGAGGGCGAGGAATCGCTGCTCGAGACCTGCCAGCTGCATCGCCGCCTGCGTGACGAAGGGGTCCCGCGCGCGCAGATTGTTGAGCAGCTTGCATCCATTGCCGGCAACTACGTGCCGTCGCTCTATGAGGTTCGTCACGACGAGCCCTGCTCGCCGCATGGCTACACCGTGCCGCGTGAGGGCAAGGATGCGCCGACCGTGGTCTACAAGCGCGTCGTCGAGGATTTCGGCGCCACGAATCCGCTGTCGCAGTCGTGCGTACCCTATGCGCAGCTGGTCCACGACCGCCTGTCTATCGAGATCCTGCGCGGCTGCGCCCGCGGCTGTCGTTTTTGCCAGGCCGGCATGACGTATCGCCCGGTGCGCGAGCGCTCGGCCGACCAGATCGTCTCGTCGGTGATTCAGGGTCTGGAAAAGACCGGCTATGACGAGGTGTCGCTGACCTCGCTCTCCACGACCGACCACTCCTGCATTCGCGACGTGCTCGGCAGGCTCAACCGTCGCCTGGAGGATACGGGTATTCGCGTGTCTATTCCGTCGCAGCGCCTGGATTCGTTTGGCGTGGATATGGCCGAGTCGGTCGCCGGCGAAAAGAAGGGCGGCCTGACGTTCGCACCCGAGGCCGGCAGCCAGCGCATGCGCGACATCATTAACAAGAACGTGACCGAGGAGGACCTGGACCGTGCGGCCAAGGCGGCCTTCGAGGCCGGCTGGAACCGCATGAAGCTCTACTTTATGATGGGCCTTCCCGGCGAGCGCGACGAGGACATCGTGGCCATCGCCAATCTGGCCGATCACGTGCTGGAGCTCGGTCGTTCCGTGGTGCCCAAGGCTCGTCGCGGCTCGATCTCGGTGTCCATCTCGGTTTCGGTCTTTATCCCCAAGGCTGCCACGCCGTTCCAGTGGTGCCCACAGCTCGACTACGACGACGTCAAGCGTCGCCAGAAGCTGCTTATCACGAGCGTTCGCAACCGTGCCGTCCGCGTGCATTACCACGATGCCGAGACCTCGCTCATCGAGGCCGCTCTGTCCCGCGCCGGTCGTGACATGACGCCCGTCATCATCGATGCTTGGCGCGCGGGCTCTCGCTTTGACGCCTGGGTAGAGCATTTCTCGCTCGATAACTGGAAGGAGGCTGCTGCCAAAAACGGCATCGACCTCAATGAGCTCGTGCACCTGCCCTACGAGTTGGACTGGCGCCTGCCGTGGGAGCACGTGAGCCCCGGCTGCACGCGCGGCTTCCTCGAGCGCGAGTACCGTCGCTCGCTCGAGGGTGTCACGACTCCCGACTGCACCCGCACGTCGTGCACCGGCTGCGGAATCTGCCCCACGCTCCACGCCAAGAATGTATTGATGGGTGATCGCGCATGAGTGAGCGCCTGACCGAAAACCCCACGCTCTTTAGACTTCGTGTTCGCTATGGCAAGCGCGATCGCCTTAAGTACCTGGGCCATCTCGAAGTAATCCATACCATTGAGCGCATCGTGCGCCGTGCGGGACTTCCCTATGCCGTCACGCAGGGCTTCTCTCCGCACATGCGCGTGGGCTTCTCTTCGGCGTTACCGGTGGGTACGTCGTCGACCTGCGAGTGGTATGACCTGTTTATGACCGAGTTCGTGGCGCTCGACGAGGCGTTTGGGCGCCTGGCTGCGGCGTCTCCGGCCGATCTGGCGCCCATCGAGGCGGCGTATATCGACGTGCGCACGCCGGCGTTGACGGCGCAACTCACGCGTCTGTCGTATCGCATCGACCTGCACTTGGATCCCGAGGCGCCCGTAAGCGCCGACGAGGTGCGTCGTGCGATCGACACGCTGCGCGCGGACCATGGCATCGACTACGCGCGCGGCAAAAAGAGCAAGCGACTTGATCTGGACCATACGCTCGTTGGCTATGAGCTCACGGCGGGGGAGTGTGAGGACCATCTGGTGCTCATGCTCGACACCCATGCCGACAACGAGGGCTCCATGCGTCCGGAAATTTTGCTTTCTGCTGCTGATGTTTTGTTGCAGGGCTTGACCCCGGGCGTGGATGCACCTATTGTTTCCACCGGTATGCAAGACCTCGTGACCATCTGCTCCTACGATGTCGAGCGTCAGAATCAAGCATGCGAGGACGACGAGGGCCGACTCGTCAGCCCCATACCTGTGCGAACTTGTGGATTTGCTCCACATACTCGTTGACGGGGGTATTTTCGCCTGCTACTATATTCGGCTGTTGCACTAACTGATGCATGAAGGGCAAGTAAACATGTACGCAATCGTTAACACGGGCGGCAAGCAGTACAAGGTCGCCACCGACGATGTCATCACCGTCGAGAAGATCGAGGGCAATGAGGGCGACAAGGTCACCCTGCCGGTCATCTTCCTCAACGATGGTAAGAAGATCGTCACCGATCCCGACAAGCTGGCCAAGGCCAAGGTTACCGCTCAGATCGTTGAGCAGTTCAAGGGCGAGAAGCAGCTGGTCTTCAAGTTCCACAAGCGTAAGCGCTATCGTCGTCTGAAGGGTCACCGTCAGCAGCTCACCAAGCTGAAGATCGTGAAGGTCCAGGCTACGTCCCGCGCCAAGAAGGCTGTCAAGGCAGAGGCCGAGGCTGTTGCCGAGGCTCCCGTCGCCGAGTAGATTACACTCGTAACGAAAGAGTAGGTATACACAATGGCACACAAAAAAGGACTCGGTTCCTCCCGTAATGGCCGTGACTCCCGCGGTCAGCGCCTTGGCACGAAGCGCTATGCCGGCCAGACGGTAACCACGGGCACGATTCTCGTCCGTCAGCACGGCACGCACATCCACCCGGGTGAGAACGTTGGCCGTGGCAAGGACGACACGCTGTTCGCGCTGGTCGACGGTACCGTTGAGTTCCACAAGGGTATCAAGCACAGGGTCAGCGTACGCCCGCTCGCGAACGCGTAATTTACCCTTCATAGAGCACATATGTGGGAGGCACTTGAGTTTTAGGATTCAAGGGTCTCCCTCTTTTTGTAGGAGGCGATTCTGTTGTCACAGTTCACCGATATCAGCCGCATTAACGTGTGCGGCGGCGACGGCGGAGCCGGATGCATGTCGTTTAGGCGCGAGGCATTTGTCCCCAAGGGCGGCCCCGATGGCGGCGACGGCGGTCGTGGCGGCAATGTTGTCATCCAGGCCGATGCTCAGCTGTCTTCGCTGATCGATTACCGCTTCAAGCATCACTTCCGCGCCGAGCGCGGCACGCATGGGCAGGGTGCCCGTCGTAACGGTAAGAGCGGCGAGGACCTGATCCTGAAGGTTCCCATGGGTACCGTGGTGCGCGAGCTCGACCCCGAGACGCAGACCCCGATGTTCGAGATTGCTGACCTGGTGCACGATGGCGAGCGCGTTGTCGTGGCGCCCGGCGGAGCCGGTGGCCTGGGCAACACGCACTTTGTGACGTCGGTGCGTCGCGCGCCCGCGTTCGCTCAGCTGGGCGAACCGGCCGAGGAGCACTGGATTGAGCTTGAGATGAAGCTTATGGCCGATGCCGCGCTCGTGGGTTTCCCCTCGGTGGGCAAGTCCTCGCTTATCGCGCGCATGAGTGCCGCCCGTCCCAAGATCGCCGACTATCCGTTTACAACGCTCGTGCCGAACCTCGGCATGGTGCGTGCCGGTGAGTATTCTTACGTCGTTGCCGACGTTCCTGGTTTGATCGAGGGCGCGAGCGAGGGCAAGGGCCTGGGCCACCAGTTCCTGCGCCACATTGAGCGCACGGCGCTCATCATGCATGTCGTTGACATGACGGGCGGGTTTGAGGATCGCGATCCGGTCGAGGATTACCGTATCATCAACCGTGAGCTCGAGCAGTATGGCGCCGAGCTTTCGGAGCGTCCGCAGATCGTCGTCGCCAACAAGTGCGATGCGCCGGGCACGGCCGACAAGATTGCCGACCTCAAGCGCGCCGCGCTCGACGATGGACATATGTTCTTTGCCGTGTCCGCCGTGACGGGCGCCGGCCTCAACACGCTGATGCTTGCCGTGGGCGAGCAGGTGGCTAAGCTGCGTGCCGAGTTGGTGGTCTCCGCTGAGCCAGTCGATCTGCGCGACGAGGAGTGGGAGCGCCGCCGTCTGCAGCGCGAGAAGCGTTTCCGCATTGTCCAGGAAGAGCCCGGTGCCTTCCGTGTGGTTGGTCGCGCGATTGAGCGCATGGTCATCCAGACCGATTGGGAAAACGAGGAAGCTGTCATTTATCTACAGCACAAGTTTGCGCGTATGGGTGTTGACGACGCGCTCGAGAAGGCCGGTTGCCGTGCGGGCGACGAGGTCCGCATTTGCCAGCGCGCCTTTGACTTTGAGGGCGCTGAGGACTTCTCGGAGTACGAGGAGCTCGAGGACGCTGGCGAGGACGTTGCCGTTGAGGCCCTTGACGTGACCGATGCTCCGGATGAGGGCGTCGAGGTTGTCGATGCGGCGGATGTCGCGGACGATGCCGAGACCTCGGAGGGCGAGTAAGCCATGTCGCTGCGCGGTGGAATCGGTTTGCCCGAGCTGCCCATAAAAGAGGGCAAAGAGTTTCGGCTTGGCATTATGGGCGGCACATTCGACCCGATTCATTACGGGCACCTGGTGACTGCCGAGCAGGCGCGCGAGTCGCTCGACTTGGACGCTGTGCTCTTTATGCCGGCGGGCTCTCCCGCCTTTAAGCTTGACAAGCCGGTGACGCCTGCCGAGGACCGTTATGCCATGACGGTCCTCGCCACCGCCGCGAACCCGGCCTTTTTGGCGAGCCGGTTCGAGATTGACCGTCCGGGTGTAACCTATACGGCCGATACGCTTCATGCCCTTCGCGATTTTTACCCGCCGCAGGTAAAGCTCTACTTTATTACGGGCGCCGATGCGATTATCGATATTGTGACCTGGCATGATGCCGAACGAATCGCTGAGCTTGCTACCTTTATTGCGGCGACGCGACCGGGCTTTGATATCGATACGGCGCGTGCCCGAATCAAAGAGTCGGGGCTGCCGTTCGACGTGCGCTATATTCAGATTCCGGCGCTGGCGATCAGCTCGACGAACATTCGTAAGCGAGTTGCCCGCGGCATGAGCGTGCGCTATCTTACGAGCGAGTCCGTGCTCGGCTACATTCGCAAGCGCAGGCTATATGCCGATTTGGGCCAAGAAGATTTTGAGTGATGGGGGCTACGTTGTCGGTAGAGGATCAGTTTGAGGGCGATGAGCGCGCGCTGCTCAAGCGCATTCAAGAGCTGCTCGATGTTCGCATGAAAGATAAGCGCAAGCGCTATGTGCATTCGCTGGGTGTTGCCGAGACCGCACTTCATCTGGCCGAGGTCTACGGCGTTGACCGCTTTGATGCGGCTGCCGCCGGCTTAATTCACGACTGGGACAAGGTTCTTTCCGATGACGAGCTCGTGGCCCGCGCGCTTCACTATGGCATCAAGGTTGCCGGCTCTCCTTCCGCCGCGACGCCGCTTTTGCATGGCCCTGTTGCCGCCTATGAGCTTCCGCAGCTTTTTCCCGAGCTGTCACCGGCCGTTTTCCAGGCTGTCGACCGTCACACCGTGGGTGCCTGCGACATGACGCCGCTCGATATGGTGGTCTTTGTGGCAGATGCCATCGAGCCCAACCGTCACGGCGACTATGCCCATGCGCTGCGCAAGATGGTGGGGAAGTCCTCGCTCGATGAGTTGTTCTTCTCCTGTTTTGCGCAGGGTCTGGTCTTTGTGATCCAGTCCGGGCGCTATCTTTATCCCACGGCTATTACGATTTACAACCATTACGCCCAGCTGCGCTAGCTCGGGTGTGTCTAGAAAGAGGTATTCCATGGCCGACGAGACCATGACTGACGAGCAGATTCTTGAAGGTGTGGAGCACAAGAGTTTCGTTGCCACGTCCGACCGCACCGCCGCCTCGCTGTCCGCGAGCGGTGTCGCCGCCGAGGATGTCGCCCGCGCCGCCGCGCAGGCCGCCTACGACAAGAAGGGCGAGGACGTGCAGGTGCTCGACCTGACCGAGCTTTCCGACGTGTGCGACTACTTTGTGCTTGCCACCGGTA
This sequence comes from uncultured bacterium, assembly GCA_905214465.1. Lineage (GTDB taxonomy): Bacteria > Actinomycetota > Coriobacteriia > Coriobacteriales > Coriobacteriaceae > Collinsella. Next base: position 64,464 of record CAJMMD010000011.1, read on the forward strand.
CCAACAACCGCCAGGTCGATTCGATTGTCGACGAGATCGAGGAGAAGGTTGCCGAGGCTTGCGGCGAGCATCCGTTCTCCATCGAGGGCCGCGAGCAGAAGACCTGGATGCTCATGGACTACGGCTCGGTTGTCGTCCACGTCTTCACTCCCGAAGCCCGCGACTTTTACCGCCTAGAAAAGCTCTGGGGTGACGCCCCCCAGCTCCCCCTCGACCTCCTCTAGTGGCTCATTTGATATGGGGCTTTTAGCTAGCCTCGCGCATTTCGCCGGGCAGTTGCGGTTTTCCGCACCTGCCCGGCTTTCTATTTTTACAAAGGCGGTTAATCATTGAAGCGGGATTGGCGGCCGAAAGATAGGGCGGTGTCGCCGAACTTGTCTCGGACGGCATCGATCGCGACTGAGAGGTCGCGACGGTCGCTTGATTGGGCTCCGCGGTCGTCGACTTCGCAGAACAGGTCGGTCTGGATGCCGCCCTGATGGTCAAAGTCGCTCATCCCGATACCCGCCAGACGCACATGCATGCCTTCCTGCCAGATGTTGTCGAGCAGTTCGAGCGCAACCGCCACAAAGATGTTCTCATCGTCGGTGGGGTGGGGAAGCCGCCGCTGCGCCGTGCGTCCGCTGCCATACGAATACTTAAGCTTGAGCGTTACCGTGCCGCCCGTCAGTCCCTGACGGCGCAGGCGGCGTCCAACCGACTCTCCCAACAGCGCAATCGCCGCTTCGATGTCCCCACGCTCAGTCAAATCTTTCGCAAAGGTGCGCTCATTGCTCACGGATTTAACCTCGCGTTCCTCATCGAGGCTTGTTACTTCGGATATTTCGAGTCCCAGCGCACGCTGGCGCATGCGTTCGCCGTTGACGCCAAAAATAGAGGCCAAGGTGGATTCCGGCGCGCGTGACAGCTCGCCGAGCGTGTAGATGCGCATACGGCGCAGTCGCTCCTCGGCCGAGCGCCCGATGCCGCTCATGGCAGATACCGGCAGCGCGGCCAAAAAGCGCTGCTCGGTTCCGGGGCGCACAATCGTCAATCCAAACGGCTTGTCACGCTCGCTTGCGATCTTTGCGACCGTCTTGTTGCAGCCCACGCCAATGGAGCACGTCACTCCCAGCGCTGCCACACGGTCGCTTATACGCCGTGCAACCAGCAGTGGGTCCTCGGGCGCAAAGCGACCCGGTGTGATATCGATAAAGGCTTCGTCGATGGATACGCGCTCAACGCGCGGCGTCTCCTCGGCAAGAATCGCCATGACCTGCGCGCTCACCTCGCGGTAGCGATCAAAGTGCCCGTGCGTCCAAATGGCTTGCGGGCACAAGCGCCGCGCCTCGGCCGAGGCCATGGCAGAGTGCACGCCAAAGCGGCGCGCCTCATACGAACACGTGGACACGACGCCACGCGAATCGGCGTCTCCGCCCACGATGAGTGGCTTTCCGCGCCATTCGGGATGATCGAGCATCTCCACGCTCGCAAAAAACGCATCGAGGTCCATGAGGCCCACCGCCGGACCCGTCCAGGGAGGCGGCGTGACGCTCATGGCATCCTCATAACCGTATGTATGTTCGCGTCTTTCCATGTCATGAGTATACCGCGCAGCTCATGTGGGGTGCGTGTATGTGCTTGCAAATCCCGAATTCTTGTCTAAGATATGGATTTGCCCTCGACTACACCGAAGAAGTTGGTCTCACGGACTTCACCTGCCCGCGTCGATGGCGTATTATGTTCAACTGTTTGTTTGTAGTTGCAGCCTAAAGCTGCTTGGTTGGAGGAGTTTCCTTTGGCAGTCAAGATTCGCCTTGCTCGTCACGGCGCTAAGAAGCGTCCGTACTACCGTGTCGTCGTCGCCGATTCCCGCGCCCCGCGTGACGGTCGTATCATCGAGGAGGTTGGCCGCTACAACCCGATGACCGCCCCCAAGACCATCAACCTCGACCTCGAGAAGATCGCCGACTGGCAGTCCAAGGGCGCTCAGCTCACCGACGCCGTCGCCGCTCTGGTCAAGGCCGCCAACGAGGGCGAGAAGACCGAGACCGTCGTCAAGAAGTCCAAGAAGCAGCTCGCCAAAGAGGCCGAGGCCGCTAAGGCTGCCGCTGAGGCCGCTGAGGGCGCCGAGGAGTAAATCGTGCCTGAGGTTGACGCTGCACAGCTCGAGGGTGAGGCAATGCTCTCAGATCGCATCGCCGATCTCGTCGAATATCTCGTTGTTCAGATCGTCGACGACCCGGATTCCGTGAGCCTTGAGGTCATCGATGGTGACGACGCCTCTACGATTGAGGTTTCGGTCGCCGAGGATGACGTCGCTAAGGTCATCGGCCGTCGTGGCCGTACCATCAAGGCCATTCGCACGCTCGCCCGTGCGCTGGCCGCTCGCCTCGACACTGCTGTCGAGGTAGAGGTTCTGGGCTAGGACTTTGAGGTCCCAGTACAAAAATATCGCCCGTGTGGTCAAGCCGCACGGAAGGAAGGGGGAGGTCCTCGCGCAGCCGCTGCGGGGGCTTCCTTCTGTATTAGAGCCGGGTATGCGCGTCGCCCTGACGCCGCCGGCGCTCAAGCGCGACCGCTTTTGCACGGTTGTGTCCGTCACCGATACGGGCGATGGCGATCTGGTCTCATTTGAGGGCATTGACGACTTGACGGCCGCCGAGGGCATCACGGGATGCTATGTGCTGGCAAATCGTGACGATTTTGAGCTCGATTCACTCGACGCCGCCTATACCGACCTGATGGGTCGCGAGGTGGTTGACGAGCGCTTCGGTTCGCTCGGCACGATCGTCGAGATCATGTCGACGCCCGCTAACGATGTTTGGGTTGTCGAGGGCGATCGGTACGGCGAGGTACTGATTCCCGTGATCGAGCAGGTTGTGCTCGATCTTCCCGACACAGGAACAATTTCCGTCCACGTTATGGACGGCCTGATCGATATGGACAAGTAGGGAGGACAACATGCTGATTGAGACCCTTTCGGTCTTTCCCGAGATGTTTGAGCCCGTCATGTCCACATCGATTTTGGGCCGCGCCCGCAAGGCCGGCCTTTTTGATTTTAAGGCGTATAACCTGCGCGACTGGACGCACGACCGCCATCGCACCGTCGATGACGAGCCGTATGGCGGCGGGCAGGGCATGCTCATGAAGGTCGAGCCTATCGCCGAGGCCATCGAGGCCATTAGCGCAGAGGGTCCCAAGCCCACTGTGGTGTTCTTTACCCCCTGTGGCGAGCCTTTTACGCAGCATGTGGCCGAGCGCCTGCTCAAAAGCGAGCGCCTGCTGTTTGTGTGCAGTCGCTACGAGGGCGTCGACGAGCGCGCATACGCGTATGCCGATGAGCGCCTGTCGATCGGCGATTACGTGCTCACGGGCGGCGAGCTTCCCGCTATGGTCGTTGCCGACGCCGTCGTGCGTCTGATTCCCGGCGCCCTTGGTGACGAGATGAGCAACGTCGATGAGTCATTCTCGACCGCCGAGGACGGTGGCCTGCTCGAGTACGCGCAGTACACCCGTCCCGCCGAGTTCAATGGCGAGGGTGTGCCTCCGGTGCTCGTGAGCGGCGATCACGCCAAGGTCGATGCCTGGCGTCGCAAGAATGCCATCGAGCGCACCTGCCGCTGGCGTCCCGATCTGATCGAGACGGCGCGGCTCACGCCTGAGGAGCGCGCGTACGCGCAAGAGATTTTGGACGCGTCGTATTCGCTAAGCGAGGAGTGAGAATGGTTCCATCGCAGCATTCCGTGCTAAAGGGTGCCTTTGAGTGGATCGTGGTCGTCGCGATTGCGCTCGTCGCCACCTTTTTGATTCGCTCATTTGTGGTTGAACCCTTTGTGGTGCCTACCGGCTCCATGGAGTCCACGATCGAGATTGGCGATCAGATCCTGGCGCAAAAGGTGAGCCTCGAGCTCGGTCAGCCCGTTAAACAGGGCGATATTGTGGTATTCCACAACCCCGATGGCACCTCCGAGCACGATGTTCTCGTCAAGCGAGTTATTGCCACGGCCGGTCAGACGGTCGACCTTCAGGACGGCAAGGTCGTCGTCGACGGCCAGGCGCTCGATGAGGACTATACGACCGGCATGAGCTGGCCGCTTTCGGTCCAGGCCCCTGGCGCTCAGGTGAGCTATCCCTACACCGTTCCCGACGGGTGCGTGTGGGTGATGGGCGACAACCGCGAGAACTCTGCTGACTCCCGCTATTTTGGCCCGGTCGACCGCTCCGACTTGATCGCCGTGGCGCTTGTGCGCTACTGGCCGCTCAACCGTATCGGCGCTATCGACTAAAAACCGCTATAGTACAGTACCTAACCGTGTAATCGTTTCGACGAGGGGATATTAGAGGCATGAACGCTTCATCGCTTTCCTTCCAAGACATCATCCTGCGCCTCCAGCAGTACTGGGGCGAGCAGGGCTGCGTCATTATGCAGCCCTATGACTCCGAGGTCGGTGCCGGTACCTTCCACACCGCGACCACGCTGCGCTCGCTCGGTCCCGCCGAGTGGCGTACCTGCTATGCGCAGCCCTGCCGCCGTCCCGCCGACGGCCGCTACGGCGAGAACCCCAACCGCATGCAGCACTACTATCAGTTCCAGGTGCTCATCAAGCCGTCGCCGGTTAATGCCCAGGAGCTCTACCTGGGGTCTCTTGCCGCCATTGGCCTGGACCCCAACGACCATGACGTCCGTTTTGTCGAGGATGACTGGGAGAGCCCGACCCTGGGCGCCTGGGGCCTTGGCTGGGAGGTCTGGCTCAACGGCATGGAGGTCACGCAGTTTACGTACTTCCAGCAGGTGGGCGGTATCGAGGTCGACCCTGTGCCCGTCGAGATTACCTATGGCCTGGAGCGTATCGCCATGTACGCCCAGGGTGTCAACTCCGTCTACGACCTGGTGTGGAGCTACCTGCCCGACGGCACGCCCATGACCTATGGTGACGTGTTCCTCGAGAACGAGCGCGAGTTTAGCGCTTACAACTTTGAGGTCGCCAACGTCGAGATGATGCGTCAGAAGTTTGACGACTACGAGGCCGAGTGCCACTCCTGCCTGGAGCGCAAGCTTCCGCTGCCGGCGTACGACTGCGTCATGAAGTGCAGCCACGCCTTCAACCTGCTCGATGCCCGTGGCGCCCTGTCCGCGGTCGAGCGTGCCAACTACATCCTGCGCGTCCGCGCCGTCGCCAAGGCGTGCTGCGAGGCCTACATGGCCGAGGTCGCCGGAGTCAACGAGAATGCCGATCAGGAAGGCGAGGTGGCGTAAGCCATGGCAGACGCTAAGGATTTCCTGTTTGAGATCGGTACGGAGGAAATGCCCTCTGCACCGCTGAACAATGCCGTCAAGCAGCTTGGCACCATGATCGCCAAGGGTCTCGACGAGGCCGGTCTGGCTCATGGCGAGGTCCGTGTGATCTCGAGCCCGCGTCGCCTGGCTGCGCTCGTTGCCGACGTCGCCACCGCGACCGATGAGGTTCACGAGGTCAAGCGTGGCCCCGCGGCCAACATTGCCTTCGACGCTGACGGTAACGCCACCAAGGCCGCCCAGGGCTTCGCTCGCAAGTGCGGTGTGGCTGCCGAGGATCTGGTCCGTCGCGAGGACACCGACGGTCGCGAGTATGTCTTTGCTGAGAAGAACATTCCCTCCGCACCGGCTACGCCGATTCTGACCGCTCTGTGCGAGAAGACCATCACCGGCCTGCAGTGGCCCAACTACCGCTCCCAGCGCTGGGGTCACGAGCACGCGACCTTTGTTCGTCCGGTCCGCTGGATCTGCTGTCTTTTGGGCGAGGATGTTGTGCCCGTGTCGTTTGCCGACGTGACGAGCGGCAACACCACGCGCGGTCATCGCGTGCTTGGCCCTGGTGATCACGTTGTCGCCAGCCCCGCTGTCTATGAGCAGGTGCTCGAGGATGCCGGCGTGCTTTCTGCCGAGCGTCGTCGCGAGGCCATCCTCGCCGGTATCGCCGAGGTCGAGGCTGCCCGTCCCGGCTGCCATGTCGATACGCCCAAGAAGGTCTTCGAAGAGGTCATCAACCTCTGCGAGTGGCCGACGGTGCTCGTCGGTACCTTCGACGAGGAGTTCCTCAAGGTCCCGCACGAGATTATCTGCGAGTCCATGCTCACCAACCAGCGCTACTTCCCGATCTATGACGGCGAGGGCAAGCTCACGCGTGAGTTCGTGGTTGTTTCGAACAGCAAGCCCGAGAACGCCGAGCGCGTGATCGACGGCAACGAGCGCGTCGTGCGCGCCCGCCTGGACGACGCTAAGTTCTTCTACGAGGAGGACCTGAAGATCTCCCTCGACGAGTTCCGCGAGCGCCTGGCCAAGGTCGCCTTCCAGGAGAAGCTCGGTAGCGTGCTCGCCAAGTCCGAGCGTATTGAGCAGCTCGCGCTCGCTATTGCCCGCGAGGCCCATCTGGGCGCCCATCTGGCTGCCGATGCCGCTCGCGCCGCGCACCTGTGCAAGGCCGACCTGGTGTCCAACGCCGTCGTCGAGTTCACGAGCCAGCAGGGCGTGATGGGCGGTTACTACGCCTGCGCGATGGGGGAGAACGACGAGGTCGCTCATGCCATTCGCGATCACTATCGTCCCCGCTTTGCCGGTGACGAGCTGCCCGAGGGCACCGCTGGCTGCATCGTGGCCTGCGCCGACAAGCTCGATACCATCGCCGGTATCTTTGCCATCGGCGAGCCCCCGACCGGCTCCTCCGACCCCTACGCGCTGCGTCGTGCCGCTATCGGCATCATCAACATCCTGCGCGACCGTCTGCCGATCGATCCCACGTCGCTGATTGACTTTGCTCTGCAGCTTTACAGCGAGCAGGGCATTGAGTTCGACGCCGCCGAGGTCGCCCAGCAGGTTCGTGACTTTTTCCATGGCCGCCTGGTGAGCATGGCCCGCGACGAAAAGATTCCGGCCGATACCGTTGCCGCCGTCTCCGCGGTGCACATCATCGCCCCGTCCGTCTTCTTCGCCCGCTGCGCCGCCCTCGACGAGGCCCGCAAGAATGATGCCGAGACCTTTGACAACCTGGCTACCGCCTATGCCCGTGCCGCGCACATCTCCAAGCCCGAGCTGGGTGCGGAGTATGACCGCAGCCTGATGGGCGAGGTCGAGCTCGCGCTCGCCGACGCCTCCGAGGCTGCTCAGACCGCTGTCGATGCCGCCCTTGCTGCCGAGGACTACCCGGCCGCATTTGCCGCCCTCGCCGCCCTGCGCGCGCCCATCGACCGTTTCTTCGATGAGGTCATGGTCATGGACAAGGACGAGCAGCTTCGCGATAATCGCCTTAAGCTGCTCAACCGCTTCGAGGCCGTTTTCTCCGGCATCGCCAACATCGGTGAGCTTGCCCGCAAAAAGTAAGCCAGCCTGCGCATAAGCGCAAAAGGAGCCCCGCATGGATTGCCCGGTCACCGCTCGTCCCACCGTTATCGTTATCTCCGACTCGCTCGGTGATACCGCTTGTGAGGTGGTGCTTGCGGCGTCCGGGCAATTTGATGAAGGGGCTTTTCGCGTTTTGCGTCTGCCTAAGGTGACCTCTGTGGAGCAGGTCAAGTCATTTGTGGGGCCGCGCGTCGATGCGGACCATCGCGATATCGCCGTGTTCCACACCATTGTCGATCCGGCGCTTCGCGCCCGCGTGCTCGATTACCTGGGTATGCTGCATATCCGTTCGGTCGACCTGATCGGCCCGACGCTTGCCGTGCTGTCGTCGCTCATCGGTGTGCCGCCCAAGGGCGTTGCGGGCGTGATTCACAAGACCGATGACCGCTATTTCCATCGTATCGAGGCCATGGAGTATTTCGTTGAGCACGATGACGGTCGTGGTTGCGACGATCTGTCGGGTGCCGATATCGTGCTGCTGGGTGTGTCGCGTACATCCAAGACGCCGCTGTCGATGTATTTAGCCTATCAGGGCTACAAGGTCGCCAATGTCCCACTGGCGCATGGCATGGAGCCGCCCAAGTCGATTTATGAGGTCGACCCGATGCGCCTGTTCGGCCTGATTTCGACCGTCGATGTGATTTCCGAAATTCGCTATAGCCGCTTGAGCGATGACTACGCCCGTGCCGTTGCCGGCTCCTATGCGGAGCCCGAGAGCGTGCGTAGTGAGCTTGCGGAAGCCCGCGCGCTCATGAAACGCCTGGGCTGCTTTGTAGTGCGTACCGACGGCAAAGCCATCGAGGAAAGCGCTGCCGAGATCATTGCTCACCTCGAAGAGATTCAAGAGGCAAGAGCACGCCGTGCCGCCCGCCGCGCTCAACAGCAGTAGTCCTTTCTGTGATGATTTTTCTGGGACGGGGATTAAAAAAATCATTAGGTACTCAATGATTTTTTTAATCCCCGTCCCAGAAAAATCATCGGAGTGGCTAAATAGCCTGAATTGATAAAGCGATTTAGCAAATACATCGCATCTGACCTGCATTCTTCTTGTAGTGGTATCTTCATAAGGTAACCAACTTTACCTACCGTTTACCGCCTGTTTTAGCACGTTTACCAAACCGCGCACCCTCTGCTCAAGCCTGCCCAAAACCCGCCGTATAGTTCCCTCACGGCCTGCATCCGGCGGGTCGATTCGTTACCACGGTCGTGCGCGTAAGCGCATGGAAGGGGAAGTATCGTGAGCGATTGCAAGAGGGTTTACCGTTTTGGAACCGACGCCCAGGGCACCTGTGTCACCGAGGGCGACAAGTCCATGAACTTCGTGCTTGGTGGCAAGGGCGCTAACCTTGCCGAGATGAGCCGTATCGGCCTGCCGGTTCCCGGTGGCTTTACCATTACCTGCCAGACTTGCGTTGAGTACTCCGGCGCCGGCAACGTGTGGCCGGAGGGCGCGCTCGACGAGATCGTTGCCGCCGAGGTCGACCTCGAGGCCCGCTGCGGCAAGAAGCTCGGCGATGCCTCTGATCCGCTGCTCGTGTCGGTCCGCTCGGGCGCTCCGTTCTCCATGCCCGGCATGATGGACACGGTTCTCAACCTGGGCCTCAACGACGATTCCGTCCAGGGTCTTATCGCGCAGACGCAGAACCCGCGCTTTGCCTGGGACAGCTACCGTCGCTTTATCCAGATGTTCTCCAACGTCGTCATGGGCGTCGACGCCGACCTATTCGAGAACGCCCTGACCCAGGCCCGCCTGGTCGCCGGCGTTCGTGTCGATTCCGAGCTTTCGGCCGAGGACCTGCAGGAGCTCGTCGAGACCTTTAAGGGCATCTTCTCCGAGAACGTCGAGGCGACCCTGTATCCCGAGCTCGAGGTCGCCGACGGTAAGCCCGTTTTCCCGCACGATCCGGAGCTTCAGCTGCGCCTTGCCATCCAGGCCGTCTTTGGCAGCTGGATGAACGAGCGCGCCTGCATCTACCGCAAGCAGCACGGCATTTCCGACGAGCTCGGCACCGCCGTCAACGTCCAGGCCATGGCCTTTGGCAACAAGGGCGAGACCTCTGCGACCGGCGTCGCCTTTACGCGCAACCCGGCCGACGGCACCAAGGAGTTCTATGGCGACTTTTTGGTGAATGCCCAGGGCGAGGACGTCGTCGCCGGCATCCGAAACACCGAGCCCATCGCCGACCTCAAGACCACCTCGGGCCTCGAGTCCGCAGGCGAGGAGCTCGAGCGCGTGTTCCTGACGCTCGAGGATCATTACCGCGATATGTGCGATATCGAGTTTACCATCGAGCAGGGCAAGCTCTGGATGCTCCAGACCCGCGTGGGCAAGCGCACCGCCACTGCCGCCCTGCGCATTGCTATCGAAATGGTCGAGGAGGGCCTCATCACCCGCGAGGAGGCTGTGAGCCGCATCGATCCCGCGCAGCTCGACCAGCTCCTGCACCCGCAGTTCGACGCCTCCAAGAAGTACGAGGCCCTGGCCAGCGGCCTTAACGCCAGCCCTGGTGCCGCCGTGGGCGAGGTCGTGTTCTCGAGTGATGACGCCGTCGCGCGCGCCAACGAGGGCCACAAGGTCATTCTGGTCCGCTGGGAGACCAACCCCGACGACCTGAAGGGCATGGTCGCCGCCGAGGGCATCCTGACCAGCCACGGTGGCAAGACGAGCCATGCCGCCGTTATCGCCCGCGGCATGGGTACGCCCTGCGTTTGCGGCGTTGAGCGCTTCCACATTGACGCGGCAGAGAAGGTCGTGCGCATCGAGGGCAGCGACCGCGTGCTGCGCGAGGGCGATGTCATCTCCATCGACGGCACCCAGGGTATCGTCGTCGACGGCGCGGTCGACCTGGTCTCTGCAGAGCTCACCGGCGACCTGGACACCATCCTGTCTTGGGCCGATGAGATCCGTTTGGACGAGACCGACGGTCACGCCAACCGCGTGCGCGTCAACGCCGACAACCCCGAGGATGCCGAGCTCGCGCTCGAGTTTGGCGCCGAGGCCATCGGTCTGTGCCGCACCGAGCACATGTTCCTGGGCGATCGCAAGAACATCATCCAGAGCTTTATCCTGTCTGACGATGAGGCCGTGAAGCAGCAGGCCCTGGCCGACTTGCTCAAGGTTCAGACCGAGGACTTCCTGGCGATGTTCAAGACCATGTCCGGTCGCGATGTGGTCG